>NZ_LR134508.1:600000-1200000 GCF_900638335.1 Campylobacter lari
CCTTTTTTTGAGTATAAAAATAAAATCGTTGTTAGTATAGCTATGCCTTATAAAAATCCTAAAGATAGAAAATTAATAGTTGAATTTAAAGATAATTCCAAAGAAGAAATTAACATAAAATTTAGCGAAGGAAACTATAAAAAAGAATTTTTAAAAGTTAGTGCTTCTAAGGTTAATCCACCTAAAGAAACACTTGATCGCATTAGCAAAGAATATCAAGAAGCTATTAAGGTTTATAATACTTATACTAATACAGCTTTATTTGAAGGCAATTTTGCATATCCTTTAGAAAGTAAAATTACAAGTGATTTTGGAAAAGCAAGATTGTTTAATGATACCCTTAAAAGCTATCATAGCGGAACTGATTTTAGAGCAGCAAGTGGGACAAAAATTTATGCGAGTAATGATGGTATTGTAAGGATTGCTTCAAATCGCTACTATGCAGGAAATTCAGTAGTGATTGATCATGGATATGGGATTTATTCTCAGTATTATCATCTGTCAAAACTTAATGTAAAAGTAGGACAAAAGGTAAAAAAAGGTGAACTTATAGGTTTGAGTGGAGCTAGTGGTAGGGTTACAGGACCACATTTGCATTTTGGAATTTTAGTCAATGGTGTGCAAGTTGATCCGCTTGATTTTATAGCTAAATTTAATGCTTTATAATGATAGCTTTTAGTGAGTTTTTTCAAAACTGGATTGATAAATATTACTCTCAAGCTGTGAGTGTTGGCAAAAATGGAGATTTTTATACTGCAGTTAGCGTGGGAAATTTGTTTGGAGTGCTCTTAGCCAATCATTTTTTAAAACTTATAGATGATAAAAAGCTAACTTTACCGGTTGAAGTTGTAGAAATAGGGGCAAATGAAGGGCATTTGATGCTTGATCTTATACAAGCTTTATACACTCTTAGAGCTGATGTTTTAGAGCAGATTGAATGTTTTATCATAGAGCCACGTGAAAAGTTAAGAAGTGTTCAAAAAAAAATTTTTGATGAGTATGATTTGGATGTAAAAATTTATAATTCTTTAGAAGAATGTCATTTTAAAAATGCCTTTTTTTATGCTAATGAATTATTTGATTGTTTTGCATGTGAGCTTATAAAAGATAGAACAATGGCATATGTTGATGATGACTTAAATATCGTTTTTAAGCCTATGAATGAAGATCTTTTAAAAGAATGTAAAAAATATGCTATCACTAATAGTGAGCTTTGTATCTCTTATAAACCTTTTTTATCCAAACTAAAACAAACTTGCGAAAAACTAACTTTTGCATGTTTTGATTATGCAAAAAAAGAAGAAAAAATTAGTATTAGAATGTATAAAAATCACCAAGTGTATAATCTTTTTGAAGAGAATTTAAAAGATTTTTTTGCTAAAAGTGATATTACATATAATGTAAATTTTGATCATTTTTTACAAGTTTTAAAAGAAGAGGGCTTTGAAGTGTTAGAATATAAAAATCAAAATCAAGCCTTAATTGACTTTGGCTTAGAAGAAATTATCGAGCACGCTAAAAATACTAACTCTCAAATTTATAAAAACTTTATCAGCCAAAGTAAAAATTTGATGTTTAACTTTGGCGATAAGTTTAAGTTTTTAGAATTTAAGCTTTAAAATCACTGCTTGTGATATCAAGCCCAAAACCTTTTAAGCCTATAAATTCTTTATCGGTATTTTGACTTAGAAGTTTGATTTTTGAAATTTTTAAATACCTTAAAATTTGAGCTCCTATGCCGTAATTTTTAAATTGTATGTTTTCTTGTTTTTCATTTTTCATAAAAATGATTACACCACCTTTTTGGCTTAAAAACTCAATTTGCTTTAATAATTCATTGAATTTATTAGAAGTTAGAAGCTCAAAGTCGCTTCCACTAAGATAAAATTTAACATTCTCACATTCTTTCAAAGCACCAAAACTAAAAGCTATATGTTCATTTCCATTGTGATCTTTAAAAGTCATTTTTTTAGCTTTAAAACCTGCTAAAATACTGTCTTCTTCTTTGATTAAAGAAATCAAACTTTCATTTTTTAAACGATACTCTATTAAATCTGAAATAGTAATCATATTAATAGCGTGTTTTTTGCAAAACTCAAGCAAATCGCTTCTTCTAGCCATATCTCCATTATCTTTAACAATTTCACATATTACGCACGCTTCTTTTAATCCTGCCAAGCGACATAAATCCACTGTTCCCTCGGTATGACCTGTTCTTTCTAAAACCCCGCCTTTTTTTGCTATCAAAGGATTAATATGGCCAGGACGCACAAAATCACTTGCCTTTGCATTATCATCAGCAAAAATTTGTATAGTCATATCCCTTTCATAAGCACTTACCCCTGTTGTTGCATTTTTTGCATCAACAGTGATGGTGAAAGCTGTTTCGTGATTTGATGTATTTTTAGGTACCATTAAAGGTAGTTCAAATTTTTTAGCCAAATTCTCACTCAATGCTACACACACCACACCTCTTGCATGAGTAATGGCAAAATTTACTTTTTCTCGTGAGCTAAATTGTGCAGGGAAAATCAAGTCTCCTTCGTTTTCTCTATCTTCTGCATCTACCATTACTAACATCTTGCCATCTTGAAGTTCTTTTATAGCTTGTTCTACACTAATATATCCCACTATTAATCTCCTTTTTTCTATTTTTTAGAAATTATATAATATTTTTCTTGACATTATGTAAAAAATAATATATAATACCAATTTTAATTTAGAAATTACTTCATTTATTGGGGTATCGCCAAGCGGTAAGGCAACAGGTTTTGGTCCTGTCATTCAGGGGTTCGAATCCCTTTACCCCATCCACTTCATATGATGCCGCGAAGTAGAGCAGTGGTTAGCTCGTCGGGCTCATAACCCGAAGGTCGGGAGTTCAAATCTCCCCTTCGCAACCAATACGTTTTATAAAATAGTTCTTTTAAAGAATTTGAATTAGATGCAGAATAAATCACAAAATTATATCAATTCTGCTTTAAATGATTTAAATCAACCTTTGTATTTTTAAGACATTAACTAAACATGCTGGAAATCTGAAGTTATTTTAATACAAAATGCACAAAAATAATTAAAACAAGAATATAATTTAAAAAGTTTTAACAAAATGGTGTTTTATATAATTAGTATCGAAAAAATGTATGAGATTAAAGAAAAAATAAATGGTGGATTTAGCAGGACTCGAACCTGCGACCAACCGGTTATGAGCCGGTTGCTCTAACCAACTGAGCTATAAATCCGCCAGAAGTTAAAATAAAAATGTTATTATATCTTTATTTCCTTAATTTAAATTTAGAATTTTATTTTTACTGCTTTTTCTATTGCTAAATATCTAAAGGTTATTAAATTTTGTAAAATTCCAAAAAAAATCATAAAGGTAGCAAAAGAACTTCCCCCATGACTAAAAAATGGCATGGGTATACCAACAACAGGGGCAAAACCTATAGTCATTGATATATTTACTGCTACATATATGAAAATAAATAAAGCAATGCAATTTGTCACTACTCTTGTAAAATAATCATCTTTGAGCTTATAATTTAAACTCAATAAATGAAAAATGAGTAAGGTGTAAAGCAATATGATTATAACTGCACCAATGAAACCAAATCTTTCAGACAAATATGCAAAGATAAAATCACTCGTAGAAATAGGTAAAAATTTAAAATGTGTTTGTGTGGCTTCATCAGCCTTTTTTCCGCTCAAACCACCGCTTCCTATAGCAATGATGGATTGTTTTACATGGTAACTTGGCTCTTCAGCTAAGAAATCATGAATTCTTTGTTTTTGATAAGGTTTTAAAAAATCACTATAAATAATAGGTGAAGCAATAGCTATAGCTAAAAAAATACTAAGCCAAATTTTATAATTTACTCCTATAATAAAAAGTGTTCCAAAGCCCACTATTAAAAGTACTAAAGCTGTTCCTAAATCAGGTTCTCCTGCTATAAGTAAAAATGGGAGTAAGATATAAAAACTTAGCTTTAAAAATTGTTTTAAACCATAGCCATTATGAGGTGGTGGGTTTTGATAAATCAAATAAGCTAACATTAAAATAAAAGAAGGCTTAAAAATTTCAGAAGGCTGTATGGTAAAATGCGTAAAAGGTATCTCAAGCCATCTTCTAGCACCAAGTTTTTCAACACCAAAAATATCCACACTCAAAAGTAAAGCTATATTAATCCAATATAACACGGGTATAAGCCACATTAATCTTCTTAAAGGTAAAAAGAAAAAAAATGCAAATCCTGCAAAACCCACTAAAGTATAGATAAATTGCTTTTCAGCTAAGCGTGTGTTTGCTTCATAAATTAAAAGAAAAGATATAGCTATGATAGGTAACACTAAAAGAGGTTGAACAAAATCAAAATGTGTTAGAATTCTTCTATCAAGTTTTATCAAAGCTACCCTTTTTACAAAATATTGTGTAATTATATGCTAAAATTGCAAATTTTATCACAAGGAAATATAATATGCTAAAAATTTCATCACTTTGTGAAGAAAGATTGGATATTTTTTTATCAGATATACTTAAGCAAAGTCGTTCGCAAGTTGCTAAACTAATCAAAGAAAACTGCATATATATTAATGAAAAATTAGAAAATAAAAGTTCTAAAAAAATAAAACAAAAAGATGAAATAAGTATTTTTTTACCTTTAGTAAAAGAAGTCAAAGAAAGCTACACGCCCGAGTTTGATATAGAAATTTTATATGAAGATGATGATGTTTTAGTTTTAAACAAAGCTCCTAATATTGTCGTACATGGTGCAAGTAGTGTTAAAGAAGCGACTTTAGTGGATTGGCTTTTGCATAAGGGTTATGCTTTATCAAATTTAAATGGAGAGCATAGGGCAGGACTTGTGCATAGACTTGATAAAGGCACAAGCGGAGCTATCATCATAGCTAAAAACAATCAAGCACATCAATTTTTAGCAAATCAGCTTTTAGATAAAAGCATGGGTAGATTTTACCTTGCTTTGAGTGAATTGCCTTTGAAAAATGATAAAATGAGTAATGAAAAAGCTATTATGCGTTGTCCCAATAATAGACTTAAAAAAATTACTACAAATGCTAAAAATCCTTTAGCAAAAAATGCAAAAACAGATTTTATAAATTTATTAAGTGCTAAAAAATGCTCTTTAATAGCTGCTAAGTTATACACAGGAAGAACCCATCAAATCAGGGTACATTTAGCAGATTTTAATCGCTATATTTTAGGAGATGAATTATACGGATATAAAGGAAAAATAAAGTATAATAGAGTAATGCTTCATGCGTATTTGATTTATTTTATTCATCCTAGGACTAAAGAGTTAATGTTTATAAAAGCTCCTATGTTTGATGATTTTTATCAAATTTTAAAAGAAAATTTTACACAAGGAGAGATAGATGAAAAAACTTCACTGGATTATCTTAAGTTCTGTTTTGGCTTTTAGTGCTTGTAGCACAACTATGAGTTCGCCTCAAATTGCTCAAGTAAATGATACTTTACCAAAAATTTCAAATATTAAAAGTATAAGTGATATTACAAGTATAGCTTTTGAATGGGAACCATTGTATGATCAAAATATAGCAGGCTATTATATTTATAGGGCAAATGCAGCTGGTGCACCTATGGAGCTTATAGCAAAAATTAAAAATAAATTTCAAACTCATTATACTGATACAAATTTAGAGCCAAATACAAGGTATTATTATTCTATGAAAACTTTTAACGAGCTTGGACAAGTTTCTCAAGATGGTATAAGTATAGAAGCTTTTACAAATAGAGTGATTGATCCAGTGCCTTTTGTGCAAGCTATTGTTGGTTTGCCAAATCGTGTAAAAATAGTTTGGAGACCACATCCTGATGTAAGAGTAAATTCATACATCATTGAGCGTGCAAATATGAAAGATATGAAATTTAAAGAATTAGCTAGGGTTAAAAATCGTTTAAGTGCTGAATATATAGATGATTCATTAAAACCTGATGAGAGTTTTCAATATAGAATTATAGCTTTAGCTTATGATGGTATTAAAAGTACTCCAAGTAAGATAGTCGAATCAACTACCAAAGCGCTTCCTCCTATGGTAAGCAATTTACAAGCAAGTAAAGATGCGCCAAGAAAAATCATTTTAACTTGGGATAAAATTGACTATGCTGATTTTGCTTATTATAAAATTTATTCAAGTTCAACTACTTTTTTACCTTTTAGTGTGGTAGCTAAAACTTCTGAAAATACTTATGAAGATGTAGTTAAAGGTGTGGCTGAAAAAAAATATTATAAAGTTAGTATGGTGGATAAAGATGGCTTGGAAAGTCCTATAGCAAGTGAGCCTGTAGAAGGTATTACCTTAGGGGCACCATTAGCACCAAGTATTGTTTTGTGTGCTGTTGAAGATGATGGCATTAGAGTTGAATGGGTTGATAATGATGATAGAGCCAGGGAATATATAGTTAAAAGAAGCGGCGGTGGAAGCAATGCTGTGTTTAAAGAGATTAAATCTAAACAATTAAAAGACATCACAGCTGTTCCTGGAAAAGTGTATAGTTATGAAGTTATAGCTATTGATGCAAATGGTATAGAATCAAAAGCTTCTGATAAATTTACAGCGGTGAAATAATGCCAAATTTTAAGTGTGAAATTTTAAAAGAAATTCAACTTCCTTTTAAAAAAGATGAGGTTGAATTCTTATGGATGGCTAAGGGTGAAAATGTAGATTTGCTTTTTACGCGTATAAAGCAAGAAAGCTTTTTTTTACAAATTAAAAAAGATGAAAAAAAACAAGAATGGCTTATTAAGGGTGAAAAACACACTAAGCCTTCGCAAATTGGGTATTTACAAAAAGCTTTACTTGTGTTTAAAGAAAATTTCACTCAAGATGTAGTTTGTGAAGCTGTGGCGTTAAAACATACAAGGTTAATCCAAAAAACACCTTTAATTGCTAATGATTTAAAAGAGTTGTTAGGGCAAATAAAAAGCAAAAAGCAAATTTATATTGAAATAGGTTTTGGAAGTGGTAGGCATTTACTTTATCAAGCAAGATTAAATCTTGATGTTTTGGTTGTAGGTATAGAAATTTACACCCCTGCGTTAGAACAAGTAGCTAAACTTGCTTTAAGTGAAAATTTAAATAATGTTTTATTAATAGAAACTGATGCAAGATTATTATTAAGCGTACTTGAATCTAATCTAGTAGATAAAATCTTTTTGCATTTTCCTGTCCCTTGGGATAAAAAGCCTCATCGTAGAGTGGTGGGATTAAATTTTGCAAATGAATGTGCTAGAGTTTTAAAAGAAAATGGACAATTTGAACTAAGAACAGATAGCTTTTTGTATTTTGATTTTACCTTAGAAACTTTTTTAACTTTTTCGCATTTAAAAGCTTTAATTAAAAAAAATGAAAATTTAGAAATTTCAAGCAAATATGAAGATCGCTGGAAAAGACAAAATAAAGATATATATGATTTAATCATCAGTGGTTTTAGTAAGAGTGAAAGTTTAAATAAAGATCAAAAATTTGCTATTGAAGATTTAAGATTAAACACAGAAGAATTAGTTTGTATAAAAAAGAATTTTAAAAATGAAGTTTTTAAAGGCGAGGATTTTTTCTTGCATTTTGAAAAAATGTACATTAAAGATGATGAGCTTATCATTAAAATAGCTTTTGGTGCTTTTTATAAGCCTGAGCATGTTTATATAGCTTTAAACACACAAAAAATAGAATTTATCTTTGAGCAACCTTTTAAAACTAAAGAAAATTTAAAAGCTATAGAAAAATTAAGAGAAATATTGTATTCTTATATCAAATAATAATTTATAAAGTAAATAAGGAAAAAGTAGTGATGATAGAAGCTAAAAAGCTTTGTCTTGGTTATGATGAACTTGTTATAGAAAATGCTAGTTTTTCACTAAAAGATAATGATTTTGTTTTTATTACAGGAAAAAGTGGTAGTGGAAAATCAACTTTGTTAAAATCTTTTTATGGAGATTTGGAACCAATAAGCGGGAATTTAAAAGTTTGTAATAATGATTTAGTGGATATTTCTAATGCTGAGCTTTTACAGCTTAGGCAAAAAATAGGAATTATTTTTCAAGATTATCGTTTGGTGCAAGAATTTAGCGTAGAAAAAAATGTAATGCTACCTTTGATGATTAAAGGTTATAGCAAGAATGTATGTAAAGAACAAGCTGCAAAGCTTTTAAAGCATGTAAATTTAACCTTTAAAGCTGATAAAAAACCAGCTCAGCTTTCAGGTGGAGAACAACAACGCGTGGCTATGGCAAGAGCTTTGGCACATAATCCAAAATTGCTCTTATGTGATGAGCCAACAGGAAATTTGGATGAGTATTCTTCAGACATTATATGGACTTTATTAAAATCAGCTAGAGAAATACTTGGAACTTGCGTGGTTGTTGTTACGCATAGAATTCCTACTAATTTAAGACTTGATTACCGTCGTTTTAATATAGAAAATGGGAGAATGAATGAAATCTTTTAAAAATCATCTTTCTTTGATATTTGCTTTAATGGTAATGATGTTTGCTTTTGAATTTTTAATCATTACAAACAAAACTATAGAACATTATGAAAAACTTTTGAATAAAGATTATAATATTATTTTAGTAGGTAAAACTCATTTAGATAAAAAAAGCATAGAAGATCAAATAAGTCATTTTCAATCTTTAGAAATTTTAAATCCAAATGAAATGATAGATAGACTTAAGAATGATATATCAGCTAAAAATATAGAGGTTTTAAAGGCTACATTGCCAAAATTTTATACCTTAAAACTCAATAAACTTTTATCAGAAGATGAGCTAAATACTTTAAAAGATAAGCTTTTAAAAAATCCTAATATAACTAAAGTAGAAACTTTTTCAAAAACGCATACAAAAATTTATAAACTTTTGGTTTTAGTGAAATTTTTATTATGGTTTTTCTTGTTTATTATAATACTACTTAGCTTTGTATTATTGCTTAAACAAATGAAAATTTGGCTTTTTGAACATACTCAAAGAGTAGAAATCATGTGTTTGCTTGGAGCGCCATTTTGGTTTAGATCTTTTATGCTTTATAAGATAGTTTTTATTGATTGTTTTATAGCATTTTTATTGCTTGTATTATTTTTTACTCAAGTTTATGATCTTGAATCCATTAAACTAGCTTTGCAAAGTGTGGATATTAGCTTACCTAAAATAAGTATTTTCACGCATTTGTTTTTGATTTTTTTAGCAATGCTTTGTGTTTGTTTTGCTTGTGTGAATTTTGTAATGTTTAAGGTTAGAAAATGAAAAAATGCTTTTTGCTTTTTTTGTTTTCTTTTTCTGTTTTATTTGCAAATGAAATTGCACAAAAACAAAAAGATATTAAAGAAAATGAGCGCATAGTAAAGCAACTTTCTAAAAAGTTAGAGGATTTAGCAAGTGAAATTTTAGATAATGAAAAAAATCTGAAAAAAATAGCTTCAGAAATTAGTACCTTAACTTCAAAAACTTCTAAGCTTGAAAGCTCAGTAAAAACTCAAATAAAAGCGCTAGAGCAGCTTAATATGCAAAATAAAGATCTTTTACAAAATAAAAATAAAATCGAAGGAAAGATAATTGATTTAATTGCTAAAGATTTTGCTTATGATTTAGCAATTCCTAAAAACTATATCGAAAGTGAAGATAGTATCATAGCTTTAGAATTAGTTGGAGTTTTGGATAAAATTTTCAAAGAAGAATTTTACCAAATTTCAAAAGATTATGAAGATATAAGCAAAAAAATCGAAGAAAAACAAACACAAATTGCTACAGTTAATAGTAATTTAAAAGCCTATAAAGATCAAATCGATGAGCTTAAAAATCTTAAAAAAAAGCAAGAGCAAGAAATAGCTAAACAAAAAACTGACAAGGAAATTTATACTAGAAAACTTTCTAATTTACAAGCCCAACAACAAGAATTAAGAAAAACACTTAATAAGTTAAAAATTATCAAGGAAAAAGAAGAAGAAAAGTTAGCGCAAAAAAAAGAAGATAAAAAGCCAAATTCAAACATAAAACAAGTGGGTTCAAGCTATCAAACAAGTAGTGTCAAGCGTTATAATGGTCCTAAGACAATCGCTCCTTTAGAATCTTACACGGTAAAACAAAAATTTGGAAATTATGTAGATCCTATTTATAATATTAAAATTTATAATGAAAATGTAGTTTTAAAAAGTGATAGTGCTAATGCTGCTGTAAGAAATGTCTTAGATGGTAAAGTAGTTTTTGCAAAAGCAACTCCAACTTTAAAACAAGTTGTGATTGTTGAAAATAAAGATGGTATACATACTATTTATGCACATTTAGATAAAATTGCACCTGGGGTTAAAGTGGGTAGAAATATCAAAAAAGGTTATATTATAGGTAGGGTTGAGAGTGATTTAACTTTTGAAGTTACTCAAAAGAATTTTCATATCAATCCTTTAGAAATGATTAAATAAATTAGTTTTTTTTAATGCGAATTTTGATATAGTTTTAAATCGAAGGAGAAAATTAATGAGCAATAAAAGAAAAAGAGTATTGGTTAAATTTTCTGGAGAAGCTTTAGCTGGAGAAAATGGATTTGGTATAGAAAATTCTATTTTAAAGTATATAGCTTCTGAAATAAAAAGTTTGATTAGTGAAAATGTTGAAGTAGGTATAGTAATAGGCGGTGGAAATATTATTAGAGGGGTATCTGCTGCAAGAGATGGGCTTATAAAAAGAACAAGTGGCGATCATATGGGCATGCTTGCTACTGTGATTAATTCTATAGCTATGCAAGAAGCATTAGAGAGTGCCGGACTTGATGTAAGGGTTCAAAGTGCTATCCAAATGGAGGCATTTTGTGAAACTTATATCATGAGAAGAGCACATAGACACTTAGAAAAAGGACGTATAGTTATCTTTGCTTGTGGTACAGGAAATCCTTATTTTACAACAGATACTGCAGCGACTTTAAGAGCGGTAGAAATTCAAGCAGATATGATCATTAAGGCAACTAAAGTAGATGGAATTTACAATAAAGATCCCAAAAAATTTGATGATGCAATCATGCTTAATGAGTTAAGTTATGAAAGAGCTTTACATGATAACATAAAAGTTATGGATGATACAGCAATAGCTCTAGCTAAGGATAATGCTTTGCCTATTGTGGTGTGTAATATGTTTAAAGAGGGAAATTTATTAAAAATTATTCAAGGCGATATGAGTTTATGCTCTATTGTTAAAAACTAAAATTAAGGATAAAAATGAGAGTAGAACAAATAACAGCAAAAGCATTAAAAAAACTAAAAGATGATAGATATAAGCTAGCACTTGTAGTGGCTAAAAGAGCTGAAGAATTAGCAAATGGCGCAGAACCTTTAGTAAATTTAGACAAAAATAAGTATAAATATACTGATATTGCTTTACATGAAATAGCAGAAGATAAAATCGTTTTAGAGGGATTTATTGAAGCTAGTAAATGATGAGTTATTGTTAGATAAACTTGTTGATGATGTTAAAAATTGTAAGGATTTACAAAGAGCAAAAGAAATTCTTTTTATGGTCTTTCCACAATCTGCTGTTTTAGAAAAAGCAGTAGATTTTTGTATCCAAAAACACGAAGGACAATTTAGAAAAAGCGGGGAACCATATGCAGTTCATCCTATATTAGTAGCTTCTTTTGTGGCATTTTTAAGCCCTGTGCAGTCTATGATTATAGCTGCATTATTGCATGATGTTTTAGAAGATACAAATTGCAATGAAGAGGAATTAAACGCAAATTTTGGTGAAGAGGTAACCAAATTAGTTCAAGGTTTAACTAAAATAGTCAGTATTAGAGAAGATCATCTTACACGCTCTAATTCTAATGAAAAACTTGCAAAATCTGCTTTGACTTTTAGAAATATGCTTTTAGCTGGTGTTGAAGATGTGAGTGTGCTTGTAATAAAACTTTGCGATAGATTACACAATATGCTTACTTTAAATTTTCTAAGAGAAGATAAACAAAAAAGAATCAGCGAAGAAACCTTGGTAGTATATGCACCTATAGCTCACAGACTTGGAATTTCAAGTATAAAAAATTTACTTGAAGATTTAAGTTTTAAATTTTTACTACCTGATGAGTACGCACAAATTGATAATTATATAAATGCAAAAGATCAACAAATTCAACTTGGATTTAATGAGTTTATCTCAAAAATAGAAATGTTATTTTTAGAGAATGGTTTTAGACAAGGCAGTTTTGTTATACATAAAAGAATTAAACACAATTATTCTATTTATTTGAAAATGCAAAGAAAAGGTGTAGGACTTGATGAAGTTTTAGACCTTTTGGGTGTAAGAATTTTGGTAGAAAAAGTTTATGATTGTTACTTGGCCTTAGGAATTTTACATACGCATTTTAATCCTTTAATTTCAAGATTTAAAGACTATATAGCCTTGCCAAAACAAAATGGTTACCAAACCTTACACACAACGCTTTTTGATGCAAAAAATATCATAGAAGCTCAAATTCGCACCTTTGATATGCACAAGACTGCTGAATTTGGTGTTGCTGCACATTGGAAATACAAAGAAGGAAATATAACAACACCAAATTTAGATTGGCTTGCAGATATTTCCATGCATGGTAAAGAGGAAGGGAACAATGTACAAGATTGTGACGCTATAGAGCTTTATGAATATGCAAAAGATAGTTTATATATTGAAGATATAGCAGTGTATTCCCCAAAAGGTGAAATTTTCACTTTACCACGTGGAGCTACGGCTTTGGATTTTGCATACGAGGTTCATACTAAAGTGGGACTTCATGCAAAAACAGCTTTTGTTAATCGTATGAGAGTACCACTTTTAACTGTGTTAAAAAATGGAGATATAGTTAGCATTGAAACCTCAGAGGAAGAATTTTTTAGATGTTCTTGGATAGATAGTGTTAAAACAGGAAAAGCTAGAGCTAGTATAAGAGATTTTTGTAAGCAAAAGAAAAAAGAATTAAATAATAAAATTGCTATAAATCTTTTATCTACAGTATTTAATAAAGATTCTAAACTTATAGAAGAATGGCTTGAAAAAGAAAAATTTAATAAAAAGCTTAGACAAATTGCTTTGGATTTTAACTATTTTAAAGAGGTGATTATAGCTCTTAGAAAATATGTGGGTCAAAATCAGGTGGCTAAATTTGAGCAAAATGAGCAAAAATTTGAAAGTATAGTGATTGGTTCTAATTATAAAATAACCACGATTAATTTTGATTATTGTTGTAGGCCTAAAAGAGGAGATGAAATCATCGCTTTTAGACACTCAACTGGCGCAATGATACACCATAAACTTTGCGAACAAGCAATGAAAATGATAGAAGATAATAAAGAAATGGTTTTTGTTTCTTGGAATGATAGCTCGATAAAAAGTTACAAAATCATCGTTTCTATAGAGAATAAAAAAGGTTCTTTAGCAGATTTTCTAACTACTTTGGCTAAAATGCAAATAAATGTTTTAACTATCAATTCAGCTGATTCAGAACCTGTAGTGGCAAATTATTTTGAAGTACAGGTTGAATTACCTAATAATGTAGATGTTGAAAATGCAAAAGAAAGACTAAAAGCTAGATACAAAATCTTAGATTTTACATCTTTAAATGATGCGTATAATAATCACTAAAAAAAGGTTTTATAATGAATATTGAGGAAATTATTAAAGAAATTAAACGAGGAATAGCAGAAATTATTGATGAGGAAAGATTGGTTTCTTTAGTAAAAAATTACTATGAAAAAGGTGAAAATTTTTTTGTAAAGGCTGGGTTTGATCCTACGGCTGCTGATTTGCATTTGGGTCATACTGTAGTTTTAAGTAAGATGGCTTTACTTCAAAAGCATGGAGCTATAGTGCAGTTTTTAATAGGTGATTTTACTGCTCAAATCGGTGATCCAACAGGAAAAAGTGCCACAAGAAAAAAGCTTGATAAAGAGGAAGTGCTTAAAAATGCCAAAACCTATGAAGAGCAAGTTTTTAAGATTTTAGATCCAAGTAAAACTCAAATTCATTTTAATTCTAAATGGCTAAATGAACTTGGTGCTGCTGGTATAGTAGAACTTACTTCGACTTTTAGTGTTGCTAGAATGCTTGAAAGAGATGATTTTACCAAGCGTTTTAAAGAACAAAGTCCTATATCAATTTGTGAGTTTTTATATCCACTTTTACAAGGTTATGATAGTGTTGCATTAAAAAGTGATATAGAAATGGGCGGAACGGATCAAAAGTTTAATCTTTTAATGGGTAGACAGCTTCAAAGAGTATATAATTGCCAAAAAGAACAAGCGGTGATGATGATGCCATTGCTTGAAGGCCTTGATGGCGTAAATAAAATGAGTAAAAGCTTAGGAAATTATATCGGTGTAACAGAAGATGCTAAAGATATGTATGCTAAGGTTTTAAGTATAAGTGATGAGTTGATGTTTAGATATTATGAGCTTTTAAGTGAAAAAAGCTTAAATGAAATTTCACAAATAAAAGATGATATTAAAAATGGTTCATTACATCCTAAAAAAGCTAAGGAAAATTTAGCTTTGGAAATTACTGCACGTTTTCACTCAAGCGAATGTGCTTTAAAAGCTAAGGAAGAATTTGATAAAGTCCATAGTGCAAAAGAGCTTCCTAGTGATATGCCAAGTTTTGCCTTAGAAGGTAGTATTTGGCTTGCAAAAGCTATAGTAGAGTGTAAAATGGAAAGTTCTACTTCAGCAGCTAGAAGATTGATTAATTCTAATGCAGTAAGTGTTAATGGAGAAAAAGTTCAAGATGAACAATGCCAACTAGAAAGCGGTGAATATATTTTACAAGTTGGAAAAAGAAAATTTGCAAAATTAAAGGTAATATGATGAGTTTTAAAGCTTTAAAAATTGGAAAGCATGAGATAAAATATCCTATTTTTCAAGGTGGTATGGGACTTGGTATAAGTTGGGACAAACTTGCTTCTGCGGTTTCTTTAAATGGTGGATTAGGAATTATTTCTTCAGTAGGAACTGGATATTATGAAAATAGAACACATATAGACAAAGAGTTTAATGCAAAGCCTTATGGTAGTGATAATTTTTACTCAAAAGCAGGCTTAAAAGCTTTGATAGATAATGCTAGAAAGGTTTGTAAAGACGCACCTTTGGGCTGTAATATTTTATATGCAAGTAATAATTATGCACAAATTGCACGCAATGCTTGTGAAGTTGGTTTTAATGTAATAATTTCAGGAGCAGGGCTTCCTACAAATTTACCTGAATTCACACAAGATTATCCTGATGTTGCTTTGGTACCTATTGTATCATCAGCTAAAGCTTTAAAAATTATCTGTAAAAGATGGCAAAGTAGATATAATCGCTTGCCTGATGCAGTTGTAGTTGAAGGACCAAAAAGCGGAGGACATCAAGGTTTTACTTATGAGCAATGTTTAATGGATGAATATCAATTAGAAAATGTAGTACCACAAGTTGCGCAAGAAATTAAAAACTGGGGAGATATACCATTAATTGCTGCGGGTGGAATTTGGGATAAGCAAGATATAGAAAAAATGATGTCTTTAGGGGCAAGTGGCGTTCAAATGGGAACTCGTTTTATAGGAACTTTTGAATGCGATGCGAGCGATGATTTTAAACAAGTATTGCTTGATTGTAAAAAAGAAGATATTGAGCTTTTAAAATCTCCAGTCGGCTATCCTGCAAGAGGAGTAAGAACTAATCTTTTAAATTTAGTTGATAAAAGAATGGGACCGAAAATTTCTTGCGTGAGTAATTGTGTTGCACCATGTGGTAGAGGTAAGGAAGCTACTAAAGTAGGTTATTGTATAGCAGATAGATTATATGATGCTTGGAGCGGTAAAAAAGAAACAGGCTTATTTTTTACAGGGGCTAATGGATATAGACTAGATAAGCTTATTAGTGTAGAAGAACTAATGAAAAAATTAGTTAATGGTGAAGATGCTTAGAATATTTTTTATTTTTTTATTATTTTGTTTTAGTGTTTTTGCTAATGTGGAAGTTAAGAAATTTGATCAAAATTTTTTAACTTCTAATTCAGAAGAAAAATTACAATTACACCAGCAGTTAAAATCTTTGTATATACAAAGTGTGATTAATGATAATAATGAAGAAAAAAATGAGATTTTAAAAAGATTAATCATAAGTTCAAATTCTTTAGGTTTTGATGATAAAGCTTATGTGCAAGAGCTTAAAGAAAGTGGGGTAAGTGAAGAAGAAATTGCACGTTTAAAAAATGCTTTAAAAGTCATACAAGATCAAAAAATAAAAAAAGAACAATCAAAAATTGAAACTAATACCACATTACCTATTAATAAAAAAGAAGATAAAAAAGAAGATAAAAAAGAAGATAAAAAAGAAGATAAAAAAGAAGATAAAAAAGAAGATAAAAAAGAAGATAAAAAAGAAGATAAAAAAGAAGATAAAAAAGAAGATAAAAAAGAAGATAAAAAAGAAGATAAAAAAGAAGATAAAAAAGAAGATAAAAAAACTCCAGCGCAAAAAGAGCTTTTTGTGCTTGATGTTAAAAAATTAGACAATGGTATCTTACTTGATTTAAGTGAAAAAATCAGCCAAAAAGACATTAAAAACTTTACTCTCAAAGGCGATAAGAATTTTCGTTATGTTGCAGATTTTGATGGAATTTTAAAAGGTCCTAAGAGAACTTTTAAATTTAAAGATTTTGATATTATCGTGTCGCAATTTGATTCAACAAGCATGCGTTTGGTTTTAAGCTCAAAAAAAGAATTAAAGATCAAAATAGAGCTTAAAGATCAAAGTTTTTTTATGGGACTTGAAAAAATAGAAAAAAAAGAAGAATCCAAATCTATAGTTAAAAAACAAAATGAGATTAAAAAAACAGAAGTTAAAAAAGAAGTTGTTAAAAATGAGCCTTTATATATTATAAAATCAAGTAAAGATAAAAATGGTGTTAATTTAAAATTAAATAACGATATTGATTTTGAGGATATTAAAATCAATTCCTTTAAAGATGGTAAAATATATCGCTCTATTGTAAGCTTTGAAGCTATTTTAGAAGGTGATAGAAAAAAAATAGATATCAACAAAAATCAATCCATCACAATAGTGCAGTTTAATAAAACTACAGTAAGAGTTGTTTTAAATTCTACTAGTGATTTTAAAACTAATCTTGATTTAGACAATGAAGAATTGTTTATAGGGTTTGAAAAAAAGGTCAAAAAAACACCGACAAAAACTACTTCAAAAGCAACAAAAACTACTATTAAAAAATCGGGGAAAATCATAGTAATTGACCCAGGTCATGGAGGTAAAGATCCGGGTACTTTGGGTGATAAGGGTGTTAGAGAAAAAGATGTAGTTTTAAGTGTAGCTTTAAAACTTGGTAATGAGCTTAAAAAACGTGGATATAGAATTTATTATACTAGAAGCACAGATAAATTTATAAATTTAAGAGATAGAACTTCTATGGCTAATGAAAAAATGGCAGATTTGTTTATTTCTATCCATGCTAATGCAGCTCCAAATAAACAAAGAGCTAAAACTCTTGAGGGTATTGAAACTTTCTTTTTATCTCCTGCGAGAAGCGAAAGAAGCAAAAAGGCTGCTGAATTAGAAAATCAATCAGATTTTGAAGAGATGAATTATTTTTCTAAACAAACCTTTTTAAATTTTTTAAATCGTGAAAAAATAGTTGCTTCAAATAAATTGGCTATTGATGTGCAAAAAAAGATTTTAAGCAATGTAAGAAAAAAATATAAAGTTGTTGATGGTGGGGTTAGGGAAGCTCCTTTTTGGGTTTTAGTGGGTGCGCAAATGCCTGCTATATTGATTGAAACAGGTTATATTAGCCATCCTAGCGAAAGAAATAGATTAACAAATAAAAATTTTCAAGAATTATTAGCTATTGGTATTGCCAATGGCATAGAGAGTTATTTTTATAAAAATCAATGAAAAAAGCAAATATTATCATTAAAAACAATGCACCTTTTTCTTTGGATTTTGATGATTATTATTTTAATTCTAGCGATGGTTTAAGCGAAAGTGAATTTGTCTATACTAATGCTTTTGAATTTCGAACAAAACAAACTATCATCGCAGAGCTTGGTTTTGGTATAGGTTTAAATTTTTTCCTTACTTTAAAGCGTTTTATAAAGGAAAAAAAAGAAAACCAAAGATTATTTTATCTTAGTTTTGAAAATTTTTATATAGAAAAAGATAAATTAAGAGAAATTTATAAAAACCTTGGTTTTTATGAGGAATTTAAAGAGCTTTTAGAGCAGTTTTTAAAATTTTATCCCCCATGTAAAGATGGAGTTTATAGATTTTATTTTCAAGATTGCTTTTTAGATTTGGTATTTGGTGATGCTAAAGAAAAATTGCAAAATTTAGACTTTAAAGCTGATATTTGGTATTTAGATGGTTTTGCACCTGCCAAAAATCAAGAGATGTTTGATGGGGACATTATAAAAAAAGTTGCTAAAAATTCAAAAATAAATGCCAAGGTTTTGACCTTTTCTTCTGCAAGTATTTTAAAAAAAGCTTTAATTAATAATAATTTTCAAGTACAAAAGATCAAAGGTTTTAGAAAAAGAGAAATGATACAGGCTATTTTTAATGGCCTTGATTTTGAAGATAAATTTGCTTATTTTAACACCCCGTGTTTGAAAAAAGAAATACAAAAAATAGCCATCATCGGAGCAGGTATAGCTGGAGCTAGTATAGCTTATGAGCTTTCTTTAAGAAATATCCAAGTAGATGTTTTTGAAAAAGAAAATTCATTAGGCAAGGGTGCTTCTGGAAATATCAATGGAATTTTAAGCTCTTTGATTTTAAAACCTGATGTATTATTGGGTGAGTTTTCACAATATGCTTTTTTAGAGTCTAGTAGATTTTATAGGCAAATTTTAAATTTAATTCCACAAGGGGTTTATGAATTTGCTCATAATGAGCTTATGCAAGAGCGTTTTGATAGTCAAAAAGATAATGTTTTATTTGAAATTATTAACAACCAAGCCTTTTTAAAAGATGGAACATGTATAAAGCCCAAAGAGCTTGTAAAAACGCTTTTGCAAAAAAGCAAGGCTAGGATGTTTTTTGAGTATGAATTTAAAGATTATTCTTATGAAAATGAAAAGTTTTCTTTGCGATTTAACAATAAAAAAACATTAAAAAATTATGATGTGTTAATTTATGCTCAAGGTGCTGATATTAAAAATTTTTTAGAGTATAAATATATGAAATTAAGTAGCGTTAGAGGTCAGTGTACTCATTTAAAACCATTTTTAAAAAATATTCATGCTCTATCTTCAAAAGGTTATATTTGTCCTGTCAATGAAGAATTAAATTTGCAACTTATTGGTGCAAGTTATGATAGGCTTAATCAAGATACAACACTTTTAAAAAGCGATGATTTGCAAAATATTGAAAATATAAAAGAGTTTTTGCATGATGAAAATTTAGAAATTATGGGTGGAAAAGTAGGATTTAGATCATATTCTAGTGATAGATTTGCCATAATAGGTCAAGCTTATGATGAAAATTTTTATATGCAAAATTATAAAGCACTTTTATGGCATAAAAATAAAAGTCAAGTAGCGCCAAATGATTTTATTCCTTTGTATTTTTCTATTGCTCATGGATCTAGAGCTTTTGCTAGTGCTATTATATCTTCTAGAATTATTACTTCTTTGATTTTTAATGAACCAAGCATAGAAAAAGAGTTTTTATACGCTTTACATCCTGCGAGATTTTTAATCCGTCAGCTAAAAAAAGGAAAAAATTAGAATTTCATTTTCACTTCACTTTGTTCGTATATCCTTATGTATTGCAAACAAGGAGAGTATATGCGAAAAATTCAACCTACATTAAATGAGAAATTTTTCAATGATGGGCAAATTATTATTTCAAAAACCGATAAAACTGGAAGAATAGTTTATTGTAATAGAAATTTTATGATTTTATCAGGATATAAAGAATCAGAGCTTTTGGGTAAACCCCATAATATAATTCGTCATCCTGATATGCCTAAAGTTGTTTTTGAAATTCTTTGGGAGAGTATTAAAAATAAAAAAGAGGTTATTGCTTATGTAAAAAATTTATCTAAAGATGGCTCATTCTATTGGGTATTAGCTTTTATAACTCCTTCTTTTGATTCTAATGGAGAGGTTATGGGGTATCATTCTATGCGCTTAAATCCTAAAAGAGAGGCTATTGAAAAAATAGAGAGATTATATAAAGAGCTTTTACTTGAAGAACAAAAGTGTGGTAAAAAAGCTTCAAGAAAGATGTTTGAGGAAATTTTAAATGCCAAAGGAATGAGTTATGAAGAAATGGTTTTATCAATATAGTGTTAATCAACTGGTAAACTATTTTGCCTTATTTTTGTTTTGTTTGATGGCTATTTTAGAAATACTAGAAGGTAAAATATTTGGGTTTGTATTTTGCATACTGGGAACTTTAGTAGTATTATTTGGACTTGCTAGTGCTTATTACAGAAATAAAGAAGTATTGAGAGCAGCTTCAGTTTTAAATGATCTTGCAAAAGGAAATTTAGAAGCTAGGGTAACTCATATACCTGTTCCAAAATCTGGAGTAGGTAAGTTGGGCTGGGTTGTTAATGACTTAGCAGATCAAATTGAAGCTTTTAATAGAGAAATTCTTAACGCAATTTTAGCTGTCAAAGAGCAAAGATTCTATAGAAAAGCAAGACTTGAGGGTTTGGTTGGTGCTTTTGAATATAATGCCAAGGTTATTAATGAGGCAACCTTAGAAATTGAAAAAACCCAAAATTTATCCACAAGAAGTATTATTGTAGAAAATGTATCCAAGAGTATGTCAGATTCTTTGCAAAAAGAATTAGCATTGATTAATACAAAGCTTAATGATACTGCAGATATTATGCATGATGTATATGAACAGGCAAATGACATTTCTATTCATTCTTCAAAAAGTGCTAAAAACGCACAGGTAATCTCAGATGATTTGGCAAATTTAGGTGAAAATATAGGACAAATTCATACTTTAATAGATGCTTTTTCTCAGCAAATTAATAGTGTATCTTCTTTTATAGGTATTATTGAAGATATTACAGAGCAAACAAATCTTTTGGCATTAAATGCTGCGATTGAAGCCGCTCGCGCAGGTGAGCATGGTAGAGGTTTTGCTGTGGTTGCTGATGAGGTTAGAGCTTTGGCTGAAAAAACCCAAGTTGCAGCTAAAGAAATTTCTGTGATGATTAAAGCGTTAATAGAACAAATGGGCAATATTAAAGATATTACAAACGAAGCCTATAGAGTTGCTAAAAATTCTAATTCAAGTTTAGAAGAATTTCAAAAAGTTTTCACAGGTGTTGATGAAAATGCTAAAATTTTATTAGATGAAATTTCTAAAACAAGCATGGATACTAATAAAATTTTACTTTATTTAGAATGTTGTTTGAAAACATACTTGGCATGTTCTTGTGTTATTAATTCTAAAGTAGAATATATAGAAGATAATAATTTAGCTAAATTTGATACTCAAAATAATATTTTTGTTTTAAACCAAGATTTAAATTCTTGTATCGAGAAATTGTTTAGTTGTATAAAAAATAATCAATTAATACAAGAAGAAAAAAATATTTATGTTTGGATTAAGCAAATTCAAGATATAAATGAAAGGATGATAAGCGAAATAGAATACAAAAAATACATATAAATGAGAGGTTGAGTGAAAAAATACATTTTTTTAAGTTGTATATGTATAAACGTGTTTGCTTTAAGTTTAGAAGAAAGTTTAAGTGAAAGCGAGGTAAATGCTACTAAAAAACAAAAGACAAATATGGTTTCTAAACAAGTATTTTTTCAAAAACCACAAGAATACCAAAATCAAAATATGGATTTTGGATCCTTTGCTAGCAAGTCTTTAGGCCAAGTTTTAAATTTAAGCTCTAAAGATAAAACGGAAGCTAATTTAGACTATAGTGCTTTGAATGTAAATATAAAAAATATCAATTCGATATTAGATTATAATAATGCTACTTTGCTTTTGGAAAAACAAGCAAGAATAGGTCAAGTAGAACAGGCTTATTCTTTGGGACTTATCAATCGTTATACATTTAATGAATTTAATTTCGGTTTTAACTATTTTAATGATCAATACAAAGAAGCTTACACAAAAAATAGCTTTGGTGCTGAATTACAATTTAGTCACTATTTTAAAGCATATGCTAATCATTATAAGATCAAAGAAAACGATAGTGATGATAGTACAGAGCTTGGTGTTGTATTTGATTTACCTTATTTAAATATTTTAAATATTAATTCTAATATAAAGGAACTGCAAAATCACTATAATATTACTTATTCTCCAATTTCTATTTTGGATTTATCACTTAATTATCAAGATGAAAAAACCGGTATTAAAGATCAAACAGCAATGTGGGTAAGATTTAGACTAAATTATGAGCAAAGTTTAAGTAAGCAATTTTATAATAGTTTTTATCGTAAAAACAATATAGGTGAATTTAACCGTTATGATTTTGCTACTAGGACTTATTAATTAGCCATAAAACGAGTAATATCATTATAAGTTACAAACACCATTAAACTTAAAAGCAAAGCCATGCCAAAATAACTAAGATATTCAAAACATACTTTTGGAACTTCTTTTTTGAAAATTAGCTCATAAAGATTAAATAATATATGCCCTCCATCAAGTGCTGGGATAGGAAGTAGATTTAGTACCCCAAGATTGATAGAGATTAAAGCTGTGATTAAAAATAAAACTACTATGCTAGTATTTGCTGCTTTGGAGGTTATATCAACCATAGTGATGATTCCACCCATATTTTTAGCATCTAACTCCCCGCTGATGATTTTAGTAAGTCCTTTAAAAATGAGCAAAGAAGCCTCTACGCTTTCTTCATAAGCGTATTTTAAACTACTAATTCCTGGATGATAAATAGTAACAAACTCACCCTTAGGTGCTATACCAATTAAAGGCTTTTGAACTTTTTGATAAAACTCATTATAACCTTGATCAATTTGCGGGGTTAGGGTGATGTTGATGGGTTTATTATCGCGTTCTATACTAAGTAAGGTTGGTTTTATATGTACAAGTTTGCCAATTTCTTCAAAGCTTTGGATTTTAACTCCATCTATAGCTAGAATTTTATCTCCAATTTGTAAATTTGCTTTTTGTGCAGCTGAGTTTGGTGCTATATTTCCAATAATAGGCGCAAGTTTTTGCACACCTAAAAAACCTATGGCTATATAAAGCAAAAATGCTAAAAGGAAATTAAAAAATGGCCCTGCAAAAAGTATGTAAATTCTAGCTAGAGGACTTAGAGTATTATAGCTATTTGGTTCGTAATTTTTTTCACTAGGATTTAAATCATCTTGTCCTTTAAGTTTAACATAACCACCAAAAGGTAGAGCAGATAAGCGATATTCTGTGTTTTTGTAAGTTTTTTTAAAAATAGCTTTTCCAAAGCCTATGCTAAAAATTTCTACATCAACCCTCATATGCTTTGCAGCTAAAAAATGTCCTAGCTCGTGAAAAAAAATTAAAAAAGATATAACTAAAAGTGTTATTAAAAAGCTAAAAGAGTAAAATTTAAAGCCAATAGCTAAGATAATAAATAAAAATAAATATGATTTCAAATTATACCTTTTTTAAATGTTTTATGTAAGCTAGTATGTATTCAAAAGCTGAATAAAGTGTAAGTACTAAGGCAATAAATAGCAATGTATTAGCAAAAGGCCATTGCATGATTAAAAATATAATGGCTATCATTTGAAAGCTTGTTTTTATTTTACCTGCAAAAGATGCACTTACATCAAATTTTTCACTCACCATAACCACTCGAAAACCGGTTATAAAAAACTCTCTTACTAAAATAATATAAATTATCCAAGGATCAGCTTTTTGGGTAAGCAATAATCCCAAAAAAGCAGCTAAAACAAGCATTTTATCAGCTAGTGGATCTATGATGGATCCAAGCTTTGTAGTTTGATTCCAAGTTCTTGCGATATAACCATCAAAAAAATCAGTCAAGGCAGCTATGCCAAAAACAACACAAGCAAAATAATTTACCCAACTAGGATGAATATTATCAAAATCATTAATAAGCAAAAAAAATAAAAGAGGGGCTAATAATATCCTTATAAATGCTAAGATATTAGGTAAATTCATTGTTTATTAATCCTTGTGTTTAAAGAAAATACCCCAAAATGGGGTAATGAATCATTTAAAAGTTGTACCACCATCTACGATTAAAGTGTGGCCTGTGATCCAGTTTGCTTTGTCAGAACATAAAAATAAACATGCTCCAGCTAAATCTTGAGGCTGTCCAATACGGTTTAGCGGGCTAAGATTAATAGTTGCATTTTTAACTTCTTCGTAATTTGTAAACGCCTTAAGCGCATCAGTGTCAATCGGTCCACCACTTACTACATTGACACGGATGTTTTTAGAGCCAAGTTCAGTTGCAGCATATCTTGCCATAGCTTCTACCGCTGCTTTTGCGGTACCATGACCAGCATAGTTTTCAATATGTACCAAATTTCCTGTTGAAGAAATAGATAATATACTACCTCCACCAACTTTTTCCATTCTTTTTGCTGCTTCTTGTGCTCCAACTACAAATGCATTTACAGTTGCTGTGAAAATATTATTTATTCCACGAGGTTTTAATTTCATAAATTTGGTATATCCGCCAACAACAGCACGACCTGAGATAATAGCATTAGAGATGAAAAAATCTATTCTGTCAAAATCTTGATCGATTTTTTCAAATAATTCTTTATAAGTTTCTGGTTCAAGTATGTTAAACTCATAAGCTTTAGCTTTAATTTTATAATTATTTTCTAAATCTTTTACAATTTCTTGAGCTAAATCTGCATTAGAGTTATAAGTAAAAGCTACATTAGCTCCCGCTTTTGCAAACTCATATACAATAGCTTTACCAATCCCTCTTGTTCCACCACTAATTACTAAAGTTTTATTTTGAAAAAAAGTATCCATTAAAATCCTTTTATGTTATAGTTTTTCATAATTGCTTCTATTTTTGCTAAATTGCAATCACTAGGTTTGCAAAGTGGCAAACGATACTCTAAAGTAGGGGTTAAACCTGCTATATACATTGCCGCTTTAATAGGTATAGGATTGCTTTCGCAAAATAAAATTTTATTGATATTATACAACTCATCATTGATTTTTTTGGCTTCAATGTATTTTTCTTCTAAAGCTAGATGAGTTAATTTTGAAATCATATCAGGAAGTAAATTTGAAGTAACTGAAATCACACCTTTACCGCCATTTGAAAGTATAGGATAATTAATTGCATCTTCTCCGCTTAAAAGTATCATTCTAGGTTCATGTGCTAATAAATCAACGCATTTATCAATGCTCCCACTAGCTTCTTTTATTCCATAAATATTTTCACAATCTCTAAATAATCTTATAATAGTTTCTGTTTGAAGCTCACAACCTGTTCTTCCTGGGACATTATATAAAAGCACAGGTATATCTATGCTTTTTGCTATTTCTTTATAATGTAAATACAAACCTTCTTGTGTGGGTTTGTTATAGTATGGAGTAACGCTTAAAATACCATCAGCTCCGTGTTCTTGTGCAAATTTAGCTAAACTTACAGCCTCGTGTGTAGCATTGCTTCCTGCTCCTGCTAAAACTTTACAAGAACTTCCCTTGCAAGCATCTAATGCTATTTCTATACAGATTCTATGTTCTTCATGGGTTAAGGTGGCACTTTCTCCGGTTGTTCCAACAGGTACTACTGCATCAATTCCATTTGCTATTTGTCTTTTGATGAGTTTGTGGTAAGTTTGTTCGTCTAATTTTCCATTTTTAAATGGAGTTATTAAAGCCGTCATTGCTCCTATGATGATTTTATTGTCCATTTTCACCCCTTTTTAAGATTATTGTAGTAGATTTGTTTTCATTGAAGTATTTTTTAGCACAATGAATTAAGTCATCTTTACTTAAATTTTCTATATTTTTTTCATAATCAAGCAAAGGTTTTAAATCGCCTTTGGCAAGATAAGATCCATAAATATTCGCAACGCTACTTGCATTGCTTAATGAAAAAATAAAATCACTTTTTACGGTATTTTTTATTTTTTCCATGATAGTATCATCAAATTTAGCATTTTTTACATCTTCAAGAATTTTTAAAAGCTCTTTTTCAACATCTTCTGCTTTTATACCTTCATTGCAAACACAAATAAATATAAATAAATTCTCATCTATATTTTCACTTGCATAAGCATAAAATTCATTGATAAGTTCTAATTTATCAATTAAAATTTCACTTATTAAAGAACTTTTTCCATTTCCCAAAAGTTCGCTTAATGCACAAAGTTTTGGCATATCTTCGTGATTAAATGCAGGAATTTTATATGCAAGTGCTAATAATTGCGTATCGCTTTCTTTGTGTAAGATCACACGTTTAGCACCATCTTGCTCAGGTTCTTTTTCATGAACTATAGGGATTTCTTTGGTATTTTTTATATCTTGAAAATGTTTTTTAGTTAAAGTAAATACTTCATCTTCGTTAATATCACCACTCACAAGCAAAATAGCATTTTTAGGTTGATAAAAAGTTTGATGAAAATCTTGTATATCTTCTATTTTCCAATTTTGTATATCTTTAAAAAAGCCTATCGGAGTCCAGTGATATGGATGGTGTAAAAAGGCATGATTGTATAATCTAAAATACAAATATCCCAAAGGATTGTTATCAGTTCTCCAACGCCTTTCTTCTAAAACTACATTTCTTTCAGGCTGAAACTCATCATCTTTTAAATTTAAATTACGCATTAATTCAGCAAAAAGCCATAAAGACTTATCTAAATTTTCACTAGAGCATTTTATAAAATAATGCGTATAGTCAAAGCCCGTGCTTGCATTATCCACTCCACCAAAACCTTTGACTATTTCATCAAATTCACCTGCTTTTAAATTTTTTGTACTTTTAAAATTTAAATGTTCAAGCATATGAGCTATGCCACTTTTTCCCATTTTTTCATTTCTTGAGCCAACTTTATAAAAAATATCTACACTTATAACTCCGCTTTTTTTATTTACAGGTAAAGTATAAATTTCAAGTTCATTTTCAAGGGTGATTTTTTTATAATTAATCATTTAAAATTAACTCCTATAGCTTGACTAATATGATTAAAACCATCTTGTTTTAAAAGCTCAATTAAACCTTGATTGATATTTTTAACAATGCTTGGCCCTTTAAAAATCATAGCTGTATAAATTTGAACCAAACTAGCCCCGTTTTTAATGCGCTCATAAGCAAGCTGGGCACTATCTATACCTCCACTTGCTATTAAAATAGTATCTTGATAAATTTCTTTAGCCACTTCTTTAAAAAATGTCGCACTTTTTTGAGTGATTAATTTACCGCTAATTCCACCAAAAGTTCTTGCATTATCAATCAAAGAATAATCTATACTAGTATTTGCCATGATAATACCATCAGCTTTTGCACTAATAGCGCTTTTGCAAAGTGAAATTGCGCTGTCTATATTCATATCCGGAGCAATTTTTAAAATAACTGGTTTATTCGTGATTTCTTTTGCTTGGTTAAATAAAGTACTTACAAATTCTTCACTTTGTAAATCTCTTAAATTTTTGGTATTTGGAGAGGATATATTAATCACAAATAAATCACACAAATCTTTAAACTCTTTTAATAAAATAATATAATCATTAATAGCTTCTTCATTTGGAGTGATTTTGTTTTTGCCTATATTTGCTACTAAAGGTATGCTAAATGGATAGACTTTTTTTACTTCTTTTGCGATAGCATCTTTACCTTTATTATTAAAACCCATAGCATTTTGAATACTTTCTTGTTCAACAAGTCTAAAAAGTCTAGGTTTTTCATTACCATTTTGAGGTTTTGGGGTGAAAGTTCCATATTCTAAAAAGCCAAAACCTAAAGCACTTAGTGGTCTTATCATTGTGGCATTTTTATCAAAGCCACCTGCTAAGCCCACAGGGTTATAAAAATTTAGATTAAAAATTTCTTGATTTAAAATTTCATCATTTACTACGTAATCTTTTGCAAAAAAACTAAGCCCCCCAGGAAATATACAATCTAGTGTTCGCATACTAAATTCAGCCAAGGCATGAGCATTTTCTGGATCTAATTTATATATTAAAGGTTTTAAGCTTTCATAGGTCATATTTTTCCTTTTTTTACAAAATAGCATATTGTACTAAAAAAATGATAATTCTTAGTTTTCATTTTCTTTATCTTTGTCAGTTTTTTGTACTTTTTGTTTTAATTTTTGATAAATTTCGCAATTTTTCATTAAATAAGCATCATTTCCTATAGAAGCTATTTTTCCTTTATCAAGTACAGCAATTTTATCGGCATTTTCTATAGTGCTAAGTCTATGAGCGATGATGAGTATCAAACGATCCTTTTTTAAGCTTTCTATAGTTTTTACTATGGCTTTTTCACTTTCATTATCAAGTGCTGAGGTTGCTTCATCAAAAATTAAAATTTGAGGATTTTTATATAAAGCCCTTGCTATAGCAATGCGTTGTTTTTGTCCGCCGGAGAGATTTTTTCCGTGCTCTTTTAATTCAGTATGTATACCGCCAAGCTCTTGAACAAAATCATAAGCATTAGCTTGTTTTAAAACCTCTATCACGCGTACTTCATCGTATTCTTTAGCATAAGCAATATTTTGAGCTATAGTGTCATTAAATATATAAATATTTTGAGTTACCAAAGAGATATTTTCTCTCAAACTAACAATATCAAAAGAACTAATATCTTTTTGATTGATTAAAATTTCACCACTATCTTTTTCAAAAAAATACATCAAAAGATTAATAATAGAAGATTTTCCTCCGCCACTTGATCCAACTAAGGCTAGAATTTCTCCTTTGTTAAGAGAAAAATTTACATCTTTTAATACCGTTTTATCTTTTTGATAGCTTAAAGAAACATTTTTAAAATGAATGTTTTGGATATTTTCTGTAAGTTTTTCTTTACCACCTTTAATTTGTGGTTCTAAATCAGTTAGATAAAAAGTTCTTTCACTTGCTGCTACTGCATTTTGTAATCTTGTATAAAGTGAAGAAAGTCTTTTAATAGGGGTATAAGCCATAAATAAAGCTGTAGTAAAGCTAAAAAAAGAACCTATACTTAAACTTCCATCAATTACTTCTTTACCACCTATTATAATTACTATTGCAAAGCCAATTGAACCCATAGATTCCATTAAAGGGCTACTTAAAGCTTCGATTCTAATGCCTTTTAAAGAAAGTTTGCAAACTTCGCTATTAGTTTGGCTAAATTTTTGCATTTCATTTTTACCTGCATTAGAAGCTTTAATCAGTTCTATATTAGAAAAGATTTCACTTAATCTTGAAGTAAGATCAGAATTTTTTTCTTGGGTATTGCGTCCTATTTTTTTGATTTTCTTAGCAAAAATAGCAAGAGGGTAAATTGCTAAAGGCAAAATTACTAAAGCAAAAAAAGCAAGTTTTGGACTTTGATAAATAACAACACTTAAAAGTCCAATTGCAGTTAAACTTTCTCTTAAAATTTCAGGTATGATAGTAGAAACTATATTTTGCAAAGCTCCAATATCAGAAGTACACCGGCTGATTAATTCCCCACTTCTGTATTTATGAAAAAAGCTCATATCTAAGCGTAAAAGATTGCCAAGAACTAATTCTCTTAATCTTCTTAAAATATCTGTCCCAACATAAGATATATAATAAACTTGCATATAAGCACCAAGATTTTTTAAAGCATAAATTAAAACAACAAGCAAAGGCATATAATAAAGCAAATCAACATTTTTTTCTATAAAAATTTTATTTAAAATAGGCTCTATGATGTATGCACTAGCAGCTGTTCCACCACTAGTTAAAAGCATACCTATAATAGCTAAAACAAAATAAAACCAATAATCTTTATAATAAGGCTTAAAGCGAGTAAAAACCTCTTTAAGCTTCATTTCTTTGTAATTTTTATCCATTTTTCTCCCATATTACACCATTTGGTGTATCCATTAAAAGAATATTCTCTTTAGCTAAATCATCACGAATTTGATCTGCTAAGGCATAGTTTTTTTCTTGCTTTGCCTTGTTGCGTAGAGCAATTTTTTCTTCTATTTCTTGACATTTTTCTTCACCAATGCCAAATTGAAAATATTTTATAGTATCTATAAAACCTATACCAAAAATAAAAGCAAGTTCTTTTAAGGTTTTTTCTACTTGTATTTTATAAGCTTTGTCTTTTGGGTTTTTATCTAAGCAAATATTACTTTCATTGATAAACTCATCAAGTAAAGCTAAGGCTTTAGAGGCATTTAGATCATCATTTAAAACTTCTAAGATATTTTTAGCTACTTCACTTTCTATGGTAGTTTTTTCATCTATAAAAGCATTTATGTTTAAGCGTTTTTTTAAGCGATAAAATTTATCAAGCCTTTTTTTAGCAGCTTGTAAGTCTTCTAAAGCATAGTTAAAATGCGCTCTATAATGTACGCTTAAAAGATAAAATCTCAAAACCTCTCCACTAAAAAGTTTTAAAGAATCTTTTAGAAAAAAGCTATTTCCCAAGCTTTTACTCATTTTTTCACCATTAATTTGTACAAAGCCATTATGTAACCAAAAATTAGCTAATTCATGATTATTTTTACAACGACACTGACAAGCTTCGTTTTCATGATGAGGAAAAAGCAAATCTATACCCCCTGCATGAATATCAAGTTTATCTTTAAAAATACTTTCTATCATCACAACACATTCTGTGTGCCAACCTGGTCTTCCTTTACCAAAATTTGCAGGATAAAATTTTTCATCAAATTTCCATAAAACAAAATCGCTATCATTTTTTTTAGCAACGCTTTCTTCTAGGCGTGATTGATTATCTTCTAAATTTCTTTTAGAGATATAAAAGTATTTATCATCCTTGCTAGTATCAAAATAAATCCCATCTTTAAGTTTATAAGCTAGGTTTAATTCTAAAAGTTTTTCTATATAAGCAATCATTTGCTCAATATAAGCTGTAGCCTTTGGTTTAAAATTAGGTTCTAAGATATTAAGTGTTTGCATATCCTCTTCATATCTTTTAATATAAAAATTTGTAATTTCTTCTAAACTTTTACCACTTTCTTGCATTTTTTTTAAGATTTTATCATCAATATCAGTGTAATTTCTAGCAAAAACTACTTCATAATCATTTGCTAGTAAAACTCTTCTTAAAAAATCAAAACACACGCTACTTCTTGCATGTCCTAAATGTGCATCATCATATACAGTAGGCCCGCATAAATAAATATTTGCTTTTTTTGCCTCATGTGGGATAAATTCGCATTTTTTCTTTAAAACACTATCAAAAAAAACCATTAAAATAAACCTTTAAAAAAATGATAAATTTCAATTAAAAATTGTATTAAAATATCTTTAATTTCAAATAAGCCTAAAGCAAATAAACTTAAAAATACTATGCTAATAAGCCAAAATTTAACCCTAAAAATACCCCAAAGATTTTTAAAACCAAATTCTTTAATATTAGCATATAATAAATAAAAAGCACTAATAGATGAAGCAAGTGCAATACCTAAGCTTTTATAAGCTTCTTCTTTGATGAGTAAAATAATCACTATGCTAAAAAATGCTGATATAAAAAGTGTTTTAAAGGCTATTATAGCGGCTATTTTTTGTTTAAATTTAGCATAAAGCCACAAAGAGAAAAGTTTTTGCAAACCAAAAGGCAAAAGTCCTAAAAGATAAGCTTGTAATAAAAATGCAGTGATTTTTGTATCTTCTTGATTAAAATTTCCTCTTTGAAATAAAAACTCCACAATTTCTTTAGCTAAAATAATCCCTACTATACTAGCTAAAATTAAAAGTATGCTTAAATACTCAAAAGCTGTTTGCATAAAAGCTAAGGCTTTTTGTTCTTCATTTGCTTTTAAATGTCTTAGTATTTTTGGGAAGCTTACTTGACTTAGAGCGATTGCAAAAAGAGCTAAAGGAAGCTGAAAAACCCTATTAGAATAATACAAATACGAAATGCTTCCAGCCATTAAAAAACTAGCTATAGTAGTATCTAATAATGAACTAATTTGATTTGCCGAAGAACCTAAAAGTCCATGGGTAAAAGTAGAGTGGAATTTATCTAAACTAGTCTTTGTTTTTTTAAGTTTTATACTTAAATATATACTTTTTAAAATTCTAGTGTTTTTTAAAGCAAAAATATGCCATATAAGTTGAGCTAGACCACTTAAAACAGTCGCATATGAAAAATAATACAAAGCTTCTAAAGGTTTATCTTGAGTGACAAAAAATCCAGCAATCACAACAAAAAGATTAAAAAATGAAGCAGAAAAAGAAGTGATGAAAAAATTTTGTTTATAATTTAATAATGAACCCAAAAAAGTGACTAAAAAGATAAAAAACAAATACCAAAAATTAATAGAAACTAAAGGTGCAGCTAGAATAATCGTTTCTTTATTAAAACCAAAGGCAAAAATCTTTGTAAAAAATCCAGCAAAAAAACTTACTAAAATACATGTTAAAAAAACAATTATACTAAATTGTAATAAGACATTTATGCAAAAAGCACCTTTTTTACTTGCTTTTAAAAAACTTGGTAAAAAAGCTTGTCCAAAAGCTCCTTCAGCAAAAATTCTTCTAAAAAAAGCCGGCATTTTTAAAGCTACAAAGAAAATATCACTATAAATTCCAGCCCCTAAGTATAAAGCCAAAACAATATCTCTTAAAACACCCATAATCCTAGAAAATAAAATTCCTAAGGCATTGATGATGAAATTTTTAAAAATAATATTTTTTCTCATTAATTTTCATTCTTTAAACATTAGTTTGAGTATTATAAAATTTTTTAATAGCAATAATTTTAACTAAATTTTGATTTTATTTTTGCTAAAATCAAAATTTTACACACAATAAGGAAGCTTAAGCTATGGAAGAGAAGAAAATTTTATATACTAAAGACCCTTATAAAGAGCTTTTGATGTTTGCTTCTGAAAATAAATGCGAAGTTGATGAACTTGATTTTAGATTGTTAAGTTTTAGCACTTCTTATACTTATGATAATCAAGAATGGATAAAAGTTAATGAAAAAGAATTAAAAATTTTTGAAGAAGATGAAAAATTTTTAATACATGATTTAAGTATAGAGCAAGAGTATAAAATAGAAATTTATTTTAAAAAATTTGCACGCATATCAAATTTTGAAGTTAACTTGCATGCTAATGAGCTTTGCACTTTATTAAAAGCTAGTGTTAGGGTTGGTGAAGCTATTGCTTTTCATGATAAATTAGCACTAGAGCTTTTAGAGGCTATTTATAAAGCGATGATAAAAGAAAAATATTTACTTGGATTTAGAATTTTTGATTTTAAAAAGCAAATTATTGATTTTAATACTAAAGTTAAAGAAAAGCAAAAATTTGATTTTGAAGTTGAATTTGAAGTATGTAAGGGAATTAATCCACAAGAACCTATAAATGAAGAAATTCAATACCATTACCTAGAAAATTTAAAAAAACATAATGATGTGATGAATAGAAACTATGTAGCACCCATAGGAAAAGATGAGGTGGCTATTGAGAGGATTAAACCAAAAGAGGGCAGCGATGGCAAAGATTTAAGATTTAAAATTCTAAAAGCTCTCCCGCCAAAAACAAACAAAGAAAAAGTTATATGTTCGGATAATTTTGAAGTTAAAGAAGATGATGAAAGTATAAAATATATTGCCAAAAAAGATGGCTTCATTATCCAAAAAAAATCTATTTATGAGATAGAAAATTATTTAGAATTTAACAAGGTAGATTTTAAAAGCACGGGTTCTATTTGGGCAGGTTTTGATAAACAAGTTATCATTGTGATTAAAAACACAAACACTCTAGAAGATGCAATAGGTCCTAGAATTACCGTTGAAGCACAAGAATTAGAGGTTGTGGGTAATATGGCCCAAGATTCTGTTTTAAGAGGTAAAAAAGTAATTCTTAAAGGTAGTATGCACCATAAAAGTACTATTATAGGACAAAAGGTTGAGGTTAATATCTTAAGAGGGTATTGTGAGGCTGAGGAAGTTTTTGCTGAAACTTTAGAAAATGGCTCTATCAAGGCTAAAAAAGTAAATATTAAAAAGGCTGTGGGCGGGGAGATTATTGCTGATGAAATTTACATACAAGAGCTTGGTGGTAATTGTTTATGTAGTGCTAAAAGTTTAATCCGTGTTGAAAAAATTCAAGGAAGTGGCAATAAACTTGTAATTCAAGATCTCAAAGCTTTTGATAAAGAAAAAAGTGGAGAGGAAATACTCTTGCATATTGAAGAGTTAAAAAAAGAACAAGAAAATTTAGTTAAAGAGATTGAAGAGACCAAGCATACTATCCATGTGAGTAAAGATTCTGTGAGAATTTTACAGCAAAAGGTAAAAGAATTAATGAGTGCAAAAAGAGCTATACCGCAAGCTTATAAGATTACTATTAAAGATTTTAATCAAAAGATTGAAAATTTAAATATTTTAGCTAATAAGATAGAAACTTTAAAAGAGGAAGAAAAAACAAATATTGAAAAACTTAAAAAAATTCAAGATGAACTTTTAAAATCAAAAATTATTAATAAAAGTGGAAAATGGATGGATTTAAATGAGGTTAAATTTGTTTTATTAAATCCTAGAAAAGAGTTAAGCTATCATCCGTGTAATGATGAGATGATTGAGTGTTTTGAACTTAAAAAGATAGATACTGAAGATGGACTAAGTGTTTATGAAATTCGCTCTATTGGTAATTATAAGGAAGAAGTTAAATGATAGTGGCGATTGAAGGAATAGTGAGTAAAAAAGATCCTACTTTTGTAGTTTTAAAAACTTCAAGTGGGGTAAGTTATGGTGTTTATGTGTCGCTTTTTTGTTCAAGTAATTTTGAAAAAGGTCAAAAGGTTGAGTTTTTAATTACGCAAATTATTAAAGAAGATTCACACAAATTATATGGATTTTTAGATATTAATGAGCAAAGAATGTTTGAATTATTAATTAAAATCAGTGGTATAGGGGCAACTACTGCTATGGCACTTTGCTCAAGCTTAGATACTAATACTTTTTATACAGCGTTACAAAATAGTGATGAGAGTGTTTTTAAAAAGGTTCCTGGTATTGGTCCAAAGAGTGCAAAAAGAATTATAGCTGAGTTAAGTGATGCAAAAATCAATATAGAAAATTCTAATCAAAATCAAGCACAAGCTTTGGCAGCCTTACTTTCACTTGGCTTTAAGCAAGAAAATATTTTAAAGATTTTAAGAACTTGCGAGAGTAAAAATACTAGTGAGCTTATTAAAGAGGCTTTGAAAAAATTAGCATAATAAAAGGAAAAATATAATGATATATGGTGTAATTTTTGGTGCAAATTCTTATGAGCATGAAATTAGCATTGTGAGTGCTGTGGTGTTAAAAAAAGTACTCAAAGCGCAAAAAAAATTTATATTTTGCGATAAAAATAAGGAATTTTTTCTTATAGATGAAGAAAAAATGAATGCAAAAACTTTTAGTAGTGGTGCTTATAAAAAAGAAAAAGCCTTAGTATTAAAGCAGGGTGGATTTTTTATTAAAACCATGTTAGGTGAGAAAAAACTTGACATTGATACAGCGATAAATATTGTACATGGAAAAGATGGTGAAGATGGCAAAATAGCTGCTTTGCTTGATTTTTATGGTATAAAATACATAGGACCGCGCATAGAAGCTAGTGTTTTGTCTTTTAATAAGGTTTTAACTAAACTTTATGCACAAAGTGTAGGGGTAAAAACACTTGATTATAAGGTTTTAAATTTGCATAAAGAGCAAAATGTTTCTTTAGATTTTCCTTGTATTTTAAAGCCTGCAAGATTAGGTAGTAGTATAGGTATAAGTATAGTTAAAGATGAAAGCGAGCTTAAATATGCCAAAGATGTTGCTTTTGAATTTGATGAGGATGTTGTGGTAGAACAATTTGTAAGCAATATTAAAGAATATAACTTAGCGGGTTGTATGATAGGTGAAAAAATGGAATTTTCTATCATTGAAGAGCCTAGAAAAAATGAAATTCTAGATTTTGAACAAAAATATTTAGGTTTTTCAGAAAGTTCTAAAGTCAGTGAAGCAAATATTAGTGAAGAATTAAAACAAAAGCTAAGGGATAATTTTACTAGAATTTATAATCCTTTGTTTAAAGGAGCTTTGATTCGCTGTGATTTTTTTGTGATAGATGATGAGGTTTATTTAAATGAGATCAATCCAAATCCAGGATCATTGGCAAATTATTTATTTGAAGATTTTACTAATACAGTTGATAATTTAGCAAAAAATATAGAGCTAGAAAAGCAAATCAAGATCGATTATGCTTTTATTCACAGCATTAATGGGCAAAAAGGTAAATTGTAATCATGGCTACTTTTAGCAAAGATGAAATTTATACTGCAACTGAAGTAGTAAGAAATTTCAGCACTATGCTTGAAAAAACAAAAAAAAGTGAAAATAGCAGGGTGGTGATAGTAAAAAATAATAAATTTGAAGCCGTGCTTTTAAGTTTTGAAGAATATGAGCGTTTAAATGAAGCTGTAATGCTTTTAGAAAAAATTTATAAAGATAAAAAAGGCTAGAAATGGCAAAAACTAGAGTATATTCTAATGGGTATTTTTATAATTTAAGCTATGAAATCATCAATCCAAAATGTGAAAAAACAATTCTTGTTTTACACGGTTGGGGTGCTAATAAAGAGCTTATGAAACAAGCTTTTGAAAAGCCTTTGAATGATTTTAAACAAATTTATTTAGATTTACCTGGTTTTGGAAATTCAAGCATAGATGCACCTATGGATTCTTATGCTTATGCCAAGGTTGTAGAAGACTTTTTAACTACAATTGAGCAAAAGGCAGATTATTTAATGGGGCATTCTTTTGGCGGAAAAGTTGCGACTATTATGTGTCAAAATGCTAATTTTCAAGGTTTGATTTTACTTTCTAGTGCAGGTGTGGTTTTGCCAAAAAGCTTTAAAGTGAGGTTTAAAATAGCCTTGTTTAAAATTTTAAAAAATCTTCCTTATGGGGATTTTTGGAGGAAATTTTTTATTAGCAAAGACGCTCAAGGTATGAGTGAGGTGATGTATGAAACCTTTAAGAAGGTTGTTAATGAAAATTTAGAAAATGAATTTCAAAAGCTTAAAAACCCTATTTTGATTTTTTGGGGTAATGAAGATAAGGCTACGCCTTTAAAAAGTGGCGCGATTATCCACTCTTTGGCACAAAAAGGAAATTTTTTTGCATTAGATGGAGATCATTTTTTCTTTTTAAAACATGCTGATTTTATAAATGAAAAAATACATGAGGAATTTTTAAAAAATGATTAGTATGATAGCTTTTTTAAGTTTGAATTTTTTACTTGGATTTTACCTGATTTTAGCCTTGCAATGGTATTCTTATAAATTTTCACGCATAATTTTACATTTTGCTAAACCCTTGTGGCATTTATATTTTTTAATAATTCCTTATTTTGCTTTTGTGTTTTCTTTATATAGTGGAAATTTTTATTTATATTTTATAGTTTTTGCTTTGTCTTTGTTATATGGTGGGTATTTATATAAAAATTTAGATAAAAAATTAGTTTTTACTGCTAGAATTAAGCGTTATTTTTTATTTTTGTCGCTTTTTACTTTAGTATTTATGCCATTTTTTTGGATAGGTTTAGAAGCTTTAGTAGCTGCATTTTTATTAAGCTTTTTAGTAGAAAAAATAAACCAAAATACATTTATAAAAAAAGCAAATAAAAAAATTTGTGATAATCCAAATTTAAAAATTATTCTAATTACTGCAAGTTTTGGAAAAACAAGTATAAAAAATTTTTTATACGAACTTTTAAAAGATGAGTTTAAGTGCTATAAAACTCCAAGAAGTGTTAATACTTTTATGGGTATAGTAAAAGATATCAATGAAAATTTAGAAAATAATACTGAAATTTATATCGTAGAAGCTGGCGCAAGAGAGCAAAATGATATTTTAGAAATTACAGAGTTTTTAAATCCTCAAATTTGTATAGTAGGTGAGATTGGTTTGGCGCATTTGGAGTATTTTAAAACTCAAGATAATATCCGCAGAGCTAAGTTGCAAGCTTTAAAATCCAAACGTTTAGAAAAATACTTTTTACACTCAAGCACCTTATATGAAAACGAATTTTATGATGATTGTTTAAGTGATGTTAGGGCAAGTTTAGAAGGTTTAGATTTTAAAATAAGATTAGATGATGATATTTATGATTTTCATGCAAATTTATTAGGTGCTTTTAATGCTTATAATATTAGTGTGTGTATTTTGCTTGCTCATTATTTAGGAATAAAAATAGAAAATATTATAAAAAGTGTATCAAATTTAAAAGCAGTAGAGCATCGTTTGCAAGTGATTTCTAAAGAACCTAAATTTATCATAGATGATGGTTTTAATGGAAATTTTAAAGGTATGAGTCAAAGCTATGAGCTTTGCAAAAGTTATCAAGGAAGAAAAGTTTTGGTAACTCCTGGTATAGTTGAAGTTAATGAAGAAGAAAATATAAAATTATGTAAGATAATCAATGAATGTTTTGATTTTGTAATTATTACTTCAGAAGCTAATAGTGTGATTTTACAAAAACATATTACATTAGATTTTTATGTATTAAAAGAAAAATCTCAACTTGTGCAAACTTTATCAAAATTAACCCAAAATGGAGATTTAATTTTATTTTCTAATGATGCACCAAGTTTTATGTAAAACCATTTAGCTTAAAAAGGCCAAATGGTTTCCATGAATTTTGTCCCCCAAGGCTTACGCGTTGATTTATCTATATCACCTTCTGTTTTATAAAGAATTTTTGCATCAGCTATGTATTTACTATCTATCATATTATCTTGAGAAATATCATAAGGTCTTATAACCCCACTTAGCTGAATGATTTGTTTTTCACCGTTAATTAAAAGCTCACGGCTTCCCTCTATAAAATAATTTCCATTAGATAAAACTTTAATCACTCTAGCAGAAATAGTAGTTTGGAAATTTTCACTTCTAGTTTGACTTCCTGTACCTTGATATTCTGAAGTACTTGTTGTGGTGTAACCTATATTTGTATAATCATTGATAAAATCTCTAGCTTTGCTAAGTCCAGCACCAGTAGTTATTTGTCCTCCACCTAAGTTAACATTATTGTTTTTACTTGTAGCTTTGGAGCCTTGTGAATTTTGTGTAGCATTTTCTCTAATAACTACGGTAACTAAATCATTTACATTCATTGCTTTTTTATCAGAAAACAAAGGATTATCTCCTTTGCCAAATAAAGATCCAGGGTTGCTTTGGGTGTTATGATTTTGTTTTGGAGCTAATTCTTCTACATAAGTAGGGGGTTTCATATTAATATGTGGATCGACTGTGGCGCTACAACCAAACATTACAAAAGGTAACAAGTAAAAATTAACATTTTTAAATTTCATAGCTTTATAACCTTATATTATTGTGATGAATTTTAAAATTATTATATTACAAAAAAACAATTATTTTGTTAAAAAAGAGGAAAAAATGAAATCCATGTTTTTATTAAATTGTGTTGATGAGAAATTTTTAACGCAGTCTTTAGAAAAAGTTCAAGGTAAAATAGTTTTTTATTTTCCTATTTTTTGTGAGAAAAATAAAGAAGAAATTGCTTTAATATGCTCAAAAATCAATACTAAACTAGATTTTTTTAGTAGTTTTGAAAAAAATAATTATCAAAGCAAATTTACTCAAAATTCAAATGATTTTTTTAAAAAAATAATTCAAGATTATGAAAAATTAAAAAAAGAAAATGATTTTGTTATAGTGGTTGGAGTAGATGATTTTGGCTTGATGGGTGATTTAAGTTTAAATATAGCCTTAGCTAAAGAGTTAAACACTCCTTTATATGTAAAAAGTCAAGATGAAAATCATACTATGTTAAATTTCTTACTAAGCCAAAAGCTTAGTGACTTTGTTTTATTAAAAGAAAATGAAGATTTTACTCAAGATTTATTACAAGAATATACCTATAAAACTCAGGCAAGATTTTCTTATGAGCTTTTTGAAAAAGCAAAAGCAGATAAAAAAATAGTGGTTTTACCTGAAAGTTTTGATGAAAGAGTATTAAAAGCTAGTGAGTTTTTAATGCAAAATGAGATTGTTGATTTGATTTTGCTAGGTGATAGCAATGAAATTTGTGCCAAAGCTAATAGTTTAAATATTAATATCGATGGTGTGCGCATTATAAATCCTAAAAATTCTCAATATAATGAAGAATTTGAAGAGCTTTTGTATGAAGCTAGAAAAAGTAAAGGTATGAGTAAAGAAGAAGCTAAAAAGTTAGTACAAGATAAAACATATTTTGCGACCTTGCTTGTACATACTCAAAAAGCGCATGCTATGGTAAGTGGAGCAAGTACAACTACTGCTGAAACTATTCGTCCTGCTTTGCAAATTATCAAAACAAAACCTGATGTGAGCTTAGTTTCTGGTATGTTTTTTATGTCTTTAGAAGATAAGGTTTTGGTTTTTGCTGATTGTGCTGTTATGCCAAATCCAACTCCTGAGCAACTTGCTGAAATTGCTTATGTGAGTGCAAATAGTGCTAAAGCTTTTGGACTTGATCCTAAAGTAGCTTTGCTTTCATATTCTAGCGGAGATAGCGGAAGTGGGACTAGCGTGGATGCAATTAAAGAAGCTACTAAAATAGCTAAAGAAAAATATCCTCAACTTGAGCTAGAAGGTCCTATACAATTTGATGCAGCATATGATATGCTAACAGCAAAAAGTAAAATGCCAAATTCTAAAGTAGCAGGAAGAGCAAATGTATACGTGTTTCCTGATTTAAATGCGGCAAATATTTGTTATAAGGCTGTTCAAAGAACAGCAAATTCTTTAGCTATTGGCCCGATTTTACAAGGTCTTAAAAAACCAATTAATGATTTAAGTAGAGGTTGTTTGGTAGAAGATATTGTTAATACTGTGATTTTAAGTGCTATTCAAGCACAAGAATAAGGAGAAAAATGAAAATATTAGTTTTAAATTCAGGTTCATCTTCAATTAAATTTAAGCTTTTTGAAAAAGATGAAGCCCTAGCATCTGGTTTAGTGGAAAAAATAGGCGAGCAAAGCTCTAAAATAGAATTAAAAGATCTAAAAAATGGTCAAAAATACCAAAAAGAATTAGCGATTAAAGATCATGAGCAGGGTATTGAATTGGTAAATGAATTATTTGCTCAAAGTGGAATTTTACATGATTTAAATGAGCTTGATGGGTGTGGACATAGGATAGTTCATGGAGGTCCAAATTTAACCAAACATTGTTTAGTAGATGATGAAATTTTAAAAGAAATTGATAGAGTTGCTCACATAGCACCTTTACATAACCCTGCGCATTTAATAGGCATTAAAACTATGATAAAAGCCGCTCCAAAAGTTCCTAATGTGACAGTTTTTGACACAGCTTTTCATCAAAGCATGCCTGATTATGCTTATATGTATGCTTTGCCTTATGAGTTTTATGAAAAACATCAAGTTAGAAAATACGGCTTTCACGGTACTTCACATTCTTATGTAAGCAAGCAAGCTGCACATATACTTGGTAAAGATATTAATGAATTTAATGTAATTAGCGCTCATCTTGGAAATGGTGCGAGTGTTTGTGCTATAGAAAATGGAAAATGTGTAGATACTTCTATGGGCTTTACACCGCTAGAAGGTTTGATTATGGGAACTAGATGTGGTGATATTGATCCTGCTGTATTGCCATTTTTAGCAAAAGAATTAAATTTAAATCCATCCGATTTAGATACTATAATGAATAAAAAAAGTGGTGTTTATGGAATTTGTGGGTTTAATGACTTTAGAGATATTGAAGCGCAAATTGAACAAAATAACGAAAAAGCAAGACTTGCTCTTGATATGTTTTGTTATCGTTTGAGTAAATATATTGGCTCATATTTTGCGATTTTACCTAGAGTCGATGCGTTGATTTTTACTGCTGGTATAGGCGAAAATGACAATATTGTTAGAGCAAAAGTTTGTCAAAGACTAGCGCATTTGGGATTTGATATAGATTTAGATAAAAATGCACAACTTAGAAATGGTGAGATTAGTAAAAAAGACTCTAAAATTAAAATTTTAATTGTTCCAACAGAAGAAGAATTAGAAATAGCTAAAATTACCACAGAGCTTATTAAAAATAAATAACCTTGAGTTTTAAAACTCAAGGTTTGTTTTAAAATGCAGGGACTACTGCACCTTGGTATTTTTCATTGATAAAATCTTTTACTTTTTGGCTTTGTAAAGCCTTTACTAAAGCTTTGATTTTAGGGTTGTCTTTATTATCTTGAGTGGTTACTAAGATATTTGCATAAGGACTCTCTTTACTTTCTATTAAAATAGAATCTTTTACAGGATTTAAATTTGCTGATAAAGCATAGTTTGAATTAATTACTGCAAAATCAACATCATCTAAAGCTCTTGGAAGTTGTGCTGCTTTTAATTCTTTAAATTTGATATTTTTTGGATTATCTTTAATATCAAGTGGAGTTTTTAATGTGCTATTTTCAAAACTAACTAGTTTAGTACTAGCGATAATATCCAAAGCTCTGCTTTCATTTGTTGGATCATTTGGCACAGCTATGGTGGCATTTTGTGGAAGATCTTGGATGTTTTTATATTTTTTAGAATAAACAGCCATTGGCTCAATGTGAATTTTTGCAACGCTAATTAATTTTGTGCCTTTATTGGCATTAAACTCATCTAAATAAGGCTGATGTTGGAAGAAATTCGCATCAAGTTCTTTACTATCTGTACTAAGATTTGGTAAAACATAGTCGTTAAATTCTTTAATTTCTAATGTGTAACCTTCTTTTTTTAGCAAATCTTTAGTTTGTTCTAAAATTTCAGCATGAGGAACAGGTGTCGCACCTACAGTAATAACTTCATTAGCAAATAAACTTGCACCTAAAATTGTGCTTGCAGTGAGCAATTTTAACAATTTCATTTTAACTCCTTTTTATAGTTTTTAAAATGCTTGATTATATTGTAAAAATATTAATAAGATAGGATAAGTTTTATTTTTGTTTGTTTTTATACTCTTTGGCAAAATATTTGAGTTCTTTTATAAATTTTATATACCCCCTCCCATACCAATTTTTTTGAGCTTTAATGAGAGCTTGTCCGATTTTATAAGAATAAGTATTTTGATTTTTAATACCCTCACTTTTATAATCATCATAGCTTGATAAAGGTGGAAGCTTAAGATAAGGTTTTGTTTTTAAATCTTTTTGATATTGCTTGGCAAGTTTTGTGTGTTTATAGTAAATCTTGAGTAGAGTAAAAGGTAAAAAAGGAATTTTTTTCTTATTTTTAGTGCATTCTATAAAAGCATATCCTAGTTTATATGATAAATGATATCTTGTACGTTGAATAGATTGTTTATTATCTTTATAAAAAGATCCTGTATATTTACTTCCTCCAAGCTCTAGCCATTTTTCATAATATTCTTGCCATTTAGGCCATGTTTGATTGCAAAATTTACTATTCCAAAAACGACTATTAGTTCCACAAGCATGAACTATAGAAGCATTTTGCGTAAGATTTGTAAGATAATGAGTACTTCCTGTGTATTTGTCTTTTAAATCTTTGACTTTAAAGTGATTTTCATAAACCATCAAGGAAAAAATTCCTTGATCTTGCCAGTTTTTAGTATTTTGTGAAAGATAATTATAGATAAACTGATAACAATGTAAAGGATTTGGTATAAGATCGTTAAATACTAAAATCCCTGTTTGATATACTCGTTTATTGTTGTGATTTTTTTCCAAAGGCAGAGCTGTTTGAAGCAAAGTTTTACCCAATCTTGCACCAAAATGATATTTTCTAGCTCTTAATTTGCTAAGTTCATCTATGCTTTTTAAAAGTAAAACATCAAAATCAAGATAAATAATACTTTCACATTCATCTAAAAACTTAAAAGCTTCGAATCTTGCAAAAGCCATATGTCCATCTTTTTAAGAAAAATAAATTATTAATATCGTTTTGATTTTTACCAAGAGTAGCTAAAAAATCTTCTTGACTAAAAGGAATAAATTTAATTGTTTTATTTTTAACAATTTTTTGCATGATATTTTGATCATTCAAGCTAAAACCATCATGTAAAATATAAAATACATTTACCTTCTCACCCATAACATCCATGATGTTAATGAGCAAGGTTCCTATGGTAAAGCTTGAATTTTTAGTCGCTGCTAGCAAAATACCAAGTTTATGTTTCATTATTTATCTTTTAGTGATTTTATAAAGAATATTTCCTGTAAATTGTATGATTTGAACCAAAACAATCAAAATCACAACGGTTTGAATCATAATATCAGTTCTAAAACGCTCATAACCATAGCGAATAGCCACATCACCTAAACCACCACCACCAACAGTTCCTGCCATAGCAGAAAATCCTATTACGATGATTAAAATCAAAGTAATACCATTAATAATGCTTGGCAAAGCCTCGCTAAACATAACTTTAAAGATAATTTGTACTTTGCTAGCTCCATAAGATCTTGCTGCTTCAATGATAGCAGGATCAATTTCTTTAAAAGCACTTTCAATCATTTTAGCTAAATAAGGCGCAATTCCTATGGTAAGTGGTACTATGGTAGCAGTTGTTCCTATGCTAATACCAATGAGATATTTTGTAAAAGGACTTAAAACTACAATGAGTACTAAAAATGGAAAGGATCTTAAAATATTAATGATAAAATCAAGCACACTATAAATGCTTTTGTTTTCCCACAAGCCACCTTTATCAGTAACAGTAAGCACAATTGCAGGGATAAGTGCGATTAAAAAAGCTAAAAAAGTGGCTGTAAAACTCATATAAAGAGTTTCTAATAATGCTGGATAAAGTATATTTTCAAAATTTCTTAAAATTGCTTCTAAATTCATTACACAAGCTCCCAAATAACACCATTCTCTTGTAAATATTTTAAAACTTTTTCTTGATCTTTAGCTTCTATATTGATTACCAAATTTCCTAAAGCATTGTTGTTTAGTTTTTCTATCTTACCCCAAACTATATTAAAATCAATATTTAAACTTCTAGCCATATGAGTGATAATGCTTTGATTTGCTTTTTCTTTGCAAAAATATAAGCGTACATTAACTCCATTTAGTGGTAAAAAATCACTTTCCCCTAGAAATTCACGCATTTTTTCACTTGGCTTTAAGAATAAATCTTCAATTTTTCCTTGACCTATGATTTGTCCTTGCTCTAATAATACAGCCTTTTGTGCTATTTGTTTTACTGCATCCATTTCATGAGTTACTAATACTACGCTGATGTTAAATTCTTGATTGATTTTGGCAATAAGTTCTAAAATGTTATTTGTGGTATTTGGATCAAGCGCAGAAGTAGCTTCATCGCTTAGTAAAATTTTAGGATTTAAAGCAAGGGCTCTAGCTATGGCTACTCTTTGTTTTTGCCCACCACTTAGTTCATTTGGATAAGCTTTGCTTTTGGCTAAAAGTCCCACAAGATCTAAAAGCTCATTAACTCTTTTTTGAATTGTGTTTTTGTCAAAATTATGAATTTCTAAAGGCATAGCTACATTTTCAAATACATTTTTTCTACTCATAAGTGCAAAATGCTGAAAAATCATCCCTATATCTTTTCTAAATACTCTTAACTCTTTTTCTTTTAAGGTAGCTATTTCTTTACCAAAAACTTGCACGCTACCGCTTTGATAATTTTCTAAACCATTAATACATCTTAGCAAAGTTGATTTTCCTGCCCCGCTGTGTCCAACAAGAGCATAAATTTCTCCTTCTTTAACTTCCAAAGAAACATCATTTATAACTAATTCTTTGCCATAATATTTTTTAAGATTTTGTATTTTTATCACTTATTAGCCTTCTAAATTAGAAATTTCATCATTGATTTTTTCAAGTTGAGCTTTAATGCTTTCAAGTTGAGTTTTATTTTGTTCAACAACCGCAGCAGGCGCATTAGAGATAAATTTTTCATTTTTCATTATAGCATCTAGCTTGTTAAATTCTTTTTCAAGTTTTGTTTTTTGACTATTAAGTCTATTTAAAACACCGCTTAAATCAAGATCTTGAGTTGGTATAAATACTTCTAAATTCTCACTTACATCTCTGATGGATTTTTCTAAATTTGTACTAATAAACTCGATATTTTCACATTTTGCAAGTGTTGAGATAAAATTAGTGTAATTTTTTAACTCAGCTATTAAACCCTCATCGTTTAATTTTATACAAGCTTTTTGAATTTTTGCATTTGCAAGTTCTACTAAGGTTTTTGCACGGCGTAAACTCACTATGCTTTCTATAATGATATTAAATAATTTTTCTATTTTTTCATCTTTAGAATTAAATTTAGGATATTTTGAAATCATTATAGATTCATGAGTTTGGATAGAAGTTTTACTTAACTCATGGTATAAATACTCACTAATAAATGGCATAAAAGGATTTAAAAGCTTTAATGCTTCTTTAAAAATGCTTCCAAGTTCTTTTATGCTTGATTTTTCAGCCTTGCTAAGCTCGATCCCCCAGTCACAAAATTCATCCCAGAAAAATCTATATAAAGTATTTGCCGCATCATTAAAGCGGTAATTATCTAAATTTTCTCTTGTTTCTTTTACACACACTTCAAAACGAGACAGCATGTATTTTGCCAAGTTGGTTTGAATTTTATTTTTATCTAAATCTTCAAATTTTTCTTCATTTAAGAGTAAAAATTTGCTTGCATTATAAAGTTTGTTAGTAAAATTTCTAACTTGTATGAGTTTGTCATTACTTAATTTTATATCTCTACCTTGGATAGCTAAAAGAGCAAGAGTAAAACGCAAGATATCAGCGCTGTATTCATCTACGCTTTGTACTGGATCAATGACATTACCTAAAGACTTGCTCATTTTTCTTCCTTGCTCATCTTTAACTAAAGCATGTAAATATATATCTTTAAAAGGAAGTTTGCCTAGGGTATTAGTGCTTTGAAACATCATTCTAGCGACCCAGAAAAATAAAATATCAAAGCCGGTGATTAATAAAGAATTTGGATAAAAATCTTTTAAATCATCTTCATGCCAAAGTGTGTTTTTACCCCAGTCTTTATTACCCCAACCTAAAGTACTCATAGCCCAAAGACCAGAAGAAAACCAAGTGTCTAAAACATCAGGGTCTTGTTTGAAATTAGCGCTTTGGCATTTTGGGCATCGGCTTGGAGTTTCTTCGCTTGCCCATTCATGAGAGCATTCACAGTAATATACAGGAATTTGATGACCCCACCAAAGTTGTCTTGAAATACACCAATCTTTTAAATCTCTCATCCAAGCATTAAAACTATTAATCCAATGTGCAGGGTAGAATTTGCTTCCACCAAGATTAACTTTTTCTATACTTTCTTTTGCGATTTCATTTTTTACAAACCATTGCTTAGAAATATATGGCTCAACCACATTTTTACAACGATAACAATATCCTACTTGATTAGTATAGTCTTCTATTTTTTCAACAAAACCTTTTTCTTGTAATTCTTTTATAATAACATCTCTTGCTTCTAATCTTTCTAAGCCTTTAAAATGCAAGCAATGTTCATTTAAAATACCTTTTTCATCAAAGATAGTAATAAATTCAAGTTGATGTCTTAAGCCTACTTCATAGTCATTATGATCATGTGCTGGGGTTACTTTCACAAAACCTGTACCAAATTCCATATCTACATGCTCATCAGCAATAATAGGAATTTTTCTATCTATTAAAGGTAAAATGACATTTTTGCCTATTAAGTGTTTAAATCTTTCATCATTTGGATTAACCATCACAGCACTATCGCCAAAATAAGTTTCTGGTCTTGTGGTGGCTACTACGATGTATTCTTGAGAATTTTCTAAGAAATATTTTAAGTAATATAATTTTCCTTTATTTTCTTTATGTTCAACTTCTATATCACTTAATGCTCCATCATGAGTGCACCAATTTACCATGTAATTTCCACGCACGATGAGCTTTTTATCATAAAGATCTACAAAGGCTTTTTTTACGGCATTTACCAAACCCTCATCCATGGTAAAACGTAAACGACTCCAAGCAGGAGTGATACCTAAAATTCGCATTTGCTTAACTATAGTGCCACCGCTTTGTTCTTTCCATTCCCATACTTTTTTTATAAATTCTTCTCTGCCTAAATTTTCTTTTTTAATACCTTGAGCTAAAAGTTGTTTTTCTACAACATTTTGTGTTGCAATGCCTGCATGATCAAGCCCTGGTTGATAAAGGGTTTTATAACCATCCATTCTTTTATAACGCGTTGTGATATCTTGTAAAGTACAAGTTAGTGCATGGCCTATATGTAAAACACCTGTTACATTGGGTGGTGGCATCATAATACAAAAGTTTTTGCCTTTTTCTTGAATTTTTTCATTGCCATTGATTTCAAAATATCCGCGTTCTTCGCAAATTTTATAATATTCTTTTTCTAGTGATTTATCATACATAATTGCTACCTTGAGAATGAAAATAAATTGTTATGTTAGCTTAAAATTGTTAAAGAAGTTTTGAAATTTAGAAATTAGTTATAAAAAACTAATTTCTACTTTACGGTTATTTTGTCTTTGAGAGTCAGATTTATCTTTAGTAGGGTAGGTATCTTTTCCTAAAGATTCTATTTCTATAACTTCAGTAAAGCTAAAGAAATGTTTAGCTACATTCATTGCTCTATTTAGTCCTATCATATAGTTTGCAAAAGTGCTACCTCTATCGTCTGCATAACCTTGAATTTTAACTCTTTTGATTATATCTTCTCTTGCTAGGTTTTGATTGATTTTTTCAAGTAAATTTTCATTGCTATATTCGCTATATCCATTTCTTTCAAATAAAAATTTCAAATCAGAAATTTTAACATCTACATAATTGTATTTTTTCTTATTTTTAGCAAAAACAATATCTTTATTATATATGCTTAATTTCATATTGTCATTTGATAGCATATCGATAAAAATAGTTAAATTATAATCTTGAGAATTAGCTTTAACAGGATTAATCATTTCTTTTAACACATTAACTCTATAATCACTTAAACTTTTTCCATCTAATACATAAACTTTAACAAAATCATCACTCAATCTTGGCTCATATCTGCTAGTTTTGCCTTTTGCAATGTATTCTTGCATAGTATTTTTATATTTTGTTGTTTTTTCTTTTTTTACGTTTGTTTGTTTGTTATTTTCAACTGGATCTTTTTTTTCTTCTTGGGCTACTTTAGGTGTGATAGTTTCATTTTTAGAAACTTCAGCTATATTTGTTTGGGTTGTTGGCATGACTTCTTGAGTGCTTGTATTTTTATCTATGATAGGATTGTTTTGTACTGGATTTTCTTCTTTTAAAGGCTCTTGATTTGTTTGTTGTGATTGATAAGTATTATCACTTATATTATTTCTTTCTTGGTTGTATTGAGTGCTTGGTGGAGTGTAGTTTTGATAAGAACTACTTTTTTTATAATCATATACATAAGTATTTGAATCATCTTCAAAATACCACATATAAAAACCAATACTAGCGCCTATTAGCACCACAAAAGCTATACTAAAAGCAATAATACTTTTCATTTTTTATCCTTTGTGAAGTCCTTAAAAGAACTTTTGATTATTTATAATTTTTAATAGAATTTTCTAAAATTTCACTTGCTTTTTCAATACCTGCAAATTCTTTTACTTTTACCCATTTGTTTGGTTCAAGCATTTTATATGTCTCAAAGAAATTTTTGATTTTATCTAAGCTTGCTTTTGGTAAATCATCTAAACTTTTAATACTATCATATCTTGGGTCAATTTTACTTACAGGAACAGCAAGTAGTTTTTCATCCATACCGCTTTCATCTTCCATTAATAACACCCCTATTAAACGACAAGGAATCACAGCTCCTGCTTGAATAGGGTATTCATTTAAAACTAAAACATCAATAGGATCGCCATCATCTGCAAGAGTATTTGGTATAAAACCATAGTTTGCTGGATAAAACATAGCTGAATACATTACACGATCAACCATGATGGCTCCGCTTTCTTTGTCAAGTTCGTATTTAATGTTTGAACCATAAGGAATTTCAATAACCGCATTAAGTTTGTTTGGTACTTCTCCAACTTTGATTTTGCTAATATCCATTTTTTATCCTTTATTTTAATAAATCATTAATTAAATTTTTCATATCAGCTACAATAGCTTCAATACTTCTTTCACCATTGATTACATGGTGGATATTTTCTTTGGTATAAAAATTTATTATTTCTTCTAAAGGTTCCAAATAAACTTTCATTCTATTATTGAAAACTTCTTCGTTATCATCAGCACCTCTAGCACGCCCTAAAACTCTTTCTCTAGCAACTTCTTCGCTAACTTTAACTTCTATAACACCTTTTAAATTTACTTCGCTTTGATTTTTTAATACCTTATCAAACTCAAGCATTTGTTCAACACTTCTTGGATAGCCATCGATAAGTATTGTGTTAGTTGGTGCATTTTTTAAAGCAGTGATGATAGTATTAACTACTACTTCTAAAGGAACCAAATTTCCTTTGGAAATAAAACTATCAATAGTCTTTCCAAGCTCACTACCACTAGCAACCTCTGCTCTTAGTAAATCACCTGTAGAATAATGAGTAATGCTTGTATTATCTTTAGCTATGATACTTGCATCGGTTGTTTTACCACTACCTGGTGCACCTATGATTAAAAATAATTGTTTCATTTAGTATTCTCCCTTAATCTTATACCTAGTTCTCTCATTTGTTCATTGCTTACTTCGCTTGGAGCTTGAGTCATAAGACATTGCGCTCTTTGTGTTTTAGGAAATGCTATAACTTCTCTAATGCTTGAAGATTTTGTTAAAAGCATGATAAGTCTATCAAGACCTATTGCTATACCACCATGTGGTGGTGCTCCAAAGCTTAATGCATCAAGTAAGAAGCCAAATTTCTTTCTTTGTTCTTCTTCGTCAATATTTAAAAGCTTAAATACTTTTTGTTGGATAGGGCTTTTATGAATTCTTATACTACCACCGCCCAGTTCTACACCATTTAACACCACATCATGTGCAATAGAATTAATTTCTTCTAAATCTTGCTCGTCAATATTTTTTGGCATAGTAAATGGATGGTGCATTGCAGAATAACTTCCATCATCATTTTGCTCAAACATAGGAAAATCAATAACCCATAAGAATTCTAACTTATCCTCATCAATAATTTTCATTTCATCAGCAAGGAATAATCTAAATCTACCCATATAATCAAGCACGGTTTTCTTAGCTCCTGCACCAAAAAATACTACATCTCCAACTTCCAATTCACATCTTTGGATTAAAGTATTTAAGTCCTCTTCACTAAAGAATTTACAAAGTGGACCCTTAGGACCATCTTCTTTCATTTGTATGAATGCAAGTCCTGCCGCCCCAAACTTGCGCACAAATTCTTCAAATCTTTGCATTTGGCGTTTAGAAAAAATCGTATCGCCTTTTGGAACTCTTAAAGCTTTAATGCGATTTTTCTTTGTATCTTTTGCTATATTTGCAAAAATTTCATTATTTGATTTTGCAAAAATATCAATCACATCAATAAATTTCATATCAAATCTTAAATCAGGCTTATCAGAGCCATAATTTTCCATAGCTTCTTTATAACTCATTTGTCTAAAAGGTATGTTAATTTCTTTTCCGCAAGCTTTGAAAATATCTTTGAGTAAATTTTCTGCCATAGCTATGATATCTTTTTGCTCACAAAAACTCATCTCTATGTCTATTTGAGTAAATTCAGGTTGGCGATCTGCTCTTAAATCCTCATCTCTAAAACATTTTGCAATTTGAAAATATCTATCAAATCCTGAACACATTAAAAGTTGTTTAAAAAGTTGAGGACTTTGAGGTAGGGCATAAAATTCGCCTTGATGTACGCGTGATGGTACTAAATAATCTCTTGCACCTTCTGGAGTTGCTTTAGTTAAAATAGGGGTTTCAACCTCTAAAAATCCCATTTTTGCTAAAGAATTTCTTGTTGCTATACAAGCAGTTGATCTTAGAGCAAAATTATCATAAAGTTTTTTACTTCTTAAGTCTAAAAATCTATATTTTAATCTTAATTCTTCATTTACACTTTCATCGCCTATAGCAAAAGGTACTACAGCGCTTTCATTTTCAATAGTAAGTTTGTTTATAACAACTTCTATTTCTCCGGTTTTTAATTTAGGATTTACAAGTCCTTCACCGCGCGGGCGAATTTTTCCTTGTGCTATTAAAATGTATTCGTTTCTTACTGATGAAGCTATATTGTGTGCTTCTTGATTATCTGCTGGATCACATACTAATTGTATAAGTCCGCTACGATCTCTAAGATCGATAAAAATTACACCTCCATGATCGCGGTAAGAATTTACCCAACCACATAATGTTACTTCCTCGCCAACATTTTGTATGTTAAGCTCTGTATTATAATGAGTTCTCAAAATTTTTCCTTAGCTTAATTTTGTTCAATTTTGTTATTATAGTATTTTATTCTTTTGCTTAGCTAAGTTTTGTTATAATTTTTTTATGAAAAAATGTATAAATATAGAAAAAATTCAAAAAATAGGTTTATTTTGCAGGTTAAATACAAATTTAAATGAGCAAATTGCTTTTTTGAAAACAATTTTTTTGCAAAAAAATATAGAACTTGTGTTATTAGGGCAAGAGAAAATTATTCTAAAAGATTTACAAGAATTGGATTTTTTGATTTCTCTAGGTGGAGATGGTACGCTTTTGTCTTTATGCAGACAAGCTTATCAAGCTAAAAAACCTATTTTGGGTATAAATGCAGGAAATTTAGGTTTTTTAACAGCTCTTTCTTTTAATGAGGTAGAAAGTTTTTTTAAAGATTTTTTTAAAAGTGATTTTAAAATAGAAAAAGCCAAAATGCTTCAAATAACGCTTTGTAAAAAAAATAAAATCATTAAAAAATTTGCTTTTAATGATGCAGTTTTTTCTCGCGATAATGCTTTAATGGCAAATGTGGAAGTTTTTTTTGAAAATAAACTTTTTAATGCTTATTATGGAGATGGTTTAATCATAGCTAGTTCAAGTGGTTCAACTGCTTATAATATTAGCGCAGGTGGGCCTATAGTACATCCTTGGAGTGAAATTTTTGTTCTAACTCCAGTTTGTTCTCATTCTTTAACACAAAGGCCTATAGTTTTACCTTATGGCTTTGAACTTGAATTAAAAGTTGAGCATTGTTTGCTGTATTTAGATGGGCAAGAAGTGATTGATCCTAAAGAATATGATAAAATTCTTATAGGACTTAGTAAGAAAGAACTTAGTTTTATACATAAAAAAGATAGAGATTATTTTCAAGTTTTAAAAGAAAAGTTAAATTGGGGTAAGTGATGATAGAAAGTATTTTAATTAAAGAAAATTTAGGTTTTAAACAAGCAAAATTAGACTTAGAAGCTGGACTTACTGTCTTTACTGGCTTAAGTGGTGCTGGAAAGTCTGTGCTTTTTAAGGCTATTTTAGCAGCATTTGCTTTAAGTGAGAGTGAAGCTAAAATGGTGGAAGTTTTATTAAATGATGAGCTTGAATTAGATGAGTTTGGTATTGAAAATGAAGAACTAAATGTATTTAAACTTTTAAAAGATAAAAGCTCACGCTATTTTATCAATAATCAACTTATTTCAAAAAAAAATTTAGCCTTGCTTTCTAAGAAATTTGTAAAACATCTTTCAGCTAAAGAAAATAATGAGTTTTCAAATGAAAGATTTTTAAACTTACTTGATTTTATGCAATCAAAAGAGGATAAGAAATTTCAAGATTTTTTAAATGAATATAAAAATATTTATAAAGAATATATGGAAAATAAGACTAAATTAGAAAAAATTCAAGAAGAAGAAAAAAAAGTAGAAGAATTAAAAGAATTTACTAGCTTTGAAATACAAAAAATCCAAAGCGTTAGCCCAAAAATTGGCGAATTTGATGAATTAATGAGTTTTAAAAAAAGGCTTTCTAAAAAAGATAAAATTGATGCTGCTTGGAATAGGGCAAGTAGAATTTTTGAGTTAGAATCTGCAGTGATTGAAGCTTTGCAAATTAGTGATGTTGATAGCTCGTTTTTTTCAGAATGTTTAAATGAGTTAAGGGCGGTATGGGAAAGTCAAAGTTTTGATGATTTTGATTTTGACATAGAAGAAGTGCTTGATAGGATAGAAAAACTTTCTTCTTTGATTTCAAAATATGGAAGCATAGAAGAAGCTTTAGAAGCTTTAGAAAAGAAAAAAGCAGAGTTGGCTCATTATGAAAATTTAAATTTTGAAAAAAAGGAATTAGAAGAAAAAGTACAAAGTGCTAAAATACTTTTAGATGAGAAAAGTCAAAAATTAAGTACTTTGCGTAAAAAAAGATTAAAAGAGCTTGAAAAATTACTTAATTTTTATCTTGAAAAACTTTATATGAAAGAAGTTAAATTAGAACTTAAAGATTGTGCTTTAAGTATTTTGGGTAAAGATGAAGTGAGTTTAAATATCAATGAAGCTAGTTTAAAAAATTTAAGCTCAGGTGAGATAAACCGTCTAAGACTTTCTTTTATTGCAACTGAATGTAATGTTACTAATAAAGCTAATGGGATAATATTTTTAGATGAAATTGATGCAAATTTAAGTGGTAAAGAAGCAATGAGTATAGCTGAAGTATTAAAAGAGCTTGCAAAATTTTATCAAATTTTTGCAATTTCACATTTACCACAGCTTTCATCAAAAGCAAGTAATCATTTTTTAGTGGAAAAGATAGAAAATGAAAGTAGAGTGAGAAAAATAGAAAAAGAAGAAAGGGTGAGAGAACTTGCTAGAATGGTAAGTGGGGAAAATATCACACAAGAAGCTTTAGAATTTACTAGAACTTTACTTTAAAAACAAAAAGTAAATTTTCTATATGATATAATAATAGTTTTAAATTACAAAGAGAGTTGGCTATGGAAGAAAAAATTTTAATTATTGATGATAATAAAATGCTTACAAAGCTTTTGGCAAAAAAAGTAGAGAATACTTTGGGTTTAAAAGTGGATGTTGCTTTTGATATGAATAGTGCTAAAGAATTAGTAAAAAATGATTATTTTATGGCTTTTGTGGATCTTTGTTTACCAGATGCCCCTAATGGAGAAGTGGTGGATGTGGTTTTAGAAAAAAATATTCCCGCTATAGTACTTACAGGAAGTAGTGATGGTCAAACACGTAAAAAATTTATGGAAAAAGATATTATAGGTTATATTCAAAAAGATAGTGAAAGCTGTATTGATGAAATGTTAAGCTCTATTAGAATGCTTCAAAAAAACAATAAAACCAAAATTATTCTAGCAATTGCTAATGTAACTTTACGTGCAGAAATGAAAAAAAATCTTAATAATCAGCTTTTTAATGTCTTAGCAGCAGCACATGGAGAAGAAGCACTAAGTTATCTAAGTGACAACCCTGATACAAAATTAGTAATTTGCGATGCAACTATGCCTGTAATTAATGGGGAAGATTTGCTTGTAGAAATTCGCTCAAAATACTCTAAGATAGAACTTGGTGTGATCATGGTTGGAGATAAAGATGATGCGCTAGAGGCAAGAGCTTTTAAAAAGGGTGTGAATGATTATGTTATTAGACCTTTCCAAAAAGAATCTCTAAATTGCAGAGTGAATAATTGTTTAGATTATATGCAAAAATGTGTTTTACTTGATGAATATAGTTTGGGTAAAGATTTGCTAACAGGTCTTGATGATTATGCAAATTTTGAAAAAAGATTTTTAGATTATTTAGAAGATATGCAAGAAAATGAAGAAATGGCTTTAGCATTAATTGATATTGATAATCTTGCAACAATTAATTATGAGTTAAGCTATGATTGCGGTGATGGAGTGATAAAACACACAGCTAAAAAAATCAAAGATCAAATTCGTGGTATGGATTTAGCAACTAGAATTGAAGATGGTAAATTTTACGTACTTTTAAAAAATATAGATAATAAAGAAGCATTGAAAGCTTTTTCAAATATAAGAGTAAATATTGCCAAAGAAAGTGTTTTAATAGCTCTAGATGAAGTAGATTATAGTGTTTCTGTTGGGGTTGCTTTTGGAATTAAAACAAGTCAAATGCAAGATTTGCTTAATAATGCTCAAAAGGCACTAGATTTAGCTAAGGCTAATGGTAAAAATAGGGTAGAGGTATGTTTTTAGATTGTGATTTTAATGAAAAAATCATAGATACGCATTGTCATCTAGATAGTCAAGCTTATTTTGGATATTTGGATGAGATGTTAAATCATGCCTTTGCTAATGGAGTGGATAAAATCATCATACCTGGTGCAGATATAAAAGATTTGCCAAGAGCAAGAGAGATTGCGCATAACTATAAAAATGTGTATTTTTCTTGTGGGGTACATCCTTATGATATAGATGATTTTGATTTAGATATTTTAAAAGAATTTATAAATGATAAAAAATGCGTTGCAGTGGGTGAGTGCGGGCTTGATTATTATCGTTTAAATGCTGATGAAGATGAAATAAAAGCAAAACAAAAAGAAGTTTTTATAGCTCAAATTCAACTAGCTGTTGAATATAAAAAGCCTTTGATTGTGCATGTGCGTGAAGCTAATGAAGATAGTTTTAATATTTTAAAAACATATGCAAAGGATTTACAAGGTGGTGTTTTGCATTGTTTTAATGCTAGTGAGCTTTTACTTCAGTTAGCAGATAATGGTTTTTATTTTGGTATAGGTGGGGTTTTAACTTTTAAAAATGCAAAAAAACTAGTAGAAGTTTTACCTAAAATTCCAAAAGATAAACTTGTTTTGGAAACAGATGGACCTTATTTAACTCCAGAACCATATCGTGGCAAAGTAAATGATCCTATTTTGACACATTTTGTGGCACAAAAAATGGCTTATCTTTTAAATTTATCTAAAAATGAAATAATAAAACTTACTAATTTTAACGCTAATCGTTTGTTTTTCCAAGGTTTATAATGAAAAAAAGCTTTTTGTTTTTTATTTTAGTATTATTATGTTTAAATGCTAAGGCCTTGCAATTTACTCCAGAGCATTACACGCAGCAGGCACAAATTTTAAGAAATTTAGATATAGAGGCAAGTTATCTTAGTGATATGATTTTTTTAGAATTTAAAGAATCTTCCATGGATATGCATTCTAAAACTTTAGTGGATACGATGAGAGAATTTTACAAAGTCACTCCGATTATCCGCAAAATTTTAGAAAAAGAAAATATTCCTCAGGAATTTTTGTATTTAGCTATTGTGGAATCTGGTTTAAAAATTCATAGTATTTCAAGAACTAAAGCAGTAGGTGTTTGGCAATTTATGAAACCAACTGCGCAAACTTTGGGTTTAAGGATAGATCCTTATGTAGATGAGAGAAAAGATTTAGTAAAATCAACTTATGCAGCTATTGCTTATTTAAAACAGCTAAAAGAGCAATTTGGAAAATGGTATTTGGCTATTTTGGCCTATAATTGTGGTGATGGTAAATTGCGTCAAGCTATAAAAAAAGCAAAAAGCGATGATTTAAGAATCTTACTTGATCCTGATAAAAAATATTTACCATTGGAAACTAGAGTTTTTATTAGAAAAATTCTTACCATGGCATTTTTGGCAAATAATAATGATTTTTTAATTTCTCAAGATAGTGCCTTGCTTAATTATGCTTTATCAAGTGAAGTTAAAAAAATCTCAGTTCCCCCAAGTGTATCTTTAAAGGAACTTGCTAAAGTAGCTAAAATGTCTTATAGTGAATTTAAACGTTATAATCCACATTTTAATTATGATTTTACCCCACCTGATAAAAAAGATTATTATATGTATATTCCTTTAAGTAAAAGTGTAGCAGTGGAAAAGGCATTAGAGAATGTAAAATTGGCTAAGGTGGATACAACCATTCCGCATACAAAAATTTATATAGTAAAAGAGGGTGATAGTCTTTATACTATTGCAAAAAAGCATAAAATTAGTGTTGAAAGTATCAAAGAATATAATAAAATTAAAGGAAATTTGATTAATATTAATCAAAAACTTGTGTTAAAAATTAAGGAGAATAATAATGCAAAAATCAAAACTACTCAAAAATTATCAAAAAACTCTCATACAAAAGTCGTTAGTCGTTAGTTGTGTAGGAGTTTTATTTAGCGCTTGTAGTATGGTACCTATTAACACGCCTACTGTGTATTATCCAGAAAGAGATTTTAAAAGTATAAAGCATAATAATACAGGCTTAAAAGGCACTATGAAGCCTTATACTATTAATGGCAAAACATATTATCCAACTGTAGTAGAAGTAGGTGAGACTGCTGATGGGATAGCCAGTTGGTATGGACCGGGTTTCCATGGTAAAAAAACTTCTAATGGTGAAACCTATGATCAACATGCTTATACTGCGGCTCATAAAACTTTACCTATGAATACCATAGTAAAAGTAACTAATTTAAAAAATCATCGACAAACTACTGTTAGAATAAATGATAGAGGGCCTTTTGTAGCAGGTAGGATTATAGATTTATCTAATATGGCTGCAAGAGATATAGATATGATACAAGCGGGAACAGCTCCTGTAAGACTTGAAGTGATTGGCTTTGGAACAAGTGCAAGTTCGGGTTCGGTGCATACTAATTCTAATTTAGGTAGTAGTGGAGAGATTGCTGATAGTGGTCATATTTTCCAAGGTGGATCTTTTATGGTGCAAATTGGCGCATTTAGAAATAAAAGTGGTGCAGAGCTAATAGCAAGTAGATATAAAAATTATAATTCTTATACTTCAACAATACAAACAAGTACTAAAGATGGTTTACATAGAGTATTTTTAAGAGGCTTTAGAAGTGAGCAAGAAGCAAGAGATTTTGTTGATAGCGGATCTTTCCCAGGTGCATTTATAGTAAGAGAGTAAAATTATGATAGAACTTATTTTTTTAGATGTAGATGGGTGTTTAACAGATGGTAAAATCATCTACACGCAAAATTATGGCGAGATTAAAGAATTTAATGTAAAAGATGGTGCGGCGATTGAAGCTTGGCAAAAACTTGGTAAAAAAGTTGCTATTATTACAGGTAGGACTAGCGAGTGTGTGTATTTTAGGGCCAGGGATTTAAAAATTGATTTAGTCTATCAAGGTATTAGTGATAAACTAGCTTGTGCTAAAGAAATTTTAGAAAAATTAAATTTAGACTTTTCTCAATGTGCTGCTATTGGGGATTATTATAATGATATGAGTTTGCTTGAAGCAGTTGGATATAGCTTCAAGCCAAAAGATGCACATAAGGCTTTAAAAACTGATAAAGTTTTAAATAGAAAAGGTGGTAATGGAGCGGTGAGTGAGATGATTGAAATTTTGATTGAAAACAATAATATGCAAGCTCAATGGGATAAACTTTGGCGATAAAAATTTTTGCTATATTGATGAGTTTATTCGCCTTTGTTATGGTAATTTTAAGTACTCAAGATCCTTATTTATTTGCCATAAAACCACAAAAGGTAGATGTGGCAAATATGCAAGCTTTTGATGTGCTTGATTATGAGTTAAATGCTAGCGTAATTAAGGCTACATATCAAGCAAGTCGATGGGTAAAATATCAAGATAAAGATATTTTTGATGATTTTAAAGTGCAAGCACTTGATTATAATTTAAGTTCAAATTTATTAGTAAGAAATGAAGAAAAGTCTATTTTAGAAGGTAATGTAAGCTATTTTGATCATAATCAAACTTCTATTTTTACTCAAAAAGCAACTTATGATATGAAAAATAAAATTTTATTTTCTAATGATAATTTTAAAGCATATATAGGTTTAAATGAAGTTTTTGGGGATAATTTTTTATATGATGTAAATCAAAAAGAATTAAAAATTCAAGGAATAAAAGCATGGTTTTTAGAGTAATAATTTTTTTATGTTTGTTAAATTTATTTGCATTTAGTGCGCAAAAAATAGAAGTTTACGCTAAAGATTTTTATTTAGATGAAAAAAATGAAACAAGTGTATTAACTGGTGATGTGGAAGTTAAAAAAGGCAAAGATATTTTAAATTCGCAAAAATTGGTTATTTATATGAAGAATAAACAGCCTGTTAAATATATAGCCACTAAGGATGCTAAATTTAAAATCATGATGAAGGATAAAACTTACCATGGAAGCGGTGATGAGTTCATTTATAATGTGGCTAAGGATACATATGAGATTAATGGCAATGCAAAAATTACAGAAATACAGACAAAAAAAGAACTTATAGGTGATAAAATCATAGTAGATAGAAAAAATATGACTTATAGAGTGGTGAGTAAAGATAAAAAACCTGCTAAATTTGTATTTGAAGTAAAAGAATGATACTAAATGCTAAATTTTTAACTTCTGCTTCTAAAATAGATGAAGCACCACAACCTATATACACTGAAATTGCTTTTTTAGGACGTTCTAATGTGGGCAAAAGTTCTTTGATTAATACATTATGTAAAAATAAAAATTTAGCAAAAAGCTCTTCAACCCCAGGTAAAACCCAGCTCATAAATTTTTTTGAAGTTGATTGTAAGAAAGATGATGATAAATTCAAACTAATATTTATTGATTTGCCTGGTTTTGGTTATGCTAAAGTGAGCAAGAAAACTAAGGCTATTTGGAATAAAAATTTAGATGAGTTTTTAAAAGAGCGTAGTTCTATTAAACTTTTTATTCATCTAATAGATTCAAGACATGATAATTTAGATATTGATGCAAATTTAGATTTGTATTTAGATTCTTTTATTAGAGCTGATCAAAAAAAAATAACAGTTTTTACAAAAGCAGACAAGCTCAATCAAAGTCAAAAAGCAAAGATTTTAAATGCAAATAAAAATGCCATTTTGGTGTCAAATTTGAAAAAAAGTGGTATTGATAAATTAGAACAAAAAATTATTCTAGAGAGCTTGGGTTTTAATGAGGAGTAGAAACTTAGTAAAAAATAGATTTGATTTTTCTTATTTATTTTTTTATTTAACTTTGATTTTTTACCAAGTATTAAGCTCTGTATATTATTGGATGCCTCCTTTATTTGGGGTGTTTTTTTGTTATATGATAGTGCTCTTAAAAGAAAAAGAAAGAACCCTTAATAAGCTTGATTTTAGATGGTATTTTTCTTTGTTTTATCTTTTATTGATTGATATTATTCATGGGTTTTATCTCTTTAGCTCATGGATAGCTTTTTTTATTTTTTATCATTTTTTTGTAGATTGGTTTAAAAGTAAATTAAAACTAGGGCGTTATTTACTCGTTATATTCACTCTTTGCGCTTATGTTTTTATCTATCTTTTTGATGTGTTTTTAGCATATTTAGACAATAGTGAAATTTTAAAATTTGGTATTGAATATTTATGGTTTTTTGTTGTTGAAGCTTTGATTTCTTTTGTTATTTTTAAAGGAAAAATCTAATTATGCGTATGCGTTTAGTGATGGGTTTTATAGCTTGCTTTTTTATGCTTTTGTTAGCTAGAGTGTATTATATAAGTATTAAATCTAATGTTTATTACGAGGAAATAGCCAAGCAAAATGCCATTAAAACGCAGTTTTTAGCACCTGTAAGGGGACAAATTTTAGACATAAAAGGTAGACCCTTAGCGGTAAATAAATTAGGTTTTTCAATCTCCATAAAACCATATTTGTATATAAAAAAGAAAAACAGAAATCTTTTAGATCAAGAATTACAAGCTATAGTAGGAGCCTTTCCTGATTTAAATGCTACTAAGCTCAAAAGAGCTTATATAAAAGCTGATTCTTATTATAATCAAGATTATATAGAAGTGGTTCCATTTATAGAATATGATGCTATGATTAAGCATTTTACTAAGCTTAATTTACGTGAGAATATGCAAGTTAAATCTACTACTCAAAGATTTTATCCTTATGATGCTTTAGCTAGTCATGTTATAGGTTATGTTGGAAAAGCAAATTTAAATGATATGAATGAAAATGAAATTGCAAGATTAACTAGCTATGTAGGGCGTAGCGGTATAGAACGTTCGTATAATGAAATTTTGCAAGGTCAAAAGGGTGAAAAGGTTAGTAAGGTAAATGCATTAAATAAAGAAGTAGAAGAACTTTCTTACAAAAAACCTATATCAAGCAATATTACTTTAAGCATTGATCTTGATTTGCAAGAATACTTAGCTAGTATTTTTGAAAATTTAGCAGGTGCGGCTATAATAATGGATGTAAAAAGTGGGGCTATTTTAGCAGCGGGCAGTTTTCCTGAGTATAATCTTAATCCTTTTGTAACGGGTATTAGTCAAGAAGAATGGGATAAGCTTTCTAATGATTTAAACCATCCTTTTACTAATAAACTTATTAATGGACTTTATCCTCCAGGTTCTGTTGTGAAAATGGGTACAGCTTTAGCGTTTTTAGATAGTGGAAAAGTAAGTGAAAATCACAAGTATTTATGTGATTCTAACTTTGAGCTTGGCGGTAGAAAATTTAGATGTTGGAAAGCTATAGGTCATGGTTATGTAAACATGAATGATGCTATTAGAGAAAGCTGTGATGTGTATTTTTATAAAGGTGCTTTAGAAGTTGGTATTGATACTATTAGTTCTGTTTTTGAAAGAATAGGTTTTGGTGCAAAAACAGGAGTGGATTTACCTAATGAATTTATAGGAACAGTTCCTAATAGAATATGGAAAAAAGAAAAATACAACCAACCATGGTATCAAGGTGAAACTTTAAATACAAGCATAGGACAAGGTGATTTTCTTGCTACTCCTATGCAAGTAGCTAAATTTACAGCTATGATTGCTACAGCTAAAAATATTACACCACATTTTTTACATAGTGTTGATGATAATGTTACCAAGATAAATTTTGACAATAATGAAAGTGTTTTTACAACTTTTGAACTATCAAAACTCCCACTTTTAAGGCGTGCTATGTATGAAGTTGCTAATGAAGACGGTGGAACTACGGCAAGATTTTTAAGAAATTCGCTTATTACTATAGCAGCCAAAACAGGAACAGCACAAGTGGTTGGAATTTCTCAAAGTGAAAAAAAGCGTATTAAAGAAGAGGATTTAGAATATTTTTTAAGATCTCATGCTTGGATTACTTCTTATGCGCCTTATGAAAAACCACAATATGTAGTAGTGGTTTTAATCGAACATGGGAAAAGTGGTAGTAGCACAGGAGGGCCTATACTGGCTAAAATTTATCAAAAACTTATAGATTTGGGTTATATTGATAAAAAATATATCAAGAAAAAGACTAAATAATTAGCATCCCATCGCCATATGAGTAAAAACGATAATTGTTTTTTATGGCTTCATGGTAAAGCTCTAAGGTTTTTTCTCTACCTATAAATGCTGCCACAAGCATAATTAAAGTTGATTTTGGTAAGTGAAAATTAGTAAGTAAATAATCAAGTCTTTGTGGGGTGTTTTGTGGGTGTAAAAATAAATCACAAAAACCTTCTTTTATTTTTTTCCTATGATAATACTCTATACAACGAGTAACAGTAGTACCAACACCTAGTATTTTCTTAGAAGAATCAATTAAAGCACAAGTTTCATCATCAATATGAAAAAATTCTGAATGCATTTTATGTTCGCGTATATCTTCACATTCTACACCTTTAAAAGTTCCTGCACCAACGTGTAGTGTGATAGTATGGATATTATGATTTTTTTTAAGTTCATCGATCATTGCTTCATCAAAGTGTAAGCTCGCAGTAGGTGCAGCAACCGCACCTTGATTTTTGGCAAAAATACTTTGATAGTTAATGCTATCTTGTGCTTCATCTGCTCTTTTAATATAAGGTGGTAAAGGTATATGACCTATTTTTTCTAAAATTTCAAAAACTTCATGATGATTAAGTTTTTTTTCATCGTTAAAAAATTCTACCTCTCTTGTGCCATCACTGTGTAATTTTTTGATTTTAACTTTTAAAGAATTTTCAAAATATAAAATTTGTCCTTCTTTAACTTTGCCTCGAATTTGCACTAAAAAATCATTATTTTTTAAAGGATGGTTGATAAAAAGCTCTATTTTGCTACCACTTTCTTTAGTTCCATAAATTCTTGCTTTGATAACTTTGGTATCGTTAAAGATGATTTCACAGGGTGGTAAAATTTTAGCTAAGTTCTTAAAATGCAAGTGTGAAATTTGATCTTTATATCTTTCATATACTAAAAGCTTAGCATTTTCTTTAGGCAAAATGGGAAAATTTGCTATAAGTTGATTTGGTAGATTATAATCATAACTAGAAAGCAAAAGATCTTTATCAATCATTTTCATCATCTTCTTTTTGGCTAGGATTGACTTTTTTTGCTATATAAATAGAAATTCCATAAAGCCCGCACAAAGGTACAGCCATTAAAAATTGTGATATAACATCAGGTGGTGTCATCATAGCTGAAAAAACAAAAATCACTAAAACTGAAACTCTAAAGTGTTTTTTTAAAAATGCATCATCAACAAGTCCAAGTTTGGCAAAGAAAAAGGTTATTACAGGCATTTCAAAAGCCAAACCAAAAGCAATTATTAATTTAGTGAAAAAACCTACATACAAACCTATGCTAATTAAAGGTTTAAAATCTTGGGTTTGCACCCCAAAATCAATCAAAAATTTAAAAGCCAAAGGTATAACTATATAATAACAAAACAAAGCACCAAGTGCAAACATGATACTAGCAAAGCTTACAAAAGGCACTACTAGTCTTTTTTCATTATCATAAAGTCCAGGTGCTACAAACTTCCAAAACTGCCAAAAAATGACTGGCAAAGAAATCAAAAAAGCCGTAAAAAACGAAACCTTCATCGCGGTAAATAAAGGTTCTTGCAATTCAACGAAGGTCATTTGTCTTGAAATTTCAGGTAAGGCTGCTTCAACAGGTGCTTTTAGTATGTCTATGATATAGTTATTAAAACTAAAACATACAAAAAACATCACAACAACACAAGCAACACTTATAAATAATCTTTTTCTAAGTTCTACTAAATGCGGTTTTAATTCTTCAAACATTCTTAGCTTTCCATTTTCTGAGTATTTTTTTCATCTTTTTGAATTTTTTCTTCAAGATTAGAAAGTTCTTGTATATCTTTTTCTAAATCATTAATTTCACTTTTTAATTCTTTGGTGTTATTTAAAATATCTTCTTTGAGTTGATCAAATTCTTCAAAACTTAGTTTTTTTCTGATATTTTCATTAGTTTGTGAAAATTCATCTTTGTATTTTTGTGCTTCATCTTTTAATTCTGCTATTTTTAGTTCTTTATTAATACTTGCTTTTGCCTCATCAATATTGCTTTTAATGGCTTTTAAAATTTTTGCAATTTCAACTATAGTTGAAGGTAATTTTTCAGGCCCAAGCACTAAAATAGCTACAACTAAAATAACTAAAATTTCACCAAAACTCATTATTTTATCTTCTTTCGCTTGAATATATGGTTTACATTTTACATAAAAATACTTAAAAATATTATTACTTTTATTATATTAATATATAAAGATATATTGATATAATAATATATTTTAGTTATAATCACAAAAATTAAAATATTGAAAGGAAAAATATGTGGGATAAAATTTTAACTATTTTGCAAGAATTTCTGTTTCTTTTTAGCGAAATTTCAATTTTGTTTATTTTGGTGAGTATGTTTGTTGCTTTTGTGAATGAAAGATATTCTAAATTTTTTGAGGCTCATCTAAAAAGTGATGGATTTGGAAGCTATGTCAAAGCTATATTTTTAGGATCTTTAACACCTTTTTGTTCGTGTTCAAGTATACCACTTTTAAATGCTTTTTTAAGAGCAGGCGTTCCTTTAGGTGTATGTATAGCTTATCTTAGCACCTCGCCTTTAATTAATCCTATTATTTTAGTGATGTTTATAGCGAGTTTTGGAGTTAAGATAACCTTGCTTTATGTAGGATTTTTATTTGGGATTATTTTATTGCTTGCTTTTGGGATTTCAAAAACCAACACAAGAGTATTTTTCAATGAAAATTTTTTAAATAATGAACTTCAAGAAGGACAAGCAAAATCTTGTTGCTCTAGTGTTAAGTCACAACCTACTACACAAATTTCATGTTGTTCCAGCACTAAACCTAGTCAGTTTTTCGCTCAAAGTTCATGTTGTTCAAACCCTAAAATAACTCAGTCTGCTATGCAAAGTTCTTGTTGCTCGTCAAATAATTCATTGCTTAAATTTACAAAACCTGAAAGTAGATTAAAAAAATACTTCACTCAAAGTTTAAAAGAATACAAAAAAATCTTACCTTATATTGTTATTGGTATGGCTATAGGAGCTACAATACACGGTGCTTTCCCGCAAAATTTCTTTGAGGAATATCTTAAAGATTATGGAATTTTGGGTGTGATTATAGCTGCTTTTATAGGTGTTTTGCTTTATATGAATTGCTCGGCTATGATTCCAGTTGCCTTGTCTTTGACTCAAGCTGGTGTACCTTTAGGGATTATGATGAGTTTTCTAATAGCAGGAGCAGGGTGTTCTTTGCCTGAACTTATTTTGCTTAAAAGAATTTTCAAAACAAGCTTTTTGATTTTATTTGCAGGTATGATTGTTTTTATAGCAATTAGTTTTGGACTTTTAATGTTTTTTATATAAGGATTTTTATGCAAGAGTTTTTAAAAATAACAAGTGCGGTTAATGATGAAAGCAGGATTTTAATTCTAGCTTTTTTACAAAAACATGGAAAGCTTTGTGTGTGTGATTTGCAAAGCTCTTTAAATATGAGTCAATCAAGGCTTTCAAGACATTTAAAAATTTTAAAAGAAGCTAATTTTTTAGAAGTAGATAGACAAGGTGTTTGGGCGTATTATGGAGTAAAAGAAAATTTAAATAATTTTTGCAATGATGTGTTAAAAAACATCAATGAGCTTTCTATAAAGCTTCCTGAGCTTAAAAGATTTTCTTGCGAATGCCCTAAGGAATAAAATGAAAATAGCTTTTATTTGCATTCATAATAGTTGCAGATCTCAAATGGCTGAAGCTTTGTGTAAGAAAATATGTAAAGAGGTTGGATTGGATTTAGATGTTTATTCGGCAGGAAGTGATATTTCTAAAGGAATTAATCCTAAGGCTATAAAGATTTTAAAGCAAAAATACGCCCTTGATATAAGTTCTTATAAGGTAAAGAGTTTTGATAGTTTACCTAAGGATTTAGATATTGTTGTAGGAATGGGTTGTGGAGTAGCTTGTCCAAATATTGAAGCAAAGTTTCACTTTGACTTTGGCTTGGAAGATCCTAGTGATTTTGAAGATAAGGATTTTATTAAAGTAGTGGAAAGCTTGGAATTAAAACTTAAAGAGCTTTTAGAAAAAATCATACAAGGAGAACTTTAAATGCTTGGTTTTATAGATAGATTTTTAACCCTATGGATTTTTATAGCCATGGCTTTTGGATTATTTTTAGGATTTATATTTCCTAATATTACAAATTTTTGGGAGAGTTTTAATTATAATCAAAATAATGTTTTACTTATGGTATGTTTGGTTTTAATGATGTATCCACCTTTGGCTAAGGTTGAGTATAAAAAGATATTTAAAATTTTTCATTCTTTTAAAGCTTTAATGCTTTCTTTATTTTTAAATTGGATTTTTGGTCCTATTTTAATGTTTATATTAGCTTGGGTGTTTTTAAAAAATGATCTTGATTATATGCAAGGTATTATCATCATAGGTTTAGCTCGTTGTGTAGCTATGGTGGTAGTTTGGAGTGATTTAGCTAGGGCTGATAAAGAGTACACTGCTGCCTTAGTGGGTATTAACACTATTTTTCAAATTTTGTGTTTTGCTTTTTATGTGTACTTGTTTTTAGAGTTTTTTCCTTCTCTTTTGGGCTTGAGTTTTCAAAATAACCTAGAAATAAGAATGGATGAAATTTTGAAAAATGTGGCAATTTACCTTGGTTTGCCTTTTTTACTAGGAATTTTAAGTAGGGTTATTTTTATTGGTTTAAAAGGTAAAGAATGGTTTGAGCAAAAATTCTTACCTAAAATTAGTCCTATTACGCTTATTACTTTACTTTTTACTATAATTATTATGTGTTCTTATCGATCAAGTGATATTTTTAATTTACCTTTGGATGTATTTAAAATTTGCATTCCTTTGTTTTTATATTTTGTGATAATGTTTTATAGTTCTTGGTTTATAAGTAAAAAACTAGGTTTAAACTATGAAAAAAACACAGCTATTAGTTTTAGCGCTAGTGGTAATAATTTTGAACTTGCCATAGCTATATCCATTGCATCTTTTGGTATAAGCTCATTACAATCATTTGCTGCTATTATAGGCCCATTGATTGAAGTGCCTGTTTTGATTTTACTTGTTAAATGGGCTTTGAAGTTTAAATATTAATAACACCGCTAAAAAATCAGTGGTGTTATTTTTTATGAGAGAATTTATGAGGATGGCTACCTTTAATATGAATAATTTTACCATCTTGTAAATCATAAGCTTGTCCAAATCCTTTTACAAAGCGTCCATTATGAAAGTCGAGTTTAATCAAATGAAAATCAAGCATTGTTCTGATCATCTTTACTGCTTTATCATCTTTTACTTGTTCTTCAAATTCGTCATATTTTTTATCAAAATCGTTGTTTCTTTCGAGTATGGTTGCGCTTGCTTTATAACGCAATCTTTTTCTTAGTGTTATCGAGCTTGCTTTGCATTCATCTTCTAAAAACATCACTTCAATATTTTTTGGATTTGCTTTGATATTGTTAAAATGCTCACTGATTTGACTAATGTAAATATAGTTTTCAGATTGAAATCTAAAAAATGGAGCATAAGAACAAGTAGCTTCACCATTTTCTGTCAGTGTTGCTAAAATGATAGAGTTATATTGAGCAATAAATTCATTAATTTCTTGATGTATGTTTTCTGTGTTATCGTTTTTTACGCTTAAACAAAGTTCTATGATTACATCTTTAATAGAATTTTCATCAGCTATTGTTGGAAAATTAACGCGCAATGTTTGATTGTTGTTATATATAATATCCAATCCTTCAAAATCGACACTTTGTAGTGTAGCATTTTTGATTATTTTAGAATTAGAAAATTTTTTACATAAATCTATTAAATTAGACTGATGATGTGAGTTTATATGCTCTATAATAGTGTTGAAATTCATTATACTATCCTTTTTTTGTTTAGCTTAATATCAAATATACTATATCTTAAATTGATGATAATTTTATATTTTGGCAAAAAATTTTTCATTGCTAAAAAACTAAGTGCTAATATACAAAGCTAGCTCATCACTTAAAAGATAATTGGTGTTATAAAAAAATCCATTTTTATAAACTAATTTTTCTTTTTTGCTAAGAAAAATTGCTTTATCTTTTTCTAAGGGTTTTAGTTTTGTTTCATCTACTCCTATAATGCTTCTAAGCCCTAGAAAAATATGCTCTAAACATAAATCTTTCGAATTTAAATTTTCAATTTTTCTAAAACAAGGATTTGTTATATAATCTTTTAAACTTTTTTTGGTGTAAAGTCTTTGATTTTTTAAAAACCCCACAGCACTTAGACCACAGCCAATATAGTCTTTTCCTTGCCAGTATGCAAGATTATGTTTGCAAATTTGTCCAAAATTGCTAATTTCATATTGTTTATAGCCAAGATTTTCAATTGCTTTGATAAAGTATTTTGCAAGGCGTGGAGCGTTTTTTTTAAAATGAAATTTTTTAGCAAATCTAGTTTTTTCTTCTATGGTTAGACTATAAGCGCTCACATGGTTAATATCAAGCAGGGCAAGTTTGTAAATTTCATAATCAAGCATTTTTTTATCATCAAGTTTTGTATCATAGATTAAGTCCAGATTGATATTGTTAAATCCTGCTTTTTTTGCATTTTCTATACTAGTAAAAATACTTTTTTGATCATGAATACGCCCAAGAAATTGTAATTTTTTTTCATGAAAACTTTGTACACCAAAAGAAATACGATTAAAACCTAAATTTTTTATTTCTTTAAGCCATGAAAAATTACTTGAGTTGGGGTTGGCTTCTATGCTGATTTCACTATCTTTTTGTAAATAACTTTGTAAAAAAATAAATATTTTTTCATAAAAACTAGCATCCATTAAACTAGGCGTGCCACCACCTATAAAAACAGTCTTTATGGAATTTTTATCAAGTTTAAAAAAATTTAGTTGATATCTTATATCTTGTATTAAAGCATTTAAATAATCTTTTTCAACATCTTTTTTCTTAAGTGAGGTAAAAGAACAATAAAAACACTTACTTTCGCAAAATGGTATATGTATATATAAATGCATAAAACTTCTTTAAAATGTGATTATAAATTCGTATTTTTTTGTTAGAATTATATTATTTAAAAGTCAAGGATAAGAAAATCATGGAAAAAGAAAAAAAATATAGGCCAAATGTAGCTGCTATAATACTATCATCAGCTTATCCTTTTGAATGTAAAATTTTACTTGCTAAACGTAATGATATGGAAGATATATGGCAATTTCCTCAAGGTGGTATAGATAAGGGGGAAGATGCTAAAAGTGCATTGTTTAGAGAATTAAAAGAAGAAATAGGTACAGATGAGATTGAAATTTTGGCTGAGTATCCTGAGTGGATTAGTTATGATTTTCCAGCCAAAGTCGCCCAAAAGATGTATCCTTATGATGGTCAAAATCAAAAATATTTTTTAGTTAGATTAAAAAATAAAGCTATTATTAATCTAAATACTAAAAATCCTGAATTTAATGCTTGCAAATTTGTTTTATTAGAAGATGTTTATGATATGATTAATCATTTTAAAAAACCTATATATACCAAGGTTTTAAAATATTTTAAAGAAAGGGGGTATATTTAATGCTGATCGTACAAAAATATGGGGGAACAAGTGTAGGAACACTTGAGCGTATTGATGAAGTTGCTAAAAGAGTGGCAAAAAGTAAAAAAACTTGCGATAAGTTAGTTGTAGTTGTTTCAGCAATGAGTGGGGTGACTAACGAACTTATTGATTTTGCTCACCATTTTAGTAAAAATCCTTCAGGTCGTGAGATGGATATGCTTTTAAGTAGTGGTGAACGTGTGACTTCATCTTTGCTTGCTATTGCGCTAAATGAAATGGGTTTAAAAGCTACTGCATTTTCCGGACGTAATGCAGGAATTATTACAGATGATGTTTATACTAAAGCAAGAATAGAACACATTGATACTACAAATATCAACAAAGCTTTAGATGAAGGATATATCGTAGTAGTGGCTGGCTTTCAAGGTATTGATAAAATGGGTAATGTTACTACTTTGGGCCGTGGTGGAAGTGATTTAAGTGCGGTTGCGTTAGCAGGAGCTTTAAATGCTGATTTATGTGAGATTTATACTGATGTAGATGGAGTATATACTACCGATCCTAGAATTGAACCAAAGGCTAAAAAGCTAGATAAAATTTCTTATGAAGAAATGCTAGAGCTTGCAAGTTTAGGAGCTAAAGTTTTACAAAACCGCTCTGTAGAGCTTGCTAAAAAATTAAATGTGAAATTAGTTACTAGAAGTAGCTTTAATGAAAATGAAGGTACGATTATTACTAAGGAGGAAAATATGGAACAGGCTTTGGTTAGCGGTATAGCACTAGATAAAAACCAAGCAAGGGTTACTTTAAGAAATATTGATGATAAACCAGGTATTGCTGCTGAAATTTTTGGAACTTTAGCAAATGAAAATATCAATGTGGATATGATTATCCAAAATGTCGGAGTAGATGGAGCCACAAATTTAGGCTTTACAGTGCCTGAAAACGAGCTTGATTTAGCAACTAATGCTATGAAAAAAGTTTTAGGTGCTAATGCTAATATAGAAACAGATAGTGCTGTGGTAAAAGTTTCAGTTGTGGGTGTGGGTATGAAATCACATTCTGGAGTAGCTTCAGCAGCTTTTAAAGCATTGGCAAATGAAAATATCAACATACAAATGATTTCTACAAGTGAAATTAAAATTTCAGTTATCGTGCATGAAAAATACGGCGAATTGGCTGTAAGAGTATTGCATGAAGTTTATAAACTAGATGTATAAATGAGCAATAGTTTTTTAAAATTTACCCTAGAACAAATCCGAGAAAATGGTACTTATACAAGTTGGTTAGAAGAAAGGCGTCTTGAATGGTCGCCTTTGATTGCTTCTAAGTTAGCTTTGCTTTTGCAAGGTTATACTTTTATTGTGATTACTGATGATCAAAGAGCTTGGTTTGAAGAGTATTTTTTAAGCCAAATCAATGCTAGTACCACAAGACCTTTGGTGCCTTTTGTGTCTTTAAAAGGAATTTATAATAAAGCTTGTAATACCCAAGAAGATATAGATTTGCTAAATGATCTTTTGAGTATTTCTTTTCCTAATGGTTATGCTTTTTTCTATATAGGAACTAACACAGGTTTTAAATTTAAAATCGCTAATTCTAAAGCAGAAAGTATGCTTTGGCTTTTTGATGAGCAATTGCAAAATAGTTTTTATCTTTCCTCACGCGATAAAGAATTAGACTATAAACTTATTTCTTTATATAAAGTATTTGAACAAAGCTTAGAGGCTGTACTTTTTTCTAAGGTAGAAATTTGAATCTAAGAAATAAAATCATTATTCATAATGATTTTGAGCTAATGCAAGAAAAGCTCACAGAAGAATATGGAGCAAAAAATCTTAAATTTTTCATACCTAAAAATCCTGACTTAGAATTAAGACTAAATGACTTAACCTATGATAAAAACGCTCAAGCAACCGCAAAAGCTATTATGAAAGAAAGCTATGTAGCTGAAGCGCAGGCTAAAATCATTGTTATACTAGCTAGATCTTTTCGTGAAGAAGCGCAAAATTTTTTACTAAAGCTTTTTGAAGAGCCACCAAAAAATGTATATTTTATCATCGTAGCTCCTTCAAAAAATGTTTTTTTGCCTACTATACTTTCAAGATTTATCGTAGAAAAGCATAAAATTCAAAAAGAAAAAATATCTTTAAATTTAGATCTTAAAAAAATAGATCTTGCTCAAATTGCTTCATTATTAAAACAATATGAAAATATAGACAAGCATGAGTGTTTAGAGCTAATTAGTGCTTTAAGCCATGAGTGCTTTAAACAAGATATAAAATTAAACGATGAAGAAATCGAATTTTTCTACAAAGCTTATGAGTTAGCTAAATTAAATGCAAAGCCAACTATTTTACTAAGTACCATAGCTTTAATTTTACACGAGAGAAAAAATGAAAATCATTAAAATCAATCCTAACACAGACTTTGAACAAATTTCTAAATATATAAAACCACACAAAGCGGGTGAGAAAATTATGAGTGAAAAAACTCAAATTCATTTTTTTCTTATTAAAGAGTTAAGAGCGCCTGCTGCAAATATACTCAAGCAAGATGCACTAAGAGTTGGAGCTGAGCTTGTAACACATAAAGAAGTTATACTAGGTAAAGAACATACTAATGCCTTACTTATGGTAACGCAAGATCAAGTCAAAAAGCTTATAGAAAAAGAAAAATTACAAGATTTTAAACTTAAAAATTTAGCACTATTTTTAAAGTCTAATTTCGCTAAACCCAAATATGCAAAAATTATGGGTGTGATTAATATCAATGAAGATAGTTTTAATGCTCAAAGTAGGGTTAAAGAAAATGAAGTTTTAGAAAAAATCGAACTTATGATCTCTCAAGGGGCTGATTATATAGATATAGGTGCGGTTTCTTCAAGACCTGGTAGTGTGTATTGTGGGAAAGAAGAAGAGTTTAAGCGTTTAAAAAATACCCTAGATTTAATTTATAGAGAAAAACTTTATGAAAAATGTATTTTTAGTTTAGATAGCTTTGATGAGTATTGTTTAGAATATGCTTTAAATAAAGGCTTTAAGCTTATTAATGATATTACTGGGTTTAAAAATGAAAATTTAGCCAAACTAGCTTTAAAATACAAAGCCACTTACACACTCATGCATATACAAAATACCCCACAAAATATGCAAGATAGCCCACATTATGAAGATGTACTCGCTGAGCTTGATGATTTTTTTGCTCAAAAACTAGAAAGATTAAGTGAGCTTGGTTTAGAAGATGTGGTTTTAGATGTTGGCATTGGTTTTGGTAAAAGTCCTTGGCATAATATGATGTTAATCAAACACTTAGAGCATTTTTTACGCTTTGAAAAAGAGCTTTTAATCGGAGCTAGTAGGAAAAGTATGATAAATGCTTATTTTAATTCAAGCGTTGAGCAAAGGCTAGCTGGTACACTTTATTTGCATTTGGAGGCTTTCAAAAATGGTGCAAGCATTATAAGAGCACATGATGTGTATGAACATAAGCAAATGTTTGAACTTGCAAAAGCTATGGATGAACTTTCTTTGGAGCAATGATGACTTATCAAGAGTATTTAGAAAAGGTAAAATTAGCAAAAGAATGGATGAGGGCCTATTATGAAGATGATGAGCCTTTAGCAAGCGATGAAGAATACGATAAACTTATAAGAGAGTTAAAAGCATTTGAAACGCTTCATCAAGAAAAGATTTCTAAAGATTCTCCTACGCAAAATATTGCCCCGACTATACAAAGTGAGTTTTATAAACTTGCACACAGTGCAAAAATGTGGTCTATGGAAGATGTTTTTGATGAAGCTGAGCTTAGAGCTTGGGCAAAAAGAGCTAAATGTGAGTTTAATTTTTTCATAGAACCTAAATTTGATGGGGCGAGTTTAAATCTTACCTATGAAAATGGTATTTTAATCAGCGGTGCTACAAGAGGCGATGGCGAAATAGGCGAGGATATTACTTTAAATGTAAAAGAAATATCTAACATACCTCAAAAAATTCCTTATAAAGACAAGATAGAAATTCGTGGCGAAGTAGTGATTTTAAAAGAAGATTTTGAAAAAATCAATGAAAAAAGAGCCAAAGATGGTTTAAGTTTATTTGCAAATCCACGCAACGCAGCAAGTGGCTCTTTAAGACAGCTTGATACAAGCATTACAAAAGAAAGAAATTTAAAATTTTATCCTTGGGGAGTGGGGGAGAATTCTTTAAAATTTAGCAAGCACTCTGAAGTGATGGAATTTATAAGAAGTCTTGGTTTTTTAAAAGATGATTTTGTTTTTTGTGTGAAAACTTTAGATGAGGTTTTAGAAAAATATCATGAGCTTTTAGAAAAAAGAGATCAAAAACCTATGATGATGGATGGTATGGTTGTAAGGGTAGATGATTTAGCTCATTGTAAGCTTTTGGGTTATACCGTGAAATTTCCAAAATTTATGGCTGCATTTAAGTTTCCTGCTTTGGAAAAAACTACAACCTTGCTTGGGGTTAATTTACAAGTCGGAAGAAGTGGGGTAATCACTCCTGTGGCGGTTTTAGAGCCTGTAAATTTAGATGGGGTTGTAGTAAAGTCTGCAACCTTGCATAATTTTGATGAGATAGCTAGACTTGGAGTGATGATAGGCGATAGTGTAAGTGTGATAAGAAGTGGCGATGTTATACCTAAAATCACTAAAGTTTTTACTCAAAGGCGTGATGGCTTAGAAAGCCAAATTACCAAACCAACTCTTTGCCCTGAGTGCTTTAGTGAGCTTTTGGATGAGGGTGCTTTTTTAAAATGCCAAAACTTAGACTGCAAAGCAAGGCTTGTAAATTCCATTATACATTTTGTATCTAAAAAGTGTTTAAATATAGACGGCCTTGGAGAAAATATCGTCGAGCTTTTATTTAAAGAAGGAAAAATCACTAATATAGAAAGTATATTTTTCTTAAAATACAGTGATTTTGAAGGCTTAGAAGGTTTTAAAGAGAAAAAAATCAATAATCTTTTAAGTGCTATTGAAAATGCAAAAAAATGTTCTTTATCAAGGTTTATCACTGCTTTAGGTATAGAGCATATTGGAGAAGTAGCAGCTAAAAAGCTAGCACAATCTTTTGGCTTTGAATGGTTTATGCAAAGTTATGAAGCTTATGCAAATTTAGAAGGTTTTGGCGAGCAAATGGCTAAAAGCTTAGAAGAATTTACTCATGTCAATGCAAACCGCATTCAGCATTTTTATGAAATTTTGCATTTAGAAGATGAGAAAAAAGAGCTTATTATAAATGAAAATATTTCTAATAAAACCTTTGTTATTACAGGTACTTTAAGTAAACCACGTGATTATTTTAAAGAACTAATCGAAAGCTTTGGAGCAAAAGTAAGTTCAAGTGTGTCTAAAAAAACGGACTTTGTATTATATGGAAGCGAAGCAGGCTCAAAGCTTGAAAAGGCTCAAAGCTTAGGAGTTAAATGTATTGATGAGGCTGAATTTAACGACCTCTTAGGCGGTGATGATGAGGTATGATGTTTTTGTGAGTGCAAAGTTAAACATTTCTCGCAATAAAGCTTGTGAGCTTATAGAAAACAAGCAAATTTTACTCAATGGTGAGTTTAAAAAAACTTCTTTTAAAATCACATCTTTAAATCCTTTAGAAGATGAGAGTTTAAAACTCACACTTTTAGAAGAGCTTTTTGTAAGTAGAGCTGCTTTTAAACTTAAGCATTTTTTACAAGAGCATACATTTGCTATAAAAGATAAAATTTGTTTAGATATAGGCTCATCGACTGGAGGCTTTGTGCAAATTTTACATCAAAATAATGCTAAACACATCACAGCTTTAGATGTAGGTTCTAACCAACTTCATAAAAGCTTAAGAAATTTAGAAAATATCCAAATTTGTGAAAACACCGATTTGCGTGAGTTTAAAAGTGAAATTTTATATGATGTTATCACTTGTGATGTGAGTTTTATATCTTTAACGCATTTGATTTTTTATATAGATAAACTTGCTAAAGATCTTATCATCTTACTTTTTAAACCTCAATTTGAAGTAGGTAAAAATGCTAAACGCGATAAAAATGGAGTAGTAAAAGATGCTAAAGCTATTAAAACTGCCAAAGAAAGCTTTGAAAAAGCTTGTGCAAATCTTGGCTGGATCTTACAAGTAAATCAAGAGTCGCACTTAAAAGGAAAAGAAGGTAATGTTGAGTTTTTCTATGCCTATAGAAAAAACTAAAATCACAAGCTTGGCTATAGGACGTTTTGATGGTATGCATTTGGGACATTTTGAGCTTTTTAAGCACCTAGATGACAATGGAGCCTTATTTATCATCACTAAAGAGGAAAAAGAAGCCCTAACGCCCAAAGATTTTAGAATAACTTTAGTTGATTTTCCTTTGATTTTTTGTGATTTTGATAAAATTAAAGACTATAAAGGCGAGGATTTTTTAAAGCTTTTAAAGCAAGAATTTCCCAAACTAAAAAAAATCATCGTGGGCTATGATTTTAAATTTGGTAAAGAAAGAAAATGTAGTGCTAAAGATATACAAAGCCTTTGTGATATAAATACCATCATCGTAGATGAGTTTAAAATTCAAAACAAAAGTGTGCATACAAGTATGATTAAAACCTTACTCAAAGAAGCTAAGGTCAAAGAAGCTAAAAACTTTCTAGGTAGGTTTTATAATATACAAGCAAGCATCATCAAAGGTCAAGGCATAGGTGCCAAAGAACTTTTTGCGACTTTAAATTTATATGCAAAAGATTTCTTTTTACCTAAAGATGGCGTATATGCGACTTTGGTAAAAATTGAAAATAAAAGTTATCATAGTGTAAGTTTTATAGGTATAAGATCTACTGATGAAAATTTTGCTTTAGAAACGCATATTTTAGATGTAAATTTCACAAATACAAAAGCAAAGTCAGTGGAGCTAAGTTTTATTGACTATATAAGAGCTAATGAGAAATTTAATGACTTAGTTTTATTAAAAGCTCAAATTAGCAAAGATATTAGCAAAGCAAAAGAAATTTTAGGAAAATTAAATGAAAGATGAAATTTTTAAAAAACCTTTAGAAAAACAATTTGAATTTGATAAAAGCGTAGCAAGCGTTTTTGATGATATGGTTTCAAGGTCTGTACCTTTTTATACGCAAAATTTAAAACTCATAGTCGAACTCATCGATCATTTTGCTCCACAAAATGCAAAAATTTGTGATCTGGGCTGTTCTACGGCTAGTTTATTGCTTGCACTTTATGAAAAAAGAAAAGATTTTCTTTTAAGCGGGGTTGATGAAGCTAATGCTATGTTAGAGATCGCCAAAAACAAATGCCAAGCCTTTGGAGCTAGGGTGGAATTTTATCAAAAAAATTTAGATGATTTTGACTTTTTTAAAAATGATGTTTTTATAGCTACTTATACTTTGCAATTTATCCGCCCACCTAAAAGACAAGAGTTGGTTGATAAAATCTATCAAAACCTAAATGAAAATGGTATGTTTGTGTTTAGTGAAAAAATTCTATATGAAGATGTAAAAATAGCTAAAAAAATGATACAAATTTATGAGCAATATAAACTAGAGCAAGGTTATAGCAAGCTAGAAATTTCCACTAAAAGAGAAGCTTTGGAAAATGTCCTCATACCTTATACTCAAAATGAAAATATAACTATGCTTAAAAAAGCAGGATTTTCTAAAGTAGAAAGTGTTTTTAAGTGGGTAAATTTTGAAACTTTTGTAGCTTTTAAATGAGTAAGATATCTAATTCTTATGAATTTATATTTTATGTAAATTTTGGTATAATATTTGCTAGAATAATTAATTAAAATTAGTTAAATATAAGGAAAAACAATGCTTAATTATATGATTTACACGGGCGGGGGGGATTGAAAAATCCCAAACTAAATTTACTTCTTTAAATTCATCTATTTCAAATAGTTATATTAATAGCAATAGTAATATTTTCTTTACTAAAAAATTCTTTTTTTGCAAAAGCATTACAAGCTCATAATGAACTCTGTGTTTTCGCTCAAACTATGATAGAGCAATTGCAAGATGGAAAATTAGTAGAAAAAATCATAAATACAAATAACCTACAAGATAGATTGCAAGAAAAAACACGAGAAAATTTAACTGTAGTTAAAATATATGAATATTTAAACACAAAGATTTTACCCCAAAAGGCGTATTTGCTGTTTAAGCTTTTAAGATTGGAGGAATCTTTGAAGTTATACGAAAGTTTATGTGAATATAATCAAAATAATGCACAATTTTGGCAAAATTACGCAAAAACTTTAGAACTTAGTTTAAATTACCAAGAAGCGTATGATGCATACCAAAAAGCTTTAAGTTTACATCCACATGCAACTTATCAGTTTGACTTAGCGTATTTGCTAATGCGTATGGGGGAAAATAATAATTTTGAAGAAGGTAAAAGACTGTATGAAAGTAGGCTTTTTTATGCCCATAATGAAACTTTTTCACCTTATCATTACAATAAAACTATACAAGCCTTTAATAAATATGGGGTGCAAGCTTTTAAAGATAAAGAAATCTTAGTATTTTGTGAGTAAGGTTTTGGTGATACTATAATGTATGCTAGGTGTTTAGAAAAACTATGTCAAATAGCTTCTAAAGTTCTATTTGCTCCGCAAAGTGCTATGTATGAAATGTTTAAAAATCAACTTAAAGAGCTTAATAAACAAAATAATTTTTTTACTAATTTGAAAATTTTAAAAGATTTTCCGAGTGAATTTGATTATGCTATACCAATTTGCTCTTTACCTTTGTTTTGTGATATTAAATTAGATGAAATTTCTAAATTAAGAACACCAATTATTGCCTTGGAAAAACCAAATAATAAAATTAAAAAAATAGGAATTTTTTGGTTTACTCCAAATGCTGTAAATTCAGATTTACTACGAAATATTGACTTTGTGTTTTTATTTAATACTTTAAGTAAATTAAATTATAAAATTATGTCTTTTCAAATAGATGGTATAGAAGGATTGGTTTTGCCTAAAGAAGTTGAAAATAGGGGTGTAAGATTAAAAAATTGGAGTGATACCTTAGAGAATTTAAAAGATATAGATTGTATGATAAGTATAGATAGTGCAATAGCGCATTTAACTTTAGCATTAAATATACCTACTATAGTGCTTTTGGCGCCTAGATTTGATTGGCGATGGGGTAAATTTGAAAATCAAAAAAGTTGTTTTTGGCCAAGAGCAAATTTAATAACTCTTATAAATGGTAAAGATGTTAAGAAAAAAATCCAAAATTTACTAAAAAATCAATTCAATGCTTGAGATTATTTCAAACATTGAATCTAAAATGCATTACATCGCCATCTTGTACGATATAATCCTTTCCTTCAAGGCGTAGTTTTCCTGCTTCTTTAGCGCCATTTTCGCCTTTGCATGCAATATAATCCTCATAAGAAATCACTTCAGCTTTGATAAAACCTTTTTCAAAGTCATTGTGGATCACGCTCGCAGCTTTTGGTGCTTTCCAACCTCTTTGTATGGTCCATGATCTAACTTCTATTTGACCTGCTGTAAAATAACTTATCAAATTAAGTTTTGAAAAAGCTGTGCGTATAACTACTTCAAGCCCGCTACGCTCAACCCCCAAAGATTTTAAAAATTCGTAGTTTTCTTCATCACTTAAAGCTATCATTTCCTCTTCTATTTTAGAACAAAGCTTGATAACTTCATGGCCTGATTTTGCTGCGAATTCTTTAAGATCTTTTACAAAATCATTATCTTCTAAAAGTGAGTTCTCATCTACATTTGCCCCATATATCACTTCTTTAGCTGAAAGCAATCTTAGTTCTTTTATAAGAGCATGATAGACTTCATTTTTATTTGAGAAAGAACTTGCACTGTTATTTTGATTTAAATGCTCTAAAAGCTCATTGGCTAAAGCTAAGCTTTCTTTTGCACCTTTTTCATTAGCCTTTACGCCTTTGGCGAGTTTTTCTATTTTTTTACTAAGTTGCTCTATGTCTGCTAGTATAAGCTCTGTTTCTATGATTTGCACATCACGCACGGGATCAACGCTACCTGCAACATGTGTAATATTCTCATCATCAAAACAACGCACGATGTGTAAAATCATTTCTGTTTCACGTATGTTAGATAAAAATTTATTACCCAAACCCTCACCTTTGCTAGCGCCAGCTACTAAGCCTGCTATATCAACAAATTCAATATTTGAGCGTATAATTTTTTGTGGATTAACGATTTTTGCTAGCTCTTTTAAGCGATGATCTGGCACAGGAACGACTGCTTTGTTTGGTTCTATGGTGCAAAATGGATAATTTGCACTTTCTGCATTTTGTGCTCTTGTTAGTGCGTTAAAAGTTGTGGATTTTCCAACATTTGGAAGTCCTACTATACCAACTGATAAACTCATTTTTGTTTCCTTGAAAGATAAAGTAAATATGAAAGGCACATTCTAACCCCAGCTCCAGTTGCGCCAAAACTGTGATAACCCCAAGCTTTTTCTAAATAAGCTGGCCCTGCGATGTCTAAATGTAGCCATTTGTCTTTGTATTCTTCTCTAATGAAAGAATTTAAAAATAACCCCGCTGTAATAGCTCCACCATAACGACTTGAAGAGGTATTGCTAACATCTGCTATATTTGATTTTATAAGCTCTTTTAAATGTGGGTTAAAATGTAAAATAGTAGCCAAATCCCCACTTTTTTTGCTTACTTTATAAAATTCGTTTTGTAAATCTTCATTATTTCCCATGATAGCACTAGTGTATTCTCCAAGTCCTACCACGCAAGCTCCAGTTAGAGTAGCAAGATCTATTAATAAATCAGGTTTTAGATCTTGAGCAAGTGAAAGACAATCTGCTAAAACTAATCTTCCTTCTGCATCGGTATTTTTAACCTCTATGCTCACACCTTCTCTTGAAATAAGTATATCATCAGGCTTATAAGCATTTCCACCTATCATATTCTCAGTTGCACCTATGATAGAATGCACTTCTATATCAAGGTTTAATTCGCTTGCGCCTTTGATAATAGCCATTACAGCTGCACCGCCACTTTTGTCTGATTTCATTGTTAGCATATAATCAGCAGGTTTTAAACTAAGTCCACCACTATCATAAGTTAATCCTTTGCCTACAAACACTACTTTCATTTTTGGATTTTGTGGTTTGTAAGAAAGATGAATGAGTTTTGGAGGGTGCACTGAAGCACGATTTACTGCTAAAAATGCTTGCATTTTTTCTTGTTCTAAAAAATCTTTTTCATAAATTTGGCATGAAATTTTAGGATCGTTTTTGCTTAAATTTATAGCATCTTCAGCCATTTTAGTTGGAGTATAAACTTGAGGAATTTCATTAACAATATTCTTTGCAAAATCACAAGCATTAGAAAAAATTTTTCCATAATTAATTCCTATATACGCTTCTTCAAGATTGTAAGTTTTATTGTTAATTTCCTCCTGTGATATATAAATATTTTCTAACTTACTTGGAGTTTTTTCTTTTTTATATTTATTAAATTCATAAGCACCAAAAATAAATCCTTGAATCAAAGCATTAAAACTATTTACTACACATTTTCCTACAACACTTTTTGTTTTAATATTTTGAATTTCAAGTTTTTTTAAAGCTTTATAAGCACTTGCAAAAGCAGACCTTATATCTTCATATTCTAAGCTTTTAAGTTCACTATAAAGGATTTTATTTTGCATATCTATACAAACTCCTTCGCCTTTATAGTTTGAAAGTTTAAAAAGTTCTTGACTTTGAGTATATTTTTCTATCTTTTTATCTTGTATTAAAATGATCTCAAAGTCAGCATTTATAGAATTAATTTTTTCTTCTTTAAAATTAAAAATCATTTATGAGTCCTTTTTCTAAGTATAGATTTTTCCATTTGTTTCATACCTAAAAATAGAGCAAGTAAAAAACAAGCTATAATAGGTACTGCAAAATACCAATGATCTCCAGCCCATTCAACAGCTAGCCAAATTTCTTTTCCAAAAAACCAAGCAAGTAAAATAGTTATAGCAGCCCAAGCCCAAGCACTAATGAGATTAATAAAAGCAAATTTTTTAGCACTATAGCGTGTTAATCCTATACTCATAGGTATAATAGTTCTAAAACCATACATGTATCTTTGTATGAAAATAATAGGCCAGCCAAAACGCTGTAAAAGTAAATGCGCTATGGCAAATTTACGCCTTTGGGTGCGAAGTTTTTTCTGAATGTATTTTTTATTATATCTTCCTATGTAAAAATATATTTGATCGCCTACAAAACCACCTAAACCTGCTATGAAGATTATAAGGCCTAAATTTACATGTCCTTCGTGTGCAAAAATACCTGCTAAAATCAGTGCTAATTCTCCCTCAAGTATACACCATAAAAACACGATGATATAAGCCCAATTTTTATAATCATATAAAAGTTGTTTTAAAAATTCTTCCATTTTATACCTCTAAAACACTATAAACAGAAGTTAATTTGGCTAGTTCTTTAGCCCCATCAAGATCTTTTAATTCTAGTAAAAAACAAGCTTCAATACATTTTGCATTGAGTTTTTCTATTAATTTAACAGCAGCTATTGCTGTACCGCCTGTAGCGATAAGATCATCTATAAGTAAAACATTTGCTTTTTGATTATTAAAAGCATCAATATGAATTTCTATAGTATCACTACCATATTCTAAGCTATAAGATTCTTGTAAGCATTTTGAAGGTAGTTTTCCGGGTTTTCTTATAGGTACAAAAGGAAGTTTTAATCTAGCACTTAGCGCAGCTCCAAAAATAAAACCTCTACTTTCTATACCAACAATATAATCAAGCTTTGCATTTTGATATTTTTCAACCAAATGATCCATTAAAAAAGCAAATGCTTCTTTATTGTTTAATAAAGTTGTGATATCTCTAAAAATAATCCCTTCTTTTGGAAAATCTTTTATAGCTCTAATGCTATCTAATAAATATTTCTTATCTTGTTCTTTTATCATAATAATGCCTCGATTTTTGCTTCTAATTCTTTAATTCTTTGTCTTAATTTTTCATTTTCAATACGATATTGTGAATTTCTTGTTCTAAGAGATGTTAAATCTGCTTTGCTTTTATTTAATTCTTCGGTTAGAATATCAATATTACCTAAACTTCTTTGAAGCTGTACTTGTAATTTTCTAATGACTATTTCAGTATCATCAAGATTGTTTTTTATAAATTCTTTTGCCACTTTTTCCTTGTGGAGTAATGTTTTATAGTAAAGTAGCATAATAGTCATATAAATACTAACACAAATTAATACAGTTAATACAAGCCAACTTAAAATCATGATTTTACCTCTATTTTGTTAATTCGCACACAATGTCTTCCACCGCTAAAAGAAGTATTAATAAAATTTGAGATAATTTCAAAAGCCATATCTATTCCGATCAATCTAGCTCCTAAAGCTAAAACATTTGCGTCGTTGTGTTCTCTTGAGAGTTTAGCGCTTAAAGGTTCGTTGCATAAAGCACAGCGTATATTTTTGTGGCGATTTGCTGCTATACTCATACCAACACCTGAACCACATACTAAAACTCCAAAACTATTTTCATCAATTTTAGAGCTTAATAAATGTGCATAATCAGGATAATCACAACGATCCTCACTAAAAGGTCCCAAATCTTCAAAGTTTATATTTTTTTCTTGTAAAAAATTGATAATCTCTTGTTTTAAAACAAAACCAGCATGATCGCTTGCTATGTAAATTTTTTCTCTTAGCATTTAATAATCACTTTATCGTTAAAATTTAAAGTATTTATTTTATCATATTTAATTAAAATTTTTCTTTCTTAGTATATAATTTATTTTTTGATGTTTTCAAATATTTATTTGATATAATGATAATAATTATTTAAGGTGAAAAATGAAGCTTATATTAATTGGTTCTTCTACTGGTGGTCCAAGCCAACTAAAGTTTTTACTAAATGATATAGAGCTTAAAGATTGTGCTGTAGTAATTGCTCAGCACATGAACCCAGCTTTTATCCCTTCTTTTGTAAACCAGTTTAACAAAGAAGCTTTAAGTGATGTATTAATACCAAGCGATAGGGAAGTTCTTAAAAGTAAAATTTATATATGTCAAAGAAATATGGTTTTAAGTGGAAATAATACTCCAGTGCTAAATATCACTGAAGAAGCAAGTAGTTTTAATCCAGGAGTGGATGTTTTGTTTTATTCAGCTGTAAATCTTTGTAAATATAATAAAATTTTAGCTTTGATTATGACAGGAATGGGTGATGATGGAGCTAAATCTTTATTCGAGTTGTATAAGGCAGGAGTGAGATGTTTATGTGAAAACGAAGCAGACTCTATAGTATATGGTATGCCTAAAAAAGCTAGAGATACTAATCCAAATTTAAAACCCATGAGTTTGTTGGAACTTAAAAAAGAAATAGTTAATTTTATTAAATCATAGGAAGAAAAGATGATAAAAATCGCAGAAAATGAAATGCACGATTTTGTGAAAATAGTAGAACAAATTAGTGGAAATAATTTAAGTACCAAACGAGATATTTTACTTATAAAACTTCCAAAGTTTTTACAAGAACTAGGCTTAAATAGCCTTAGTGAATTAAATGAAAAAGTGCAGTTTCAAAGAAATTTAAAGCAAGAAACTATGGATTTTATTACAGTTTGTGAGACTTATTTTTTTAGAGAATTAGAACAATTAAAAGATGTTATTTTTTATATCAAATCTCTTGATCGACCTGTAAATGTACTTTGTGCTCCATGCTCAAGTGGCGAGGAAGTGTATTCTTTAGCTATTTTAGCAAGTGAGAATTTCATTAAGGGTATGAATATAGTTGGTATAGATATCAATAAAAAAATGATAGATAAGTGTAATGAAATGATATATTCAGAACGCTCGGTGGCTAGATTAAACACTATGCAAAAAACGCGTTATTTTGATATAAAAGATAGAATGTATCATCTTAAAAAAGAAACTCTAGCTTGTAGATGTCGTTTTGAGCTTTGTAATGTTTTTGATGATTCTTTATTTAAACTCGGAAAATTTGATGTGATTTTTTCAAGAAATATGATGATATATTTTGATCAAGATTTCAAAATAAGACTTATGGAGCGTTTTTATAAGATATTAAATAGAGAGGGCAGAATTTATCCTGGTAAATCAGATCTTGTTCCTGAAACAGCTTATTTTGATAAGAATTTTTCAGCAGGTGGGGTTTATTATTCTAAGGTGGATTAATTATATTTTTTATTAAACCACCACCAATAAATTGCTGCAAAGATAAAACACACTCCCAAGCTAAAAGTAAAATGGCTTAATTTTACTCCATAAAATTCAAATAAATATCCTGTTGAAAAAGCAATAATCGCGCTAAAAGTTAAATACACCATATCATTATAGGCAATTACTCTACCATAGTATCTTTTATCACAATCATTTTGTAAAAGTGTATACGTATAGCTCCATAAAGATGAAGTGCAAAAACCAGCCATCACTAAGCCTATGAAGGCAAGATAAAAGTTAAATTGCAAGCAAGCCCAAAGCATGATACCTATGCCTTGTGCTAAGTATAAATACACTAAAGTATTTTTGTTAATATAAGGACTAAGCACATAAGGACCTATGAGTAAAGATATAGCTCTTATAGCATTAGAAATTCCTATAGCTAAAGGTATAGAAATAACTTTTGCGTATTCATATTCAGCTAAAAGTGTGATTAAAACATCATAAGCAGTTATCCCTACAACCCCATGAAGCAAAATTAAATGAATGATTTTTTTATTGCTAAATACATAAGCTAAACCTTCTTTGATTAGTATAAAAAGATTATTTTGTGTTGTGTTTTTTTCATCGGGTAAGATTAAAGTTTTAAGTATAAGCATGGCGCAAAACAGCATTAAAGTATCGGCTATAAAAGCTGGCTTTACTCCAAAAAGATCTATAAAAAGTCCTGCTGCACCCATACCTAAGGCATATGATACAGCCCATATAATACTATGAAGCTCATTGCCAAGTTTTAGTTCTTGTGGGGTTAAAATTTTAGGTAAAACCGACATTTCTGTTTGAAAATACATACTTGCAACCGCCATACGTACAAAGGTTAAAAAGTATAAAAACCAAAGCATAGCTAAAGAATTTACAAAAATTAGCATAAAAATAGAAATCATCTCAATACTAATCATTGTTAGTAATAAATTCTTAGGTTTAAATCTATCTACTATAACTCCATTTATAGGTGCAAGTATAATAGAAGGTAAAAAAACAAAAATAGCCGAAAAACCTATAATATTTGCAGGCGCTTGGAGTTCTTTGGTTAAAAGGGTAAAAACACCCACTTGAGAAAACCATGCACCAAAATAACTTATAAATTGTATTGTTGCTAAAAGGCGAAAAGTTTTATTATTTTTAAGTAAAGACCTATAAGTCATGAACATCCTATGAATATATGAAATCAAAGGGCTTGATTATAGCGTTTTTAAGATTATTTTACATTTAAATGCTATAATAATTCTTTTTTATAAAAAAGGTTAATAATGAATAGATTAAGCAAAAAAGAAGCGTTAAATTTACTCCAAAACGCACCTTTATACGAACTAGGTGCAATGGCATATGAGAAAAAATTAGAGCTTCACCCTGAAAAAATAACTACTTTTGTGGTAGATAGAAATATAAATTATACAAATATTTGTTGTATTGATTGTGATTTTTGTGCTTTTTGTAGAAAAGAAAAAGATGATGATTCTTATATTTTAAAATACGAAGAAATAGGGCAAAAAATAGAAGAATTACAAGCTATAGGTGGAACGCAAATTTTATTTCAAGGTGGAGTGCATCCAAAACTTAAAATAGAATGGTATGAAGACTTACTTGTTTACATAAAAACTAATTATCCTACTATTACCGTGCATGGTTTTTCAGCAGTAGAGATAGCTTATATAGCAAGAGTTTCTAAAATTTCTATCGAAGAGGTTTTAAAAAGATTACAAGCTAAAGGACTTTTTTCTATACCTGGAGCGGGTGCTGAAGTATTAAGCGATAGGGTAAGAGATATTATAGCACCACACAAATGTGACACAGCTACTTGGCTTAGAGTGCATGAGAGTGCGCATAATATAGGCATGAAAAGTACCGCTACTATGATGTTTGGTACGGTTGAAAATGATGAGGAAATCATCGAACATTTTGATCATTTAAGAAATTTACAAGATAAAACAAATGGCTTTAGAGCTTTTATTTTATGGTCATTTCAAAGCGAAAATACTCCTTTGATTAAAAAACATCCTGAAATTATCAAGCAAAGTTCTAATAGATATCTAAGATTGTTAGCTTTAGCAAGACTTTATTTGGATAATTTTAAAAATTTACAAAGCTCATGGGTAACACAAGGTTCTTTAATAGGTCAACTTGCTTTAAAGTTTGGTGCAAATGATTTAGGTTCAACAATGATGGAAGAAAATGTCGTAGCTGCAGCTGGTGCAAAATATAGAATGAATCAAGAACAAATGATAGAACTTATAAAAGATATAGGGGAATTACCTGCTAAACGTGATACAGCTTATAATATTTTAGAAAGGTTTTAATGTTAAATTTAAGCTTCAATAATACTAAAATAGACATAATATATGAGTATGAAAATGAGCTTCCTGTGCTATTTTTCAAGCTTATTTTTAAAAATAGTGGAAAAATAGCAGAAAAAAACAATAGAGGTTGTGCAAGTATGCTTGCTAGGCTTTTAAATGAAGGAAGTAGTGATGAGTTTTTTAAAAGCTTAGAATACCGTGCTATAGAGCTTTATACTAAGGCTAGTTTTGAGCATTTTCAAATTAGTATTAAGTGTTTGAAAGAACATTTTGATTTTGCTTTAGAAAAACTACAAGAGCTGTTTTTAAATGTGCGTTTTGATGAAAAAATCTTACAAAGATTAAAAACTTTAGCTTTAGGTGAGCTTGCAAGTTTAAATACTGATTATGATTACCAAGCAAAAAGACTTTTAAATAAGAATGTTTTTAAAGATGAAATTTTTTCTAGTGGTCTTGATGGAACTAAAGAAAGCATAGAAAAGATTAGCTTAAAAGAATTGCAAGATTTTATGAATGAAAATTTAGTACTTGATAATGCTTTGTTTGTCTTTGGTGGAGATGTTAAAGAAGATGAAGTGAAAGTTAAAACAGAAAAAATTTGCCAAATTTTAAAAAGAAACACCCCAAATCAAAACAAAAATTACAAACTCATTGAAGAGAGTATAGAAGTAAGTGAGCAAAAAAGCACTGAGCAAGCTTATATATACTTTTGCTCTCCATTTAATATACAAATTAATGATGAAAAAATGTATTTAGCTAAACTTACTTTGTTTATCTTGGGTCAAGGTGGTTTTGGTTCGCGTTTGATGGAAGAAGTGCGTGTGAAAAGAGGCTTGGCATATTCAGCATATGCTATGCTTGATGTAAATTTAAATTATAGTAGAGTTTTTGGGTATTTGCAAACTAAAAATGAAAGCTCTAATGAGGCTAAAACTTTAGTTAAGGAAGTTTTTGAAAACTTTATCCAAAATGGAGTAAATGAAAAAGAATTTCAATTGGCTAAGCAATTTTTAGTAGGCTCTATGCCATTAAGGTATGAAAGCTTGGCTAAAAGACTAGATATAATGCTAAATGAATATTTGCATGGTTTAAAACTTGGAAATTTAAAAGAAGAAATGCAAAAGATCAAAAACACTACTTTAGATGAATTAAATGACTTTATCAAAGCACATAGTGAAATTACAAAAGTGAGTTTTGCAAGTATAGAAAATGAAAGTTGAAGAAAAGGATTTAAAACTACTTCATGCTTTAGGGGTTAAAAATTGTATCGATTTGGCTTTGATTTTACCTAAAAAATTTGATGATTTTAGAATTTCAAAGTTTCCAAAAGATGCATTTTGTACCCAAAATGTAAAAATCATTAGCACACAAAATCACTACTCTCAGCTTTTTATGCTTTGTGAATGTTTAGAATGGGGTATAAAAGCAAATATAGTGATTTTTCATCCTAATAAATGGCATTTTAAAATTTTTAAACATAATGCTTTGGTTTGTATTCATGCAAAGATGAATTTTTTTAATGGAATTTGGCAGTTTATAAACCCAAAAATAGTAAAAAATATAGGTCAAATAATCCCTAAATACCAAATTAGCTCTATTAAAGATGAAAGCATAAAAAAACTTATTATAAAATATGTTAATGAAGCTAACTTAAATGCATTAAATTTAGAACAAAAATATATTAATTTGCTTTTAAATTTGCACAATTATGATGATTTAATTCTTTATGAAAATTTTAATACCATAGTTAAAGATTTAAAATATATAGAAATTTTTAATCATTTAAGGCGTTTAAAGGGTAAAAAAATATCTCAAAATGCTTATAAAATAGAACTTTTTGATATAAGCTCTTGGCTTAAGGGTTTAGAATTTAACCCTACAAATGATCAGCTTTTAGCAATAGAAGATATTAAAAAAGACTTGCAAAGTAAAGTTGCTAAAAGGCGTGTGGTAATGGGCGATGTGGGTTGTGGCAAGACTTTGGTTATACTTGCTGCAAGTTTGCTAGTATATCCTAAAAAGGCTATTTTAATGGCTCCAACCAGTATATTAGCAGAGCAAATTTATTATGAAGCAAAAAGACTTTTACCTAGTTTTGTTAATGTATTGCTTTTAAAAGGTGGTAAAAAAGATAAAGATTTAGCAAAATTAAAAGAACAAGCTCATTTTATCATAGGCACACATGCACTCATTCATCAAGAAGAATTTGAAGCAACTTTAGTGATGATAGATGAGCAACACCGCTTTGGTTCTAATCAAAGACAAAAAATAAGTGAGCTTAGTAAAAACTCTCAATATGCTCCACATATCGTGCAATTTTCTGCTACGCCTATACCAAGAACACTTTCTATGATACAAAGTGAGCTTGTAAATTTTAGTTTTATCAAACAAATGCCTTTTAAAAAAGACATTAAGACTTTTTGCATACAAGATAAAGATTTTAAATATTTACTTAAAAAAATCGATGATGAACTAGCTAAAAATCACCAAGTGATTATTATTTATCCTTTGGTAAATGAAAGTGAAAATATAGATTATTTATCATTAGAACAAGCACAAGGATACTGGATAAACAAATACAAAAATGTTTATGTAACCCATGGAAAAGATAAAAATAAAGATCAAATTTTACAAGAATTTAGAGAAAAAGGTACTATTTTGCTTTCTACAACGGTGGTTGAAGTGGGAATTTCTTTACCAAGACTTAGTGTGATTGTTGTTGTTGGAGCTGAGAGGTTAGGGCTTGCTACTTTACATCAACTTCGAGGTAGAGTAGGTAGAGTAGGGCTTGAAAGCTTTTGCTATTTATACACTAAGCAAAAAGAAATTCCAAGTCGTTTGCTTGAATTTGCTAAAACTCTAGATGGATTTAAAATAGCTGAACTTGATTTGAAAAATAGGCTAAGCGGGGATTTGCTAGATGGTAGAGTGCAGCATGGCAATCATTTTAAATTTTTTGATTTTGCAGATGATGAAGAATTAGTTGTAAGAGCAAAAGAAAGTATTAAAAATATGGAAAAAGAAAATGGATAAACATTTTGAAATTTTAGTCTCAAAAGGTGAAAAAAAGTATTTTAAGAAAGGAAATATTTTATTTTTTCAAGGTGAAAAAGCAAATAAAATTTATATTTTATTAAGTGGAAAAGTGCGTATATATAAGGTAAATGCAAAAGGTTTTGAATTAACACTTCACACTTTAACTCCGGTAAATTTTATAGCTGAAATGCCTGTGTTTGAAGGCATTAATTATCCAGCTAATGCTATTTGTGAGCAAGATTGTGAAATTTGTGTTTTTGATTTTGATGAATTTAAAAAATTATGCTTAGAAAATGGGGAATTTAGTTTTTTGCTTTTGACTTCTTTAATTGGTAAAATTCGAATTTTAGAAAATTTTATTAGACAAAAATCTTTGGATTTAAAGTCAAGATTAATTAACTTTTTGCTAGAAAATGAGGAAAAATTACAAAATTTAAAGCAAAAAGAAATCGCTGTGATTTTGAATTTACCCCCAGAATCTTTGTCGCGTTTTTTGAAAGAATTAAAACAAAATGAGCTTATTTGTACAAATAAAGGTAAAATAGCAATTTTAAATAAAGAAAAAATGCAAAATTTAATTAAGTCTTTTTAAGTCTTATTTGTTACAATATTGTATTTAAAGTATGGAAGGTTTTATGGATTTTGATTTTTTAATCAAGTTTAGCCCTATGTTTATACAAGCTTCTTGGCTTACTTTAAAACTTGCTACTTATGGAGTATTTTTTTCATTTTTAGTGGGTTTATTTTGTGTGGGAGTAAGCTATTTTAAATTTTCTTTTTTAAATACAATCTGTAAAATTTACATAGAATTTTCAAGAAATACACCTTTATTAATTCAGCTTTTCTTTTTATATTATGCTTTGCCTGAGTTTGGGATACACCTTAGCTCTTTTGCTTGTGCTGTGATAGGACTTAGCTTTTTAGGTGGTTCTTATATGGCTGAGAGCTTAAGAGCGGGTATGGAAGCAGTGAAAAAACAACAATACGAATCAGGACTTTCTTTGGGTTTGAGTAAATGGCAAAATTTTCGTTATGTCATCATGCCTCAAGCTTTGGGTATAGCTATGCCAAGCATTAGTGCAAATATCATTTTTTTACTCAAAGAAACTTCAGTGGTAAGTATTATTGCTTTAGCAGATTTAGTATATGTGGCTAAAGATCTTATAGGGCTTTATTATAAAAGTAATGAAGCATTATTTGCTTTGGTGCTTTGTTATTTGATTTTGATTTTACCTTTATCTTTAGTGTTAAACCGTATAGAAAAAAGGTTAAATTATGTTTGAAATTTTAAATCAAGATACCTTTTTTAGACTAGCACAAGGCTTAAAGGTTACTTTAGAACTTTCATTAATTAGTGTTTTGATTTCACTCATAGGAGGGGTGTTTTTTGGAATTTTAATGCATTCTAAAAACAAATTCCTTTATGCTTTTTGTCGTTTTATGCTTGAGTTTGTGCGTATTATGCCTTTGATTGTTTGGCTTTTTATAGTGCATTTTGGCTTAGCAAAATGGTTTGGATGGCATTTGAGTGCTTTGGGTTCTAGTATTATTGTTTTTAGTATTTGGGGTGTGTTTGAGATGATGGATTTGGTTAGATCATCTTTAGCAAGCATACCAAAACACCAATACGAATCAGGACTTTCACTAGGTTTTAATAAATTTGAAGTTTATCTTTTTATCATCATACCTTTATCTTTAAGAAGATTGTTGCCAATGAGTATTAATCTTTTTACAAGAATTATTAAAAGTACTTCAGTGATTTATCTCATCGGCGGTATAGAGCTTATTAAAGTAGGCCAACAAGTGATTGAGCTAAATTTATTTCAAAATTCTTACGCGGCTTTTGTGATTTATGGTTTGATTTTATTGATTTATTTTATACTTTGCTATCCTTTGTCAGTATATTCAAAGTTTTTAGAGAAAAAATGGAGCTAATATGAGCATTTTAAAAATACAAAATTTACAAAAATATTATGATGATCATCATGTTTTAAAAGATATAAATTTAGAAGTAAATCAAAAAGAAGTAGTGGTTATACTAGGTCCAAGTGGTTGTGGGAAATCTACGCTTTTAAGATGTATTAATGGTTTAGAAGAAATGGCTGATGGGGCTATTTTTATAGATGATGAGAAAATTGATAAAAATTATAAAAAATGGACACAAATTCGCCAAAAAATAGGTATGGTGTTTCAATCTTATGAGCTTTTTGATCATTTAAATGTAGAGCAAAATATACTCTTAGGGCCTTTAAAGGTGCAAAAAAGAAAAAAAGAAGAAGTTTTAGAAGAAGCAAAATACTGGCTTGATAGAGTAGGGCTTTTGCATAAATTAAAAGCCTATCCTAAAGAATTAAGTGGCGGACAAAAACAGCGTATCGCTATAGTTAGAAGCCTTTGTATGAATCCTGAAATCATGCTTTTTGATGAAGTTACAGCAGCGCTTGATCCTGAAATCGTGCGCGAGGTTTTAGATGTGATTTTAAATTTAGCAAAAGATGGTATGACTATGCTTATAGTTACGCATGAAATGGGTTTTGCTAGAGCAGTTGCTGATAAAATAGTTTTTATGGATGATGGAAAAATAGTAGAAATTTCAAAGCCTGATGAATTTTTTGAAAATCCAAAAACTGATCGTGCGAAGAAATTTCTCAATTTGTTTGATTTTCATCGTTAATTTTATTTTAGAAAAGATTTGTTTAAAAAATTAATATAAGGTTTAAAAATTTAAATTTCAATCATAAGGAAAAAATATGAAAAAAATTTTTCTTTTATCGTTTTTAATGGCATTTTTTTTTAGCGCATGCTCAAATTCAAGTTCCAATGAAAACTCCATAGAAAAAATCAAACAACAAGGTGTTATCCGCATAGGTGTTTTTGGCGATAAACCTCCATTTGGTTACTTAGATGCTCAAGGGAAAAATCAAGGCTATGATGTGTATTTTGCTAAACGTATAGCAAAAGAACTTTTAGGTGATGAATCTAAAGTGCAATTTGTTTTAGTTGAAGCAGCAAACAGAGTGGAATTTTTAGAATCAAATAAAGTAGATTTAATCTTAGCTAATTTTACTAAAACTCCAGAAAGAGAAGCTGTGGTTGATTTTGCTTTGCCTTATATGAAAGTTGCCCTTGGGGTAGTGGCTCCTAAAGGATCAGATATTAAAACCACAGATGATTTAAAAAGTAAAACTTTGATTTTAAATAAAGGTACAACAGCTGATGCGTATTTTACAAAAAATATGCCAGAAATTAAAAGTATTAAATTTGATCAAAACACAGAAACTTTTGCAGCTTTAATCGGTAAAAGAGGTGATGCACTAAGTCATGATAATGCATTGCTTTTTGCTTGGGCTAAAGAAAATCCAAATTTTGAAGTAGTGATTAAAGAACTTGGAAATCATGATGTTATAGCTCCTGCTGTAAAAAAAGGTGATGAAGCTATGTTGAAATTTATCAATGATTTGATTGTAAAATTACAAAATGAGCAATTTTTCCACAAAGCTTACAATGAAACCTTAAAGCCATTTTTTAGTGATGACATAAAAGCTGATGATGTGGTAATTGAAGGTGGTAGAATTTAATAATGCAAAAAGCTTTTAAAAATATCATCTATGCTTCTTTAGGTGGTATTTTAGAATTTTATGATTTTGTTTTATTTATTTTCTTTGCAAGTGTTTTTGCAAAAATTTTCTTTCCTCAAAATGATGATTTTTGGCCTTTAATCTATACTTATGTAGCCTTTGGAGCAGGGTATTTAGCTAGACCTTTTGGTGCTGTTATTTTAGCACATTTTGCAGATATCAAAGGTCGTAAAAATGTTTTTTATATCAGCATGCTTTTAATGGTCGTGCCAAGTTTTGTCTTGGCCTTTTTACCTACTTATGAAAGCATAGGGCTTTTAGCTACTTTTATGCTTTTTGTTATACGGATAGCTCAAGGACTAGCTATAGGAGCTGAAGTTAGTGGTGCTTGGATTTTTGTAAGTGAATTTGTGAGTAAAAAAAGACTTGGTTTGGCACTTGGTTTTATTTCAGCAACTTTAACCTTAGGTTTATTGCTTGGAAATTTAGCGACTTTAAGTATATATGCGTATTTTGACAAAGAAGAGGTAGAAAGTTTTGCTTGGAGAATTCCCTTTTTTATAGGAGGATTTTTTGGCATATTAGCTTTATTTTTGCGAACAAAGCTTAACGAAACACCAGCTTTTAAAAGTATAAAAGATAAAAAGAAAATTTTGAATTTTCCACTTTTACAAGCTTTAAAAACACATAAAAAAAGTATGTTAATATGTGCTTTACTTACAGTGGTTTTAACAAGCGGAGTAGCTACTTTAATGATACTACCACAGTATTTTGAAAGCTTATTAGGAGTTAGTAAAACTACTGCTTTGACATATCAAAATTTGGCCATAGTGATGATCATACTAGGAAGTTTGGTGCAAGGTTATTTGGCTGATTTTTTGGGACATTTTAAAATTTGTTTGATTTTTACTTTGTTTTTTGGAGTTTTTGGCATAGGTTTTAGCTTTTATAATGAGTGGTTTTTGTTATTTTATTTGCTTGCTTGTTTTGCACAAGGCATTATAGCTTTTGCACCTATTTTTATGACCCAAATTTTTACCACAGAGTTAAGATCAAGTGGTCTTTCTTTTGCTTATAATATTTCTTATGCGATTTTAGGCTTTTTAACGCCTTTTGTTGTTAACTTTATGTATGAGAAATATTTTTATTTTTATATATTTTTTGTGTTTATCACTAGTTTATTAAGTATATATTTGGTAAAAAAATATGTTAAAAATTTATAATATTTTTCTTTTAAACTACTATTTTTAAGATACTTATAAATTTCAAACAATTTTTATCTTAAATATCTTTAAGCTTAAATTTATAAATATAGTATTAACATTTCCAAATTATTATTAATACATTAGTAATGTAATTAAAAAAACATTTCATTACTAAAAAACAATAATCAATCAAACACATTAATCATTTTTTGAAAGGACTTTTTCAATGTATATAAACACAGCTAAAAAACGCCTCACGGGGGGGGGATACGATAATTTTCGTTTTAACTCACACTCTTTAAAACGCTATAAAAACTCCAATCTTTTAAAACTTTCTTTACTTACCATTTTTTCACTAAGTTCTTTAGAAGCTGCTACCCAGGCAAATTATGATAAAACTTCTAATGCTTATATAATTAAAAAACACCATTATGAGAACAATGATGTTTATGATTATAATCTTGATACTTATAAATTCTTAAGTGGTAAAAACTTCTATGGTCAAATGGCTACTAATAAAAACCTTTCAAATATCACTTTAATCTATGATAATCCTAAAGATAAAGCTCATGTAAAAATGAATGATTTATACTTTAAACAAGACATACTTACTCCAAGTATTAAAGAAGATATTTTTGTAGTAAATGGTTTTCATAGTTCTAATTCAGACAATACCACCATTAATCAAACTAGCTATATACCTTTTTTAGTTTCTGCTTATACCTTTAATGCAAAAGCTAATAATAATACCTTAGTATTAAAAGCAGGAGAATTATCTTCAGTATATTATCTAAAACCTACTGATAAAGAAGTGATTAATCCTAAAGCTACTGGTTTGGATAATAAATATAATTTTTTAATCACTCCAGCCATAGCTAGAAAAGGTGAAGTAAGTAATAATACTTTAAATTTCTTAAAAGATGCCTATGTCAATATGGGTGTTGAAAACACCTACACCTTACCTTTAAATGGTGCTCCTTATATCTTAGGTGCTTTTGGTGTGGATGCTAATGCTAATAATAATACAGTTATATTAAATAAAGGCGTAAAGATAGACTTTCATACTACCCCTTATAGACAAAGTGCTTTAGGGAATAATATCTTTGATGAGAGAATGACTCATGTAACAGGAGCCATTACTTATAATGCTAATGCTAAAAATAATAAAGTTATCATAGATGGAGCTTCTTTATTAGTCCATGGTCCAAGTGGAGCTTATTCAACATCAGCTGCTACTCACTTAGGAGGAGCTTTTGTAGATGTTAATAATAATCAAAGCTATGAAGTAAGTAATAATAGTGTATTAATCAATGATTTAAAACTAGATTTAAGAGTAGATACTAAAAATACCCCATTAGCTTATAATGCTATCTTAGTAGGGGAAATCTATGGGGGTAAAATCATACAAGGTAATGCTTATAAAAACACTATAGATATAAAAGACTTACAAACCTTATTAGCATTAAATACTAATGTAGAAGTAAAAGCTCTTTTAGACTTTTATGCAGGTATTACTAATAATGGTATAGCTAATGATAATAGTATTAGCATTAATCTAAAAAAACCATTTGAGATTAATTCTAATTTTACAGGTAAAAATGAGTTTAATCTTTATGGTGGGGTAGCTACTAAAGGAGCTAATAGAAATAGTATTCATATCAATGGGGATTTAACCCAAGGCATTACTGTTGAAAACCATCAAGATAAAATTCAAATCATAGCAGCACAAACTCTAAGTTCTAAAGCAAATAACAATAGCATTAATATTAAAAACTCAAACATTGCTATGCCTTTATACTTATATGGAGTAAGCAAGGTTAGTTTAAATGATAAAGATTATTATGCAAGTAGTGCTAATGCTAATAGTATAGTTTTAGATAATGTAAAATCAGGTAGAAATCTCACTGCTATTATAGAAGCAGATAATTTAGAAAAAAACACTATAAAATATAATATGGTGCAATCTTTATCTAATGCTTCTAATATAGATAAAGGTTCTAAAATCATTTTAAGAGCTAATGAAAGTGCTTTAGATAATACTTTAAATATTAAAGATTATTCAAGTGCAGCTAGTTCTAATGTTTATGTTATTAATGCTAATACTGAAAGTGCTAATAATACTTTTATCTTTGATAATCTAGCCCTAGGAACAGCTTCTGATAAAAGAGAAGGGGAAATAGTAATTAGTGCAGGTATAGCTAAAAATACTCATGATAATTATACTCATATAGCTAATTTAAATATAGATGAGTATAAAGATAATTCTACTATCATCATAGCAGCTTCTGGTGTATATAGTGAAAATGATAAAAGCTATAATAATACCTTATATCTAAGTGGTAATACTAATATTTTTAATAATACCAATATAGATGTATTAGCAGGTAGCTTTTTACAAACTAAAGAAAACACTAGCTTTGTATCAAAAGCTCTAGAGCATAAAAATAATACTAATAATCATTTAGTATTAAATACAAGTATAAAAGCAAATACTATTAATAACTTTGATCATTATAGCTTTATCTTAAAAGATGATACTAAAACTTATTTAAGTGCTAAAGAAGCTATTAATCTTTCTAAAGATAGTTCTATTAATGTATATACAAACAATAATATAAAAAATAAAAGTTTTATTTTAATGCAAAGTGAAAAAGGCTTTGTAGATGCAAACAATAAACAACTAAATCAAAAAGACTTACAAAGCTTATTAGAAACTATCACTAAAAACAATCAAAGCTTACATAAAAACATCAAAGCAAAAGTTCAAAAGGCTAAATACACTCTAAGTGTAAGTAAAGACGGAAAAAGCATAGTAGTGAATTTAAATTAAACAACAAAGATAAAACTAAAAAGGATTAATTATGAAAAAGTTAGCAAATCATATCATACTCTCAGGTGTAACGGTATCAATGTTATTTTCTCCACTAATGGCAATTGATCCAAACAAACTACCTAGTGGAGGTAAATTTACTCATGGGACTAGTGGGACTATATCTGGTCCATACTTTGATAAAAATACTGGTAAAAACACTATTGATATCACAGGTAAAACACAAGGTGGAAACCATGTCATACAATGGGGTGGTGGCTTTAGTATAGGTAATAAAGCTCAAGTTAATTTTGGAAAAGGACAAAGTGGGCAAAACTACCTAAACATTGCTCATGGTACAGATAAATCTACCATAGAAGGTGTATTAAATGCAGGTGGTAATAATGTCTTTTTAATTAATCCTAATGGGGTAATCATTACTAAAACGGGAACTATCAATGCTAATCGCTTTGTGGCTTCGACTACTTCTTTACAAGCACAACATTTTGAGGAATTTAAAGCACAAGGTGCTTCTTTTTCCCCTATATTTAAATCACATAAAGCAGGTAATGTAGTAAATATGGGTAATATTAATGCTAATGATGTATTACTTATAGGAAATAAGGTAAGTATAGATGGTGGTAATATCCATGGTAAGCATAATGAAGGTGTTGGTGATGATGCTTTAAAAAATCCAAGTGGTAATACAGCTGATAAAATTCATTTAGTAGGGAATTACATCAATCTTGATTTAGCTAAAATTAATTTTAATTCCAAAGAAAATCTTATTAGTGCAAATAAATCAGCTAGTGTTAGTATATCTACAGAAGATTATTATAATAAATTAACAGGTAGTAAAAACGATCCATTTAAAAAATATAATTTTCAAAAAGGTAGTTATGAAGATGTAACTTCTGAAAATATAGAACAATATGCTAGTATAGGTTCTGATAGAGATTGGTTTTTCTTTGCTAAACTCTGGAATGACACTGATTTAGAAATATTTAAACTAGTTGATAAGGGAGTTGCTGAATATAGACTTATTGGTAATGTAGATTTTAAAGGTAGTCAAGGACAAAACTATGCAAACTATTGTATAGATGGACTTGGTTGCACTAGTATGATAGTGGGTGATAATGAATTATTAAATAATTGGAATGATATATATAGAAAATTTTCTAAAACATTTAATGGACAAGGATTTACACTTAGTGATATTAATATAGATATAGATAAGATAAGAGTAAAAGGTCCTATAGGCTTATTTGGAGCGGCAAATGGAGCTACTTTTAAAAATGTAAAGGTTGATTATAAAAAAGGTGGTATAAAAATTTTACTTAACTCAGCTGTTGATGGATCTATAATAACTATTGGATCTTTTATAGGATATGCGAACAATTCTACATTTGAAAATATAGAAGTAAGTAATGTTTCTAATTTTGAAACATATGATCCAAAAGGCTCATGGTCAAACGGTAGAATCGGAGGTTTTGTTGGATCAGTTTATGGTGATTCAGAATTTAAAAATATAGCTTTATATGGTTTTTCAAATATTAATTTACAAGGTTTGGCAGATCCAACATATATTGGTGGATTTGTGGGCTATTTAAGTGATAATCCCACTTTTGAAAATATATCCTTAAATGATTTTGGTAGTATTAAGGCAAAACATACCTTTGGTGGCTTTGTGGGTTATAGCTATTATAATGGTAATTATAAATATAATAATATTTCAATAAAAAATTTTGATAGCATTCAAACTACAGGTTATTTAGGTACTTTTGGTGGAAATCTTCGTGGTAAAATAAATATAGAAAATGTATATATAGATTTAAATGGTGGAAGTTTAAGAAGTGAATATGGTTATTATGTTGGTGGATTTGCTGGAAATATATTTGCTGATAATGGTGGAGTATTTAATAATATTCATATAAAAAATATAGGCGAAATTCATACTGGAGAAAATGCTAGCAATACAAATGCTGGAGGATTTGCCGGACAAATTGATGGTGATGTGGAAATTAATAATATTATTTTAGATAATATCAAGGAAATATCTGCTGATAAAGGTAATGCTGGTGGATTTGTTGGAAGTGTTGCTGGAAATTCAAATTTTTCTAATATATCTATAAATGGTATAGGTAAAATTTTTAGTAATCAAGATGGAACTGGAGTGGGAGGATTTATTGGATTTATAGATGCTACAAATGGAGATAAAAATATTGATTTTAATAATATTGCTTTAAATTTTAATTCTGAAGGGTTAATTAAGGGTAGTAATATTGGTGGATTTATCGGAAATATCAACAATCAAGCTCCTTATAGTGGTAAATACTACAGAACAAACCTAGATTTTTCAAATATACATATTTATTTTGATCCAAATTTTTCTATGCAAAGTGACACAGGAAAAGGAAAATTTGTAGGTTATTATAACCCAACTTATAATACCTTTAACTTTAAAGATAAAATTAACTTCTATGCTAATGAAAGTATTTTTGATGGAGCAACAACTGATAAGTCTCTGTGGAGTAATTTTACCACCTTATCCCCAGATGAGAATATATTTAAAAATAATACAGAAAATATCACTGAAGCAATCAATGTAAGTGTTATTTCTCCTGAATTCACACACCCTGAAAAAATTCCTGATGATGTAGAAGTAAAGTTAGATATGGATGATTTATATTCTGATGTAATTGATAGTATTATCAAAGATATTACAAAAGAATATTTTTCAATCAATATTCATGATCTAATAAAAATATTAAATGAATACAAATATGAAAATATGAATGAAGATCAGAAAGTTGAATTTATAAAAACATATTTTATTAATAAAAGTAAATATGATAAAAATACCGATCTTGATAAAATAGCAAGATCGGTTGTTCAAAGTTTAGATTTTGCTTCTGTGTATCAAGGTAACTTTTCTGAAGGAAAGTTAAATGCTAGCGCTTTAAAAGAATATAAAAATAATCTAGCTCCAAAAGTAGAAAAGATAAATAAATATAAAGATGATGTAAATCACTTTATCCAAACTACTTTGAACAACAAGGTAAATTCAATCAACAAAGCTAATGAGCATTTCAATACGCAAGATTATTATAATAGACTTACTGAATTAGCCTTAGCTTATAATAAATATGTAGAATTAATTAATAAAGGTTTAGCAAATAAAAATGATCAAGCTTTTAAAGATATTAGCAATAAATTATTTGCTTTAATAGCTCAAGCACAAGATGAAACCAAAACTATAGAAGAATTAATTAATAGCTTTGAAGATTTAAAAACACAAGCAAGTGAAAAATCTAACGGACATTTTATTGTTGAAGGAGATTTGCAAGCTTTAAATATACCTTATCCTATATTAGCTTCTATCAAAGATAATAACAATGGTAGTGGTGAAATAGATAAGCCAGAAAAACCTATTGATCCAATTGAGCCACCAATAGATAATAAACCAGAAAAACCTATTGATCCAATTGAGCCACCAATAGATAATAAACCAGATAATTCTGATAACTCTTTGGTTTTTAAACAAAGTTCTACTTTTAACTCTATAGGTGATGAGGCTATAGATGATGAGGAAGAAAAAGAAATAGGCGAAACAGATGGTGAGCAAAGATTAATCACTTGTATAGTAAGTGATAATTTTAAAACTATGAATCCTTGTGCTGTAGGACATTAATATTTTCTTAGGAAGTTATCTTCCTAAGAAATATCCCTAATTAAATCAATCAACATAAATATTAAAAACAAAAACTTAAATTTAAAAATATAAAAAGGAAAAACCATTATGAAAAAACTCTCTCTTTGCGTTGTAGCACTTAGCTCTTTAGTCTATGCTAATAATGGAAGCATTATCATAGCTAAAAATGATATAGAAAAGGTTATAGAATTATCCCCTGATAGAAACCTCCCTCAAAACAAAGCTATCAAAGAAAATCTAAAAACCAAAGATGATTATATAAAAAGCCAAGAAGCTAAAAAAGACTTTGAAGAAAAAAAGAAAGCTTTAAAAGAAAAACTAAATCAAGAAGATGAAGCTAATAATCAAAGCACTAATACAAACAATGATAAAGCAAATACTAGTGTAAATGATGAAACTAATAATTCCAACTCAACTAGCAATAATACAAACAATATAAATAATCAAACTAATAATAGTTCTAACACTAACTCTACTAACTCAAGCAATCAAACTAACACTACCACTAAAAAAGTAATAACCAAATATAAATTTGTTATCACTAATGAAAACACTAGCTTTAAAAAACTAGGTATTAAAGAAGAGGATTTACAATTACTTATTAGTGAGTTTAGCACTAGAAAATTTAGCTTGCAAGATTTACAAGATATATCTAATATCATTGCTTATTATTTCCAAGTTAATGGCTATCCTGCAGCAACAGCTTATGTACCCCAACAAGAATTTGAAGATAGTGTGCAAATAAACATAGCCTTAGGAACACTAGGTAAGTATATAATAAAGAATAAAACTACTATAAAAGATCATTTTATAGAAAATAAGCTTAATGAAAGAATCAAAGGTAAAATCATCTCTACTAAACTCATAGAAGATAGTGTGTATAAAGTCAATGAAATGTATGGAGTACAAACCCTAGCAGGTTTACAAGCAGGAGAGAATGTAGGAGAAACTGATGTAGTTATAGAAGTAGTGCCTGATACTAAGGCTAATGTATTATTATATACTGATAATTATGGTATTAAAAGTGCAGGGGAATATAGAGCTGGTATTAGTATGGGATTTAATTCTATATTTAATATGGGAGATTATTATAATTTTTACTTACAATCTAGTGATGAAAGACAAATCAACTATGGAGCAAGTTATACTTTCTTTTTAGGAAATTTAAAAATTACTCCAAGCATATCTCAAGGATCTTATTCTTTAGGTGGAGATTATAAAGAAGTTGGCTTTAGTGGTACTTCTAGAAATATTGGTGTTGATTTTTCTTATCCTGTATGGATTAATACAAATTCCTCTTTATATTTTACTTCTAGTATTTATCATAAGATATTAAAAGATGAACCTTTTTCAAATATATTTGATGATTATAGTATAGATAAACATTCTAATGTAGGTAGTGTAGGTTTAGAAGGTTTATTTAGAGGCTTTGAGAATAATACTTTAAGTTATAGTGCTAAGGTAAGTGTAGGTAAGGTTAATGATGATGGCACTACTATATTTGGAAATACATCTAAAAGTGATGGTAATGGCTTTGGCTGGTTTAGAAAACTCAATGCTAGTGTGAATAATTATTATAGTATTAATGAATACATTACGCATACTTTAAATATAAACTATCAAAAGGTATTAGGGAATTTTGAATTAGATTCTTCTGAGAGTTCATCTTTAGGTGGAGCTTATGGAGTAAGAGCTTATGATAATGGAGAGGGTGATGGAGATAATACCATAGTAGCTAACTTTGGTATAAGAATAAATATACCAAATACGAATTTTTATTTTACTCCTTTTTATGATATAGGTTATGCTTGGTATGAAAAAGCTTCAGGAAGTAGATTAGCAGATGAGCATTTTTTAGATGCAGTAGGTTTGCAAATACTTTATAATAAGAATAATGCATATTATATAAAGCTTGATGCAGCAAGAGCAGTTCATCAATACAAATATGATGATGATCATAGAATGAAATTATATTTAAGTGGTGGGGTGTATTTTTAAAATTTAAAACTTTAAAATATAAACTATAACTTTGCTATAATTATATTTTGTATTTTAGAGGTATAAATGAATAAAATTTTATTATTGGCTGATGGAGTTTATGCGAAAGATTTTTTAAAGAAAATTCATAGCAATAAAACCTTCAAAGAGTCTTTGAGTGTTGTTTATTATAATGATGAAAGTGTGGATTTAAGCTTAGAGAATGAACAAATTTCTTTTTATAAGTTTGATCCTACGAGTTTGGTTAAATTAGAAAATTTGCTAAAGGAAAATTTCCATCAAGCTATTATTTATATGCAAGAAGAAGCTGACATGCTAGCTTGCTATCAAAATTTAAGAAAATTACATTCAAGATTAAATATAGTTATCATGGATTTGTGGAATATACACATTGATGATAATTTTTGTGAAGTGATTAATATCTATGATACTTTAAGCACAAGGTTAATAGGTTGTTTGGATAATATGCCTTCAATGGCACAGTTTATAGGACTTGGGCAAGGCGAGATTATGGAGGTTAGAATTCCTGCAGGATCAAGCTTTGCTTATAGACATATAAGCTCTATTAGTCAAAAACGCTTTAAAATTGTAATGGTTTATCGAAATAATGAATTTATTCTAGCAAGACCTGGACTTATTTTGATGCCAAATGATAGTATTTTAATCGTAGGTGATCCTAAAGTTTTACAAAGTGTTTTTACTAATGTTAAAACAAGTTTAGGCCGTTTTCCATCACCTTTTGGGGACAATATACTTTGTATTATTGATATGAATAAAATGAGTGAATTTGCCATAGAAAAACTCATCTTCACAAGCTTACTTTTACACATAAGAATTAATAGTAAAAAGCTTTATTTTAAAGTAATTAATCCTACTTTAACTCCTATGTATTATAAGCTTAAAGCTTTGCATAAAAATAGTACTGAAGTGATATTTGACTATGAAAGTACAAATATAAAAAATATCAAACCTTTTGTGGAAAATACTAGCATAGGTTTGCTAGTGGTGGAAGATTATCTTTTTGAAAAAGAAAAAAGTTTTCTTTTTACTTTAAAAATTCCTGTATTAAAAGCAGGCAAAGGGGATTTTGCTGACTTAAAATCATCAGTTGTTTTGAGCTCAAATTTTGAAGATATAGAGGGTATTGCTTCTATTATGCTTGATTTAAATAAGCAAATTCAACTAGGACTTGCTTTGTATTATTATGCTTTAAAACTAAATAAAGCTGAAATTTTTGAATATCATCAATACTTTGAAAGTCTTTCAAAACTTCATGATGAAAAACTACTTTTAATAGAAGAAAAAGAACACAATCCTATCAATAAATTTTCTTACAAGCAAAATGTATTGCATTTTGTGCCATTTAATGAAAAAATTTTAGGTAGTAACTTCAATAAAATTTTAAAAACAGATTTAAATACGATATATTATAAGATGAATAAAAATTATCAATTATTTATACCATCGCTGTGAGAAAATAATGCAAGTTAAGGTAAATTTAGATAAAAATACAAGTTATAATGTCTATATAAATGAGCTAGAAAAGTTAAATTTTGATACTAAAGTAGTGATTTTAACCAATGAATTAGTTGCAAAATTACATTTAGATACACTTTTGAAAAAAATTCACGCTAAAGAGCTTTTTGTTATAAAAATCAAAGATGGTGAAGAGTATAAAAATTTACAAACCATAGAATATATCTTAGATCAAATGTGTGCTTGTAGGCTAGATAGAAAAAGCTTGCTTATAAGCTTTGGTGGTGGTGTGATCTCTGATATGGGTGGTTTTGTAGCAAGCATATATCAAAGAGGGATAGAATTTATCAATATCCCTACAACTTTACTAGCTTGTGTGGATGCAAGTGTGGGTGGTAAAACCGGAGTAAATAATAAATTTGGTAAAAACTTAATAGGCACATTTTATCAGCCAAAAGCAGTGTATTGTGAGAGTGGGTTTTTAAAAACGCTAGCTTCAAGAGAATTAGCTGCGGGTATGGCTGAATTTATTAAAATGGCTGTGGTTTTTGATGAGGAAATTTTATCTTTTTTAGAAAATTTAGATGAGGATAAATTTTTAAACGCTAAATTAGATGATATTGTCTTGGCTCAAATCATTCAAAAAAGTATAGAACTTAAAGCTAGCGTGGTTTCGCAAGATGAAAAAGAAAGTGGCTTAAGAATGCTTTTAAATTATGGTCATACTTTTGCTCATGTTATAGAAAACCAAACAGAGTATAAAAAATATCTACACGGCGAAGCTGTTGCTATAGGTATGAATATGGCAAATATTTTGGCATTAAATTTGGGGTTATTAAGTGAGCAAGAATGTCAAAGGGTGCAAAATTTACTTGTAAAATTTAAATTACCTATATTTTATAAAATTTCAAATACTGAAGAATTTTACAAGGCGTTTTTTTTAGATAAAAAAACACATTATCAAAAAATAAATTTCATTCTAGCTTGTGGTTTAGGAAAAGCTTGTATAAAAAATGATATTTCCAAAGAAAATATTATGGAAGTTTTAAAGGTTTTTGTATGAGAAGAATATTTTTAATTTCATTTTTATTTTTTTCTATATTATTTGCACAGGAAAATATACAACATTTAGATCAAAAACTAGATGAATTACATAAGAATTTATCTTATAATACTTGGGTTGTTAAATATAATAATTTTAATATTTATAAAAAAACGCAGGATGAAATTTTATCTTTAGAAAAAGAAAGTCTAAAGGCTAATGAGCGAAATAAAAATATCATAGAAAGACAAATTCTAATTTTAAAAGAAAGATTAGGACTTTTAAGTGAATATAAAAGTACTAATTTTACCAAAATGGTTTTAGCTCCTGAAGAAGTAGAAAAAATGGAAAAAATTACCAATCCTTTGGCTATTGTTTCTGCTTATTCACACATAAAAAAATTAAGACGCGATAAAGAAGAATATATAAATCTTTTAAATAGTTTTAAGCAAACATTACAAGAACTTGAGAAAGAAAATGTTTTAATTACTGAAATAGCTAAAATAGACCCAACAAAAGAGCATGATGAACATTTGAGAAATTCCAATCAAATGGTTAAAGATTTTGCACAAACTTTACGCTTTGGAGAAATTTCATATTCTGTATATGAGAAAAAAATTCAAGAAGAGATTGAAAAAACAACTGCTTCTATTAAAATTCAAGGTGTAAGAGCTTTTAATATAGTTTTGGCTATTGTTATTGTTATAGCCATGGCATTTTTACTTAAATTTATTGCAAGAAAATATATAGGCGATAATGATCGTTTTTATACAGCAAATAAAATTATAAATTTTATCAATATTAATGTAATTGTCTTGATTTTGCTTTTTGGCTATATAGAAAATATTAGTTATTTAGTTACTGTGCTTGGTTTTGCTTCTGCTGGTTTGGCTATTGCTATGAAAGATATGTTTATGTCTATGCTTGGTTGGTGTGTGATAGTTTTTGGTGGGAGTTTTAGAGTAGGTGATAGAGTAAAAGTTTTTCAAAATAACACACATTATATTGGTGATATTATTGATATTTCATTTTTAAGAATAACATTATATGAAGATATTTCTTTATTAACTTATACTGATAATCGTAGAGCAGGCAGAATAATATTTATACCAAATAATTTCATTTTTACTAATCTTATATCAAACTATACCCATCATGGTATGAAAACTATTTGGGATGGACTTGATATCACTTTAACTTTTGATTCTAACCATCAAAAAGCCTTAGAGATTGTCGAAGAAATAGTCGTAAAAGCTTCTAAAGGTTATACAAAAATTGCAAAAGAATCTATGAATAAATTAAGAAATGAATATAGTATAAGAAATCCTAAAGTAGAGCCTAGGTTTTTTACATTTTTAGAAGGTTATGGTATAAGAATTTCTGTTTGGTATATGACAAATTCTTATGCGGCTTTGGTTTTAAGAAGCAATATAAGCAAAGAAATTATTAATGAATTTAATAAACATGATGATATAAAAATAGCTTATCCATCGCAAAATTTATATATGGCAAAACATGAAATTATAAAAAATAAGGAAGATATTTGAAAAAAAAAATATATTTTAAAACTTTTGGCTGTAGAACCAATATTTATGATACGCAATTATTAAAAACTTATATTAAAGATCATGATATCACGCAAAATGAGCAAGAAGCTGATGTGATAGTAATAAATTCTTGCACCGTTACAAATGGTGCTGATAGTGGGCTTAGAAGTTATATTAATGGTGTAAGGAAAAATGGAGTTAAGGTTATACTTACAGGCTGTGGTGCTGTAAGCAAGGGAAAGGATTTTTTTGATAAAAAAGAAATTTTTGGAGTTTTAGGAGCTTCTAATAAAGATAAAATCAATGAGCTAATCTCACAAGATAAAGCTTTTTATGAGCTTGGAAATTTACGCTTTATTGATACAAAAATTGTAAGTAATTATGAAAATCACACTAAAGCTTTTGTGAAAATTCAAGAAGGATGTGACTTTGCTTGTAGTTATTGTATAATCCCAAGTGTTAGGGGTAAATCAAGAAGTATGCCAAGTGAAGAAATAATAAAACAAATCAAACTTTTAGCTCAAAATGGTTATAGTGAAGTAGTTTTAACAGGTACTAATATAGGAAGTTATGGTTTAAAAGATAAAACTACACTTGGAAAATTATTACAAGAAATAGGTAAAGTTAATGGTATAAAAAGAGTAAGGCTTGGGAGTTTAGAGCCTGCTCAAATTGATGAGAGTTTTAAAGAAATTTTAGATGAGCCTTGGCTTGAAAAGCATTTGCATATTGCCCTGCAACACACTCATGAAAAAATGCTACGTATAATGCGCAGAAGATCACATACGCAAAATGATTTAGCGTTGTTTAATGAGTTAAGTCAAAAAGGTTTTGCTTTAGGGACAGACTTTATCGTAGCACACCCTGGAGAAAGTGAATTAATATGGCAAGAAGCTTTGGAAAATTTCAAGCAATTTAAACTCACGCATATTCATGCTTTTATTTTTTCACCACGCGATGGAACACATTCTGCTTCTATGGGTGAGCGAATTAATGGTGAAATAGCCAAAGAAAGATTAAATATTTTAAAAGATATAGTCGCGCAAAATAATTATGAGTTTAGAAAAAATCAAAAAAATACTTTGGAAATTTTAGTAGAAAGTAAAAAAGACGGTTTTTATGAAGGCTATGATCAATTTTTTAATAAAATCAAAATTACAAGCAAAGAAGATATTGCTAAACAATGGATAAGTATTGAAAAATATGAATGTAAAGAAGATTGTAATTATGTAAGGTTAGAGGATGAAAAATAAAAAGATTATCTTAGCTTCATTTTTATTGCTTTGTGTTTTTGTAATAGTTGCGTTTATAAAAAATCAACCTGATTATATTAGCAAGGCTGCTTATGAAGAGCTTTTAGAACAAAATTTAATTCAAAAAGCCATAGTGGAAAATAATGAAATATTATTAAAAAGCAAAGAAGGAAATTTTTTAATTGCTAAAGATGTAGTTGATTTAAATGCTTTATGGCAAAAAATTCCTTTAGAATATGCTAAAGATTATAATTTAAGCGAGTTTTTTTTGATATTTATTTTACTTGCTTTTCTTATAAGTTTTTTACTCTTTCTTAATAAAAAAAATAAAGATAGGCAAAATTTACTTTCTTTAGAAAAAAATATTTTAGAAAAAAATGAACAAAATAACACTATACAAGATGTAGTAAGTGAAGTTAAATTTAAAGATGTAGCTGGGGTTGATGAGGCTAAGGTAGAGCTTTTGGAAATCGTTGATTTTTTAAAAAATCCACAAAAATATAAAGATTTTGGCGTAAAAATGCCAAAAGGAGTTTTGCTAGTAGGGCCTCCTGGAGTGGGAAAAACTTTGATAGCAAAAGCTGTAGCAGGCGAGGCTGGAGTGCCATTTTTTTATCAAAGTGGAGCTAGTTTTGTAGAAATTTATGTAGGTATGGGTGCAAAAAGAGTTAGAGAGCTTTTTTTAAAAGCTAAATCAAAAGCTCCAAGTATTATTTTTATAGATGAAATTGACGCAGTTGGTAAAAGCAGGGGGGATTTTTCTAATGTAGAAAGAGATAATACTCTAAATCAACTTTTAACTCAAATGGATGGATTTGAAGATAATAGCGGGGTTATAGTAATGGCTGCTACAAATAAAATCGATCTTATGGATAATGCGTTATTAAGATCAGGGCGCTTTGATAGAAGAATTTTTATATCTTTGCCTGATTTTAAAGATAGAATACATATTTTACAAAATTATATGAAAGAAAAAAAATCTAATGTAGATTTAGAAAAAATTTCAAAAGTTAGTGTGGGTTTTAGTGGAGCTGCTTTAGAGACTTTAGTTAATGAAGCGGCCATTAATGCTATAAGAAGAAAATCAGATCTAATAGAAGAAAATGATTTTTTTGCAGTGCTTAATAAGGTTTTAATGGGTAAAAAAAAGATTTTCTCTCTAAGCGATAAGGAAAGAAAAATTCAAGCCACATACCAAGCAGCTAAAGCTTTGTGTGCTTTTTATTTTGATGTTAAATTTGAAAAAATTACCTTGATAGAAGATAGATTTAAAGAATATGAAAATACTATCAAATCAAAATCAGAATTATTAAATAAAATAAAAGTTTTTCTAGCAGGTTCGGTTTCCATGGAGCTTATTTTTAATGAAAGCTATACTAATGCACAAAGTGATCTTTTGAAGGTTAAAGAATTGCTTACTTTCATGGAAACTTTTGCTATGGCAAATGAGGGTTTATTGCAAGAGCAAAAGCAAGAAGTGAAAGAATTTTTAGAATTAATGAAAGAAAAAGTAGTGAGATTAGCTAACATTCTTTTAGAAAATGAAAAAATAGAAAAACAAGATGTAGAAAAAATCATAATGGAGTAAAAATGGTAAAAATAGGAATTTTAGTACTTTCAGATAGAGCAAGTAGTGGAGTTTATGAAGATAAATCTGGAGTAGAGATAGAAAAAATTTTAGATTCTTATATAAAAAATGAAAAAAGTTTTTATTATGAGCTAATTCCTGATGAGTATGATTTAATCATAGAAAAATTAGCTTATTTGGCTGATGAAGTAAAATGTGATTTGATTTTTACTACAGGGGGTACAGGGCCTGCTTTGCGTGATGTGACACCAGAAGCAACACAAGCAGTGTGTGATAAAATGCTTCCAGGTTTTGGGGAGTTAATGCGTGCAAAAAGCTTAGAATATGTACCAACGGCTATACTTTCAAGACAAAGTGCAGGTATAAAAGGAAAATCATTAATTATTAACTTACCGGGTAATCCAAAAGCTATAAGAGAATGTATTGAGCCTATATTTCCTGCTATTCCTTATTGTGTGGATTTAATAGGTGGAGCTTATATTGAAAATAATGAAGAAGTAATTTCTGTATTTAGACCAAAGAAAAAGTAAGTCTAGTTAGACTTACTTTGAGGTTTTATAACCTTGTGATAAAAGCGCGTTCATACCACCTTTTAAATTGGTAACTTCTACGCCATTTTGATCTAGTAAAGCAGAAGCTTTAGCACTTCTTGAACCACTTCTGCAAACTATAGCGATAGGTTTGTCACTTGAAATCTTTTTAACTTCTTCAACGAAATTTTCATTTAAGCTACCATCTTCATTGTAAAAGCTAATTTTAATGGCATTTTTTATAGTACCAGTTTGCGCCCATTCGCTAGGTTTTCTAACATCAATTATTTGATAATTTTCCAAAACATCCGCATCAATATCGATATTTTTAACTTCTGCTAAAACAAAACTAGCACAAAGTGCTAAAGATAAAAATATTTTTTTCATAATCAATTTTCCTTTTTTATGGCTTCATAACCTTGTGATAAAAGCGCTACCATGCCACCATCTAAATTAGTACATTCTATACCTAGAGCATCTTCTATCATCATAGCAGTGTGTTTGCTTCTTGAGCCTGTAGCACATACAAAGGCTATGTTTTTATTTTGATAATCTACTTTTTCCTTAAACTCTTGGATGAAATTTTCATTCATAAAGCCATTATCATCGCAAAGCGCGATGAGTATAGCTTCTTTTATAACCCCGCTTTTCCATTCGCCCGGAGTTCTTACATCTACAATGCAAAATTCGTGTAAAATATCTTTAGAAATAGCTATATTTTTCATTTTTCTAAAGCCTTGGAAACGATTTTGCTTAAAGCATTGTTAAATTCACTAGGGTTATCTATACCCATACCTTCGCTAAGTTTAGCCATATTTAGAAGAATATGTGCCATTTCATTAGCTAAGGTATCATTTTCTTTTAAGGCTTTTAAAATTTCATGATTAGGATTAATTTCAAGTATAGGTTTAACTTGCTGTTCTTGCCCCATTTGTTTAAGAATTTGCTGCATAGCAAAATCAGGTTTATTTTGATCATAAACAATACAACTTGGACTATTTGAAAGTCTTTGACTAAGTTTTACCTCTTCAACTTCATCTTTTAAAACTTCTTTTATTTTGATGAGTAAGCTTGCAAATTCAGCCTTTTGTTCTTCGCTAGTTTCTTCACTGGCTAGATGGTTAATAGCGCTAAATTTTAAGCCTTCAAATTCATTCATCATAGGCATAACTATGGTATCAATTTCTTCATCAAGTAATAAAACATTGATATTTTTTTGTTTATAGCTTTCAAGAAGTGGAGAATTTCTTAAAAGTTTTTCATTTTTTCCACTAATATAAAAAATTTCATTTTGACCTTCAGCTAGGTTTTGTTTGTACTCTTCAAGATCAATTAATTCTTCTTTGTTTGAGTTTTTAAAGTATAAAAGCTTAGCTATAGCGTCTTTATTTTCGCCAAAACCATATAAACCTTCTTTTAAAACTTTTCCAAAATTCTCATGGAATTTAAGATAGTTTTCTTTATCTTTTTCTTTGAATTTTTTAAGTTCTGCTAAGATTTTTTTAACACTTGCTTCTTGAACGCTTTTTAAGATTTTATTTTCTTGCAAGATTTCACGACTTACATTAAGTGGTAAATCTTCTACATCAATAATCCCGCGTACAAATCTTAAATAAGTTGGCAATAATTCTTTATCATCATCGCTTATAAAAACTCTTTTTACATAAAGTTTTAAACCACTTTTATAATCTACCCTATACAAATCAAATGGAGCTTGTGCAGGTATAAAGAATAAAGAATTATACTCTATAGAACCTTCAGCTTTTGTGTGGATATAAAGCATAGGTTTGTTTGAGTCATGAAAGTTTTGCTCATAAAATCTTTCATAATCCTCAGCTTTTAAGCTTGCTTTATTTTGTCTCCATAAAGCACTTGCTGTATTAATTTGAGTGTTTTTTAATTCTTTTTTAGGTTCTTTTTCGCCTTCTTCTAATGGTAAATACTCTTCTTTTTCCATAAAAATAGGAAATTGTATGTGATTTGAGTATTTTTCTACTATGCTTTCAATGCGGTATGAGTTTAAAAACTCTTCATCTTTTAAATGCAAGGTTATACAAGTGCCTTGTTCATCTTTATTTGCATCTTCTATTTCATAACCACTTGCATCAGAAGTCCAAAGATAAGCTTTATCATCTAATGCCTTTTTGCTTAAAACTTCTATTTTAGAAGCTACCATAAAAGCAGAGTAAAAGCCTACACCAAATTGTCCTATAAGTTGAGAGTCTTTTTTGGCATCACCACTTAAATTTTCTAAAAAGCTTTTTGTACCACTTTTGGCAATGGTTCCAAGATGATTGATCAAATCTTCTTTATTCATACCTATACCATTATCACTTATGGTAAGGGTTTTTGCTTCTTGATTGAAGTTGATTTGAATTTTTGGTTCAAATTTTAAATTTTTATAAGCATCATCACTCACGCTTAAATAACTAAGCTTATCAAGTGCGTCACTTGCGTTAGAAATAAGCTCTCTTAAAAAAATTTCTTTGTTTGAATACAAAGAATGAATCATAAGTTGTAAAAGTTGATTAACTTCAGTTTGAAATTGCATTTATATCTCCTTTATTTAAAAATTAAAAAACCAATCCACACTGCCAAAAGACAAAGGATAACATTCAAAATAATATTTAGAAAAAAGTGAAAATAATCGTCACTTTGCAAAAATAGCAAATTTTCATAAGAAAAAGTTGAAAAAGTCGTAAAAGCACTTAAAAAACCCGTACTAATTAAACTTTTAGTAAAAATATGCACACCTTTAGAGTTTGCATAAGAAAAAAACAAGCCCATTAAAAAAGAACCTATAATATTGACAAGTAAAGTGCCATAGGGAAAATCATGCGGAATGATTTTATTAAAAAAGCTACTAGTAAGCATTCTGGATATGGCTCCTAAAAAGCCACCAAAACCTACAGCTAAAATCGTGCTAATCAAGCTTGCGACCTTTCATTATCTAAAATTGCTTGCATTTTTTCTCTAGTTTGTTCAAGCCAGTCATCTTTACTTATATCAACAAGATCAAGAAATACTACTTTTAAAATACCGCTATTTGCACTAAATTTTTGTGTATCTAAAATTTTAGCTGAATCAACAATTACCACAGGTTGGACTTTTAGATTAAGCTTTTCACTTAAAATTTTAGCTCCGACTTTAAATTTTAAAAGCTTTTGAGTTTTAGACCTTGTGCCTTCTGGAAAAATAGCTAAAACTCTACCTTCTTTTAATCTTTCTTTGGCTTCTTTTAAAAGTTTTACTAGACCTTTTGGGCTTCTATCTATACAAATAATTTTAGGTTTTTTAATCAAAGTTTTAAAAATAGGGAGTTCACCTAATTCTTTTTTAGCTATCCAAGATATGTTCCTTGGGTATAAATCCTCTAAAACAACTATGTCTAGCAAGCTTTGGTGATTGATTAAAAGTAAATTAGCTTGAGGATGTATAGAACCTTGGGTTTGAATTTTATAATTTATTATATATTTTTGTAATTTTGACCATATTTTTCTGATTTTCCAAATTTTTTCTTGTGATTGTAATAATAAAAAAGCAATACATAAAAATATAATAGATAAAATAAATTCAATCCAAAATATTAAAGCTTTAAATCTTTGATAAATCTTCACTTTTTACCCAGCCTATTTTTCCATTATTAAATAAAATCTTTCTATATTCTTCTCTTGAGTCTAGCACTTCTACTTCTTGTTTGTATTTTCCAGAATAAAAATGAGTTGAGTTAAGAGTTGGTAAAATTTGCACTTTGCTTTCAGCTTTTAATATGGCTTTATATATGTTATTTTGAGCTAAAAAACTTGCTATTAGGGCCAAAATTGCTAAACCTAAAGCTACATAGCTTTTCTTAAATACAAACCATAAAGCAAAAATACCACACAAACTCCACAAAAATACTTGTTTGTAAAAATTAAAATCATTAGTTTTTGGATTTAAATCACTTTGCGTACTTATACTATCTTCTTTAAGTTCTATTTTTAAGGAAAAATCTTTTAATTCTTTAGAATTTAAATTAAAATAAGAAAAATCAAAACGCGTTTTGCTTTTATCTAAAATAGCATAATAAAACCCACTTTGCTTTTCAAAATCACCTTTAATAGCTTCTATACCTTGTTTTTGAATATCTTTTATATTAAAACTTGCTAGATTTGTATTTTCTCCTATAAGTTCTATAAATAAAATTATATTATCATTATCAAAATGGCTTGCTTTTACTTGTTTAACTTCTAAATTACTTGCAACTATGTGTGAGTATTTATTAGAAGGAGCGTCGATTTTTTTAAACCTAATAGGTTTTATAATTAATGATGAGCTTTGAAAAATATGATCATTTCTGCTTAAAGAAACGATAATTTTATTTAAATTAGCATTTAAGCTTTTTGCTTCAAACCATAATTTTGTATGATATGAATTAGCCTTTTGTTCCCAAATAGGATTAGGATTAATCCAAAGCATATCATCATTTTTTTCAAAGCTCACATTTAGATCAAAACTTACATTTGTTGTGGTGATAACCTCAAGATCTATAGCAAAAGCTTCATCTATGAAAGCTTCATCAGTGTATTCTTTTGCGTTTAATACCAAAGAACCCTGAGGAATAAAATTTTCATCATCGATTTTGCTTTCATAATTACCCTCATCACTTGGAGCGATGTTCTGGTAAATTTGCTTAGCTTGATCGTCTAATTGATTGTAATTTTTTTTTAAGGTATTGTAATCTTCAAAAACACTATTTTCTTGAGCATATAAATTAAGTGCTAGTAAAAAAATACAAAAAACTTTGAAGGTTTTTAGCAATTTAAAAATCCTTCAAACATTTTAAGTCCTACTTTTGAGCCAAGTATATCATCACACATTCTTTCAGGATGTGGCATAAGTCCAAAGATTTTTTTATTTTCATCGCAAATTCCAGCTATATCGCTTAAAGAGCCATTTGGATTCTTGATATATCTTAACAAGATCATATCTTTATCTTCTAGCATTTTAATACCATCATCACTATTGAAATAATTTCCTTCTCCATGGGCGATAGGTAATTCTACAATGTCATTTTTTTGGAAATTTTTCAAAAAAGCATTATTGTTTGATACTACTTGTAATGCTTGCATTTTAGAAATAAAACTTAAATTATTATTATGTTTCATAGCTCCTTTTAAAAGACCAAGTTCTAATAAAATTTGAAAGCCATTGCAAATACCTAGGACATAGCCACCTTTTTGTGTATGTTCTTTAAGTGTTTTCATAGCAGGAGCAAGTTTTGCAATAGCCGCACATCTTAAATAATCTCCATAAGAAAATCCACCTGGTAAAACAATTAAATCTGCACTAAAATCTTGTCTCTCATGCCAAATAATTTCAGTTTTTACACCTAGTTTTTCAAAAGCATAAGCTGTATCAAACTCACAATTAGTTCCAGGAAAACGAATAATGGCTACTTTCATAATATTATCTCATAATCTTCTATTACTGTATTTGCAAGTAATTCTTTACACATTAAATCAACTTGTTTTAAAGCTTCTTCTTTATCATCACAAGCCATATCAAAACTAATTTGTTTTGAGGTTTTAACATTTGCTATGTTATTAAAATCTAAAGAATGCAAAGCCTTTTCTATGGCTTTGCCTTGAGGATCTAAAACCCCATTTTTTAGTGTGATATTTACAATTACTTTCATTCTTTTTCCTAGCTTAAAATTCTTTTTAAAACTTCTTCATAGGCCATTTTTACATTACCTAAGTCTTGCCTAAAGCGATCTTTATCTAATTTTTCATTGGTTTTGCTATCCCAAAATCTACAGCTATCTGGGCTAATTTCATCAGCAAGTATCATATTTCCTTCACTATCAATACCAAATTCTAATTTAAAATCAATCAGTCTTAATCCTTTAGACTCAAAGAATTTAACCAAGATAGAATTAATATGCCTTGCAGTTTTTTTGATTAATTCTAGATCCTTTTCGCTTTTTACTAGATTTAAAATCAAACAATGCTCATCATTGATAATAGGATCACCTAAGTCATCATTTTTGTAACAAAACTCAACTACTGCAAAAGGTAAAATTGTACCTTCTTTAATACCTAATCTTTTCGTTAAAGATCCAGTAGCTACATTTCTAGTAATAACTTCAATAGGTATAATATTACATTTTTTAACAATTTGTTCTTTATCGCTGATAGTTTCTACTAGATGTGTTTTGATACCTTCTTTTTCTAAAAGATGAAAAATTTCAGTACTAATTTTACAATTTAATGCGCCTTTTCCTGCTTCATTACCTTTTTTTTCTGCATTAAAAGCAGTTAAATCATCTTTAAATTCTGTGATGAGTAAATTATCATCATCAGTTTTAAACATTTTTTTACCCTTTCCCTCATATAAAAGATCCAGTTTTGTTGTCATTTTATTCTCCTTTTGTAATGTTTAAAATTTTAATTGCGTCTATTGCGGTTTTTAGCTGTATATCATTATCAATTTGTTCTTTGGTGATGATATTTTTACCTTCTTTATTATCTTTTTTCTTTTCTTCGTGTCCGATTTTGTCAAGTTCAGCTTGTAAGTGTTTTTTTAGATCACTTTCTTTGATTTCAAAGCCATGATTTTCTTCTTTACTTACTTTTCCTGGGAATACTTCTATATCAGGACTAACTCCAACAGCTTGTATGGTTCTACCACTTGGCAAATAATATTTTGCTATTGTAAGTCTTAAGCCCTCTTTGCCTTTTTCATCCATAGGCAATATAAGTTGTACACTGCCTTTTCCAAAAGTTTTTTCACCTATGATAATAGCACGCTTGAAATCTTGTAAAGCTCCACTTACAATCTCACTTGCACTTGCACTACCACCATTTACAAGCACTACTAAAGGCGCGTTAGTGATTTTTTTACTAGAATTTGCTTTAAATTCTATATTCTCGCTTTCAATTTTTCCTTTTTGTGAGACAATTACTCCTTTATCTATAAAAAGATTTACTAAACCTACGGCTTGATTTAAAATGCCTCCTGGGTTGGTTCTAAGATCTAGTATAATTCCTTTTGTATTAGAATGTTTTTTGATTGCTTTGCTAGCTTCATCTACGACATTTTTATCAAAATTAGTCACTCTTAAATAAAGCAAATTTTCATTTTCGATTAATTTTGTATAAACACTATCTACTTTTATGATATCTCTTTTTAAACCGACATCAAATGGCTTTGCATCACCTTTTCTATAGATAGTTAGAGTAACCTTTGTCTTAGGTTCTCCACGCATTTTAGAAACGGCTTCATTTAAAGTCATACCTAGGGTCGATTCATTGTTAATTCTTAAGATAATATCATCAGTTTTAATGCCTGCTTTATCTGCTGGACTTCCTTCTATAGGAGCTACAACGCTAATTGCTCCATCTTTTTGTGTAATGGTAAAGCCAAGTCCACCAAATTCTCCATTAGTTTGCTCTTTAAGCTCTTTATAACCTTTTTCATCCAAGAAAGAAGAATGAGCATCTAAATTTGTTAGCAAACCTGCAATGGATTTATCAACTAAATCTGTATAATTAACATCATCAACATAATATTGCTCTATGATAGACATGGTTCTTGTGAGTTTAGATAAAGCTTCTATTTTCTTTTCTGCTTCACTAGGAGCGGGATTTTTAGCTTGTAAATTAGTAAAAATAAAAGAAGCGGTCACTAAACTACAAATGCTAGCTACGATAATAAGATTTCTTTTTGTCTTCAAAGGAAAACTCCAAAATAAATATGAATTCATAAAATAATTATCTAATTTTAGTTATTTTTGCTTAAAAAATCGTAAATAAAGTAAATATTTTTATGATATTAGTGTATATATATAAAAAATTATTTATAAATATAACTAAATAAACTTGACAATAATAGACTAAAGTTATATAATATATTTCATATAAAAGTAAAAAGGAGTAAAAATGGCAAATATACAAGATTTTTTAACAGACTCTATGCTTTCAAATATAGAAAGTGCGATTTCTTTGGCCATTCATTCTAAGAATAGTGAAATAAAACCTTTGCATTTATTATGGGCTTTGAGTGTTGATAGTTCAAGTTTGCTAAATCAAGTTTTTAATAAATTAAATGTTTCTAAAGAGGTATTTGAGTTAGAAGTAAAAAGTAAAATTTCATCTTTTCCTACTAGTTCAAATGTAAATAAAGATAATATTAAATTTTCAAATGAATTTATTAATTCTTTAGAAAAAGCAAAAGGCTTGGCTTTAGAAAACAAAGATAGTTATTTAGCTGTGGATATGTGGCTTGTTTCAGAAAGTACGAGCGGGGTTGTTAAGGAGCTTTTATCTAAATTTGTAGATTTAAATGAGTTTAAAAAAGAATTAGAATTTATTAGAGCAGGAGCTAAAATAGAAACCAAAACAAGTGATGAAACGCTTGATTCTTTGTCTAAATTTGGTATTGATTTGACTATGAAAGCTAAAAACAATGAACTTGATCCTGTCATAGGCAGGGAAGAAGAAATTCAAAGATTAATGCAAATTTTAATCAGAAAAACTAAAAATAATCCTATTTTATTAGGTGAGCCAGGAGTAGGTAAAACTGCTGTAGTAGAAGCTTTAGCACAAAGAATAGTAAAAAAAGATGTTCCTACTTCATTGCAAAATAAAAAAGTCATAGCTTTGGATATGAGCGCTTTAATAGCAGGAGCAAAATACAGAGGTGAATTTGAAGATAGATTAAAAGCTGTTGTAAATGAAGTAATAAAACATAAAAACATAATTTTATTTATAGATGAAATTCACACCATTGTAGGTGCAGGTGCAAATGAAGGGAGTATGGATGCAGCAAATATTTTAAAACCTGCTTTAGCAAGAGGTGAGCTTCATACTATAGGCGCTACAACCTTAAAAGAATATAGAAAATATTTTGAAAAAGACGCTGCTTTACAAAGAAGATTTCAACCTGTAAATGTAGCTGAACCTAGCGTAAATGAAGCTTTGGCTATGCTTAGAGGTATAAAAGAAAAATTAGAAATTCATCATAATGTAACTATCAATGATAGTGCTTTAGTGGCAGCTACAAAACTATCTAAGCGTTATATAGCTAATAGATTTTTACCTGATAAGGCGATTGATTTAATTGATGAGGCCGCAGCAGAATTAAAAATGCAAATAGAAAGTGAGCCAAATTCTTTAAGAAAGGTTAGAAAGCAAATTGAAAGCTTGGAAGTAGAAAATGAAGCTTTAAAAATGGAAGAAAATGAAGCTAATGAAAAAAGACTAGAAGAGATTAAAAAAGAATTAGCAAATTTAAAAGAAGAGCAAATCAAACTTAATGCTAAATTTGAAAATGAAAAGGCAGTATTTAATAGTATAAGTGCAAAGAAAAAAGAAATTGATACTTTAAAAAATGAAGCTATTTTAGCTAAAAATAAAGGAGATTTCCAAAAAGCTGCTGAAATAGAATATGGCAAAATTTTAGAGTGCGAAAAAGAGGTATTAAATTTAGAAGAAAAATGGAAACAAATGACCCAAGAAGGAGTTTTGCTTAAAAATCAAGTAGATGATGATTTAGTAGCGGGTATTTTAAGTAAATGGACAGGCATTAGTGTGCAAAAAATGCTTACTTCTGAAAAGCAAAAATATTTACACATTCAAGAGTATCTACAAGAAAGCGTCGTAGGGCAAGATGAGGCTTTGAGTGCTTTGGCTAAAGCTATTAAACGTAATAAAGCAGGGCTAAATCAAGCAACTAAGCCTATAGGAAGCTTTTTATTTTTAGGTCCAACTGGAGTAGGTAAGACAGAAAGTGCTAAGGCTTTGGCTAAATTTTTATTTGATGATGAAAAAGCTATGGTGCGTTTTGATATGAGTGAATTTATGGAAAAACACAGCGTATCAAGACTTTTAGGTGCACCCCCAGGATATATAGGGCATGAAGAAGGCGGAGAATTAACTGAAGCTGTTAGAAGAAAGCCTTATAGCGTGATTTTGTTTGATGAAGTAGAAAAAGCTCATAAAGATGTATTTAATATACTTTTGGGAATTTTAGATGATGGTAGGGCTACAGATAGTAAAGGTGTAACGGTTGATTTTACTAATACTATTATTATTTTAACTTCTAATATTGGTGCAAATTTTATTATGGAGCTAAAGGGTGAAGAAAGAGAAAAGGCTATCAAAGAAGCCCTTAGAAGTTTTTTTAGACCCGAGTTTTTAAATCGTTTAGATGATATTATCACTTTTAATCCTTTAGGGGAAAGCGAAGCTGAAAAAATAGTTAAATTGCTTTTTAATACCTTGCAAAAAAGTCTTGAAAATAGAGGTATCAAGGCAAGTTTGAGTGACAATGCTGCTAGTTTAATAGCAAAGGTTGGTTTTGATGTAGATTTTGGTGCAAGACCATTAAAAAGAGCTTTATATGATATGGTAGAAGATAAATTAAGTGATATGATATTATCAGATGAGCTAAATGAGAATGATGAGATTGTTATAGATTCTAAAAATGATGAGATTATCATTGTTAGACAATAAGCAAGTTTAATACTTGCTTATTTTAGAGTAAAATTATCCTATTAACATTAAATTGTAAATATTTCGTATATTTGTTTAAAAAATTATTATTTTTTTATCTATTCTTAACAATAAATGTTTTAAAATTTTTAATGATATTTCTATATTTAAGGAACAACAAATGAGTGATTTAGATATTTTTAATCGCCGTTTAGACGCATTAGAAAAACTTCCTCTTTTGAAAAATGAGATTTCTATTTCTAAAGCCTTAGAACAATCAGGTTTTTCAAGAAGAGATTTTATGAAATGGGCTAGTGCAATGACTGCATTTTTAGCATTGCCTGCTAGTTTTACTCCAGTAGTTGCAAGAGCTGCTGAGCTTAGTGATAGGCTTCCAGTTATTTGGCTTCATATGGCCGAGTGTACAGGGTGTTCTGAGAGTTTATTAAGAACTGATGCTCCTACTATAGATAGTTTGATTTTTGATCACATTTCTTTAGAGTATCATGAAACTATAATGAATGCCGCAGGTTGGCAAGCTGAACATAATCTTGAAGCTGCTATGGAAAAATATAAAGGTAGATATATCTTAATGGTAGAAGGTGGCATACCAACAGGTTCTACAGAAAACTTTTTAACCATAGGACCACACGGTAAAACAGGTAAGCAAATAGCACAGCAAGCTTGTGATAATGCTTTGGCTATTTTTGCTATAGGTACCTGTTCAGCTTTTGGTGGTATTCAAGCTGCTAGACCTAATCCAAGTAATGCTGTAAGCTTAAGTAAAGTTACAAATAAAACAGTTATTAATGTGCCAGGTTGTCCTCCAAGTGAGAAAAATATTATAGGTAATGTGATTCATTATATATTGTATCAAACATTACCAGCGCTTGATGCTTATAATAGACCAAAATGGGCTTATGCTTTAAGAATTCATGATCTTTGTGAAAGAAGAGGACGCTTTGATGCGGGTGAGTTTGTGCAACAATTTGGCGATGAGGGAGCAAAAAAAGGATATTGTCTTTATAAGGTAGGTTGTAAAGGACCTTATACTTTTAATAACTGCTCAAAAGAAAGATTTAATCAACATACCTCATGGCCAGTACAAGCTGGACATGGTTGTATAGGTTGTTCTGAACCGGATTTTTGGGATACTATGGGGCCTTTTGAAGAAGTGATGGCAGGAAGATTATTTGATACTGTTTATGGTTTGGGTGCTGATAGTATTTCAGATAAAATTGGTATAGGTGTGCTTTGTGTAACAGGTGTTGCTGTTGCTGCACATGCTGTGATTGCTTCATTAGAAAAGAATAAGGATTAAGAATGTCAAAAAGAATTATTATAGATCCACTTACTAGAATAGAAGGACACTTAAGAGTTGAAGTGGTAGTTGATGAAAACAATGTCATCAAAGAAGCATATTCAGGATCAACTTTATGGAGAGGTTTAGAGACTATTGTAAAAGGCCGTGATCCAAGAGATGCAGGCTTTTTAACTCAAAGAATTTGTGGTGTTTGTACTTTTTCGCATTATAGAGCAGGAATTATTGCAGTAGAAAATGCTTTGGGTATTACTCCGCCATTAAATGCAGTTTTAACTAGAACTTTAATGAATGCGGCTTTATATATGCATGATCATCCTGTGCATTTTTATCAACTTCATGGGCTTGATTTTGTTGATGTTGTAAGTGCTTTAAGTGCTGATGTAAAAAAAGCAAGTGATGAAGCGTTTAAATACACTGATATGCCTTATGCAACAGGTGCAGATAAACTTTTAGAAGTGCAACAAAGACTAAAAACTTTTGTAGATAAAGGAAATCTTGGGCCATTTGCAAATGCTTATTATGGACACGCAACTTATCGTTTTACTCCTGAGCAAAACCTTATTGCGCTTTCACATTATTTAGAATGTTTAAGAATTCAAAGAACAATAGCTCAAGCTATGGCGATTTTTGGTGCTAAAAATCCTCATCCACAAAGTTTAACGGTAGGTGGTGTAACTTGTGTTATGGATCTTTTAAACCCATCAAGAATGGCTGAATATATGACTAAATTTCAAGAGGTGGCTGATTTTATTAATCGTGCTTATTATCCGGATTTAATCATGGCAGCAAAAGCTTATTCTAAAGAAGCAAGCGTGTTAAATGATGTAGGAGTAAATAACTTCTATACTGAAAGAGAATTCCAAATTTCAAGTGATGAGTGGTTGTTTGAAGGTGGTATTATTAGAAATGGTGATTTGAGTAAGGTTGAAGAAGTAGATGAAGCTAAAATCACTGAAGAAGCTACAAGAGCTTGGTATGCAGACAATGAAGCTTTACATCCTTATGATGGTAAAACTAATCCAAACTATACAGGCTTAATTGATGGTGAAAGCATTGATGATAAAGGCAATATGGTTCATAGCAAAGTATTTGATACTAAAGGTAAATACAGCTGGATCAAAGCTCCAAGATATGAAAATTTACCTATGCAAGTTGGGCCATTGGCAAATATTTTAGTTAATTATGCCAAGGGTAATAAAATCGTAGTAGAAGCGGTTGATTCATTCTTAAAAGCTACGAATTTACCAGTTAAAGCACTTATGAGTACTTTAGGAAGAACGGGTGCTAGAGCGATTGAAGCTAAAATCATTGCTGATCATGGTTTAAAAGCATTTAATTCTTTGGTTGAAAATTTAAAAACAGATGAAAGTACTTGTGCTACTTATGTAATTGATAAAAATAAAGAATACAAAGGTAGATTTATGGGAAGTGCGCCTCGTGGTGCTTTGAGTCATTGGTGTAGAATTAAAAATGGTGTAATTGAAAATTGGCAAGCAGTAGTACCTTCTACTTGGAATGCAAGTCCAAAAGATGCAAATGGAGTAGGCGGTAGCTATGAGCAATGTCTTATCGGTATGAAACTAGCTGATGTTAAACAACCTTTAGAAGTAATAAGAGCTATTCACTCTTATGATCCTTGTATAGCATGTGCTGTGCATGTAATGGATACTAAGGGTAATAATCTTAGCGAGTATAAAGTAAATGTAAATTTATAAGGAAAGGACTTTAGTATGGATTCTAAACATTCCTTAAAATCAAATAGAAAGGCTGAATACGAATTTAGTATTGGCCTTCGTTTTACGCATTGGTTAAGAGCGGTTGCAATCGTAATTTTGGTGGGAACTGGATATTATATTTCTTATGTATTTCAATCTCCTTCTATTTCATCTGAACCGACTTTATTTATGCAGGCAAAATACCGCATGGTGCACCAAATTTTTGGCTTTATCATGATAGCTTGTGTGCTTTTTAAAACATATTTGTTCTTTTTTGATCCAAAAAGTGCAAATGAAAGAAGAAGTATTAAAGATATTTTTAATGTAAAATTATGGATAGAGCAGATTAAATTTTACATTTTCCTAGGAAAACACCCGCATTTGCAAGGTGTGTATAATCCTTTGCAATTTGCAACTTATTTTTTCTTTTATTTTGTTATGTTTGGGCTTATTTTAACAGGTCTAATCCTTTATATGCATGTATATCATGAAGGCTTGGGTGGATTTTTATACAATATCTTAAGACCTATTGAGGTAATGTTAGGTGGGTTAGCTGATGTTAGAACTTACCATAGAATTTTAATGTGGGTTGTGTTGATTTTTGTTCCAGTGCATATTTATATGGCTGTGTTTAACTCAGTTAAAGGTAAAGATGGTGCTTTAGATGCCATCTTTAGTGGTTATAAATTTGTAAGAGAAAATCATTGAAACTTCTAATCTTAGGCATTGGTAATATTATGTTTGCAGATGAGGGCTTAGGCGTTCATCTTTGCAAACTTTTAGAAAAAAATTATAAGTTTTATCACGAAAAAGACTCAGTGAGCTTTGTAGATGGTGGAACTTTGGCTTTGCAACTTAGTTATATTATAGCTGAATATGATGAAATGGTTGTGATTGATTGTATTGCAGCAGATGATGCTAAAATCGGAGATATTTTTTTCTTTCCTTATGATGCAATGCCAAAAAAAGTTAATTGGAGTGGTAGTGCGCATGAGGTTGAAATGCTTCAAACTTTACAATACATGGAGCTTATGGGAGATTTGCCTAAAACTCAAATTTTAGCTTGTGTGCCAAAACGCATAGAACCATTGAGCTTTGAACTTTCAAAAGAGGTCTTGAATGCTTTAGAAAAAATGGAGAAAATTTTACTTGATTTTTTAGAGAAAAAAGGCTTTACTTACGAGAGAGTTGCTAATTATAACATACAAGAGCTTGCTCTAAATTCTTATAAAAGCTAAGCAGAAAGCTTAGCTTAATTTTTAATCATCAAATTTTTGTCCTAAGAAATTTCCATTTACATCAGTATAAATTTCCATCATATTATTTAGTTTAAATTTATAACCTTGAATTTCTTTTTCAACTTTAATTATACTTGCATTTGGGTGCATTTTTTTAATTGTTGCCAAAATGTTTGGACTTAAAAAAGAAGTATCAATCGGTCTATATTTTGCATCAATTTCTTTCCAATCTCCATTGATGAAAAACTCAAGTTCAGTTCCATTGTCTAAATAAACATCAAAGCTATCAATATCTTGTTTAACTAAAGCTATGTTTGAGCCTGCAAAGTGTTTTTGTATAAAATTTTTAGAATTTGCCGGTAAAGCATTTACACCTACAACCATATCTTTAGCAAAAACACAACTTGCTAGAGCTAATGCCATTAAAGCTATTTTTAATTTCATTTTTTATCCTTTGAATTGAATTATTTGTGAAATCATATAAATATTGAGTGAATTTTGTGTGAACTTTGTTTTTTTAAAATAAATAGCAAGTATTTAATTGTATAATGATAAAAAAGTTTTAAAAGGATAAATAATGTATAGGTTTGCACCATCGCCTACTGGAGATATGCATATTGGAAATTTAAGAGCAGCTTTGTTTAATTACATTAAAGCAAGACAAGAAAATTCTGATTTTATTTTACGTATTGAAGATACGGATAATGCTAGAAATATTGCTGGAAAAGAAGAAGAAATAAAAGCTATTTTAAAAGAATTTGGTATAACTTGGCAGCATTATTATGTGCAAAGTGAGAATTTGAAATTTCATCGTCAAATGGCTTTAAAACTAGTAAGTGAGAAAAAAGCTTTTGCTTGTTTTTGTACTGAGGATGAATTGGTGCATAAAAAAGAATTAGCTAAAAGCAAAAATCAAGCATATAGATACGATGGCACTTGTGAAAAATTAGCAGATATTGATGTGTTAAATTGTGAGAAACCTTTTGTAATCCGTCTTAAAAAACCTCAATCTCAAATGAAATTTACTGATTATATTAAAGGCGAGATTAGTTTTAATCCTGAAGATATTGATAGTTTTGTGATTATGAGAGCTGATAAAACCCCAACTTATAATTTTGCATGTGCGGTTGATGATATGCTAGAAGGTGTTACTTGTATTATAAGGGGTGAAGATCATGTCTCAAATACTCCTAAGCAAGAGCATATTAGAGCTAGTTTGGGTTATGATAAAAGCATGACTTATGCACATTTACCTATCATCTTAAATGAAGAGGGTGTTAAAATGAGTAAAAGAGAGGCTCATTCTAGTGTAAAATGGATGCTTGATAATGGATATTTGGCAAGCGCTATTGCAAATTATTTAATCCTTTTAGGCAATAAAACTCCAAAAGAGATTTTTACTTTAGAAGAAGCTATAGAATGGTTTGATTTGAAAAAAGTTTCAAAATCTCCTGCTAGGTTTGATACTAAGCGCTTAATGCAAATTAACCGTGAACATATAAAAATGCTTGATAGTGATAAATTAAATTCTTTGTTAAATTTAGGCAAAGATGTAGCAGAGCTTGCAAAATTTTATACTCAAGAAGCTAGCACTCTAAATGAAATAAAAGAAAAAATACAAGCCATTTTTTCAGTTAAAAATTATAATGAATTTGAAAATGAATGTAAGTTGATTAAAGAGGTTTTAAAAGATTTAGATTTGTCTCAAGAATATGATGAGTTTAAAAAGATTTTGATGGAAAAAACAAATTTAAAAGGTAAAAATTTCTTTATGCCTTTGCGTTTAGTATTAACAGGGGTTACTCACGGACCTGAAATGAGTGAAATTTATACTTTAATTAAGCCTTTTATTAAAGAAATTATAAAGGAGTAAAATGGGAGTTGGAACAAGTTTGATTATATCTTTGGTACAAATTTTTTCTTTGGTGATTGAAATTTATGTATGGATTATAATTATTGCTGCATTGATTTCTTGGGTAAGGCCTGATCCTTATAATCCTATAGTGCAAATTTTATATCGTTTAACTAATCCTGCTTATGCTTTTGTAAGAAGATTTATTCCTACTACCATAGGAAGTATTGATTTGGCACCTTTGATTATTATTTTAGGATTAAAATTTATTCAAATATTTTTATCAAATTTAATTTTAGGAAGTTTATAAGTGTTTAAAAAAAGTGTAGTATTGCTTTTAGCTGGAGCGGTTTTTGCAAATAGTGCTATATATTCTTATAAAGAATTAGAGCAAAAACCAAATTCTTTAGCTAAGGATTATTATTTATATCGTTTATTAGAAAAAAATGAATTTAAAAAAGAAGAAGTTGAGGGTTTAAAAGAACATATTTATCGTTATGCAGGGCGTATTAAAAATGCTATTGAAGTGATTATTCCACCTTTGGGGTATAATAAAGAATATGAAGCTTGTTATAAATTTGACACGCAAAATATTTTAGATGCTAATGTTACTTGTCAGCTTGTAAGATTAAACAGTTTAACTTTTATACAAGATCTTAATACTTCAACGCGTAATGAAATGAAAAAAATTATCCCACAAGATAATCCAAATTTAATAAAACTTTTAGAAGCTTTTGATGCTAAAGATCCTTTAAGTTATGCAGTTTTAAATTATGATAGCGTAAATTTTTATAAAATTTATAGTTTTTTAAAAGATAAAAAAGATTTTTTCTTAGAAAAAGATTTTGTTGATGAACTAGCAAAAGAAAAAGAATTTACAAATTTTGTAAAAGAAATCATCATTAAGAAAAAAAGCCCATTGATAAGAAAATCTTTGGTTAATGTAGATGCAAATTTAACTTTTCAAGATAATGCTTTTTATTTAGGTGTGAATGCTATTTTAGAAAATGACGATAAAAAGGCACTGGAATTTTTCCAAGTAGCAAAAGATACTTTTAAAAGCAAGCCTTTAGTGGACAATGCAAATTTTTGGATATATCTAATAACACAAGATAAAAAGTATCTTGATGAGCTTACTCAAAGTAAGTCTTTAAATATTTATAGTCTTTATGCAAGAGAATTAAAAGGTTTGCCTTTACCTAAAATAGAGGAGTTAAATCCAAGAAAACAAAAAAATGATTTTGATATGAAAGATCCTTTTGCTTGGCAAAAACTTGCAAAAGAAATTGCAAAAGGTACTCCTAATGAGCTAGAAAAGCTTGCAAAAGATTTTTATACTAAAGAAAATATCGCCATTTATGCTTATATTAAAGAAAGAGCCGAGGGTTTTAAAAAACATTATTTTATTATGCCTTATTTTGAATATTTAAAAGATTATTCTACGCAAAGAAAGGCTATGATTTTAGCTTTAGCTAGACAAGAAAGTCGTTTTATACCAACAGCAATTTCAACTTCTTATGCTTTGGGTATAATGCAATTTATCCCATTTTTAGCTAATCATATAGGCAATAAAGAGTTACAAATTCCAAATTTTGACCAAGATATGCTTTTTGATCCAAAAATAGCTTACACTTTTGCAAATCATCACTTAGATTATTTAGAATCTAAGCTTAATTCTCCGGTATTTGTGGCTTATGCTTACAATGGAGGTATAGGATTTACCACTAGAATGCTCAAAAGAGAAGATATGTTTAGAGCAGGAAAGTACGAGCCATTTTTATCTATGGAGCTTGTTCCTTATGCAGAAAGTAGAGTGTATGCTAAAAAGGTTTTAGCTAATTATATTGTGTATTTGCATCTTCTGAACGATAATACACCGATTTCGAAATTTTTTGAAACTTTAACTCAAAACATTGATTCTCAAAACACAAATCAAGTTTTAAAATAGGTTTTTGTACTAACTCATCAAGAGTGATTTTATAATAACTTGCGTAATCACTTTTGATGATATATTTAAACAGCTCATCATTTTGATCTAAGGCTTTTAAATTAGTTTTTTCTCCATCTATGAGTATTGAAATTTGCTCTTGTTTGATATTGATATTTGGTAAAAAACTAAGCATAAAAACTTCTTGTTGACTTTTTTCATCTAATACAGGATTTAGATAACTTAACAAAGCTACTACTCTATTATCTTTATAATTAAAATTGATTTTTTGTGCATACATAAGAGTTTGGCTTTTTAAATCGATTTCGCTTTGTTTTTGGGTTTTATTTGAACATGCAGTAAAAATAAGTGTTAAAAAAATAATCATATAAATTTTTTTCATATTTTATTCCTAATTTTTTTATAATTATAAGCTTTTAACTTTTAAAAAGATATAATTTTATTTATTTTCTTTGATTTAAGGAAGTTATGAAAAGATTAGCAATGGCTTTTAGTGGGCCTTCCAATTCAGGTAAAACAACTTTAATAACCCAAGTTGCTAAATATTTTATGGAGCAAAATTATAAAGTATGTATTATAAAACATGATCCAAAAGATAAAGCAAGTTTTGATATAGCAAAAAAAGATAGTTTTAAATTTTTTCAAAGCGGTGCTGATGTAATGGTTTTAAGCCCTACAAGGACAACTTTATTTACACATTCTCCAAGTACTTTAGATGAAGCTATTTCCAAACTAGGGGAATTTGATTTTTTATTTATAGAGGGCTTAAAAACCTTAGATATGCCAAGAATTAGTGTTTTTTGTAAAGAAGTAGATGAGAGCTATTTTGCTTATTCTAAGGCTATTGCAAGCTATGAGAAAATCGAAAATGAAAATTTAACTTGGCTTTATTTGGATGATTTAGAAAGTATTTGTGATTTTATATTAAAAAATTCAAAAAAAGTATAGGGGTAAAATATGCAAGAATTAATTAACGATATACAAAAAACAGTGATTGAAATTTCAAAAGAACTTAGATATTTAAAAGATTTTGATTATACTACTTCTCAAAATGCTACAGGAGATAATCAATTAAAACTTGATGTAAAAAGTGATGAGATTATCACTAGAATTTTAAAGCAAAGCAAAGGTATAAAAAGCTTAATTAGTGAGGAAAAGCAAGAGCAATTATTAATCAATGAAAATGAAAAATACATTGTTGCTTATGATCCTTTAGACGGTTCATCTTTGGTAGATGTGAATTTTGCTATAGGTTCTATTTTTGCTATTTATGAGCAAGAGGCTAGTGCAAAAAATCTAAAAGCAGCAGTTTATGCTATTTATGGTGTGCGCTTAGAGCTTATAGTATGCATAGATATTCCTAAGCTTTATAGGTTAAATGAAAATGATGAATTTGTTTTTGTCAAGGATTTAAAATTAAACGAAAAAGGCAAATTAAATGCAAGTGGTGGGACACAAAAAAATTGGTCAAATACTCATAGAGCTTTTATAAAAGCTTTATTTGATGAAGGATATCGTTTAAGATATTCAGGTGCTATGGTAAGTGATTTACACCAAATTTTACTCAAAGGTGGAGGATTATTTTCATATCCTGCAACAAGTGATGCGCCAAATGGAAAATTAAGAGCATATTTTGAGGTATTTCCTTTTGCTTTTATTTTTGAAAAAGCAGGAGGGCTTTCTACTAATGGAGAAAATGATTCTTTACTTGATTTAGAATTTGAAAAAATCCATGCAAGTACGCCATGCTTTTTGGGTTCAAAATATGAAATTGAAAAACTAAAACGAGCTTATAAAGGGCTTTAATGGCTGAAGTTAAAGATGAATTTGAGCTGGCTTTAGAAGTTAAAAAAAATGAACTTCAAACTTGTCAAAACGAAAAAAACTTAAAATCTTGTTTACCTTGCTCTATGATTTTTGAGTGCTCTTTAAGAAAAGAGTATATTGATGCGGTTTATAAGAGTATGTCTAAAGGTAAAGAAGGTGGATTTGATTTTTAATTAAAGGTTGAAAATGCGTTATATTACTACTCCAATATATTATGTAAATGATGTGGCACACATAGGTCATGCTTATACTACGATTATAGCAGATACTTTGGCTAGATTTTATCGCTTGCAAGGAGAAAAAACATTCTTTTTAACAGGTACAGATGAGCATGGTCAAAAGATAGAGCAAGCTGCTAGCGCTAGAAATTTTACCCCTAAAGAATATGCAGATGAAATTAGTGCCAAATTTAAAAAACTTTGGGATGAGTTTGAAATTTCTTACGATTATTTCATTAGAACTACGGATGAAAATCACAAATTAAGTGTACAAAAAGCATTTAAAAAAATGTTTGATAAGGGTGATATTTATAAAGGTACCTATGAAGGTTTTTATTGTGTTTCTTGTGAGAGTTATTTTACTCAAACTCAGCTTGTAGATGAGTGTCATTGTCCAGATTGTGGCAAAAAAACACAGCTTTTAAAAGAAGAAAGTTATTTTTTCAAGCTTTCTAAATATCAAGATCAAATTCTTAAATGGTATAAAGAAAAAGAGCCGATTTTACCTAAAAATAAGGCTAATGAATTAATCCACTTTGTAGAAGGTGGCTTAAAAGATCTTTCTATTACAAGAACGAGCTTTGAATGGGGTATAAAGCTTCCAAAAGAACTAAATGATGAAAAACATGTGGTGTATGTTTGGCTTGATGCTTTGATGAACTATGTGAGTGCATTAGGCTATGGACTTGATGAAAAAAATATGGATCTTTGGCCTGCTCATATTCATTTTGTTGGCAAGGATATCTTGCGTTTTCATGCAGTATATTGGCCTGCGTTTTTGATGAGTTTAGAGCTTCCTTTGCCTAAATTTGTAGCAGCACATGGTTGGTGGACTAAAGATGGTGAAAAAATGAGTAAATCTAAAGGCAATGTAGTAGCACCTAAAGAAGTGGCAGATACTTTTGGTTTAGAAGCTTTTAGATATTTTTTACTCAGAGAAGTTCCTTTTGGTAATGATGGGGATTTTTCACAAAAAGCATTAATTACTAGAATCAATGCAGAATTAAGTAATGAGCTTGGAAATTTATTAAACAGAATTATTGGTATGAGTGCTAAGTATTCTCAAAATATTATTGAATGCAAAAATGTGAATTCGCATTTTAATCAAGAATTAAATGAATGCAAAGAGTATCTAGATAATGCAATTAATGCTTTAGAAAATATCCAACCAAATCGTTATTTAGAAGAGCTTTTCAAGGCTTTATCTTTAGCAAATTTAAGTATTAGCAAATACGAGCCTTGGAATTTAATTAAAAATGATCAAATGCAAAAAGCTAATGCTTTAGTGGCTTTGTGTGCTAATATTTTAACAAAAGTTACTATTTTACTTTCAGTTGCTATGCCAAAAACAGCTTTAAAAATTGCCAAAGCTTTAAATTTTGAAATTTCAAATGAAAATTACCAAAAATTAATTTTAAATAATCAATTATGCGATTTAAAATCAAGTGCATGTGAAGCTTTATTTCCAAAAGTTGAATTAACCCAAGAAAGCAAAAAAGAAGAAAAAGTAGAAGAGAAACCAAGTCTACCTCAAATTAAAATCGATGATTTTAAAAAAATCGAAATTAAAGTAGCATTAATAAAAGATTGTCAGAGTATAGAAGGCAGTGAAAAGCTTTTAAAATTTCAACTTGAACTTGAAAATGGCGAGTTAAGACAAGTACTTTCTGGTATTGCTAAATTTTATAAAGCTAGTGAGTTAATAGGCAAGCAAGTTTGTGTCATTACCAATCTAAAAAAAGCTAAAATTTTTGGTCATGAAAGTCAAGGTATGATTTTAAGTGCTGAAAAAAATGGAAAATTGGTTTTGATTAGCCCACAAAGTTTTATTGAAAATGGAGCTTTAATAGGCTAATGAATATTTCTAATTTTATTGAGCTTATTAATGCTCAAGTTTTAAATTATGGAGCAACTTCTAGTGTCTATGATTTTAGTATTGACTTGAATAAAATCAAACAAGCTGGTGTTTTTTTTGCCAAAAATCAAGAGCAAGCTAGCTATGCAGTGAAACTTGGTGTTTATGTTATAGTAAGCGAGGAAAAATTAAAACTTGAAGATAAGGAAGTATTTTATCTTCAAGTTGATAACATCGAGGAAGCTATTTTTAGGCTTTTTAGATTTTTTTGTGAAGAAAAATCTTATGAGTTTTTATATTGTAATAACATAGAGTTAAAATTTGCAAAGGCTTTTAATTTTAAAATTTTAAATTCCAATATTTTGTTAGATTTTGATCTTTTAAAAAATTCTAAAGAAAAGACTTTCTTTTGTTCTAGTGATGAGAATTTTATTTTAAAGTTGAAATCAAATTTTCACACCTTAAAGTCATGCGAATATGAAATTTTAGGTTGTAAGTCTTTATTTCAAACGAGCGTGCTTTGTAAAAATTTATATTTTAAAGAGTTAAAATTTGCATTCTTTTATGTTGATATTTTTGCTAGTTTTATTGATTTTATTGAAGAGCAAAAATTACCTTTTAGTTTTAATGATAAAAAACTAGAGCTTTTTAAAGCCTATTTTTTAAACTCAAAAAATGAAATTTGTGTTTTTGGTGGGAGTTCTAGGGTGATTTTACTCGTAGAAAATGAAGAAGATTTTGATTTTATAGCACAAAAACTCCAAAATATTAAAGATTTTAAGATTGCATTAAGAAATTCTTTATTTTGCGATTTTTCTTACTCACATTTAAAAGAATTAAAAAAAATTACCGATTTTAAATATTGTCTTATTAAAGACAACCAAGAAGATTTTGTAAGTTATTTTTCTCCTAAAAAAAGCGAAAATAGTTTATTTGATTAAAAATATCTAAAAATAATTTTTATTAATAATAAAAAGCTATATTTATATCTTCAATTTTTATTTAAAGGGTATATATGAAAAAAATTTTATTTATAAGTTTATTTGCAGCAGCAGCGTTAAATGCTGAAATTTTAGTTTATGGTCCAGGTGGTCCTGCTCCTGTTTTAAAAGAGCTTGCAAAACAGTTTGAAGAAAAATATGGTGAAAAAGTTACTATTAATGCAGGACCAACTCCTAAATGGATTAAACAAGCAAAAATGGATGCTGATATTATTTATTCTGGTAATACATCTATGATGGATGGATTTATTAAGGCTATGCCAAAACAAATTAAAATACAAGATGTTCAAGTTTTAAATGCTAGAGGCTCAGGAATGATAGTAAGAGCAAACAATCCTAAAAAAATTAAAAAATTTGAAGATCTTTTAAAAGATGGTGTTAGTGTTATGGTAGTTGATGGAGCAGGGCAGGTTGGCTTATATGAAGATATGGCTTTAAAAACAGGAAAAGTTGAAAATCTAGAAAAATTAAGAAAAAATATCAAAGTGTATGCAAAAAATTCAAAAGCCGCAGTCGATGAGTGGAAAAATAATCCAAATATCGATGCTTTAATTATTTGGACGCACTGGATCAAAGCAGTTGGCGAGAAAGAAAATAAATTTATTAAAGCAGATAAGAGTTCAATTATTTATAGAGCTGCTGAAATAGTTCCAACACAAAAAGGTTTGAAAAATCCAAAAGTGGCCGAATTTATAGATTTTACACAAAGTAAAGAAGCACAAAAAGTATGGGAAAAAGAAGGTTGGTTAGCTAAATAAATTAAAAAAGCATTTTACTTTGAAGTAAAATGCTTTTAAAATTATTTTTCGTTAATTTCTGCTTCTATATTTATTTGCACTTCATCGCTAAGTGTTAAGCTAGAAGTATCTGGAGCAAATTTAAAATCGCTTCTTTTGATTTGTCCTTGTAAAGTAAATCCTGCCTTTTCTTTGCCACTATCTGTTTTAATAACTCCGCCAATTTCGGTATCTAAAACGATATCTTTGCTTACGCCAGCAATGTTTAATGAACCATACATTTTACCCTTTTCATTGGAAATTTTTTCATATTTACTCATTGTAAAAGTGATATTTGGGTGAGTCTTTGCTTTGAAAAAATCATCTTGCTGTAAGTGAGCATCTCTTGCTTTGTTTTCAGTATTTATGGAGGTAACTTTTATATTTGCATGAAGTTTGTTAAATTCAAATTTAGCGCTATCAAAATCAATTACCGCATCGTAATCTTTAAATTTCCCATTTACATTACTAATTTGCAAATGCTTAACTTTAAAACCAACATTTGTGTGAGCTTTGTCTAAGCTAAATTCCTTACTTAAAGTATTGCTTACCAAAATTGAAGCAGCTAAAAAATAACTAAGTAGTATTTTTTTCATGTTTTTCTCCTTTAATATTTAAAGATTATACTATATAAACAAATAAAAAATATTAACAAATATATTTTTTTATATATATTCTATAAAATCTTTTGCATTAGCTTCTTTAAAACCTTTTAATCTTAATAAACAACTATCACATTTGCCACAAGCTTTATCTTCTCTTTCATAACAAGACCAAGTGTGTTCTAAAGCTACTTTTTCTTTTAAAGCTAAATTAACTATTTGTCTTTTGCTTAGATGAATTAACGGGGTTTTAATTTTTACATTGTAAGTTTTTGTAGTACCTTCATTAATAAATTCACTTGCTTTTTGTATAAATTTTTCACTACAATCAGGATAGCCACTGCTATCTTCTTGTACTACTCCTATAAAAATATTTTCACATTTTTCTTTTTCAGCTATAGCTCCTGCTATGGATAAAAAAATACCATTTCTAAAAGGAACATAAGTATTTGGAATTTCTTTTTCGTGGAGTTTTTCTTTTGGAATTTCTAAATTTAAATCTGTTAAAGAGTTACCACCAATATTAGCTATAAAAGAAACATCTAAAATATATTTTGTTTTTATATTAAGTTTTTCACAAATTTTATTAAAACATTCTCTTTCTTTAAGCATAGTGCGTTGATTATAGTCAAAATGCAAAGCAATGATTTCATATCCTTCTTTTTTAGCCAAATATGCACATAAGGTACTATCCATACCACCGCTTACAATACAAAGAGCTTTTTTCATATTTTTCCTTAATTTTGATATAATTTGAAATTATAAAACCAAAAGGATAATAATGATTTTTTGCGAAGAAGAAATGGATATTTCTTTTCTTGAAAAAATTGCCCAAAAAATGAGTGATCAAAATATAGAACTTGTTTTAGTGGGTGAAAAAACCATGCATGAAATTAATCTTAATCAAAGGGGGGTAGATAAAACTACAGATGTTTTGTCTTTTCCTTTAGTACAAAATTGTGAAAAATTACTTGGAAGTATAGTGATAAATTTAGATGAAGTAAGTAAAAAGGCTATAGAGTATAAACATAGCGAAAAAGAAGAGATGGCATTACTTTTTATCCATGCTATGCTTCATTTGCAAGGCTATGATCATGAAATAGATCAAGGACAAATGAGACAAAAAGAACAAGAATGGATTGAATATTTTAAATTGCCAAAAAGTTTGATTGTAAGAGTGCAAGGAGAATAAATGTTTAAAAAATTTGCTTTTAGTTTAAGTTTATGTGTGAGTTTGTATGCTTATAGTGAAAATACATTCGCGCTAAATATTTTAGAAGGAAAGGAATTTGATATTTACCTATATAGCTCTAGTAAAAGTAACACCAGCTATGGATTTGTTCAAACAAAACAAAAACAATATAGTTTTTGGGGTAGTGCTAAAAATGATGAGTATTATATAGATATAGCAGATTTTGGAACTTGTGTTTTAAAAGACATACATAAAAATAAATTCGAAGCCCTATGTAAAATAGATGGTGTGAAAAAAGAATTTAACTTTTTAGCTAATAAATCCAATACAGGTATTTATCAATTATCACTTAAAGAACACAAACAAGTAGAAGATAATAAGAGTATCGAGTTTGATTTTAGTGAAGATATATTAAAACTATCAAGTCAAAATAAAAATTTAGAAAAAATTATTGATGATTTTAATGAGAACTTAGATAAAAATTCATTAAAACAAAAAATAAAAGAAAGTTTTGATAAATGGAATAAAGAAGATATTTCTAATAATGAGTTTTTTTCTCAAGCTTATATAATTTATCAAGATGAGCATATTATCTCTTTAGGAAAAAATATTTATGAGTATAAAGGTGGTGCTCATGGTATAACTAATTTTTTAAGAAAAACCTATAGTATTGATGATATGAAACTTCTTAGATTAAAAAATGAGTTAAAAATAGAAAATGAAGATTTTCAGAATATGATTAAGCAAAAGATTTTAAGTTTATATAATGAAAATGAATTATTTGATATTAAAGAACTTAAAATAAGTGAAATTTTTGAAGTGAGAAAAAACGGATTAGCTTTGATATGGGAGCCTTATGATATAGCTCCTTATTCTACTGGAGTAATTGAAATTTTTATAAGTTATGATGAGTTAAAACCTTTTTGGAAAAATAATTCAAAATTAGCTTATTTGAGTAAAATCAAATAAGCCTTTAATCATCAAATTTTTGTCTTAAAATCGTTCCATTATCATCTATATAAAGTTTCATTTGATTATTAAGTTTGATTTTATAATAAGAAATTTTCCTTTCTATTTCTATGATTGCTGTATTAGGGTAGATATTTCTAATGGTATTTTGTATTGCTAGAGGTAAAATTGCGTAATTTAGTGATCTAAAATTTTCAGCCTCTTTAAATTCTCCATTAAGTGAAAACTCAATTTCGGTTCCATCGCTTAAATAAATCTCATAAGAATAACCATCTTGCTCTACTAGACCTATTTCTGCGTTAAAATAATCTTTAATAAATTGTTTGATATTTACCGGTAAAGAATCAGGTGCTATAACTATACCCGCATTAATGGTATTTAGTGTGATAAAAAAAGCTAAAGCTAGTTTTTTCATTTTTAACCTTATTTTATTTTTTGACGATATTGTATCTTATTAGTGTGAATTTTATGTGTAAGCTAGAATTTAAATAGCATTTTGTTATAATTATTAAAAATACAAAGTAGGGTAATGGTAGTCTCTTTTTTAATTGCTTTAAATATTGTGATATTTATCTTTGTGAATTATCTTTATTTTGGATCTTTAAATTTAGATGTAATTTTGGGATTAAATTTATTTTTTTTTCAAGGATTATATTGGCAAATTCTAAGCTCAATGTTTATGCATGGAAATTGGCCTCATTTGATTTTAAATATGATAGTACTTTTTCAATTTGGTTCTATGCTAGAAAAATACTTAAAAAGTTTCAAATTTGTTTTGCTTTATTTAATCGGTGGAATTCTTTGCTCTTTACTTAGTGCTTTTTATGTGTACTTAAGTTTTGATGGTAGTTTTGTAAATGTAGTGGGTGCAAGTGGTGCTATATGTGTTTTAATGGGATATTATGCATATTTAGATAAAACCGCCACCAAAGGGCTTATCGTAGCTATATTACTAATGAGTTTTGTACCTATTTTTATGGGTGTAAATATAGCTTGGTATGCACATATTTTTGGCTTTATATGTGGATATGTTTTGGGCAAATTTAAGGTTATAAGATGAAATATATCTATTTTATCCGTCATGCTAAAGCTCAAAAAGAAAATTGCGAACAAGATTTGCAACGAGAGCTTAGTTCTAGTGGAAAAGATGATCTAAGGACTATGACTTACAGGATTAAAGATTTAGAATTTAAAGCTCAAAGCATTATTTCAAGTCCTGCTAGGCGTTGTATAAAAACAGCACAAAAACTTTGCAAATGCTTTTCTTTAAAAGAAAAAGATATTAAGATAGAAAAAAACTTTTATGATGGTAATTTAGAAGATGTATTAAAATTTATAAAAGAATTAAAAGAGAGTAGGGTAGTGCTAATTATGCATAATCCTTTATTGCAAGAACTTTGTGAATATTTAGCTCACATAGATTTAGAAAACTTTCCAACTTCTGCTATTTTATGTATGCAATTTGATATAAAAGAATTTAAAGATATAAAAGAACATAGCGGGGAAGTTGTGTTTTTTGATTATCCTAAAAGTCAAGAAAATAACTAATCTACATTTTTAAACTTCAATTTTATTTAAGCAAAAATACAAACTAAAATTTAGTTGAAATAAAAATATACATCTTTAATCTTTCATAGCCACATAAAATAACTTATAATATTTTTCAAAAAATTATACTTATTTTTTTATGGATAAGTTATTTTCATCCAAAAATTAAAATGCTTTAAAATACTATATTATAGGTGTTTTAAAATACATTTTACTTATGAAAGTGTAGATAAATATAAAAGTTTGAAAATTATAGTTTTCAATACAAAATATATATTACTTAATGATTTTACTATTTATCATATAATTTTACATATATATTAAGTTTAAGTTAAAATATTTTTATAGACTAAAAAAGCTAAAATGATGAGTAAAAAGGAAAATAAATATAAAAGTTTAACTTGTATGGAATTTTTGGTTCTATTTGGATTTTTGGATTAATCTTGAAAGTTGTTTTGCTAAAAGTTTAGCACTATTTTCATCTTTGCTAAGTTTTTTCATATTTTCTCTAAATTCATAAAGTCTTTTTTCTTGTGCAAAGTCATTGTTTGAAGTATTGTTTTGTTTTGAGGTGTTATTTTGGTTTACTTGCTTTTGCACGATTTTTTTCTTAAAAAACATGTCATCACCCTATTTTGTTTTTGTAATTATAGCTTGATATTTTTTAAGTAAGATTTTTTTATAATTTTTATATTAAATTTAAAAGGAAGAAAAGTTTGAAAACCATAGGTTTAATAGGTGGAATGAGTTATGAAAGTACACTTAGCTATTATGAAATAATCAATAAATTAACAAATGAAAAATTAGGAAAATTACACAGTGCTAAGATAGTTTTAACTAGCGTTGATTTTGAAGAAATAGAAGAATGCCAACGTAAGAATGATTGGCAAAAAGCAAGTGAAATTTTAACCCAACATGCCCTACTTTTGCAAAAATGCAGAGTTGATTTTATATTAATTTGTACCAATACTATGCATAAATGTTATGAAAACATACAAAAAAACATTCAAATTCCTATCTTACATATAGCTAAAGCTATGCTTTTAGAGCTTCAAGAGCAAAAAATCGATAAAGTGTTGCTGCTAGGAACAAAATACACTATGCAAGAAGATTTTTATAAACAACTTTTAATTAACTCAAAGATTGATGTTTTTATCCCTAAAAGCAATGATATTTTAAAGCTTAATGATATTATTTTTAATGAGCTTTGTAAAGGTATTATAAATAAGGACTCAAAAAAATATTTAGATGATTTGATTGCTCAATTTCCGCAAGTTCAAGGAGTGATTTTGGGTTGCACTGAACTTGGATTGATTGTAAAAGAAAGCTCTAAAAAACTATTTGATAGTGCTTATATCCATGCTAAAATGGCTACTTTGAAAGCCTTGGAGAATAAGTGATGAAATATCCTCTAGATTGTGAAGAAAATTTTGAAAAGTCATTTTTATTTTGGCTTTGTAGATATGTGAAATTTAAGCTTAATTCTTTATCAAATAAGGAATTAAAAGACCCCCAAGCCTTGGCTGTAGCAAATTTAGCTCTAAGTAAGGGTGTTAAAAATATACAAGAGCTTGATGCTTATGTAAAAAAAGCAAGAAATGCAGGACTTAGCGGTGTAAATACGTATTTTAATCCTTTGAAAAAACTTTATGAATATTTGTTATTTTACAAGCTTTATTCGCTAAAACAAATTGATGAAGAGCTTTTAGTGGAAATTTTAGCAAGTATTAGTGCTTCTTTATCTGATGCGAGTAAGAAAAATTATCGTATAGCTGTGATTAATTTTTTTGCATTTTTAGATAAACAAAACGAAGAAGATCAAAAAGCGCACATTTTTGATATCAACCTTAAAAATTGGGCAGGTGTAAGTGGTTCTAAAGGAGTTAAACTACCTGAGTATATGAGTGAAGATGAAGTGAGTAAATTTTTAGATGCTATTGATAATACAGATTTTAAAAGCAATACTATACGCAATCGCTTGATTATTAAAATCATCATTTTTACAGGAATTAGGGTTAGTGAAGCTATTAATATAAAATTAAAAGATATTAGCGAAGAAAATGATCTTTATATCATACGTATTAGAGCTAAAGGTAATAAATACCGCGTTGTGATGATTAAAAAAGAGCTTATAGAACATCTTTTAAAAGATGTAAGAGTAAATTATCTTTCTTGCGATGGACTTTTATTTGTCAATCGCAATGGTAAAGCCCTAACCCAAGCTTATGTTTCGCGTATAGTAGAACAAATTTTATTTAAAGCAGGAATCCGCAAGCAAAAAAATGGAGCCCACATGCTAAGACATACTTTTGCTACCCTACTTTATAAAAAACAAAAAGATTTAGTTTTAGTCCAAGAAGCACTAGGGCATGCAAGCTTAAATACTTCAAGAATTTATACGCACTTTGACAATGAAAAGCTAAAATTAGCCGCAGAAGTAGCTAAAAAACTTCACGATAGAACTTAATTTTTTTATAAAAAATCCGATTTATCCTTTAAAAGAAAGGATAAATCATGCAAATAAATGACTATACCAGTAAAATCAATCCTTATATTTTAAATACCCAAAAAGAAGAAAAAGAAAGTAAAGAAAATAAGAATTTTATAGAGTTTAAATTTACTCAAGGTATAAAAGAGCTTGAAAAAAGCGTTAAAGAAAGTCAAAATGGAGAAAAATCAGAAGATGAGTTAAGTAAACTTTATAAAGAACTTTCTAAAATACAAGCTAAAATAGCAGAATTAAATGCTAAATTACAATCAAGCCAAGATCCACAAAAAGCTCAAATGATCAATTCTCAAATTCAAAGTTTAAATTCGCAAATGCAAAGTATATATGCAAGGATAACTCAAATGTTATCTCAAGCAATGCAAGCTATGCAATGACTTTAATGTTTTTTAGCATTTAAAAAAACACTAAGAATAATTAGACTAAAAGCAAAAAGGTCTATTGTGCTATAAATAGTGCCTAAAAATAAAAAACTCATAAAAGCAGCGGAAACGGGTTCTATGCAAGCTATCATACTAGCTTTAAAAGCTCCTATTAATTCAACTCCTTTTAAATATAAACAAAAAGCCCCTATTGTACCTATAAATATAATCCCACTCATAGCCAAAAAGGAGTTTGAAGAAAAATCATGATTTGGGATATTTCCTTGTAGTAATATAAAAAGCAAAAAAGAAGCGAATAAACTAGCCAATCCCATGATTAAAAACAAGCCATATTTTGATATGATAACCCTAGCACTTAAAGAATAAAATGCTACTCCAATAGCTCCAAAAAATGCCCAAATAACACCTCTTATATCAAGTTTTAATGTTGTAATATCCCCATTTGTTATAAGCAAAAATAAGGCAAAAAGTATTAAAAACAAAGCAATTAGTTCTATTTTTTTAGGAAAAATTTTATTTTTAAAACACATAAAAAGCATTATAATTAGTGGTGCGTTATATTGTATCATCGTAGCAGTTCCTGCATCAGTATAATAAATAGCCTTAAAATAACCATATTGAGTTATCAATAAACCAAAAATAGAAAAAATTAAAAGAGAGTTGATTTCTTGTTTCTGTTTTAGTAATTTTATTTTGAAATTTTTTGCACCTAAAATTATTAAAATAATGCCGGTAAAAAACAAGCGATAAAAGCTTATATACTCAGCAGAGTAGTGATTTTTAAATAAATATTCAGCCAAAACTCCACTAATTGCCCAAAATATCCCACCAAGTATAACCAAAAAAACTCCCAAAAAACATCCTTTATCTATTATAATATTAAATTTTTATAATGTTTGTAGTAAAATATTATTATATCATTCATGTATATATTTTAAGGAAAATTAATGACTTATTTAGAGATTGATGGCGTTGAAAAATTAAATGGAGAGGTAATAATAAGCGGTGCAAAAAACGCTGCACTTCCTTTGATAGCTTCAAGTATTTTAGCTAAAAATGAAGTTCAAATTTCAAATTTACCACACGTAGCAGATATTTGTACCCTACTTTCTTTGCTTGAAAATTTAGGAGCAAATTATACTTTTAAAGACAATTTTGCAAAAATAAATACAAAACATTTAAATAAAACCATAGCAAAATATGACATCGTGCGTAAAATGCGTGCTTCTATACTTACCTTAGGGCCTTTACTAGCTAGATTTGGAAATTGTGAAGTTTCTTTACCAGGAGGTTGTGCTATAGGCCAACGTCCTATTGATTTGCACCTTTTAGCTTTAGAAAAAATGGGAGCTAATATTGAGATTAAGCAAGGTTATGTAGTAGCTAGTGGAGAGCTTAAAAGTGCTGATGTGATGTTTGATAAAATCACTGTTACAGGCAGTGAAAATATTATTATGGCAGCAGCTCTAGCTCATGGCAAAACTAGACTTTTAAATGTTGCTAAAGAGCCTGAAGTGGTACAACTTTGTGAGGTTTTAGCTAGAGCTGGGCTTGATATACAAGGCATAGGATCTTCTGAGCTTGAAATTTATGGCACAAGTGGAGAGCTTTTAGAATTTAAACCTTTTGAAATTATTCCTGATCGTATTGAAGCAGGAACTTATCTGTGTGCTGGAGCTATTACTAACTCAAAAATCACTCTAAAAAAAGTCAATGCAAGCCATCTTAGCGCAGTTTTGGCAAAGCTAGAGCAAATGGGCTTTAGCTTTGATATCAATGAAGATAGTATTAGTATAAATCCTGCTAAAGAAATCAAACCAGTTGAAATTTTAACTAGTGAATATCCAGGTTTTCCAACAGATATGCAAGCACAATTTATGGCTTTAGCTTTAAAAGCAAACGGTACAAGTATTATTGATGAGAGATTATTTGAAAATCGTTTTATGCATGTAAGTGAGCTTTTAAGAATGGGAGCTGATATAAGATTAAATGGGCATATTGCTACTATAAATGGCACTAAAGAGCTTTTGGGAGCTGATGTTATGGCTACTGATTTGCGTGCATCTTCTGCTTTGATTTTAGCAGCTTTAGCAGCTAAAGGCACAAGTAAAATTCATAGAATTTATCATCTTGATAGAGGGTATGAAAATTTAGAAGAAAAATTTAAAAAACTAGGCGCAAGCATAAGAAGGCTTGAAGAATGAGAGATATTTTTGCAACTTTAAATTTTTTAAAAGAACAGATCAAAGCAAAAAATGAATTTCAAAGAGTAAATTTAACACAGGCTTTGGGGTGTATTTTGCATGAAGATGTTTTTGTGAAAAAAAACCTACCCGCTTTTGATAATTCTGCCCTAGATGGTTATGCACTAAATTATACACATAAGAATGAATTGCTAGAAATAAAAGGAAGTATTTTAGCAGGCGATAAAAATGATTATATTATAGAAAAAAATAAATGCTATAAAATCATGACAGGAGCTAAAATTCCTCAAAATGCAAATACCATTTTAATGTTTGAAGAAGCTTTGTTTGAAGATGAAAAACTCAATGCCAAAAATGCTAAAGAAAGCAATGCCATCCGCTTTAAAGGCGAGGAAGCAAAGCTCGGAGAGCTTTTGTTTAAAAAGGGACAAAAAATTACCTCAGGTATGGTAGCTATGCTTGCTGCTCAAGGAATTTATGAGTTAAATGTCGTTAAAAAATTGCGTGTTGGGATTTTTTCAAGTGGAGATGAGCTTGTAGAGCCTTGGGAAAATGCTGATGAATACAGTATATATAATGCAAATGCTTTTGGAATTTATGCTATTTTGCAAGATTATGCTGATGTTGAGTATTTAGGACTTATAAAAGATGATTTAAATGCATATAAAAAGCTTTTAGAAAATAAAGAATTTGATATACTTATAAGCAGTGGTGGAGCTAGCGTGGGCGAGGCTGATTTTATCAAACAAGCTTTGCTTGAGTGCGATTTTAGCCCTATTTTTGAAAAAGTCAACGCTAAACTTTGCAAGCATATAAAACTTTTTAGCAAAAGCGATATGTTTTTTCTAGCCCTACCAGGAAATCCTTTAGCCTCTTTAGTTTCAACGCATGTTTTTGCAAAAAATATACTCAATTTACTTTATGGTAAAGAACTTTTGAAATTTGACAAAGCAAGATTGGCTAATGATTTAAATTTCAAAGGTCAAAGAAATAATTTTGCTTTTGGAAAATTAGTCGATGGATATTTTAAACCAAGTGAAGCTAAAATTGGCTCAGGTATGCTAAAACCTTTATGTGAAAACACGCATATTTTAATCACGCAAATTGATGATACGAAATTAGCAAAAGATCAAGAAATTAAAGTTTTAAAAATTTAATAGGGTATTAAACTACCCTATTTTGAATGATTAACCTCTTGCTTTATCTAAGGTTTTAAAAAGATTATTTAAGATATTTTCTTCATTTTTTTGGTATTTGCTTTGGCGTAATTTCTCCCAAGCATATGCACTATAATCTTTAGAAATCGAACCTATATTTAAATCTGTATTACTAAAAGCATTGTTGCTATCTTTTTTATACTCTTTTTCTTCTTTGTCTTTAAGTGCATTAAGTGTAGCTTGAAATTCATCTGAAGATGTGTTTTTTTCTTTGATTTTTGTCATATTATTTAGGGCTAACGGGCTATTTTTATCATTTACTTGCATAAGAACTCCTTTTTTAAATTTAATAACTACAAGCAAAAAACATTCCTTAATTTCAAAAACTTGACAATAAAATAAAGTTTTGATAAAATCACACTCTACTTTCAAAATGCGGGAATAGCTCAGGGGTAGAGCACAACCTTGCCAAGGTTGGGGTCGCGAGTTCGAATCTCGTTTCCCGCTCCACTTTTTACACCCTAGTTTGATTTAAAATATTATTTAATTTATCCATTACAGAATTTACATAAGAATTTATACTTTCATTGCTAGGAGAGTAGCCACTAGCTTTAGCTTGATTAAATTGATTATCAAACCAAGCCCCACCATAACCTATGCTTGAATTTTGCCAAGCAATATTATTTTCTTTGGCATAAATTTTAGAATCAAGCCAACCATCTTGAGCGTGTGCTTTTAAAATTTGTGCAAAATCGACTTTACCTGTCATAATATCATTTAAAGAGGCTAAAGAACCATCAAAACTTTCTTTTGCCATAGCTTCTTTAAATGCTTGAATTTTAGGATTGACTTTGGTATTTCCACCTTCTAAAATTGTTCCACCGCTAGATTTTAAAAAACTCATAAATAAAGCTTCTTTAGTATAGCTCCCATCTTCATTTTTTGGATAAACAGACATATCAGGATTAAAAGTATCTTTTGCTATATCGCTATCTAAAATTTGAGTTTCCATACTTTCAGGGGAAAAATCTAATTTTTTCAATCCTGTATTGATAGAATTTTGCATTCCTATGCTATCTATAGTATTGTATTGCTCTTGTGTATCATAAAAATTTGTTATAATTTGTTTATTTAAATTTTCTAAAGAAGCAAAATTGTTATTTGTGTCATAAATACTATAACCTTTTGGTAAAGAATTTAAATCTTCTATACTAAAACTAGTTTTATTAGAATTTTCAAAACTATGATTTATGATTTGATCAAATTTAGAATAATATTGTCTTATAGTATCAGTCATATCTATGTTTGTATAATAACCACCAGTTACACTCAAGGAAGTTTTACTTGATGTGCTAAAATAATTTTCCTCATTGTATCTATACAACTCATCTAAAGTAGATTTATGTATCTTAAAATCTTCAGGTAATCCCGCTGCTTTGTTAAAATCACTACCCATATAGCCACTAGAATCAACACTATAACCATAAGCCATAGAAGCAGGATTATTAGCTTGTCTATATTTTAAAGCATAAATAGAATTTTTAAAATCGCTTGATATATGATAATTAGGAGAATCGCTTTTAATACTATTTTGATTTAATATTGTTTCATTGAGTGCTAATGTTTGAGTATTATTACTTTGAATTTCAATTAATTTACTAGCATTTTGTTTAACAAAAGTATTTGCAAAATTTGTTTTTGAACTTGTTTTATTTTCTTTATTTGCTTTTGTTTGTGAAATGATAGAACCATAAGAGGAATTATCATTTATGCTAAATATACTCATTATGCAATTCCTTAGATTTAGATTTTGCCCTCAATCTTCAATCTTGCATTTTTACAAGCAAATTTTATTCCCTAGGTTTTAGAATTTTTTCAAGTAAACACTTGAAAAAATTCTAAAACGAATATTTATAACTTAACCAAAAACTTCTACCTTCTGTATAATCTTGATAGCGATTAGCATAACCTGTTGGTAGGTCATCAGTTGTTCTTCCTGTTACACCTGGATCAAAAAAGTCGGTGTCTAAAAGATTTTGAATACTAAAGCTAATACTTTGTTGTTTATCAATTTTATATGTTGTTCCTAAATCTACTATGTAAAAATCTTTATATTTATCCCAAGGCATTGCAGAAACTTTACCTCCTTTGGACTTTGCTATAGTATCAAGTCTTGCACGAGCTTTTATATAAGAATTAAATTTACCCTGCTCGTAATTTAAACGAACCATAGCAATATGGCGAGGTAAATTTTCTATCCTATCTCCACCAAGAACATTTTTCTTGCCATCTTTATAGCGATTATCCATAAAAGTATAACTAGAGTTCAAACTAAATCCATTGTAAGAATCTGTATTAAAAGCTACTTCTAAGCCTTTTGTTTGTGTTTTTCCAAGATTGATTATTTTTGAGCAAGTTATTCCATTGTTACAATCAATCCCATTTTGCATACCTGAAAGTTCTTCTGAACTTATTTGATTAGTAAAATTAGTCACAAATGCTGTAATGGAAGAATTTGCAAAATCAAATACTCTAAAATTAATACCTAATTCATAGTTAGTGCTTTCTTCTGGTTTTAAATCTGGATTACCAAAAGATGCATCTGAAGAATCATAATTGTAATATCCATTGGTAAGTTGTTTAGCTGCTGGAGTTTTATATCCCATTGCTATTCCACTTTTTAACGCCACCTTATCGTTAATATGATAGATTAAGTACAATCTTGGAGTTAATTTAGAGTTAAATAAATCACTATAAATATAACGCAATCCTGTTGTAAATATTAAATCTTCTGTGATAAAATATTCTCCCTCTCCATATAGAGCTAAGGTAGTTTGATCTAAATTTTTACCTTTTATTTGGCTACCTGCACTAGAGCTATCATTTTTTAGCATTTCATAATCTATTCTAGTGCCAATGCTTGTAACTAAATTACCATAATTTTTTAAATCCCATGGTAAAATAACTTTACTCTCTCCTACCCATATTTGACTATGTAAATCAGGATCTTTTGTGCTGCCATATTGTAAATAAGTATTAGTTGTACCAAAATCATAACTTCCATCATGATTTAAGATAATATTATCTTTGAATAATTGTCTTTCGCTTTTTACTGCTTTGCTACTTGTAGAATTAACAGATATTTCATTAACATAGCGTTCTATATCAAAATAAACATTATTGTAATCATCAATAGTGTAATTTAATCTACCACCAAATCCTAAGCTTGTGAAATATCCTGGACTGTGCGAAGCTATTTGATAATTATTTGGTTTTTGAATTCCAGTGTTATCATATACTGGAGTTGGCCATTTTAAATCACTTTCTTGTTTATCATAATATTTAAATCTAGCTGAAAAAGATAATTTGTCTTTTATAATAGGAGAGGCTATATAAGCATTAAATCCTCCAGCGTTTCCATATTTTTTGGAATGTTGTTGTAATAAAGTATTAAATTCTATACTTGCCTCGACCTTGTCGGGATTTTTCTTAGTAATGATGTTTATCACGCCACCTACTGCATCGCTACCATATAATGTTGATGCTGGACCTCTTATTACTTCTATTCTTTCTATCATTGAAGATGGAGGAAGGTATCCTGACTCACTTCCACTAAAACCATTTTCATAAAAACCATTAGCAACGCTTTGTCTTTTTCCATCTATTAAAACAAGAGTATATGCACTACTAAATCCCCTGATACTAAAATCATATGTTCCTGTTTTGTTCATAGTAATATCAACACCTGGAATATCTGCTATGGCTTCACCTATGTCTTTGATAGGTTGTGTTTGTAATTTTTCTTTTGTAATTACAGAAATAGAAGCTGGTGCATCGACTAAATCTTGTTCATAACCGCTTGCAGATATAACTGACTCATCGAGTGTTACTTGCTCTGATGCTACTAAAGAACTTTGTGAAAATAATGCAAGATATAACATATATAATCTAGTATTTTTAAAAATCATTTTTTATCCTTATTTATGTCTTTAATTATTTCTTCCAACATAATTTTTATAGATATTAATCCGCCACCTGAAAGGTACCAATATTCAGGGTTTATATAAAATATGTGATTGTTTTTATATGCATTTGTTTTTTTAACTATAGGATTTTCAATGGTTTTTCTAGCATTTCCTTCGCCACCTACTATGGCATCTCTATCTACGACAAAAATATAATCTGGATTAATTTTAAGAATATATTCAGGTGATATGTTTTTTCCATGAGTACTTACGGATATATTTTCATCTGCTACTTTAACATCTAATACATCGTGTATAATTCCAAAGCGAGATTTTGATCCAAAAGCTGACATTTTATTAGCATTAGTAAGTATAATCAAACCTTTTTTAGTTGGATTAATTTGTGATTTGAAATGATTAATATCTTGCAATAAAGCATTAAATTTTTCTTTTACTAGATCTTTTTTATCAAATATATCTCCTAAAATATTTAAATTCTTCTCAAAAGAATTTAAATAATCCTTTGTATCTACCGGCAAATAAAGAGTAGGAGCTATTTCTTCAAAACTTTTGAAATTTTTAGCTTGTCTTCCTGAAACGATAATAAGATCAGGTTTTAATTTATATATAGTTTCAAAATTTGGTTCTTGAACACCACCAACATTTTCAACATTTTTAAAACTATCTAAATATTTGGGTAAATTTTTTAATGGTACACCAATAATTTTGTCGCTTAAATTTAATTCTTTTAAAGAATCTAAAATACCATAATCAAAGACAATGACTCTGCTAGGATTTTTCACCACCTTAGTGCTACCTAAGTCGTGTTTTATTTCTAACAATGTTGCATTGGAGTCTTTGGTGTATTCTTCTTTAGAACAGCCAAACATTAAAAACATCGCTAATATACAAAAAATAGTTTTTTTCATTTTTATCCTTTTGTTTGAATTATATAAAATGCAATTAATTTAATTAAATAGCCTGCTTTCCTCCTTTTTTAATTGAAAATCATTCTCCAAAATACATACAAATTTTTTTATTATTTATAGAATGTATAGGAATATCCATATTGAAAATATTTTTTAATATTTGTGTATTGATGATTTCATCAGTATTACCATTTTTAATCACTTCTCCATTTTTCATAGCTATAATATAATCTGAATAAATAGAAGCAAAATTAATATCATGTAAAACAACTATTATGCCTTTGTTATACTCTTTTGCTAAATTTTTAATAATTTTCATAATTGAAACTGAATGCTTCATATCAAGATTATTTAATGGTTCATCTAAAAATATATATTCTGTATCTTGTGCAATAATCATTGCAATAAAAGCCCTTTGTTTTTGTCCACCACTTAAAGTATCTAAAAACCTGTCTTTAATATCTTGCAAATTCATATATTCTATAGCTTCATTGACTTTTTCTTTGTCTTTAGTGTTTAATTTTCCTTGAGAATAAGGAAATCTGCCAAAAGATACTAATTCTTCTACTGTTAATTTGATATTTAAATTATTTTGCTGTTTGAGTATAGAAAGTATTTGAGCTAAATCATTTTCTTTGTAGGTACTAATATTTTTCCCTTTGACAATAATCTCCCCTTTATCTGCTTTCATCAATCTACTTGCTAAAGATAATACAGTACTTTTTCCAGCCCCGTTAGAACCTATTATAGAGGTTATTTTTCCTTTTTCAAAACTAACATTAATATCTTTTACGATTATTTTATTATTGTATTTTTTTTCGATATTTTTTAGTTCTATCATATTCTATGTCCTTTTAGTACCAAATATATAAAATAAATTCCACCTAGAAAATTTATAACTACACTAATAGTTGTGTTAAAATGAAATATTTTAGAAGTGATAAAAACTCCAGCTATTAAAACAAAAATACTAATGAGTATTGTAAGAGGGATTAATATTGAATGCTTGTATGTTTTAGCTACTTCGTAAGTGATATTTACCACTAAAAGTCCTAAAAAAGTAATAGGACCAACCAAGGCTGTGCTAATAGATATTAAAATAGCTATAAAAATAAGATTTTTTTTAACAAAATAATCATAAGAAATTCCCAAATTAATAGCATTATCTCTTCCAAGTGATAATACATCTAAATATTTAAAATCTTTCAATAGTAAAAATAGAACAAAACATAACATTGTACAAGATAATAAAATAAGTTCAACTTGAATATTGTTAAAACTAGCAAACATGCGACCTTGCACTACCATAAATTCATTTGGGTCAATTAAAACTTCAAAAAATAAAGATAATGATGAAAATAAAGTTCCAAAAATAAGTCCTAGTAATAATATAAAATAAATATTCGCATTACTTTTAAATAAAATTTTATAAAATACCAGTGTAAAAACCATCATACAAAAAAGACTGATGAAAAAATTAACTTCTTGATTAATAACACTAATATTACTAGAGCTTAAGAAAAATACTAATAAAGTCTGTATTAATATATATAAAGAGTCTAATCCTATGATGCTAGGAGTTAAAATTTTATTGTTTGTAATTGTTTGGAAAATAATTGTTGAAACTGAAATGCAAATTGATACTAATATGATAGAAAATAATTCCAAAATCCTTTTTTTAAAAATATATATAGAAAAATCAAAATCAATCATTATATATACAAGAGACAAAAAACATACCATGAAAATTAACAAATAAAATATTTTACGCATTTGTTTTCTTTCTTAGTAAAATCCAAACAAATAAAATACCTCCAATAATGCCAACGGTTAAATTTATAGGAATTTCAAATGGATAAATAATAGTCCTTGATAAAATATCGCATACTAATAAAAACACGGCTCCAAGTATTGCGGTATAAAAAAGAACAGCTTTTAAATTATCACCTTTATATATTGAAACTATGTTTGGTATAACAAGACCTAAAAAAGGTATTACTCCTATTGTTAAAACCACAATAGAAACCACAATGGAAATTATAATTAACCCTATATATAAAATAGTATTGTATGAGATGCCCAAATTTAAGGAAACATCTTTACCCATGCCAACAATGGTGATTTTATTAGCAAAAAAATATGCAATGATAAAAATAGGAATACTAATAAATAATATTTCATAATTTCCTATCATGATAGATGAAAAATTACCTTGTAGCCAGCCTTGAATATTTTGTATCATATTGTTTTCATAAGCAAAAAAAGTCGTAATAGAGTTAATAATACCTCCAAACATTAATCCAATCAAAGGAACAAAAACAATTTCTTTTAGTTTTATTTTTTGAAGTATTTGGATAAAAATAACACTACCAATAAGAGTAAAAATAAAAGCTATAAAAATTTGATAAATAAAATTAAATCCACTAAAAAATAACATACAAATTAAAATTCCAAATTTAGCACAATCCATAGTCCCTGCGGTTGTAGGAGATACAAATTTATTTTGAGTAAGTTGCTGCATAATCAAACCGCATATACTCAAGCTCATTCCAGTAATGATAATGGAAATTAATCTTGGTAGTCTAACAATTGTTAAAATTTCTTTTTCTTCTTGAGTTAAAGATAGAATATTAAATATAGAAATATCTTTAACGCCTACAAAAAGACTAATCAAGGATAGAAATATTAATGTAGGTATTAAAAAACTAATTCCAAATAAATATTTAATCATAATACAAAACCAATTATAATAATATTAATTATCAAAATTGAAATACTATTAAAAATATTCTTAATTTTATATTAATTATGATATTTAAAATCAAAATATATAAAATTAATTATTATTTAGGTAAATATTTTTGATTTCGTACAATGTTTTTTCTATAACACTACTATATATTTGATTTTTGAATATTTAAAATTAACCTCACAAGAATTATCTGAAAATAATTTCTAATAAAAATGGCTGATATTAATGTTTGTTTTTAAATTTTTGGCTTTTTCATTGTTCCTATTGCTAAAAATATTATCGAACAACTTTTTAGTTTTAGTATTTTAGATAAGAAAGAAACCTTCACCCCATCATAAAGATGGAGAAATTATAAAATAATGGGAAAATATATTATTGTCTTGCAAAAGACATTTAATGTAAATAGACCTACAAATTAATGACAAAATATACCCATAAAATTATTATTGATGGAATATTTTTTATCTATAAATAGCATTAAGTTTTCTTGTAAAAATGATAAAAATTGTTTATTGCCACCATCTTGTTTAAATTACTCTTGGGAAACCTTTTTGGAGAGTAATATTTTATTTGTTTTTTGGTATCAAAAACCAAAAGTGAGTTGCATCTAATTCCTAGTAATTAATAATTTATCTTTAAGTATATTCTTATTACAGATTTAAAAATCTTGGAAAAAAACAAATTGTTATCTAATAAATATAAGACTTTTAAATTTTATTTTGCATTTTTGCTTTTTGTAATAAAATTTTATATCTTACATTGTGATGGGTAATAAATATAGGTTTTTCAATATCAAAATAATGATAAGTATTATGATATATTTTAAGAAGCTCTTAAGATGGTTTTGAAAATAAAATATTTAAAAATACAAAGAAAAATTATAATTTTAATCACTATTATAACCCTTATTTTATTTTCATTGTATTATAATATTTCAAAATTACAATATAAAGGTTGCTGTATTGTTTTTTAAACAAATCATTCTAATTTTATTTTTCTATACTTTTAACTTTGCTTCGAATTTTGATGAAGTAAAATTAGCTTTGATTAAAGAATTTAAGACAAATTATCCACAGCTAGAAATCATTTCTTTAGATCTTAACACTCAATCAAGTTTGCCTGCTGATTTTAACCAATATATTTTTTTAAAACTAGGTAATCATAATTTTGATAGAGCAGATGGTTTTGTAAAGGCTGAATTTAAAACTCCAGAACAGTTTAAAAAAAATATATTTTTTAAGTATTTTTTAAAGGCAAAATTAGAAGTTTTGCAAACCACGCGCCCTATTTCGCGTAATGAAAATTTAAGTCCTGCTAGTTTTAAAATTTTAAAAATTCCTTTCGATAAAGCTCCGCAAGGTGTATTAAAAAAAGATGAAATCGCAAATTTAATAGCCAAAAGCAATATAAGAGAAAATATGATTTTAAAATATAATATGTTTAAAACCAAAACCCTTATACAAAGAAATGATTCTGTTTATGGGGTTATCAAAGATGGAGATTTAAGCATGATAATAGAGTTAAAAGCCTTGCAAAGTGGGAATTTAAACCAAAGAATTCGCCTTAAAAACAAAGATGGAAAAGTCGTGCATGGTAAAGTCATTAGTAAAAATTATGTGGAGCTAAAATGAGAAAAATTTTAGTAGGTATTAGCGGAGCTAGTTCTTGTGAACTTGGTTTTTTATTATTAAAGCATTTAAAAGAAAAAGGACAAATTTATGCCATTGTGAGTAAAAATGCAAAAATAAGTTATATGAAAGAAAACTCTCTTTTAGAAAAGATAGATTTTTTACAATATATAAAAGATAAATTTGAACTTGAACATGTAATTTTTTTAGATAATGAAAATATTGGTCAATGTGTTGCAAGCGGATCTTTTGGCGTAGAAACGACTTTTATCACACCTTGCTCGATTAACACTTTAGCAAAAATTGCTTGTGGTATAAATGATAGTTTGCTTACAAGAGCTGCAGGAGTGGCTTTAAAAGAACGCAAAAAACTCATACTTGGAGTAAGGGAAATGCCTTATTCTACTTTAAATTTAGAGCAAATGGCTAAACTTTCTAGCTATGGAGTTATCATCGCTCCTCCTGTAATGGCAAGTTATGCTAAGATTGATAATTTAGAAAAACTATATGAATTTATCGTAGGAAAATGGCTTGATTTAGCAAATATTGAGCATAATTTATACCAAAGGTGGCAATGATGGCTAGTTGTATATATCCAGGGACATTTGATCCTGTCACTAATGGACATTTAGATGTGATTATTCGAGCTAGTAAGTTGTTTGAAGAAGTAGTCATTGCCATAGCTAAAAGTGAGAGTAAGAGACCTATGTTTAGCTTAGAGCATAGAGAAAAAATGGTAAAAATTGCTACAAAAGACTTAAAAAATGTTAGAATTATAGCTTTTGATAACTTACTAGTAGATCTTGCTAAAAATTTGCAAATAAATATCATTATAAGAGGCTTAAGAGCGGTGAGTGATTTTGAGTATGAATTACAACTTGGTTATGCAAATCACATGCTTTGGGAAGATTTTGAAACTATATATCTTATGCCAAATTTAAAAAATTCTTTTATTTCAAGTTCCATAGTAAGATCTATTTGTGTGCATAATGGTGATGTGAGTAAGCTTGTGCCAAAAGAAATTATACCTTTATTAAAGGAGAGAGATTGTATATAGCTTTTGAAGGGGTTGATTGTGTAGGTAAAAGCACGCAAATAGAACTTTTAAAAAAATATTTTCATAATGCATTTTTTACCAAAGAACCAGGCGGAAGTGAACTTGGAGTGTATTTGAGAAAAATTTTATTAGAAAGTAAAATACAATTTTCTAAGAAGGCTGAGCTTTTGCTTTTTTTAGCAGATAGAGCAAATTTAATCGATATACATTTAGCGCAAAATAAAAACAAACTTATCATTTCAGATCGTAGTTTTATTTCTAATATAGCTTATGCAAGATGTGATTTTGATCAAAATATTTTATTTGAGTTAAACTCTTTTGCCACAGGTGGGATTTTTCCACAAAAGATTATATTTTTGCATGGCTCTAAAGAGCTTATTGCACAAAGACTTTCTAAAAAAGATCTAGATAGTATTGAAAAAAGAGGGATAGAGTATTTTTTAAACATACAAAAAGCTTTAGAAGAAACTTTAGAGTTTTTAAAAACTAAGATAGATATAAAAATTTTAAAATTAGATGCTTCTTTAAGTATTGAAATTTTACATGAAAAAATTAAGGAATTTATAGATGATTAATGCTTTAAAGGGAATGAAAGATTTACAAGATGATCAAGCTACTCTTTATGAAAAAGTGGTAAAAACTTGTGAAGAAGTAGCTAAAAACTATGGTTTTACTTTTATTAATTGTCCGCATTTAGAACTTACTAAGCTTTTTAAAAGAAGTGTTGGAGAAAGCTCTGATATAGTTGGTAAAGAAATGTATGAATTTGTTGATAAAGCAGGCAATGATGTATGTTTAAGGCCTGAAGGGACAGCGGGGGTGGTAAGATCATATATAGAAGCTAAAATGGATAAGGCTCAAAGTGTTAAAAGATGGTTTTACCATGGTTCTATGTTTCGTTATGAAAGGCCACAAAAAGGAAGATTGCGTGAATTTCATCAATTTGGAGTAGAAAGCTTTGGTATAGCAAGTGTATATGAGGACGCGAGTATTATTTTAATGCTAAATGAAATTTTTAGACGTTTAGAAATTTATACAAGTTTGAAAATTAATTCTTTAGGTTGTAAAGAATGTATGGGTGTATATAAAGAAAAACTCATAGCTTTTTTAAATTCTAAAGAAGGTTTTTGCGAGGATTGTTTAAGAAGAAAAGACTTAAATCCTATTAGAGTGCTTGATTGTAAAAATGATCATTGTCAAAGTTTAATCGAAAATGCGCCAAAACTAAGTGAAAATTTATGTCCATGTTGTAAGAAAGATTATGAAAAATTACAAAAACTTTTAAAAGAAAATGATGTTGAGTTTGAGTGTGATGAGAAATTAGTGCGTGGGCTTGATTATTATTCTAAAAGTGCATTTGAGTTTGTTAGTGATGAAATCGGTGCAAAAGCTGCCATAGCAGGCGGTGGAAGATATGATAGATTGATTGAATACTTAGATGGTAAAAGTGGCTATGGTGTGGGTTTTGCTATGGGTATAGAAAGGATTATGGCTATTTTAGAGCAAAAACAAAGCGTAAAATCAAGAGAAGGAATTTATCTTTGTGCTATGGATGAAGCTTATATAGATACTATTTTTAAATTAGCAAATACTTTAAGAAAAAAACATAAAGTATATTTAAGCTATGAAGCAAAAAAACTTGCAAAGCATTTAAACCAAGCAGATAATGCTAATACTAAAATATTTTTGTGTATAGGTGAAGATGAGATACAAAAAGAAGAGATTTTTTATAAAAATTTGGAAAATAAAGATACTAAAAATATAAAATTAGCAAATTTGGAGAATGAGTTATGATTGATTATGGTATTAATATTTGGGGTGCAAATAATTTTATCATCGAAAATGGCAAAGTATGTGTAAATCATGGTAAAAAACCTGCCATTATAGATATAGTAAATACTTTGCGTGATGATGGTTATAAGGGGCCATTGTTGCTTCGTTTTCCTCATTTAATCCATAAGCAAATTGAGCAAATTTATGAAAAATTTTCTAAAGCAAAAAAAGAATTTAACTACAAAGGTTCTTTTAACGCTGTATATCCTTTAAAAGTTAATCAATATCCAGGTTTTGTAAAAAATTTAGTTAATCTAGGCAAAGAATACAACTATGGCTTAGAAGCAGGAAGCAAGGCTGAGCTTTTACTAGCTATGGCTTATAATAATGAAGGCGCTCCTATAACAGTTAATGGTTTTAAAGATAAAGAACTTATAAATATGGGCTTTATAGCGTGTGAAATGGGTCACAATATCACTTTAACTATGGAAGGGCTTAATGAGCTTGAAGCAATGATTGAAATTGCTAAAAATCGTTTTAAACCAAAGCCAAATATAGGTTTAAGAGTGCGTTTGCATTCAGCTGGAGTAGGAATTTGGGCAAAAAGTGGTGGTATAAATTCAAAATTTGGTTTAACATCTACTGAGCTTATTGAAGCAGTAAATCTTTTAAAAGCCAATAAGCTTTTAGATCAATTTACTATGATACATTTTCATTTAGGCTCACAAATTACTGAAATTCATCCTTTAAAAAAAGCTCTAAATGAAGCGGGTAATATCTACACCGAACTTAGAAAAATGGGGGCAAAAAATTTAAAAGCTATTAATCTTGGTGGGGGTTTAGCAGTAGAATACTCTCAGTTTAAAAATGAAACAAGTAGAAATTACACCTTAAGTGAGTATGCAAACGATGTTGTGTTTATTTTAAAAAGTATTGCAGAACATAAAAAAGATTTAGAGCCTGATATTTTTATAGAAAGTGGGCGTTTTGTAGCAGCTAATCATGCTGTTTTAGTAGCGCCTGTTTTAGAGCTTTTTTCTCAAGAATACACAGAAAGTAAGCTTTTATTAAAAGATAAAAATCCAAAACTTATAGATGAACTTTATGATTTGTATAAAAACATTAAAGCCTCTAATGCACTTGAGTATTTACATGATAGTATCGATCATATGGAGAGTATTTTAACCTTGTTTGATTTGGGTTATGTAGATTTACAAGATCGCTCTAATAGTGAAATTTTAGTGCATTTGATTATGAGAAAAGCTATTTCTTTAGTGGGCGATCAAGCTGATTTATCGAGTTTGCAAAATGAAGTACAAGAAAAATATTTAGTGAATTTTTCAGTATTTCAGTCTTTGCCTGATTTTTGGGGTTTAGAGCAAAATTTCCCTATCATGCCACTTGATAGACTTAATAAAAAACCTACAAGAAGCGCAAGCATATGGGATATAACTTGCGATAGTGATGGAGAAATTTCTTATTCCAAAGATAATCCTTTATTTTTACACGATATTGATGTAGAAGCTGAAGATTATTTTTTAGGATTTTTCCTAGTGGGAGCTTATCAAGAAGTCCTTGGTATGAAGCATAATCTTTTTACACATCCAACTGAAGCTTGTATAAGTATCAATGAAAAGGGTTTTGAAATAGAAAGTGTGCTAGAGGCTCAATCTATTTTAGATACCTTAGAAGATCTTGACTATGATATTCATGCAATTATGGATAATATTAATGAAAAAATTTATGCTTCAAAACTTGTTAATGAAAATCAAAAAAAACATATTTTGGGTGAAATTTATTTATTCTTAAATGATAATGGATATTTAAAAAGCATAGGCTCTAAATGAGTATTTTTAAATTAATCAAAGAAGATTTTTCTATGCCAAAACAAAAAGATCCTGCATATAGATCTTGGGTGGAATTAGTTTTTAACTATCCTGGTGTTTGGGCTGTGGTAAATTATCGCTTTGCGCATTTTTTTTACCAAAAAGGTTTTAAAAAAATAGCAAGGATTATTAGTGGAATTTCGCAGTTTCTTACCGGAGTTGATTTACACCCTGGGGCGCATTTGGGTAGAAGGATATTTATAGATCATGCAAGTGGTGTTGTGATTGGCGAGACTTCTATTATAGGTGATGATGTTTTGATTTATCAAGGTGTTACTTTAGGTGGAACGAGTTTAGATAAAAATACCAAAAGACACCCCACTATAGAAGATGGCGTGATCATAGGTTCTGGTGCTAAAATTTTAGGCAATATCACCATAGGTAAAAACGCCAAAATAGGCTCAAATGCAGTTGTATTAAAAGATGTTGAGGCAAATTTAACAGCTATTGGTATACCTGCCTATATCAAAGAACATGGTAAGATTAATTATGAAGAAAAAATTGCTAAATTAGAAGCAAGGCTTGCTATTTTAGAAGAAAAGCTAAATAAAGAGGATAAATGATAGCAATTACAGGTGGAGGCACGGGAGGGCATTTAGCTATAGCTAGATGTTTATTGCAAAGTGCAAGAAAACAAGGCATAGAATGTATTTACATAGGAAGTGAAAATGGTCAAGATAGACTTTGGTTTGAAAATGAAGATGGTTTTTATAAAAAATATTTTCTAAGCTCTCAAGGCGTTGTTAATAAAAAAGGCTTAGCTAAGGTTCAATCGTTTTTGCATATTATAAAACTTGCAAGAAAAACAAAACAAATTTTAAAAGAACATAATATTAAAGCAGTTTTTAGTGTGGGTGGATATAGCAGTGCTCCAGGTGCTTTTGGTGCTTTAATGGCAAATATCCCGCTTTTAATCCATGAGCAAAACTCAAAAACGGGAAGTTTAAATTCACTTTTAAAGCCTTTTTCTAAAGCTTTTTTTACTGCTTTTGATGATCAAATTAATAAAGCAAATACTTTCTTTTGTCCTTATCCTATTAACGAGATTTTTTCTCAAAAAGCAAGAGTAAGAAAAGAATTAAAAAATATTATTTTTCTTGGCGGCTCTCAAGGGGCTAAATTTATAAACGATCTTGCTTTAGAAAATGCTTTATATTTTAAAGAAAAAGGCATAAATATCATTCACCAATGTGGTAAGAATGATTATGAAAGATGTAAAAAAGCTTATGAGGATTTAAATGTCAATACAGATCTTTTTGACTTTGATAAAAACATTATAGATAAAATTTCTAAAGCAGATTTAGCCATATCAAGATCAGGTGCAAGTAGTCTTTTTGAGCTTAGTGCAAATTTACTTCCTTGTATTTTCATACCTTATCCATATGCAGCTAAAAATCACCAGTATTTTAATGCTTTGTATTTAAAAGAGCGTAATTTATGTGAAATTTTAACCCAAGAAGAAAAACATAAATTTTTAAACTTAGTGGAAAATTTCTCACTAGAAGAAAAATCTTTAGCCTTGCAAGAATTAAAAAGTGAAAATGGTGCAGATTTTATGATAGAAAAAGCAAAACAAATGGGGTTTATTTAAATAAAATACTCCCCAAACGTACCATATTTGAGCCACATTTTATAGCTAGCTCAAAATCCCCGCTCATGCCCATAGAGCAAATTTTTGCCCCGTGTTTTTGTAAATTTTCATAGATTTTAAAAGTTTGCTCAAAACTTTCTTGAACTTTTTCTTCGTTCATAGAGCCTATACACATAATGCCTACTAGATTTAAATTTTTACACTCTTCTTGTATTTGCAAATACTCTTCTATAGCCTTATTTTGCTCTATGCCACTTTTAGAACTTTCATTGGCTGTATTAATTTCCAATAAAGTATCTAATTTATAATCAAGTCTTTTATCTACAGCTTTGGCACTTTTTAAGCCATTGCAAGATTGCCAAAGTAATGGGTTTTGTTTGATTAAAAGATTGATTTTATTGCTTTGAAGATTGCCTATAAAATGCCATTTGATTTCTAAATCTTGAAGTTTTTCTTTTTTTAAAGCTAAAGCTTGGACTTGATTTTCTCCAAACTCTACAACACCTTGCTTAAAAAGCTCTCGAATTTGCTCATCTTGAACATATTTGCTAGCTGCTATTAAACGCACATTTTGTTTTATGGTTTTTTCAAAAATACTTTCTAAATTCATCTTTTCCTACATCAATTCATATAATTTTTTACGCTCACTTGAGCTTCCTATACCAAGTTGCATACGGTATTTTGTGATAGTTCTACGCCCTAGTTGCACACTTGGGAATTCTTTTTGAGTGAGTTCAAGAATTTTCAAATCACTCAAAGGTTTTTTAGGATTTTCTTTTTTAATTAAATTACTAAGAAAATCTTTAATAGTCGCATTAGAAGTTTCACCATCATCAACTGCAGTGGTAAAGAAAGATTTTAAAGGTATTAAACCTCTATCGCAACTTAAGTATTTATTTGCAATTGCTCTTGAGATAGTAGAAGCATTTCTTTCAAGATCTTGTGCTAAATCTTTAAGCTGCATAGGTTTGATATCCCCGCCCATGAAAAAATCATATTGATATTCTATAATCATAAGCCCTAGTTTATAAAGGGTAGCTTTACGCATAGCTAGCGCATCGATTAAATTTTTAGCATCTTTTAAATAAGCACTTAAAAACTCATGATCTAAACCATCTGCTTCAAAAGCAATTTCAGGGTAATAATCATCATTGATTTTAATTTTAATTTCACCATTTTCTTGATAAATAAATATATCAGGAATGATTTCCATGCTCTCTTCAAAATACTCCAAAAAAGGCGGAATGGAGATTTTTTTAATTATCGCTATAGCCTTTTTATACAAAGGATCTTTGATAAAATCTTTTGCATTTTCTAAATTTAAAATTAGCATTTTGCAAAACTCGTAAAGTTCATCATCTAAGTCAAAATGCTCTAATGCAAAAATAAAAGCTTCTTGATTATCTTTTGCCCCTACTCCAACAGGATCAAGGTATTTAAATCTTTGTCTGATTTTTTCCACTTCTAAAGGATCAAATTCGCCTAAAATTTCCTCATCATACTCAAAATAACCTTCATGGTTTAAACATTCTATGATTTTTTCAGCAATGGTTTGGGATTTTCTAGTAGGAAAAAATGGTGGTATGATTTGCTCGCTTAAAAGTTCATATACATTTTTTACTTCCAAGCTTTTTGCATCAATCATTTGTGTTGTGGTGTTTTTGCTAAAATATTCTTGATAATATTTGTTTTGATTGTTTGTGATGCTTGAGTTTTCTTTAATCTCTATAAAAGGATTTTCTTTAGCAAATTCATCTAAGCTTTCTTTTAGATCTTCAATATTAGCTTGCAATATAGGAAGCCAAGATCTTAAGGTTTGTGATAGTTTTGCTTTTTGTGTTATAGAGGTTTTTTGTTTAAGCATTATTCAAGTCTAAACTCACTTCCAAGATAGTATTTTTTAACATCTTCATTATGTGCAATTTCATTAGCATTGCCACTAGCTAGCAACCTTCCGCTTCTAATCACATAAGCTCTATCGCAAATTGCTAGAGTTTCTCTTACATTATGATCAGTGATCAAAACACCTATATTCATAGCCTTTAAATCATTAATCAAACTTTGAATTTCACTCACTGCGATAGGATCAACCCCAGCAAATGGTTCATCAAGAAGTAAAAATTTAGGATCACACATAAGTGATCTTGCGATTTCACAACGCCTTCTTTCACCCCCACTTAAACTCATACCTTTTCTATGTCTAATAGGTTCTATGCTAAGTAATTCTAGCATTTGCTCTATCTTTTGTTCTAATAAATTTTTATCCTTATATATTACTTGGGCGGCTAAAAGTAAATTTTCTTCCACACTTAAATCTTTAAAAACACTACTTTCTTGAGGTAAATACCCAATACCAAGCTTTGCTCTTTTATTAAGCGGTTCTTTCGTGATATCTTGTGAGTCTAAAAACACCTGCCCGCTTGTTGGTAAAATAAGCCCACATATCATATAAAAACTTGTAGTTTTTCCTGCTCCATTAGGCCCTAAAAGTCCTACTACTTCCCCGCTTTGTACTTCTAGTGAAACATCGTGTATGATTTTAGTTTTTTTAATGATTTTTTCTAAATTTCTAGCTTCTAGCTTACTCATGTATTATATACTTTCTTTTATTTTCATAAGGAATGATTTGTAAAATTATATTAAAAATTTGATATTTATCTAAGTATTTTTTTAATTTTTCATCACCCCATTCTACTAAATGCAAACCCTCTTCAAAAAAATTTTCAATCAAACCATTTTTTAAAAGTCCATCAAAACCTTCTTGATAAATATCATAATGATACATTTTGCCTTGTTGAAAATCATATTCTTGCATGATAGAAAATGTAGGAGAATTAAGCGTTTTTTCTACTCCAAGAAATTGAGCATAATTTTGAACCAAAGTGGTTTTACCACTTGCTAATTCCCCTTGAAGTAAAATAACTCCATTTTTAGGTAAAATTTCACAAAGCTTATAAAGCTCATTTTGACTTAAAATCATTTCTTTCATTGAATTTTTACCACATATTTTTCTTGCATAGCTTTTGGTATGCTTTTAGTTGTTGGTATGTCTAAGACTTTATAGATATTAGTATATTCTATAAATTTAATGCTTATTTCATCACCAATTTTTACTTCTTTACTAGCTTTAACCACTTGATTGTTTATACTTACTACGCCACTTTTACACATATCTTCTGAAATAGCACGACGCTTAGTAATATTAACTACATTTAAAAACTTATCTATTCTCATAAAAATATTTTATCAAAAAATACAAGAAAATGTTATAAAATGTCTAAATATTTTACATTATATTAAGCTAAATTCGTTAAATTTTAAAATTATTTTTACAAAGAGGAAAGACAATGAAAAAAGATATCAAAAAAGTGGTTTTAGCATATTCTGGTGGACTTGACACAAGTATAATTTTAAAATGGTTGCAAGATGAGTATAAATGTGAAGTGGTAACTTTCACAGCAGATATTGGACAAGGTGAAGAGCTTGAGCCTGCTAGAAAAAAAGCTCTTTCTTTAGGCGTAAAAGAAGAAAATATTTTTATTCAAGATTTAAAAGATGAATTTGTAAAAGATTATGTATTTCCTATGTTTAGAGCAAATGCTATTTATGAAGGAGAATATTTACTGGGTACAAGCATAGCAAGACCTTTGATAGCAAAAGCTTTAGTAGAAATAGCAAATAAAACAAGTGCAGATGCCATCAGCCATGGAGCAACTGGTAAGGGAAATGATCAAGTGCGTTTTGAATTAGGTGCTTTGGCACTAAATCCAAACTTAGCCATCATTGCTCCTTGGAGAGAATGGGATTTAAATAGCCGTGAAAAACTTTTGGCTTATGCGCAAAAACATGGCATTGATATAGCTAAAAAGCCAGGTAAATCACCTTATTCTATGGATGCAAATTTATTGCATATTTCTTATGAAGGTTTAGTGCTTGAAGATCCTGCGGCTAAACCCGAAGCAGATATGTGGCGTTGGGTGAAAGATTTAAAAGAAACTCCAAATGAAAGTGAAGTGATAGAGCTTGAGTTTAGTAAAGGCGATTTGTGTGCTATTAATGGAGAAAAAATGTCTCCTGCACAGCTTTTAGCAAAACTTAATGAGCTTGGTGTAAAACATGGTATAGGTCGTCTTGATATTGTTGAAAATCGCTATGTTGGTATGAAAAGTAGAGGTTGTTATGAAACTCCAGGTGGAAGTATACTTTTAAAAGCACACCGTGCTATAGAAAGTATCACTCTTGATAGAGAAGCAGCACATTTAAAAGATGAATTAATGCCAAAATATGCAAGTTTGATTTATAATGGCTATTGGTTCTCACCTGAAAGATTAATGCTTCAAGCCTTAATTGATGAGTCACAAAAATATGTAAATGGTAAAGTTAAACTTGAATTATATAAAGGTAATGTGATGGTAATAGGCAGAGAAAGTGCGAATGATAGTTTATTTAGTGAGGCTTATTGTACTTTTGAAGAAGATGCTGTGTATGATCAAAAAGATGCAGCAGGTTTTATAAGATTAAATGCTTTAAGATTTATTATCGCAGGTAAAAATGGAAGAAAATTTTAAAAAAGGAAAACAATGAAAGTATTATTAATCAAAGATGTAAAAAGCTTAGGAAAAGCAGGAGAAGTTAAAGAAGTAAAAGATGGATATGGGCAAAATTTTTTAATTGCCAAAGGTTTTGCTAAAGCTGCTACACATGAAGTTTTAAAACAATATGAAGCAGAGCAAAAGAAAAAGGCAGAAAATTTAAGATTTGAGCTTGCAAATTTGGAAAAATTAAAAGAAGAATTATCTAAAATCACTATTTGTATAGCTAAGCCTGTAGGAGCTAATGGAAGCTTGTTTGGCGGGGTTACTAAAGATGAAATCGCTCATGCGCTAAAAGAACAAAAAGGCATAGAGCTTGATAAAAAAAGCTTAGAATGTGATACTATAAAAGAACTTGGTGTGCATGAAATTTCAGCAAAATTAGGCCATGCAATTCATGCTGTATTTAAGCTAGAAGTTAAAGGAGAATAATGTTTCACGCAACTACAATTTTAGCTTATAAAGGTAAAAATAAGTCTGTAATTGGTGGAGATGGACAAGTAAGTTTTGGAAATACTGTTTTAAAAAATAATGCAGTTAAAATTAGAAAGTTAAACAATGGAAAAGTATTAGCAGGCTTTGCAGGAAGCACTGCTGATGCTTTTAATCTTTTTGATATGTTTGAAAAACTACTTTCTAGTTCTAAGGGTGATTTATTAAAAGCTGCAATAGATTTTTCAAAAGAATGGCGTAAGGATAAATATCTAAGAAAACTTGAAGCAATGATGCTAGTGTTAGATAGAAATCATATATTTTTACTTTCAGGAACTGGAGATGTAGTTGAGCCTGAAGATGGCGCTATAGCAGCTATTGGAAGTGGTGGCAACTACGCGCTTTCTGCTGCAAGAGCTTTAGCTAAACACTCAAGTTTAGATGAGGAAGAATTAGTTAAAGAAAGCTTGCAAATAGCTGGTGAAATTTGCATTTATACAAATACAAATATTAAAACTTATGTAATTGAGGATGATAAATGAATTTAACTCCAAAAGAGATTGTGAAATTTTTAGATGATTATGTAATTGGACAAAAAAATGCCAAAAAAATCATAGCAATTGCTTTAAGAAATCGTTATAGAAGAATGCAGCTTAGTCCTGAACTTCAAGATGATATCATGCCAAAAAATATTTTAATGATAGGATCAACTGGAGTTGGTAAAACAGAGATTGCAAGACGCCTTGCTAAGATGATGGGACTTCCTTTTGTAAAAGTTGAAGCAAGTAAATATACTGAAGTTGGTTTTGTTGGGCGTGATGTAGAAAGTATGGTTAGAGATTTGGCTAATGCTGCTTTAAATTTAGTAAAAAATGAAGAAAAAGAAAAAAATAAAGAAAAGATTAATGAATTTATAGAAAATAAGATTTTAGAAAAACTTTTACCGCCCTTACCAAAAGGTGTTAGCGAAGAAAAACAAGAAGAGTATCAAAATTCTTTAGAAAAAATGCGCGTGAAATTAAAAGCTGGTGATTTAGATAATAGCACAATAGAAGTTGAAATTTCACAAAGTGTATTTGATACTAATCCAAATTTACCACCTGAAATGGGCGCTATGCAAGATATAGTAAAAGTTATTGGTGTGGGTAATAAAAAAGTTAAAAAAGAAATGAAAGTAAAAGATGCAAGAATAGCTCTAGCTCAAGAAGCAAGTGAGAAAATTCTTGATATGGAAAGTATTAAAGGCGAGGCTTTAAGAAGAGCTGAAAATGAAGGGATTATTTTTATCGATGAGATAGATAAGGTAGCAGTTTCAAGCTCAAATTCAAACCGCCAAGATCCAAGCAAAGAAGGAGTGCAAAGAGATTTGCTTCCAATAGTTGAAGGTAGCACTATACAAACTAAATTTGGTCCTTTAAAAACTGATCATATTTTATTTATTGCAGCAGGTGCTTTTCATCTAAGTAAGCCAAGTGATTTAATCCCTGAACTTCAAGGGCGTTTTCCTTTGAGAGTTGAGCTTGATTCATTAGATGAGGATGCTTTATATGCTATTTTAACAAGACCTAAAAATTCATTGCTAACGCAGTATATTGAGCTTTTAAAAACTGAAAATGTAGAGCTTGTTTTTGAAGATGAGGCTATTAGAGAAATAGCAAAAATAGCAAGTAAGGCTAATGAAGAAATGCAAGATATTGGTGCAAGACGCTTACATACAGTAGTGGAAAAACTTTTGGAAGATATTAGTTTTGAAGCAGATGAATATGCAGGTAAAGTATATAAAATAGATGATTTTAAAGTGCAAGTTAAACTTGGAGATATCATAGAAAATAAAGATTTAGCTAGGTATATCTTGTGAAAAGCGGCTTTATAAGCATAGTGGGTAGAACTAATGCGGGAAAAAGTTCTATCCTAAATTCTTTGTTGGAAGAAAAAGTGGCTATGGTTTCTCATAAGCAAAATGCTACAAGAAGAAAAATTAATGCGATCATAATGCATGAAAACCATCAGCTTATTTTTATAGATACGCCAGGTTTGCACGCAAGTTCTAAAGCTATGAATCAACTTATGATTGATTTAGCGATTAAAAGCATTGCTGATTGTGATGTGATTTTATTTGTAGCTAGTATTTATGATGATATTAAAGATTATGAAAATTTTTTAAGTTTAAACCCTAAAGTGCCACATATAGTATTAATCAATAAGGTTGATTTGGTAAAAAAAGAAGTTTTGCTTAAAAAATTAAGCGAGTATTCTCAGTTTAGCTCGCATTTTAGTGCTATTATCCCCTATTCTGCTAAGCAAAAATTTTATAAAAAAATTCTTTTAGATGAGATGATTAAGTATTTGCCCAAGCACCCGTATTATTTTGATCCTGAGTTTATTACTACTACAAATGAAAAGGATATTTATAGAGATTTTATCTTAGAAGCCATATATGAAAATTTAAGTGATGAAATTCCTTATAGCACTGAAGTCAAAATAGAAAAAATCAAAGAACTAGAGCAAATTTATTATATCAATGCCACTATCATTACAGATAGTAATTCTCACAAAGGAATGATATTAGGTAAAGATGGTGCTACAATTAAGCGTATAGGTAAGGAAGCTAGAGTGAAAATAGAAAAATTAGCACAAAAAAAGGTAATGTTAAAACTGTTCGTTCAGCTTGAGAAAAATTGGCACAAAAACGAGCAAAACCTTAAGAAAATACTTTATGATGGGTAAGAAAACTATTCTAAAAGATTTTCTTGCTTATGAAAAGCTTTTGTATATTAAATTTGCAAATCCTATTAGCGAAGATGAAATTTTAAAAAAGAGTTTTGAAGAGCTTGGTCTTAAAGATGATTTTTCTTATAAGTTAAAGTATTTTCAAGATAAATCTTTTACTCATGTATTTTTGTGCAAATATGAAGATATTCTAGATATTGATTATATAATCCCAGAACCCCTACTTTTTGAAGTGTATTTTAAAAATAATACAAATAGTGAAAATCTTGCATTATTGTTTAAGGAAAAATACATAGTTTTAGTGGAGTATTTAGGATATGAATTTCAAAATTGTAAAGTTATACCATTAAATGTTTATGATAAAAAATATGAAGAAAAATTAAAAAATACCTATAAGCACATTATAAGCATAGATGATACTCAAAATCTTAGCAGTTTTGATAAATTTAATAGTAATATTTTTTATCAAAAATTGTTAAAAAATTGGGATCAATTCAAGATTAATTTTACCAACAAAGAAAAAATAAATCATTTAAAATCTTTTAGTTTTAAGATTTTATTGGCTTTTGTTTGTGGAGTTTTATTAGCTTTAGCTTATCCTTTATATTTATATATACAAAAATCATTTTATGAAAATGAGAAAATAAAATATGAAAATTTAATAAAAAATCAAGATGTTATTTTAGAACAGATAAAAATAAATCAAAAACAAAATCAAGAACTTAAAAAACTACAAGAAGAAAATGAGTTAAAGGTTGATTTGTTGCAAAAATTTTATACAAATACACTTTGTTATAAAGATTTTTATGATTTTTTAAGAGTTTTAAATTCTCATCAAGCTTATATAGAAGCTTTACATGTTAAAAATAATGATTTTATTATAGAACTTAAAAATGACTATGAATTTTATGAAGATCTTAAAAAATATCATTTTGTATTAAAAAATAAAGAAATTAATCATGGAAAAATTACTCTTGTTTTTGAAAAATCTTTATAAAAATTTAGAAAATATCTTTACTAGGTTATCTGGGCGTGAATTTGTATTGTCTTTGATAGTTGTTTTTGTTTTTGGTTTTTTCATGGTTTATATGGGTGTTTTTGACTATTTTGAAAAACAAATGAAGTTGTCAAAAGATGAACTATATGTTTTACAAACAAAATACGAGCAAAAACAAGAAGTGATTTCTGATTTAAAAGAAGATGAAAATATATCTTATAATGATCGCTCGTTTTTAAGCATAAATAAAGATTATCAAAGTATTTTAAAGGATATAGAAAAGAATCTTATTGGGGTGCAATCTTTGCAAATTCAAAGCTATAAAAATCAAGATGGATATTTTGCTTATTATGAATTAAGATTAAGTTTTGTTGGCGATTTTATTTTTTTAATGCAATTTTTACAAAAACTAGATCCATATATAAAAGTTAAAAATTTAGAACTTGTAAAATATGAAAATAAATTAAAAATTACACTAAATCTTATTTTTGCTCTGGTATAAAAATAATTTTTTTGGTAGAATTTATCTAAACATGGCAAGCGATCGCTTCTTTTGAAGAGGAAAGTCCGAGCTGCAATAAGACAAAGATTCCATCTAATGGATGGCTAGGGTAACCTAAGGGAAAGTGCAACAGAAAGAAAACTACCATATTTTATATGGAAAAGGTGAAACGGTAGAGTAAGAGCCTACCAGTAGCTTTGGTAACAAAGCTAGCTATGTAAACCCAATCTGCAGCAAGAAGGGGTGGTTTTAGTCTTATAATATAACCCTTCGCTTGAACTTGTTTGCAAAAACAAGTCTAGATAAATGATCGCTCTTGACAGAACTCGGCTTATAGCCATGTTTTACTTCATATAAGCAGAAGCTTTTTTGAGTTTTTGTAAATTAATAGCTACTTCATCTTGCTTTTTTTTCATGAAAGCTATTGCTTCATTAGTAAGTGCTAAAGCCTCATTAGGATAATCTTTAAAATCAGGTTTTTCGATGAGTTTAACTATTTTTTCCACATCTTCAGTATATACAGCTAGTTTAAATTCATCTATCCACTTTTTTTCGCTCATTTTTGATGTACTTCCCTCCAAGCTTCTAATAAGCCTTTTACTACATTTATTACTTCATCTACTCTAGCCTCATTGTTTTCTATATTGGCTAAAGAAAGAAGTTGTAATTCTCTAGTGTATAAACCACTTAGATAATGTGCCACATCTCCACCTTTTTCATAGTCAAGACAATTGATAAGTTCTATAAAAATAGCACTGGCTCTTTTTACATAATACACTCTTTCTTCAATATTTTCATTTTGTATGGCTATTTTTATTCTACTAGCAAAGCGTAAAATTCCTCCGTATAGCATTTCTATAAGTTTTTCTTGAGATTCTACACCTGCTTGACTTTGTGAATATGCATTGTAAACTGCACTATTTACCATTTAAATCCTTTCCTGTTTTAAGAATTTTGATTATTTGCTGCATTAATCATATTAGCAATAACGCTTGCTTGATTATTTAATTTAGAAATAATACTATCATACGCTGCCCATGTTGACCACATAGTGTCATATTTTGTATCAATAGAGCTTTTTGTATTTTCTATGGTTTCATTTAAATTCTTTGATTCTTTTGTTAAGGAAGCTTTATATCCACCAAAAGATCCTTCAGAACTCATCATTTCTCTCATAGTATTTTTTAAGACACCAAAAGTTCCAGTTTCTTCTTTCCAATTTGAATACATAGTTTTAGGACTTAAGCCAAATTGCTTTAAAAAATCTTCTTTGCCTTGAATTTCCAAATCACTCCCTGAAGTTCCTTTGATTTTAAATTGAATTTTTTGATCAGAACTTCCCTGATTAATAATCTCAAAGCTAGCTTCTAAACCCTCTATTCCAAAACTATTAATATGATCTATAAGATTTTGAGCCATTTCCTCATCAGTATCTCCCGTTAATATAAATGGATCTCCGTTTTTAGTTTTGGTTAAATCTATAGTTTCATCATTATATATAATTTTAAATTCAGAATCAGTAAAATCAATTCCGCTTGGATTGTCTTTTGCAAAACCCCCAACTTTTTCCCCACTTAAGTTTATATCTTCAAAACCATTGCTTCCTACAAAAAATCTTTCAGCCATCTCTGGATCTTCACTAAATTTGGTATTAAATTTAGAAGAATCAAAAGTCATAGTTCCATTAGATATAGTAAGCCCATAATCAGCCAAAGACAAACTAACTTTAGATGATATTTTCGTCCCTTCTGAAGTGTCGCTATCACCAACTGTTATAGTTCCATCTACAGTGATAGTTTTTAGTAATATATTATTAATTTCTGATTTTATGTTATAGATTGAACTTACACCTACAAAATTTCCTTTTGTTCCCGCATCAGGGTCGTATTTTGTAGCTGCTGTGATATTCAACATTAAATCATTATAGGCAGTTGCTAAATTTTGTAAAGATTCTGAAATAGCAGCAGTATCTTGAGTAATATTAAAGCTAATTTCACCTTTTTGCTTTAATTCTAAAGTAGCATCAGGAGCTATATCTGTAATGGTATTAGTTGGTCTAGTCATTTTAACACCATCAACGCTAAAAATAGCATCCATACCTTTTTGTATATGGTTTTCATTATCTGCTTTTACATTATAACCTTGTGGAGTACTAGTATCTAAAGTGATTCCAAATTTACTGCTTAATAAATTTGTAGCCTTTTCATCTCTAGTGTAATTTGTTTGATCGATGTTACCATCTTCATCTACTGCATAACCACCATCAAAAATACCAAGTTCAGCACCATTAGTCGTTTTAAATGTTGCTGCACCATCTTTTAATTCAAGATTAACTTTACCATTAGTTTTTTTGCTAATTTGCTCGGCTAAACTTTCATAGGTAGTATTTTCATCAATATCTATGGTGTATTTATCATAATTATCACCATTTTTAACCACAAAAGTTAAAGAAGTTTTTTCTCCAGGGTTGAGAAGTTTATCAGAGGTTTGACCACTTATATTCCCACTAATTTGTGTCTTATCCGAATTTCCTTGTTCTCTAAAACCAAACAAACCGCCAGCACTAATGCTATTTTTATCAAGTTCCCAACCTAAACCTTTTAAAAGATCTTCATTGCCTGAAAAAGAAATATTATTTTGAGTTCCTGTATCTTTGCTTTGCACAACTAGTCGATATGGATTTTCTCTATCTCCGGTATTGACTATTTTAGCTTCTACCTTACCTCCTGTTGCAGAATTTATTTTTTCAGCAAGTTGAGCTACAGTTGTGCTTTGATCTATATCAATTTTATATTCTTTTCCATTTTGAGTTATGGTAAAAGAAGTATTTCCTCCTTGCAATCCTAAACTTTGCATAACAGAAGAAGTTTTATCTTTAAAACCATTGCTTTGATAAACATCTTTTTGAGCAAGTTGATCCACAATAACTTTCATATTGGTAAGATTAGATAAAGATCCTACGGTTAAACTAGCAGCAGCACTATCGCCACTTACACTAGGAGAAACTTTTTTTTGATTAAATTGTGTTGCATCGCCAAGACTATTTACAGCAGTTTGAAATGCAAGTAGTTTAGCTTCAAGTTCTGCTAAGTCTTTTTGTCTTAAACCGTTAGTTTCAAGTTGCGAATTATAAAATTTCAAATTCGCATTCATTTCCGCCTCTTTAAGTTTATTTAGCGTATCACTTGTTAAAACACCTGAACCTATCCCTAAGCTTCCTAAACTACCTACTGCCATGATTAACTCTCCTTATCAAAAATAGTACCTATAACACCTTTAAAATGTTCTATTAATTTCATTGCTTCTTCACTAGGAATTTTACGTATCAGCTTTCCAGTATCTTTTTCAGTTACATTTATATACATTTCATTAATTTTATCATTAAATGCAAAACGAACATTTGTTCCTAGTGTTTCCATTTGGTTATTAAGTTTTTCTGTTGCATTTTTTAGTTTTTCATTTAAATTCTCATCTTGATTATTTAAATTAACTTGTTGCTTATTCTCTTGAGGTGCTTTTTCAATACTTTTTGTATTAAAATGAGTTACATTTGCATCTCTTTGAATATTGTTTCCAATGTCCATTTTAAACTCCTTTTTAAAAGACTTTAAAATACTCTATCGACATAATTTTAAAAAACTTAATATTTAGATTAAAAATCTATATTTTCTTGATAAGCAAAAAGTGTTCTCAAAAAGTTTAAAATTAAAAAATTTCAAACTTTTTGAATAATTTTTCATCATTTGGAAGTAAATTTTTAGCAATAAGTCTATCTATAACTTCTTTGGAGCAATTTGTCATTAAAGGCCATTCTTTATGGTAATCTTCTAATAATCCTTTATTTGTCGCATCGATTGCAATGCAATCTTTTTTAATAAATATATCTCTTTTTGCATCAATATTATTTACCACGCGCCAAATTAGCATATAAGGATTTTCTAAAATAGCATCTATATCCAAGAAAACTAAGATTCTAAAATGTTTTTTACAAGTTTGTAATTTTTCAAAAATTTGAGTAATTTTTTCTTTTTTATCAATTAAAATTACACAAATTGGAGCAAAGGTTTGGGTGTAAAACTGCTTTAATTTTAAAATACTTTGATCTTTTTCTTTAAAAAGCGAAAGCAAGGTTTCATCGCTTAGAATTTCAAGCTCGACTTTTTTCTCATCACCACACGCATCAAGCCCTGCTTTACCACCATAACAATAAGTACTTGAAGCATGATCAAGCTGATCGCAAATTCCTTCACTAATAAGTAATTTTTCTTCATCAAAACGATTAAGTATATAAGGTATGAGTTTGTCATAATCTTGCAAGTAAGGTGCATTTTCATCAACAAAAATAGCATGTTTTACAAAACTCATTTGCCCTACTCCCCAAAAAGTATGCATGACTTGTTTTGCATGAGCTGGGTATTTTGCTTCTATTTTAGCCAAGATTAGATTATGAAAAACCCCGTTTTCAGGCATGTTATAATCTATCAAATCAGGCGCGTTTGTCTGAAGTAAAGGTAAAAAAATTCTTTCTGTGCCAAGCCCCATGTATTTATCTTCTAAAGGTGGTTTTCCCACAACAGTAGCTTGATAAATCGCATTTTTTTTAGCAAAGATTTTTTCTACTTTTAAAATAGGACAAAGCTCAATCGGAGTGTAAAAACCCGTATGATCTCCAAAAGGTCCCTCAGGTGCAAATTCATTTGGATCTACAAAGCCTTCAATCACAAAATCACTATCATAAGGCACATAAAGATGATTGCTTTTACATTTTGCCAAAATTACAGGTTTTTTCTTGATAAAACCATAAAGTAAAAGTTCAAAAATTCCTTTTGGTAAAGGTGCTTGAGCACACCAAATATATAAAGGATCTCCACCTATAGCTATGCTTACTGGCATTTTTTGATTTGCTTTTTTATACTCATGAAAAAAATGGCTCGCATCTTTATGAATTTGCCAATGCATAAGCAAGGTTTTTTCATCAACCACTTGCAAGCGATACATTCCAAGATTATTTTGTTTTCCATCTAAGCTTTGAGTGTAAACTTGCCCCATGGTAATAAAAGGCGCAGCGTCTTTTTCCCAAGTTTTTAAAATAGGCATATCATATAAAGAATTTAAGCTTTTGTAGTTAAATTCTCCATCTTTTTTAATGCGTTTTGGTGGGATATTTTTTAAATCAAGTAAGGTTTTGAAAAAATTTAATTTTGCTCCAAAACTTTGTGGTATATGCATTTTAAGTAAAGAACTAATTTCTTTAGCTACTTCCTCATAGTCTTTCCCAAATGCCAAATTTAAAGCTTTTTTATTACAAAAAGTATTTAAAAGTACGGGATAATCGTATTTTTTACCATTTTTTACTGCATTAGTAAAAAGTAAGGCTTTTGAATCTTCTTTTTTAACTTCTATATAAGCTAAATGTGCCATTTCAAGATCAACATCAACAGGTTCATGGATGGTTTTTAATAAATTATTTTTTTCTAAAAGCTCTATGAATTTTTGCATTTATATCATACTCTCTGCTTCTTTTAAAATTTCTTTTGCGCCTTTTGCTATCATTTCTTTAGCTAAAAGCTCGCCTGTATTTGCGTAATCTTGTTTATTAATCACTCTTTTTTCTTTGAGAATTTTACTTGCATCAGGTAAGCCTACTATGGCGCGAATTTCTATTTTTTCATCAATGATTTTTGCATTAATTCCTATAGGTACTTGGCAGCCACCTTCTAGAGTTTTTATAAAATCTCTTTCTATATGGGTTTCTATGAAGGCATTTTCGTCATTTAAGCATTCAAGGTATTTTAAAATTTTCTTATCATCAATGCTTTCTATGCCTAAGGCTCCTTGGGAAGCAGCAGGTATCATCTCATCAAGTTCAAAAGCCCTAATGTATTTTATTTCTTTATCCAAACCTAAGCGTTTAATACCAGCTAAAGCTAAAATAATAGCGTCAAATTCTTTGGCTTTAAGTTTTTCTAAGCGTGAGTTAATATTACCTCTTAGAGAAATGATGTTTAAATCAGGTCTTAGTGCTAAAAGTTGCATTCTTCTTCTAAGACTTGTTGTACCTACTTTTGCACCTTTTGGAAGGGCATTTAAGTCTTCATAATATTCACTCAAAAAAGCATCATTTACTACCTCTCTTTTTGAAATAGCAGCTAAAACCAAACCTTTTGGGAAAAAACTAGGCACATCTTTTAAACTGTGCACAGCTAAATGCGAATCGCCTCTTAACATACTTTCTTCAAGCTCTTTTGTGAAAAGTCCTTTTCCACCTATTTTAGCTAAAGGTGAATCAAGTAAAACATCACCTTTAGTTTTAAAACCCTCTAAAGAAATTTCTAATTCAGAATGTGTTTGTGATAGTTTATTTTTTATATACTCACTTTGCCATAATGCAAGTTGGCTTTTTCTTGTTGCGATAATTAATTGCATTTTTTATGCTCCTGTATGATTTCTACATCTATGATTTCTTCTTCATTATTTGTTTGATGATGATATTTTCTTTTTTGTTTTGTAAAAAGTTTTAGTGCCATCATAAAAAATAAAAGCAAAATTCCTAAAAATGTACTTAAAATTCCTGGTATTAAAAGTAAAATTCCTACTATAGTTAAGGAAAATAATTTAATCATACCAAATAAATTCGTGTTAGTATTTTGCATAGTAATGAGATTTGTCCAAGTCTTTGCTAAAAACATTGCTCCTAAAAACATACTTGCAAAAACTATCATAAAAAAATTTAAAAAACCAAAAAAGGCTATAAATAAAATACTAGCAATTAATTCTAAAATCAAAAATGCACTTATATTTATTCTTGCTATCATAGAATTTTCTCTAAGTGTGAAATTACTTCTTGGGTTTTTAAAACTTGTTTTTCTAAGGTATTTCTATGGATTAACTCTACTTCATTATTTTCTAAGCCTTTGCCTATAACTAAAGCATAAGGAAAGCCCATTAATTCAAAATCATTAATCTTTACACCAAAACGCTCATTTCTATCATCAAATAAAATTTCTTTATCTCTAAAATGAGTGTAAATTTGCTCAGCAAATTCCATAGCTTTTGTATCTTTTATATTAGAAACGATGATATCTAAAACAAAAGGAGCTAAAGTTTTATTCCAAATACAGCCTTTTTCATCATGGCTTGCTTCTATGGCAACCGCAACCAAACGACTAACACCCATACCATAACAACCCATAGTGAAAAATTGAGCTTTACCATTTTCATCTAAATAGCTTGCATTCATTGCTTTTGAGTATTTATTTCCAAGTTTAAAAATATGCCCTACTTCAATACCTTTGCTTTGCTTAAGCTTGTGTTGGCATTTTGGACAAAGATCATGCTCTTTAACTGCCGCAAGATCTTTAAAGCGCTCTTTATTTAAATTTACAACATTGATTCCGACTAAATGATAATCTTTTTTATTTGCTCCAATAATCATATTTGTTTCATTTTCAAGCTCATGATCAATATAAAAATCAACTCCATTTAATCCTACAAAACCGATAAATCCTGGCACTAAACCTGCTTTTTCTAATTCTTCTTCACTTACATCAACTAATTCTAGTGCATTTGCCGCATTTAGTGCTTTAACTTCTTGTAATTCATCATCACCGCGTATAAAAAATACTACAATTTTTTCTTCATTTTCATAAATAGCTTTTTTAGCAATAGCTTTAATAGTATAGTAAGGGTTAATTTTAAAAAATTCTGCTAATTCTTCTATAGTTTTTACATTTGGAGTGTGAAATTGTGTAGCAAAGTCAGCTTCTGGTCTTTCATCTTCGCAACTTTTTTTAGCTCTTTTTGCTGCTTCAATATTTGCAGCATAATCACAATGCTCACATAATAATATATCATCCTCGCCATTTTTAGCCAAAACCATAAATTCTTTTGAACCGCTTCCACCAATAGCCCCGCTATCAGCTTCAACAGCTCTAAATTCAAGTCCTAATCTTGTAAGAATTTTACTATAAGTTTCATACATAAGATTAAATTCTTTGTCTAAATCAGCTTCATTAGCATGAAAACTATAACCATCTTTCATTAAAAATTCTCTACATCTTAAAAGTCCAAATCTAGGTCTAGCTTCATCTCTAAATTTAAGTCCTATTTGATATAAATGTAAAGGAAGTTGTTTGTAAGAATTTATTTTATTTCTTACTAAAGCCACCATAGCTTCTTCATGAGTTGGCCCTAAGACAAAATCATTTTCTTTTCTATCTTTAAAGCGTAAAAGCTCTTTGCCAAAAACATTAAATCTTCCACTTTCTTTCCAAAGTTCAGCTGGAGTATTAAAACTTAAATTTACTTCTAAAGCTCCCGCTTTATCCATTTCTTCTTTGATGATATTTTTAATCTTATCTAAAACTCTTTTTCCTAAAGGTAAAAAATTATACAAACCACTTCCAATTTGTTCTACAAAGGCACCTTTAACTAAAAATATATGACTTGGTAAAGTAGCGTCTTTTGGATTTTCTTTTGTACTTATGGCATAAAATTTACTAAATTTCATGATTATTCTCCAAATTAAATTCACATTTATAAAGGTTTAAACCTTCCATATTTTCATTTTTTAAATCAAACACATAACGCATAGCATTAACTACTGAATCATTTTGCATAGTTCCACTTAGCTTTTTTAAATTTACACTAGGATGATGTAAAAAGGCATTCATTACTTGTCTTATAAGCTTTCTTGCTTCTTCATGGTTTGAGTGTTTTAAATATCCTTTATCTATAGCCTTTTGTAATTGTTCTTTAGCGATTTTATCAGCTTGTAAACGTAGTTGTTTCACTAAAGGTAAGGTTGCTAGTTTGCTTAGATGTTGAAAAAATTCATTTGTCATAGTTCCTACTATAGAATAAGCGATTTGGGCTTGGTGTTCTCTTAGAGTTAAATTTTTTCTTACAACTTCTTCTAAATCATCAACAGCATAGACTATATTTTTTTCATTTGCTTTTACATCAATATCCCTAGGCACCGCTATATCAAAAAAATATCTTTTATAATCTTTTTCTTCTAATAAATCATTAGTTATAATAGCATGCGGAGCATTTGTGGCGCTAAAAAATATCTCATATTGATTTAATGCTTCTTTTAAATTTGCAATACTTTCACAACTTGCATTTTCACCCAAATCCTCACAAAGCTTTTGGGCATTTTGTATATCTCTATTTAATATTAATACTTTGGCCTTAGCATTTAATAAATGCTTACAGGCTAGTTCGCTCATTTCCCCTGCACCTACTACAACTGCAGTTTTATTTTCTAAATTTAGGAGTTCTTTGGCTTTTGCTACTGCTACTGAAGCAACTGAAATAGGATTTTTAGAAATTTCGGTTTGATTTCTAACATTTGCTGCACATTTAAAAGCATAATGCACCGCTCTAGTTAAATGCACACCACATCTTTGCTCTTGCAGGGCAAATTTATAAGCATCTTTTAATTGTCCAGCAATTTGTGTTTCACCAATAACCAAACTATCAAGCGAACTTGCTACGGAAAATAAATGATGAATAGCTCCACTGTCTTCGTAAAAATCAGCCTTAGTGCTTAAATTTTCTTTATCAACTCCACAAAGCAAACTAAGTGTTTTTAAAATATGCTCATTAATGCTTTCAATATTCCCAACAAAAAGAAAAATTTCAACCCTATTACAAGTACTAAGTACTAGGCTTTCTAAAATTTTATTATTAGTATGGATTAACTTTAACAACTCTCTTTTTTTATCTTCATTAGAAAAGGAAAGTTTTTCTCTGGTAGCAATATCTGTATTTTTATGTGTAAAACTGATACAATAATAATGCATTAAAATTCCCTTTCTATCATACTTTTGATAATATCTTCTAAAACTTTTATATTGTATTTTTTTATAGCGTTTAAGGCGTTATTTGCATAAGTATTTAATTCTTGGCCAACTTGATTAAAAATTCCATATTCTTGCATTTTATTTTTAATCCAATTAAGCTCATCCGCACTTAAATCTTTCTTATAATAAGACTTAAGTATTTCTTGATCTTGTGGATTTAATTTTTCACATAAATACATATAAGCAAGAGTAGTTTTACCTTCTTTAAAATCATTCATAACTGGTTTTCCCAAGGTTTGTTCATCGCCTTTAATATCTAAAATATCATCTACAATTTGAAAAGCCAAACCCAAATTTTTACCATATTCTGCAAAATCATTTTCATCTAAACCGGCAAGTATTGCTCCGCATCTTGCACTAGCTTCGATTAAAACCGCTGTTTTATTATATATCATTTGCAAATAAGCATTTTTATCAGTATTGAAAGTTTCACTTAAATTTACATCCATTAACTCGCCAACAGAAAGCATTACAACGGCATTAGAGATAATTTTTGCTAATTTTAAATCAATCAAAGAAAGTTCATAGAAAGCTTTTGAATATAAGATATCTCCAAGCATGATGGCATTTTTGGCTCCAAATTGTGCATTAATAGACTTTACGCCTCTTCTTAATTTTGCCTCATCAATCACATCATCATGCAATAAACTTGCAGCATGAATTAACTCTATAATAGCACAGATTTTATAGCTAATATCACTTTCTCCAGCTATTTTTAAAAGTAATTTTGAGCGTAATTTTTTACCACCTTGAAGTTTTGAACTCATGATTAAAATAGGCTTGTAGTTTAGCTCGGATAAAAATTCATGCATATATTGATCGATCTTTTGCACCATGTTTTCCTTAGTTTTCTTATAATTGTATTTTATTAAATTTTACTTTAGTTTTGGTTAAGATTAGCTTTTCTAGGGTCTAAAAATTCTATTTCTAATCTTTTATCTCTATCTTCTATATATATAGTAAAAATAGCTTCACCTTTTTTAAAATCACTAAATTCAAGTATTAGTCTTGCTCTATCTATATGAGGGTTTTTATAATCAGGCACTAAGGTTTGATCAACCCAATTTAAATTTCTTCTTAAAGACATCACAAATTGTCTAGGGTATTTTTTATATCTTGAATGAACAATGATATTAGTTTGATCAAACAAAGTCCATGAAAAGTCAAAATAATAAATCTCATCAGGATAGTCAATTTCTTTTATTTTTACACTTGCTTTTTCATCTTTGTTTAAAGTAAATTTATAAGTATAATCAAAAAATACTTCAGCCTTTAAAAAATTAAGCATCAAAAATAAAGATAAAAATAAACGCAAAATCAACCCTCATGCCCTAAAATTTCAGCACTTAAACCTATATAAAAATCATTTTTTCTCTCATCTATTAAGAGTGAATTTTCCATTTGAAATTGCGCTACATCAGCTTCATTTAAATTATTTTTTTCTAAAAGCTCTATCATAGCAATATGATCGGCTAATAATTTTTCTAAAACATTTTCCAATGCCCCTAAATTTGCATATTTTATTGTTTCGATAAATTTTTCTTTAGGGTTTTTTGCAAACATTTCATCAAAAATATCCATTTTTCAACCTTTCATGTGAGTTTGAATTTTTTCTATTAAAGTGGTTTTATCGTTAGCTTCATCTAAGTTTTTAATTTCTTTATGCCAAGAAATATGTATATAATCCATTTTAGCATTCTTAGCACAAAGTCTATCTTTTAAGCTATCGCCTATAAAAACACTTTTTTCATATTTTGCTTCATCTGCGATTAATCTTAGCATCATAGGATCAGGTTTGGCTTCTATACCATAACTAACACCTAATATTTTGTCAAAATATGAAAGAATGTTTTGTTTTTTTAAAATAGGCACTAAGCTTTCTTGAGGTGCATTAGTAGCTATAGCTAAATAGCAATCATTTTTTTTACAAAATTCCAAAACTTCAAGCACACCATCAAAAAGCACAACACTTTGATTATAATGCTTAATAAAATACTTCTCATAACCTTCTTTAAAACTAGTATGTGAGTAAGTATCAACCCCGTAAAAAATCTTAGCATAATTTTGTCCAGGAGTATTGATAGTATCTAAAACAAACTCTCTTTTTAAAGGTTCTAAATTTAAATCTGCTCTTATTTCATTTACTGCACACACTATGGCATTGGCACTATCTATAAGCGTGCCATCCATATCAAAAATCACATTTATCAATATTCATCCTTAAATTTAATTTTATGTTTGTCTTTTTTGTAACTTTGATTATTTTTTAACTTATATAAGGCATTAGCTTTTGAAGCTAAGGTTTTTTGATCTAAACTCTCATCTAAGCATTCATTTACAAAAAGCTCCAAAGCCTTAGTATAGGTAGAATCCAAAAACACTGCTTGAACTTTTTCAAAGATTTTAGCATTTTTTTGCACTCTTTCTCTAAAAAGTGTTAAATCAAAATCTTCCCTTTTTAAAGCACTTACAGCAGAATTAGCAAATTTTTCTAAAGCTCTTACATATTTAACCCTTAAAGCTTTTTCATCGTTTTTCATTCTGCTGCACTTGTATTAATTCTACATTGCAATGCTTCTTGTACTAAATTTCTAGCAATTGAAGCTTCAGCATCTACAATATGCAAATGTTTATCAGTATGTGGGAAAATGATCTTAGCACCTGTACCACTTGTTTTTAAAACCGTTTGTATAGGTTTGTTAAAATTAGAAAGCACTTGGTAAAGCATATCAAGTTTAGCTTCATTGCTTATGGTTATAATAGCAACTGAGCATTCTTCTATATTGGCTACCTTTAGTGTTTCTACTTGTGCAACATTTGCAAAAAATACATTTTCATTTCTACTACGCCCAAGCTCAACTAAATTTAAATCACTTTCTAAAACTAGATATGGAATACCTGTTTTTTTAATCTTTTGCACTACTTCTTGGCCTAATCTTGCATAACCAAAAATAATAAAATGATCTTTCATTTTTTGATCGCATAGATAAAATTTAGCCATATCATTTTGTTCGCCTTCAGCTACATTGGCTATTTTTCTAAGATTATTTAAAATAAAAGGGGTTGCAACCATGGTGATGATAGAAACTATAATAAAAATTTGTGCTGTTTTTTCATCTAATAATGAATTAACTTGCATTAGTGAAAACACTGCTAGTGCAAATTCTCCAATTTGAGAGATACTCAAGGCGGTTTTTAAAGCTACTCTTTTTCTTGTATAAAGAGCTAAAAGTCCATAAATTACAACAAATTTTACCAACAACACTAAACTTACAAAAACAAAAATCAAAAACCAATTTTCAAAAACTATGTAAAAATCAATTTGCAAGCCAACGCTAATAAAGAAAAATCCTAAAAGTAAATCTCTAAAAGGAACCAAGTCTGCTTCTATTTTATGTTTATATTTAGTTTCAGCTATCAAAGCTCCAGCTATGAATGCTCCAAGCGAGTATGAAAAACCAAAAGTATGTGCTAAAAAGCTTGCTCCTATAACAGTAAAAAGAATGGTAGCAATGAAAATTTCATTTGCATTAGTCTTAATGATAAATTTTAAAACATAAGTAAAAAGGTATTTACCTATAAAATAAAGCAAAACAAGCAAAATCATAGCACTGACTAAGGTTGTAAGTAAAAGTTTTGAAATATCAGCATTTTGAGAGCTAAATATATCAATCATTAATAGCAGTGGTATTACGGCAATATCTTGAAAAAGTAAAATTCCCAAAGCTTTTCTACCATATTCTTCATTAATATCACCGCTATCATTAAGTATTTTTAAAACTATAGCAGTGGATGATAAAGCTAGAGCAAAACCCGCTATCATTGCTATATGGTTTGCTATACCTAAAATATAAGTTACAAGTAAAGTACAAACCAAGCCACAAGTTAGCATTTGCAAACTTCCATTTAAAAACACTTCTTTTTTCATTGCTAAAAGATGTTTAAATGAAAATTCAAGCCCTATGGTAAACATTAAAAAAACTATACCAAACTCAGCTACATGGATAATGATTTCATTGGTGCTAAAACCATAAAATTCACGTACAAATAAACCTGTAGCTATATAGCCTATAATAGTTGGAATACCAAATTTTTTTAAAATTACATTTAAAATTACAGCAAAAGCAACTGCAACTAAAAAGACATTTAAAAACTCTTCCACTAATTAGCCTTTTTTATTCTATTATTTCATTTTTTCTAAAAAAATTAAATCAAAATTACTTCTGTGTTTAACCACTGCTCTTGATTTTGAAGGATTATCTCTTCTATCAAGTTCTAGTCTTAATTCTTCGATAGTATTTTCAAATTCATCAATTTTTGTTTTTAGTTTCAAAATCACATCAACACCAGCTAAATTAACTCCAAGATCTCTTGTTAAACGTAAAATCATTTTAATTCTATCTATATCTTTTTGAGAATATAGTCTCATTTTGCCATCAGTTCTACTTGGCTCAACCAAACCTTCTTTTTCGTATTGTCTTAGAGTTTGTGGATGTATGCTTAAAACCTTTGCAACAACACTTATAAGATATACTGGTTCATCATAACTATGCTCCATCACTCGCTCCTTTTAAGGTAATTTTTCTTCTAAAATTTTTATAATTTCAGGGTCAAGACTATTAATATCAGGTATTTTTACATTCAAAATTAAATACATATCCCCATAAAGATCTGTTTTTCTATTTTGTACCCCATAACCTTTAAGTCTGATTTTTTGATTGTTTTTTGAATTTGGCGGTATGGTGATTTTAACTTCTTTTCTTGGGGTATACACGCTGATTTTATCTCCAAAAAGTGCTGTTTTTAAGCTAATTTCAACCTTTTTGTATAAATCATCATCTTCTCTTTCATATTCATCGCTTTTTTCAAGCTCAACTTTTAAAATCAAATCTCCTTTTTGCCCTTGAAAGCTTTTTCCCTTGCCTCGTATGCGTAGCTTTTCGCCATCTTTTATTCCATGTGGAATTTTGATTTTAACTTGTTCATTATTGATACTTATAGTATGTTCGCCACCTAAAATTCCTTTTTCAAAAGGAATTTTAACACTTGCTTGCAAGTCTAAATCCTCTTCAAACCCCCCAAATCCTCCAAAACCACTTCTAAAACTATTACTAGAGCTAAAACCTCTGCCAAAACCCCCAAATCCTCCACCAAAAATATTATTCAAAATATCATTAATATCAGCTCCACCTGCATTTCTTGAAAAATCATGAAAACTTTGCCCGCCAAACATAGAATCACCATATCTATCATATTGAGCTCTTTTTTTCTCATCACTTAAAATCTCATAAGCGGCATTGATTTCTTTAAATTTTTCTTCAGCACCTGCTTCTTTATTGATATCTGGGTGATATTGTCTTGCTAATTTTCTATAAGCTTTTTTTATCTCATCTGCGCTAGCATTTTGCGAAACACCTAGTGTTTCATATAAACTATTACTCATTTATTATCCCTTATTTTTTATAAGATTATATCATAAACTTTAGTCTTAGTCAATCAACTTTTATAAGTTTTAAAACTAAAGGTTTTATTTACAATTGCGTAAAAATAAAATTTTATACTTGTGTAAATTAATTTTACAAAGGATAATATATGAAAAAAACTCTAGTTCTCTCTGTGGCATTAGCAACTACTCTTTTTGGTACTAGTATTGATTTTAAACAAGCAGATAATAATACACAACGATCCTTACCAACTGATAATCAAAACACTATACTTTCTTATCATGATTCTATACAAAAAGTCAAAAGTTCAGTTGTTAATATTTCAACTTCTAAAACCGTTCAAAGTAATTCCTTTGGGATTGATGATTTTTTCAATGATCCTTATTTTAAGCAATTTTTTGGTTTTGATTTTCCACAAGCTCCAAAAAATAAAAAGAATAAAAAAGAAGTAGTAAGTTCGCTTGGGTCTGGCGTAATTATTTCAAGTGATGGTTATATCATAACAAATAATCACGTTATAGAGGGTGCAGAAAAAATCACTGTAAATTTACCTGATTCAAGTACTGAATATAAAGCTAAATTAATCGGTGCTGATCCTAAAACAGATTTAGCAGTGATAAAGATAGAAGCAAAAAATCTACCTGCTGTGGTTTTTGCTGATTCGGATAAATTATTAGAAGGTGATGTGGTATTTGCTCTAGGTAATCCTTTTGGTGTTGGAAGCAGTGTTACAAGTGGGATTATTTCAGCCTTAAATAAAAATAATATAGGTTTAAATCAATATGAAAATTTCATTCAAACCGATGCTTCTATTAATCCTGGAAATTCAGGTGGAGCTTTGGTAGATAGTAGAGGAGCTTTAGTTGGGATAAATTCGGCCATACTTTCAAGAAGTGGTGGAAATAATGGTATAGGCTTTGCAATCCCTTCTAATATGGCAAAATCTATTGCGCAAAAACTCATTGAGCATGGAAAAATAGAAAGAGGTTATTTAGGTGTAGTCATAGGAGCTTTAACTCAAGATATCAAAAAAGCTTATACTAATCAAGAAGGAGCTTTAATCACTGAAGTGCAAAAAGATTCAGCAGCTTATAATGCGGGATTAAAAAGAGGTGATTTGATTATAAAAGTAGATAAAACTGTAATTAAAAGTCCTATGGATTTAAAAAATTATATAGGAAGCATCGATCCAAAACAAGCTATAGAAGTAACTTATGAAAGAGATAATAAAGTCAAAACAGCTAAATTTATGCTCAAAACAGATGAAAAATCGCTACAATATGAAAAAGGTTATATTGATGGTTTAAAATTAGTAGAACTTAATTCTAAAAATAAACAACAATACCGCATACCTGAAAATATTAGTGGTATTTTAATTACTGAAGTTACTCCAAAATCAAAAGCAGAAAAAATAGGTTTTGAGCAAGGTGATATTATTATAGGTATTGATCAATACGAAGTTTTAAATTTTAAAGAATTATCTAAGGCTTTAGAATTAAACAAAGGCAAAGAATATGTTAAAATTTGGATTAATAGAGGCGGTATGGTTAGAGCTTTACTTTTTTAAGAAAGGAAAATAATGACAAATATTTTAATGATAGAAGATGATTTAGAATTAGCCGAGATTATAGCTGAATATTTAGAGCAATTTGACATGAAGGTAGATATTGCTCATGAGCCTTATATAGGTCTTTCAAGACTTGCTTTAAATCCTTATGATTTAATCATTTTGGATTTAAGCTTACCTGGACTTGATGGACTTGAAGTGTGTGAGGAAATTCGTAAAAAATATGATACACCTATTATCATTTCAAGTGCAAGACATGACATTAGTGATAAGGTTGCAGCACTTGATTTGGGCGCTGATGATTATTTACCAAAACCTTATAACCCTCAAGAGCTTCAAGCAAGGATTAAAAGTCATTTAAGAAGAATTTCAAATACTAAAACCGCTCAAGCTCAAGTTAAAAAAGATCTTGTGTATGATAAATACAAACATACTATTACTATGAAAGATCAAGAAATTAGCTTTACAAATGCTGAATTTGATATTTTAAGTTATTTAATTAAAAAAGAAGGTGGAGTGGTAAGCCGTGAAGAACTTGTGTATAATTGTAGTTCTATTAGTGAAGACTCTAGCAATAAAAGTATAGATGTAATCATTAGCAGAATCAGACAAAAAATCGGAGATGATCCTAAAACTCCAAAATATATTCATTCAATCAGAGGCATAGGATATAAACTAACTCAATGAATAAATCATCGATTTTTTATACTATAACCTTTGTTTTCTTGCTTGCTAGTGTTAGTGTGATTTTAGCATTTTTATGGCTTATAAAATATGATCAGCAAAATTACACTAATGAGCTTAATGCAAAATATTCTTTTATAGCTAATGTAAGATTATTATATTTTAATCGTGTAATTAGCGAAAAAGAATTTTATGAACAAACAAAAAATTACAAAATGATAGAACTAACCGCGCCATCTTCTATAAGAAAAATCATCTATAAAGCTGAAACTATAGCACGTGCTCAAACTAGCACAGGTGTGGTTGAAATCATCACTTTAGAAGATAATGTATATTTAAAAATCATCTTTGATGGTAAACTTTATTTGTATAAAGATTTAGAATATCAAGGTTATCGTTATTTTGTGATTAAACTTATTGCTAGTATAGTAGTAATGGTTTTATTGATTTTATATATTTTTATCATTAGAAAATTAAAACCACTTAGAGCTTTAAAAAGGCAAATAGATAAATTTGGCGAAAACAAACTCAGTGAAATTCAAAATGTTAGCAAAGGCAATGATGAAATTTCCCAAGTAGCAACAGCCTTTTATGAATCTATTTTAAGAATTCAAAAACTAAATACTTCAAGGCAGTTTTTCTTAAGAAATATTATGCATGAATTAAAAACCCCTATTACTAAAGGCTTAATCACTTTAGAAATGCTTGAAGATAGCAAATATAAAGAAAGATTAGTAGGTGCTTTTAATCGTTTGGAAATTTTGATTAATGAATTTGCAGCCATTGAACAAATTACTTCAGGTGCTGGTTTGATTAATTTAAAAAAATACAATATCTTAGATCTTTTAGATGAAGCTAAAGATATAGCTATGAGCGATGATGAAAAGGTAAAAATTAGCATCAAAGAAAGTTTTAGTGTTAATGTGGATTTTAAACTTTTTACCACAGCAATGAAAAACATGATAGATAATGCGACAAAATATTCTGATGAAAATTGCGTTACCATAGAAATAACTAAAGATTATCTTTGCTTTAAAAACAAAGGAAAAGCCCTAGATAAAGACTTAAAATACTATACTCAAGCCTTTACACAAGGCAAGAAAAATAAAGATAGTTTTGGACTTGGATTATACATTGTTAAGACTATTTTAGATTCTCATAAACTTACGCTTTATTATGAATATAAAGATGGTATCAACCATTTTTATTTTAATGATATACAAAATATAATTTTAAACTAGGAAATTCATGCCCTTATCGCGTTTAAACGAAGAACAATATAAAGCTGCTAGTGCTCCTTTTGGACACAACCTAATCATAGCAAGTGCAGGCACAGGCAAAACTTCAACCATAGTTGCAAGAATAGCTTTTTTACTTCAAAATGGTATAAAGCCTGAAAAAATTATGCTTTTAACCTTTACAAACAAAGCTAGTAAAGAAATGATAGAAAGACTTGGTAGGTATTTTGATAAAAGTATTACTTCAAAAATCACAGCAGGAACCTTTCATAGCACCGCTTACACTTTGCTTAAAGAATTAAATCATGATATTATTTTAAAACCTGCAAGTGAGCTTAAAATTCTTTTGCGTTCTATTTTTGAAAAACGCACTTTTCATCATTTAAGTGACACTAAACCTTATATGCCAAGCTATTTGTATGATGTGTATTCTTTATTTCAAAATACCAATGCAAACTTAGATGAATTTTATAATTGGTTTTGTCAAAACTATGATGAGCAAGCTGTTTATGCTGAAATTTATGAAGATATTTTAAAAGAATACGAAGAAGAAAAAGCGCGCTTTAACTATGTGGATTTTAATGATTTATTGATAAAATTAAAACATGTTTTAGCTTCACATCATTTTGAATTTGATGAAATTTTAGTAGATGAGTACCAAGATACTAATACTTTACAAGGCTCGCTTATTGATGCTTTTAAAAGTAAAAGTTTATTTTGTGTAGGAGATTATGATCAAAGTATTTATGCTTTTAATGGAGCTGATATTTCTATTATAGGAAGTTTTAAAGATAGATTTATTGATGCAAATATTTTTACTTTAAATAAAAACTATCGTTCTAGTAAAAATATACTTGCACTAGCCAATAAAGTAATTTTAAACAATGAAAGATTATATCCTAAAGAATTAATTGTAACTAGAGAAGGAGATTTTAAAGCTCCAAGTTTGCTAACTTTTAATGAATTATTTGATCAATACTCTACTATAGCAAAAATAATCTTACAAAGCGGGGTTAATCTTGATGAAATTGCTGTGATTTTTAGAAATAACTCTAGTGCAGATGGAGTAGAAGTTGCCTTAAGAGAACTTGGCATAGCAAGTAAAAGAAAAGGCGGGGGAAGCTTTTTTGAAAGTTTAGAGGTAAAAAACTTTTGTTCTATGCTCGCAATTGTGCTTAATCCAAAAGACATCATGGCTTTTATACACTTACTTGAATACACTAAAGGAGTTGGCGGGGTTTTAGCAAAAGATATTTTTGATGCTTTATTAAAACTGGGACATTCTAGTTTGATTAAAGGCTTTTTAAATCCTGATGTTAGTGTAAGTTTAAAAAAATATAAAAAGCAAAGCTATCAACTAGGACTTTTTGATGATATTGAAGAACTAGCTTCTCCATCAAGGTTTAACCTAGAAAGTGAATTTAACACCCACCCTATTTTAAGCTTGCCTAAAATCAATGATATTTGCGCGAAAAATCTTGAAAAAATTTATCTTTTTATAAAAAAGGCAAGTGAATGTAAAATTTCAACTCAACTTGTGAATTTGATTTTAGAAAATGATTATTTCAAAGAAATTTGTGATATTTTAGCAACCAAAAAAGCAACCAACAAAAATTCTAATGTAGATTTAAACAAAAAAAGTGAAATTTTAGAAAAAATTAATGCAAAAATGTTTGTATTAAAAGAACTTGCAAAAAATTATAGTGATAATTACAAATACTATAATTTCCTTACTCTTGGTGCTAGTGAAATGAGTAGTGGTAATGGGGTTAATCTTTTAAGCATACATGCAAGCAAGGGACTTGAATTTGAACTTGTATTTGTAATTGATCTTGCACAAGGAAGGTTTCCAAATCAAAAGCTCATGAGTATGGGTGGAAGTTTGGAAGAAGAAAGAAGACTTTTTTATGTAGCAGTAACTAGAGCTAAAGATACTTTGTACTTAAGTTATGCAAAATATGATAAGATTAAAAAAAGCACTTATCAACCTTCATGTTTTCTAATCGAAGCAGGTATGTGTAAAGAAGAACAAAAATAAGACTTTATTAATCTTTTTATATTATGATTAATAAAAACCATTAAAAGGAGAAAAAATGAATAGTGTATTATTCAAAGGAAATAAAGTAAATTTAAAAGGAAATAATATCCAAGTTGGTGATATGGCTCCAAATATCACTTTAAAAGCTAAAGATCTTTCGGGTATTGAAATTGCTCCAAAAGGAAAAACACAAGTTATCATTAGCGTACCAAGTCTTGATACTCCAGTATGTGCAACCGAAGCCAGAGAATTTAACAAAAGAGCGGCGGCAAGTGGTGTTGAAGTAATTGTTGTAAGCATGGATTTACCTTTTGCTATGGGTCGTTTTTGCTCAACTGAAGGCATAGATAATTTAAGCGTTGCTAGTGATTTTGTATCTAAAGAATTTGGTGAAAAATATGGTGTTTTAATGGCTGATGGTCCACTTGAGGGAATTTTAGCTAGGGCTGTTTTTGTAGTTAAAGATGGTGTTGTAGTTTATAAGGAATTAGTAGATGAGATCACCGAACTTCCAAATATGCAAGCTCTAGAAAGCTTCTTTGGTCAAAGTTGTGGATGTGGTGGTTGTGGTTGCCACTAAAATTTAAAAGCCTTTTATAGGCTTTTAAAACTTAAAAATATGGAAAATTTTCTTTCTCATTTTGAAATAGAAAAACAAGATCTCAAACTTATACAAGAGCACTTACAAATAATAAACATTGAAAAAGACTTTAAGGTCAATGATAAATGTTTAGGATTTATAAAAATTTTAAAAGGCGAGCTTAGAGCTTTTATTCTAACTCCAAATGCAAAAGAAATAACACTTTTTCACCTTAAAGAAAATGATGAATGCGTTATTTGCTCTGAGTGTAATATGGATGGTATATCTTATGATGTTTTTATACAAAGTACCCAAAATACAAGTATAGCCATCATCCCCTCATCAATTTTTCAAATTTTAAAAGAAAAATACCCAAAAATTAATAATTATGTTTTAAGTTTAATTACCAAGCGTTTTAATACCTTAATCAAAGTTTTAGAGCAAGCTTTATTTATGCCTTTATCTTCTAGAATTTGTGATTTTTTAAAAGAAAATGCTAGTAATAATACTTTAAAAATTACCCATGAAGCTTTAGCTAATCACTTAGGAAGCGCTAGAGAAGCTGTTTCAAGAATTTTAAAAGAATTAGAAAAAGAAGGTAAAATCAAACTTGAAAGATCTAAAATAATACTAATTTCTTTGTAACTTTATCACAGAAATACTTTTAAAATTTATTTATAATATCAACAAAAAGGAGAAATTATGAGTAAATTAGAAAGAGTTCTAAGAATAGCTTTAGCCATAGTGGCGTTTTCTTTAGGAGTTTATTTTTCAACTTGGTGGGGATTATTGGGTTTAATTCCTTTATTAACAGGTATTTTTGCTGTTTGTCCTATAAGAGTGCTTAGTGGAAAACAAGCTTGTCCACTTGGGGTTTGCCCTATTTCTAAAAAGAAAAATTAGAATGATTTGCTAGTTTTTCTAGCTTTGGTGCGATGATATAAATCTACAATAAGCTTGGTTGGGATTATTTTTAAAATATTTTTGATGATAATCCTCAGCCCTATAAAATTTTTTCTAATTTTAAAACTTGTGTAACTATGGCTTTAGCGTAATATTTTTGTACTTTTTGTAAAAAATCACTAATGGTTTTTAACTCCTCATTAGCTTGATAAAAAATAACTGATCTATATTGTATCCCCTTATCAGCACCTTGTTTATCTAGGCTTGTTGGATCATGCATTTTGAGAAAAATTTCTAAAATTTTTTCTAATGAAATTTGTTTTTCATCATAAATTATCTTAGCTACTTCTATATTTCCATCACCATTTATCACGCTTTCATAACTTGGATTTGGCTTACCACCACTATAACCTACTTCTGTATAAACTACGCCTTTAATTTCATCAAACACAGCTTGAGTACACCAAAAACAACCCGCACCTAAAATGATTTCTTTATTTGTCATTGTTTTCTAAATCCTCGTTTTCTTTTAAAACAAGTTGCATAAGATAAAGTTCTTCTCCATCTATGATTTTTAAATCTTTATCTTCGCATTTTGGACACCAAAAGATATTATTTTCAAGTACTCCACTAAAATGGCATTTTTGACACTCAACTACTATTTCTTGAATATGTATAACAAATTTAGCATTCTTACACAAAGGACTATTTTCTTTAAAAGTTTCAAAACTTCTTTGTAAAAGTGGAGGTTCAACCCCGCTTAAGCGCCCTATTTTCACATGTACTTCTTCAATAATTTTTCCTTGAGCGTATTCTTCGCAAAGCTCTAGCAAAGATTCTGTAATACTTAACTCATGCATTAGCAAATTCTTGGTAAAAGTTCGCCCTTTGGAGCTTCTAAAATGCGTTTTGCTCCATAAGCATTTTCTAAAACCACTCTTGCTTTTTCATTAGCTGTGATTTCACCTATAACGGCTGCATTAGTATTAAATTGTTTTAGAATTTCTAATGCCTTTTGCTCATCTTTTTTATCTACACAAATAATAAAAGTTCCTTCATTTGCAAGCTCATAAGGCTCATATCCAAAAAGCTCACAAACCCCTAAAACTTCATCACAAACTGGAATTTTTTCCTCATATATCAAAAGCTCTAAATTACTTAATTTAGCCCATTCATTTAAAACCGCGCTAAGTCCACCACGCGTAGCATCGCGCATTGCTTTTATGGAAATATCTGCATTCAAAAGTGTTAAAACTTCATCTTTTAAATTTTTACAATCACTTTGGATATTTGCCTCTAAATTATTTCTTTCAACCAAAACCGCACAACCATGAGCTCCAATATCCCTTGAAACTAAGATACTACAACCACTTTCTAAGTCTTTTGTATTAATTTTTTGTATATTTTTTCCTATACATGAAGTGTTAATATATATTTCATCGCCTTTATTTTTAGGAACAACTTTAGTATCCCCACAAACTAGTTTTACTCCCGCTTTATCACATTCTTCTTTTATAGATTTTAGTATGATTTTTAACTTTTCTATCTCAAAACCCTCTTCTAAAATCAAGGCTAGTGACAAATATAGCGGTTTTGCTCCCACCATTAATACATCATTTACGCTACCACAAACTGCTAGTTTTCCTATATTTGTATCTTTTAAAAAGATAGGATTTAGCACAAAAGAATCAGTACTAAAAGCCAAATCATCTAAAATAGCAGCGTCATTTGCTTCTTTTAAAACATCATTTTCAAAAACAGAAAAAATTTCACTTATCAAAGCATTCATTTCTTCGCCACCGCCACCATGGGCTAAAGTAATTTGCTTCATTTTATGCCTTATCTTGATAATATTTATAATAAGCCGCACAAGCTCCTTCGCTAGAAACCATACAGCTACCTATTGGATTTTTTGGAGTACAAGCTTTTGCAAATACCTTGCAATCATAAGGCTTAGCTAAGCCTCTTAAAATTTGACCACAAATACAAGCTTTGCTTTCATCTTTACTTTGCACTTTACAATCAAACACTTTGCTAGCATCTAAGTGCGCAAATTCATCTTTTAAACAAAGCCCACCATTTGCAATTACTCCAAGACCTCTAAATTCAAAATCACAAGGCTTAAAGTATTTTTCTACTAAAGCTTTAGCTTTTAAATTACCCTCTTTGCTAACTACTCTGTGATATTCATTATAAACTTCAAAAGTATTTACATTCTTTTGCTCTACTATATTTAACACGCTAAGCATTATATCAACTGGCTCAAAACCACTCACTGCTATAGGAGTTTTATATTTTTTAGCAATAGGTTCATAAATGTTTGATCCTGTGATAACGCTTACATGAGAAGGCCCTAAAAAGGCGTCAATTTTTACATTTTCATCTTGCATGATAGCTTCTACTGCAGGTGGAACCAAAACATGATTAATATGAAAAAATAAATTTTTTAAATTTAAAGCTATGCTTTTTTCTATAATTACCCCACTCATAGGCGTAGTTGTCTCAAAACCTATGGTAAAAAAGATTATATTTTTTTCATGGTTTTTTAAAGCTATATCTATCACATCCAAAGGCGTATAAAGTGCTCTAACATCAGCTCCTTTGACTCTAAGGTCAATTAAGCTTTCATAACTTCCTGGTACTTTAAGCATATCACCTAATACACAAAAAATAGTATTTGACATACTCGCAAGTTTTAAAGCTACATCAATACGCTCTCTTGGCATAACACACACAGGACAACCTGGGCCATGCACAAAATTAATTTCTTTTGGCAATAAATCGGGTAAACCAAATTTCATAATACTATGCGTATGTCCACCACAAATTTCCATGATATTAATAGGCTTGGTAATTTTAGAAGCAATAAGTTCTTTTAGGGCTAAAATTCTTTCTTTATCTCTAAAATCATTAATTAAATCCATTTTTTAGCCCCATATCGCCTTCGTTTTCATCAATTTGCCCATTTTGCATTTTCTCTGCTATATCAGTATAAATTTTTAAACTCTCTTGCGCAGCTTGAGTGTCGATTTTTTCCATCGCAAAACCCACATGTATAAGCACATAATCACCTACTTTTAAGGGCTCGCTTATCAAGTCTAAACTCACTCTTCTTTTAACCCCTAAAGTTTCTACTATGGCTGAATTTAGCTCATCAATTTCTAAAATTTTAGAAGGTATAGAAAGACACATTAACTAAGCTCCTTTTTCATTTTTAGATAATTTATCCAAAGATCAAATCCTGTTTTTGTTTTGCTATCTAAAATCATAATATCTATTTTAGGATTTAATCTTTTAGCTGCCATGGAAGCTGCTTTAAAATCAAAGTCAAAATGCTGAGCCAAATCAGCTTTAGTAATGACCAATAAATCAGCTTTTCTAAACATCACTGGGTATTTTTCTACCTTATCGCTACCTTCTGTTACTGAAAGTAAAACTACATTTAGATGCTCACCCAAATCATAACTGGCAGGGCATACTAAATTTCCCACATTTTCAACAAAAACTATATCAAGCTCGCTAAGTTTAAAATGATGTAAAGCTTCATGCACCATAAAAGCATCTAAATGACAAGTTTGTCCTGTGGTGATTTGATGAGCTAAGCCCCCTGCTTTAATAATGCGATTTGCATCATTGTTAGTTTCCAAATCCCCTTCAACCACGGCTATTTTTAAATCGTCTTTTAAAGTTTTTATAGTTTCTTCTAAAAGCGTTGTTTTACCACTTCCTGGAGAACTCATTAGATTAATACAAAGAGTATTGTATTCGTTAAAATGTTCTCTATTATGAGCTGCTTGATGATCATTTTTTGATAAAATTTTACTAATAACATTAATAGTTTTTTCATCTTTTAAAGCTGGATTTTCATGATGGTGATCATGATGATGTTCATGTCCATTAATAGAACAACCGCAATCTTTACACATAATCTTTCCTTTATATTTTTATTTTATTGTATATAAAAAAGTATTAAAAAAATATGAGTTTTATTAAGTTTTTAAAGATAAATAATGTACAAGTTGCCCAAGTGCAATAGAACTATCATTACAAGGATATTGTAAAGAAGTTTTATAAGCAAAATTTTTTCGATCTAAAATTTCAAGTAAGGTTTTGTTTTGAAATACCCCGCCACATAAAAGTACTTCTTCTTTAAAATCTTTTGAATATTCTATAATTAAATTTGCAATGCCATTAAGCAAACCTGTACTAATTTTAACCTTATCTTTATCTTCTAAAGCTTGTAAAAAGGCATTTTTAAAGCAAATTTCTTTTTCTTGGATATCAAATTTGTAACTATAATCAAGATTTTTATCATAATATTTTTCCATTAAAAGTCCAATTTGTGCTTCATAATCAAGCTTTTGTATATCAAAAGTAAAAGCGCCAAAAGCATCAATAATCCTACCAAGAGAACTCGTATGTAAAGAGCTTTGAGCATGAATTTTTTTAAGATTGTTTAATTTTACTTGAGAAAATTTAGCCAAAAACTCGCTAGCTTTGCTTTCTAAATTAAAATCAAAGATCAAAGCTAAAGCTAAATTTGCGATATTTTTAATATCTGTATTAATGAGTTTGAAATTTTTAAAATGATTTAGCCTTTCATAGTTTTTTAAATTCGCTTTAAAAATTTCCCCACCCCAAATTTTTCCATCATCTCCATAACCTGTTCCATCAAAAATAAAGGCCAAAACATCGTTTTTATAAATTTTATGTTCAAATAAACAAGCACACAAATGCGCATAGTGATGTTGCACGCGAAAATTTTTATAATTTTTAAATTCTTTTACATAATTAAATTGTGGGTGTTTATCGCTTAAAATCTGATCAAAATTTAGTTTATAAGAGTTTTGAAAGAAAGTTAAAATTTTAAAAAATCTCTCTTGTATGTCTAAACTTTTCATATCACCTATATAAGGAGAAATGAAAATTTGATTTTTAAAAAAACATGCAAATTCATTTTTTAACTCACTCCCTAGAGCGAGAATATTTTCTTTTACATTAAAAATATCTACTGTGTTAATATAAAGCGGGTTAAGACCCCTTGAAGTCCTTAAAAACATAGTTTTTTCGCTAATAACTTGAGCAATGCTATCATCGCTTGAATTATAAATTGCTCTATCATAATCAAGATAAAAATCAAATACATCGCTAAGTTGCTCTAAAAGTTTTGCTTCTTCATAAATAATGCTTTGTGAACTTAGATTAGCACTTGTTGCAATGATAGGTTTTTTAAAATGCTCAAAAAGCATTAAATGCGTTCCCATATAAGCTAACATAATGCCTATTTTATTGGTATCTGGTGCTAAGCTTTTATGGATATTTTTGCTATTTAAAATAACTATGGGTTTTAAATTTGAAGTTAAAAGTTTTGCCTCAGCTTCATTGATAAAAGCTAATTCTTGAGCCATTTCAAGATCTTTTACCATAATAGCAAAAGGCTTTTTAGGGCGATTTTTGCGTATTCTAAGTTCATTTATAGCATTTTCATTTGTGCTATCACAAATTAAATGAAACCCACCCATACCTTTAAAAGCTATGATTTTACCTTCTCCTAAAAGCTTTGCAAGTAAGATAAAAGCTTTTTCATCTTTGGCTAAAATATTTTGATTTTTATCTTTTAAAAAAATAGTAATTTTACATTTTGGACATGAGAGTGGTTGAGCATGAAAGCGACGATTAGTAGGATCTTCATATTCGCTTTGACAAAAAGAACACATTTTAAACTCATCCATAGTCGTATTAACTCTATCATATGGAAGTTTTTTTATAATAGAAAATCTTGGTCCGCAATTTGTACAAGTAATAAAAGGATATTTAAAACGCGGATTTTTTTCATCATAAAATTCATTATAGCAATCCTCACAAAGAGCAAAATCACTCAAAATAGGACTAAATTTTTCACTATCTTGTGAAGCGCTTATGCTGAAATCATTATAAGTTTTTTGAAGTTTTTTATATGAAAAATCAAAATCATCTATCCTAGCCAAAGATGGTAGGTTAGTTAAGAGTTTTTCTTTAAAAATTTCTAATTCATCATTGCTACACTCAAGGATTATAATAACACCTAAGCTATTATTATAAACTTCACCTTTTAAATTAAGCTCTTTGGCTATATTAAACACAAAAGGACGAAAGCCAACGCCTTGCACTAGCCCTTTAATATGAATTTCATATCCAAAGCGGGACATCGCTTAACTTAAAAAATGGTATGTGTTTGAATACATTTTTACTAAGGCTTTTGTGCTCAAACAAGCTCCCACTAAGCACGGCGCAATCAACTTGCTCTTTAGCTTTTAAATCATCAAATAAATCCCTTAAAAAATACGCCAAACTCTCAACAACACCTAAGGCTATGATTTGATTTTCTACTCCAGCAAGCTTAAAACTCATCACACTTCTTAGTGTTTTAGTATAATCAAATTCTTTTTGCTTATTAAGCTTAAAGTCTATCCTAACACCTTTTGCCATTTTACTCTCATCTGCTAAGGCTAAAAGCGCTAATGCAGCACTTTGTACATCTTCATCAAGTTCTAAAATCATCCCTACCATGCCAAAAAGATTAAAAAAATTATTAGCCATATTTAGTTCTTTTCGCACTAGGGTAAATTCTTTTTCATAATTAGCCAGTAATCTCTTAGCAACATCATCTTGACTTATAGTTTCATAAAACTCATCAAAGCTTTTTGGTAAGCTAAGTTTTAAAAGATTTAGCTCTTTATCAAGTAAGATAATATCATCATTTCTTTTGCTAAGTTCTAAAAGCAAAGGCTTTTTGTCTTTAAAATCAGACAATATACAAGAAATTCTTGCAAAATTTTTATCTTCTTTTTGAAAAATCAAATTTTTAAACTCAGGTAAAATATAATCATAACCCCTGCAAACTACTAGTTCATTTTCGATTAAAGCCACTTCAAAATCATCTTCAAAATGTTCTAGCTTTTTAAAATTTAAAAACTTAATTCCTTCTTTTTCAAACTCAAAACATAAGGCAAACAAGAAAAGATTATCATATATTTTTATTTTAAAGTACTCATGATTTAATTGATGATTTTGTCTAAAAATAGCATTAAATTTAAGTTTCATTAGAGGTTTTTCAACCCCTGCTAAGATTTTAAACTGCTCGTTATTACAGGAAAAAAATGCATTGATATGTTTTGGATCACAAGGCATTAAAAAATCATCTAATGCTTCATTAAAAATTTCAAAAGTATATACTCCTTTTGAGCTTTTAAAATGTATTTTTTCTTTGTTTTTTAATTTTTCTAAGGCTTTTTTTAGATTATCATGAAAATTTTCTTTAGTGATTTTTATAAAATTCTCTTCTATTTTAAATTCTTCTTCTACAAAAATACCCCATTCATTTTCTAAAAGTTCACCATTGGTATAAGCGTTTGCATTAAGTCTTGTTAAAAAACTTCTTTTAGTGAAGGTTTTTTCTTTTTTTATGGGTGTAAAATCTTCTTCTATAACTTTTAAGTCAAATTTGTTTAAAAAAACACTATGGCTAATATTTTCTAAATTAGAACAAAAGGCTTGAATTTCATCTTTTTCACCCTTAACTTTAATGATGATTTTTTCATCTTTTTGCTCATAATCATACACATAATCCTTAGTATAATAAGCTAACAAATACTCAAAAATATCGTTTTTAGATTTATAATCAAAAGTAATTTCTAAAAGCAAGTTTAAAACCTTAAAATTAAATTTCAAAAGTATAAATATAGCAATTTTAATTCTAAGGAAAGCTTAAAAAAGCTATCTAAAATATAGATAGCTTGTTATTTTAGTAGTTAAATTCAGAACCAATGGCGATTTTTTGAATTTCTTTTTTATTTTCAAGTTTTAAAAGTGGAGCATTTTTATCTACACCTAAAACTTTTGCTTTTTTGCCATCAAGTAACAATGCAACACCTTCTGGTAAAGCATAAACAACTACTTTAGGATTTACAATCAAAAACTCTTCAAGTCTTTCTTCGCGGCTTTCACCATTGTGTCCTACTGGTTTACCTGAGATAAAATGTGGGTTGATTTGATGAGGGAAGATATTAAAAGTATTGAATGATTTTGGTTCAACTATAGGCATATCATTAGTTGTCATCATAGTTGCACCTGCTACGTTTGAGCCTGCTGACCAACCAACATAAGGCACACCCTCACTTACCCTTTTTGCGATGAGTTCTACTAGGTTATTATTATAAAGCTGATTAACTAATTCAAAAGTATTTCCACCCCCTACAAAAATCGCATCAGCACTTTTAACAATATCAGCAGCATTACCCCTATGTACGCTAACTATTTGAAGTCCTAAGCTTTCTAAAGCTTTAGCAACTTGTGCTTCATATTGCTCATAAGTTTTTCTAACACCTGCATAAGGTATAAAAGCTACTTTTTTACCTTTTAAGTTGTTTTTTTCAACAAATTCTTTAAGCCAAGGTAAAGCATGATTTAAATATCCAGTATCTTTATAACCTGAACTTGAGAGCAATAAAGCTTTTTGTTTATCTTTTGGGAAATTAACTACATCATTAGCATTTAAAGCTACCCCGCTAAAAAGCATAGCAGCTAAACCAATAGCACCTACTTTCAATAAACTTCTTCTTTTCATTGTTTCTCCTTTAAAGAAATATTTAAAAACTATTTATTTTAATAAATAATTATTTAAAATAAAATAAATTTTTATTAATAAATAAAACTTTTTAAAAGAGCTTCACATGCTTTATAATCAGGCATTAATTTATACAAAAAATCATAAAATTCTTTTTGATGATGTGGATAAATTAAATGTGTAAGTTCATGCAAAATCACATATTCTATAGCTTTTATAGGTTTTTGCATAAGTTTTAAATTTAAGTTTATGTATGCTTTTTGATGATTGCAAGAACCCCATCTTGAAATCATTTCCTTAATACAAATTCTTTGCACCTTTCTTTCAAAAGCAAATTCCCATTTTTTTATATAAAACTCAAAAATCACTCTAGCACTACGCCTTAAGAAAAGATCTAAGGCTTTTTGATTTTTTGCAAAGATTTTACCTTTTTTAATAAATACTTTTTTATAATTTTCATCAAAGACTAACTTGTATTTTCTACCTAAAAAATATAGCTCATCACTTGCTATAACTACCCTTTTTAAAGAAAGTTCTTTTTCTTTGGCTCTAATCCAACTTTCATTTTTTTCTAAAAATCTTAAAACATCTCTTTGCTCATAATATAGCGGTATGCTAAGCTTGAAATTTAAATCTCTATCTATTCTAAGTCTTAGATATTTAAGTTTTTTCTTTTCAAAAGCAAAACGAAATTCTTTAAATTCTAAAATTCCTTTTATACTAGTGCTTTGCCTTGCCATTTTTTACTTTTCCATCTGTATGAATTAACTATACCGCGTAAAAACTCGTCTGCGCAAAAACCCATCCAAACTCCTAAAATTCCAAGTCCAGCATAAAAGCAAAGTATATAGCCCACAGGCAAAGAAACTCCAAGCATAAATACAACTCCACTTAAAAATGGAAATCTCGCATCACCACTTGCTCTTAATGAATTTACCATGACTATATTAAATGTTCTTGAAATTTCTAAGAAAATCGAAAGTGCAAATAGTGGTATCATAAGTTCTTTTAAATTTTCCTCAAGTTTTATTACACCCATGGTAAAATCTTGCAAAACAAAATTTAACAAAGCTACAAAAGCACTTACAACTACACTAAAATACAAGGCTATCCAGGTATGTTTATAGGCTACATTTAAGTATTTTGCACCGACTAATTTACCTATGATAATTTCATTTGCCACACTTATAGCTTGTCCTACCAACATGATAAGTAAAGAAATTTGAAAATAAATCGTTTGAACACTTAAGTTTTCTTTACCTAAACTTGCTACAAAAGCAAAGGCTATGGTGTATTGTATAAACCATATTAAATTTTCGCCGGCAGCAAATCCACCGATATTTAAAATCTTTTTAAGTACAGCTTTTTCAAGGCTTATCATCTCTTTAATTTTAAGATGAATTTTGAGTTTAAAACTAAGTATTGCCACAAGCATGCCAAAAGCTACTAAACGCCCAAATATATTGCTAAGCCCTACTCCAAAAAGCTCTAATTTGGTAAAATGCAATACATAAAAATTTCCTATAAATATTACAACATTCATCAATAAAGTTACAAACATAACCCAATAAGCCATGTTGTATACTCTAATAATAGCAGCCAAAACTATACCCATGGCATCAAAAAATAAACAAATTCCAAGCATATGCAAGTAAATTTCACTATCTTTTAAAAGTTCATTTGGAATTTGTAAAAGGTAAAGCAAAAGCTCTCCATGCCATAAAATCAAACTTCCACACACAAGTCCAATTAAGCCATTTAAAAATAAACTTTGATGGATTACTTTTCTAGCTAAAGTGTAATTTTTAGCTCCTAAAGCTTGAGCAATTACCACACTACAACCCACACTTAAAAAGCTAAAAATAATAATAAATAAATCTGCTACTTGATTACCAGCACCCATAGCCCCAACTAAAAAGTTAGAATACTGCGAAACCATAACGGTGTTAATAATCAAAGAAAAATATCTTAAAAACATTTCAAGTAGTATAGGCATACTAAGATGCTTGAGTGAAAGTTGTTTGCTTGCCATAAATACTCTTTTTGATAATAAATTTTTGAAAGTAAAAAAGTAATTTTACTTAAAAATTACTTTTTATAAAATAAATAATATCAAATTGAATTTATTATACTTAAAACAATTTGCTCATTTTTCTCTTTAAAAGTATATATTAAATCATCACATTTATACGAGATTTCTTTTTTACAAGTTTTATCTTTTAAAGATTCTTGTAGAATTTGCGGTAAGTGTTTTTTGATTAAAGTTTTTATTGACATTCCTAATCCGTGATTTAAATTTTTAACTAATCTACCATCTATTTGTTTTTCACAATTAATTTCATACAAACAAACATCAAATCCTAATTCACTCAAAAACACATACAGTTCTTTCTTGTTCTTAAACGGCGCTATGGTATCATATATACTATGATAGCTAATATAAGGAATTTTTCTATAACTTGATTGAAGTTTTAAATGTTCATAATTTAAAATATCTCTAATGCTTTTTCTTGCATTAGAAAAATAACAAGGAGAATATTGATTAGATGTCCAAAAACTTTTAGTAAACAAAAATAAATCAATATTTTCAGAGTAATTTATATAAAATTCGCAGTTCTTAGTATAATCAATTTCTTTAGAAAAACCTAAATACGCAAGAGGTGTTTGTGCATAAGAAGAATTATCTATTATGCCATCTATAATCCAAGGACTTATTTTAGCACATAAATTTGCCAAATATCCTCCATGGGAGCTACCGACTAAAATTACTGGTATATCCCCCCCCCACTCATATTTTTTTGCACATGTAATATAGCATTAGATATATCTATTGCTTGCATGATGCCAAAATTTTGATACTCATTTTTAGTTGGTTTTAAAGTGGCACTAAGTTGAATTTTACTTTGATTGTGAATTTTATTTGTTGATTTTAATTCAATCATCTGCTGGTCTATATATTTTAAATCATCATAGGCAAAATCTTTCCATTTTATGCCAAAAGCTTTACATGAATGTTCTAGTATAAATTTATCTATATTATCAAATATTATTTTTGCACCATTATTCAATCTTGAACCAATACAGTGATACTCAACACTAAGTACAATTACATCAAAATTACTACATATGGTTTCAGCTAAATGTCTTCTATAATCACTATTTACATCATCTCCAAATCCAGAAATAATGCAAACAATAGCTTTCATTTGTTTACTATTATCATAAGTGATTTTATATTCTAGTTTACTTTCTCTTTTTATATTTAATTCTACATCATCGCAAGAGTCTATGAAATAGATTTGATTTATGAGCATATTAAGCCTTTTAGAAATTTTGATTAATTATATCATCAAAATTTCTAAATAGATAAAAATTACCCAAAAGCTCCATTTAAATAAGCTTTTGTTTTTTCTTCTTTAGGATTTTCAAAAAATTCCTTACTCTCTCCAAATTCTACAAGTTCTCCTAAATGAAAAAACGCAGTATAATCAGCCACGCGCTTACCTTGTTGCATGTTATGCGTTACCATAACCATAGAAAGATTATGACTTAATTCTTTAATAAGTTCTTCTATAACACTTGAAGATATAGGATCAAGTGCAGAAGTTGGTTCATCTAAAAGTAATAATTTTGGCTTTATAGCTAAAGCTCTTGCTATACAAAGGCGTTGTTGCTGACCACCTGAAAGCGCTAAAGCATTTTGTTTTAGTTTATCTTTTACCTCCTCAAAAAGACCCACTTTTTTAAGACATTCTTCCACCAAAGCATCTTCTTCATCTTTGCTTTTGATCATTCCATGGAGTTTTGGTGCATAAGAAATATTATCATAAATGCTTTTTACAAAAACATTAGGTTGTTGAAATACCATTCCAACTTTTTTTCTAAGCACAACTAAATCTTGATTTTTAACATCTTTCCCATCAATCTCAACAAGACCATCGATTTTTGCTATTTTATCATTCATCCTATTAAAACAACGCAAAAATGTGGATTTTCCACAGCCTGAAGCACCTATTAAAGCTGTTATTTTATTTTTTTGAATTTCGATATTAATATCAAATAAAGCCTGTTTTTTACCATAAAATAAATTTAAATTTGTTGTTTTTGCTATCATTTTAATTTTCCTTGAAAATATCTTCTTAAAAGTATTGCTGCTAAATTTAAAATCACTAAAAGAGATAAAAGCACTATAATCCCTGCTGCTGTTCTTTCTAAAAATGCACGCTCTGGCATAGCTGACCATGAAAAAATTTGAGCAGGTAAAACACTTGTTGGCGCAAAAATTGAGTTTGCTACATCAGGTATAAAAGCTATCATACCTATAATCATCAAAGGTGCGGTTTCGCCAATAGCCCCTGCTAGAGTTAAAATAGAACCTGTTAAAATCATAGGCATTGCCAAAGGTAGCATAATGCCTTTTATCATTTGAATTTTAGTCATGCCTAAAGCATATGCTGCATTTTTCATATTAATATCCACACTTTTTAAGGCAGCTTTAGTTGAAACAATAATAATAGGCAAACTCATAATAGCTAAAGTAAGTCCCCCAACTAAAGCACTAGAACGAGGCATGCCAAAAAGATTAATAAACACTCCAAGACCTAAAAGTCCAAATAAAATACTAGGAATACTAGCTAAATTATTTATACACACTTCTATAAAATGCGTAAATACATTTTGCGGAGCAAATTCTTCTAAATAAATAGCTGCTCCAACTCCTATTGGGATACTCACAGCCATACATACTATCATCACAAGCAAAGTTCCAACCACAGAAGCAAAGATTCCTGAATTTTCAGGTGATTTAGAGTCTCCATTAAGGAAAAAATTCGTGTTAAAACTTAGTTTGATTTCTTGTTTTTGAACTAATTCATCGACTAATTTTTTTTGCTCATCGCTTAGTTTATTGTAGTTTTTTTTCATATATTGATCAACTTCAGAATTTGCTAAAAGCCAAGATTTTTCTTTGATTTGACCAGTTCTTATTTTCCTTTGTTCAGCGCGCGATAAAAGCTCATATGAAGGGCTATTTCTATCAGACTCTACATAAATATAAGTTTGCTTAAAAGCTCCTACTCCAAGATACCCTACACTTGATAAAAAAATACAAAGAAAAATAAGATTTATATAAAGCCCTATTTTACAGAATCTTTTGAAATTTTTTGAAGCTTTTTTTCTTTGTTTGAAAAGTTTTTTCATAAATTTTTCCTTTTATGGAAGCGATTTATCAAATAAACGCTAAAAATATTAATGATTAATGTGATAATAAAAAGCACAAGCCCTAAAGAAAATGCACTTAAAGCCAAAGAACTATCAAAAGCTTGATCACCACTTAATGCTTCTACTATTTTTACAGTCACTGTTGTCATATCTTCTAAAAAATTCATTGTTAAATTTGGACGCAATGAAGCAGCCATAACAACAATCATCGTCTCTCCTAAAGCTCTTGAAAGTCCTAAAAGACAAGCTGCAACTATACCTGGCATTGCTTCTGGTAAAATCACTGCAAAAACGACTTCTTTTTTAGTCATACCTAAAGCATAAGCTCCATTGATTCTTTTTAAACTTACAGCTTCAATGCAATCTTGCGAGAGTGAAGCTACTATAGGGACTATCATAATACCCATGATAAAACCTGCACCTAAAGCACTTTGAAAACTAGCTTCTATGCCAAAGAGAGAGAAAAACCATACTATAAATGGAGCTACAACTATAGCTGCAAAAAATCCAAAAACCACGGTAGGAATTCCTGCTATGATTTCTAAAATAGGCTTTAAATAGTTTTTAGATTTTTTACCCGCAAATACTCCAAGATAAATAGCACACATTACACCTAAAGGTAAGGCTGTTAGCATTGCTATTAGTGAAATATAAAAAGTTCCCCAAAATAAACTCAAAGCACCAAAAACACCATGCTTGCTACTTCCATCAGCACCTACAAATGCAGCATCTGCTGCCCACTGGCTTGAGAATAAAAAAATAAATACGCTTTCTTTTTGAAAAAAATTTAATGCTTCAATTAAAATCGTTAGCATAATAGCAAAACTTACTACTACACTAACAAAAGCACAAAGAAAAAGCGTTAATTTTATTATTTTTTCTTTTATCAATTTTTCGTCCTAAATCAAAAAACTTTCCCTGATTTAACAAGCTCATCAGTTAATAAACCTTTTTCTTCTATATGTTTTTGGGTTTGTTTTAATGTTTTTTCATCCAAAGGAACTAATCCTATTTTTTCTAATTCTGCTCCACTCTTAGCTAAATCATCACTCATATAAATTTTTGCAAATTCAAATACTTCTGGATTTTTCTTAGCATTCATATATATAAACAAAGAACGAGCTAGTTTATATTTTCCTTCAGAAATATTTTTCTCATTAGCTTTTACACCATCAATGTAGGCAGCATTAATCTTATCATCATTACTAGCTAAAAATCCGTATCCAAAAAGCCCAAAAGCTTCTTTATCAATAGAAAGTTTTGAAACAATTAAATTATCATTTTCACCGCTTGGTATAAATGCTCCATCTTGGCGTATAGTTTTATATATACCTTTATATTCAGGAATTTTTTTAGAAATATCTACCATAACAAGCTCTTCTATACTATCTCTTGTTCCTGAACTTGATGGAGGACCATAGATTGTAATTTTTCTATTTGGTAGATTTTTATTGATTTGTTGCCAATTTGTGTAAGGATTTGGGACTAATTTTCCATCTTGTGGAATTTCTTTAGCCAAAGCTAAAAATAACTCATGTAAGCTTATATTTAATGGGGTATTGATTTTATTTTGAGCTAAAACTATACCATCATAACCTATCATAATCCCGACTATATCACTCACGCCTGATTTTTTACAAGTTTCAAATTCACTTGGTTTGATTGCTCTTGAAGCATTAGAAATGTCAGTAATTCCCTCGCAAAACACTTTAAAACCACCGCCTGTACCAAGACTTTCAACTATAGGTGTTTTTGTATTTTTTATAACAGCATATTCTTCAGCAACAAAAGAAGTAAAAGGGTAGACAGTGGATGAACCTGCTATTTTTAATTCTACTGCTTCTAAACCAACAAAGCAAGCCACACTTAAAGCTAAAAGTTTTTTCATTTTATCTCCTTAGTTAAAAAGTAATGAAAATTTAAAAAAACTTGGAAACATTTTGGATACATGTATTTTTTGATATAATTTTTATATGTTAAATATTATTTTGATAGAAGATGATAAAGACTTAAACGAATTAATCACACTAAGACTTAGCCAAGAAAATATAAAAATTTATAGTTATTTTGATTTTTTTGACTTAGAAACTTTTTTAGATACCAATGAAATAGACTTAATCATCATGGATAGAAATTTACCAAGTGGTGATAGTGTAGAGATGATAAAACAATTAAGAAAAAAAGGTTATATGGAGCCTGTGATTTTTCTTAGTGCAAAGACTTTACAAAAAGATATTTTAGAAGGTTTTGAGCAAGGCTGTGATGATTATATATGTAAACCTTTTGATTTTAATGAGCTTTTATTTAGAATCAAAGCCGTAACTAAAAGAAATAAAACTCCAAAAGAACAAATTTCTTATCAAGATTTTACCTTATATATAGAAGAGAGAAAATTAACCTATAAAACAAATACATTTGAAAATTTATCAACCCTAGATGTGGAATTACTCAAGTGTTTTTTTAATCACAAAAATCAACTTCTAAGCCGTCAATTTTTAAGCGAGCAAGTATGGAAAAATGACACAACAAGCGATAAGACAATCAATACAGCTATTTTAAGATTAAAACAAAAAATTCCACAAATTAAGGAAAATATCATTTCAGTGCGTTCGGTGGGCTATAAATTGTGCTAAAAATAAAAACTTTTTTCCTTTTTATACTTGGATTTTTTTGTATTGCTTTTTTTATATTGTTTTATTTTTTCAATGAAAGCTATATCAATACTACGGTAAAAAACACTTATGAACAAAAACTAAAAACACTTAATGATGTTTTACAATTTCAGTTATTAGATACACTAAATTCCAATAATATCAAGCAATTTGCTCAAAATACCAGAGCAGATTTTATCATCAAACAAGATGATGATATTTTTTCATCATTAAAAGATTATTCTTATTTTCTAAATCATTTTAAGTCTAATTTTACCCATGATTTTTATAAGCAAAAAGAAATTTATTTTAAAGCTTATACCTATAAAAACTATCAATACATCATCATTGTATATCCTAAAATACACTCTTTGGTGCAAAATTTTTGGATTAAAAATATTATTATTTTTTCTTTCTTTTTGCTTGTACTTGTTATGTTTTATTTTGTTGTGTTTAATTTTTTTAAAAATTATTTTCAAGAATTATTATTGTTTGTTAAAAGTATCAAATCAAATACTAATTTCATTTTAAAATATAATTTCGTTTATGAATTAAAAAATTTAAATTTACGCTTATTGAAAATTAAAAAATTACTCATCAAGCAAGAATTAAAAAACAAAAAACAAGCTAAAAAAATTCAAACTAAAAATACTCAACTTAGTAATGTAATCAGCGCTATATCACATGAACTTAAAAACCCTATAAGCGTTATAGATTTGAGCTTGCAATCTTTAAAAGAAGCTAATGATGAAAATATGAAATTATTTTTACTTGAAAAAATTCACAAACAAAGCGTAAAAATCAACCAACTAACACACAAACTCAATTTTGTTTTTAATCTTAATTTTAATTCTTTAAATTTAGAAAAATTCGACTTATGTGCTTTAAGTAAAAATTTATTAGAAAGTTTTAGAGATGATAGGTTGAAAATTCAAGGCCAAATAAGCTTTATCAAAGCGGATAAATTTCTCATAGAGCAAGTTATCATTAATCTAATAGACAATGCCCTAAAATACAGTAAAAAAGAGGTGCTGATCATTGTAGAAAATCAAAATTTTACTATCATAGATCAAGGCATAGGCATAGAAGAAAAATACCTTAAATTTATAACAAAAAAATTCTACAAAGCAAACTCAACACAAAACAACTCTTTTGGACTAGGATTGTTTTTAGTTAAAAAAATACTCACTTTACACAAAAGTTCTTTAAAAATTCAATCTAGCCCACAAAAAGGTAGTGTTTTTTCTTTTGGTATTAATTTGTGATTTGTATAAATATACATATTAATGTATTTTTAATATAGTTCCAATTAATATAACAAAAATAATTTACAAGGAGAAAAAATGCTTTCTAGAGAAGTAGTGGCTTTATTAAATGAGCAAATTAACAAAGAAATGTATGCAGCAAATTTGTATTTAAGCATGAGTTCATGGTGCTATGAGCATAGCTTTGATGGTGCTGGGGCTTTTTTGTTTGAACATGCAAGAGAAGAAAGCGATCATGCAAGAAAACTCATCACTTATTTAAATGAAACTGATTCTAAAGTAGAATTAAAAGAAGTTAAAAAACCTAATAGTGAATTTAAATCATTACTTGATGTATTTGAAAAAACTTTCGAGCATGAGCAAAGTATCACTGCTTCTATTAATAATCTTGTAGATTTTATGCTTTCAAGTAAAGATTATTCTACCTTTAACTTCTTACAATGGTATGTAAGCGAACAACACGAAGAAGAAGCACTTTTTAGAGGTATAGTAGATAAAATCAAACTCATAAGCGATAATGGCAATGGCTTATACATGGTAGATCAATACATCAAAAGCTTAATTAATAAATAATTTTTTAGCTTCCATGAATTTGGAAGCTAAATATCTTTTAATTTAAAAGAATTCTTGCAAAATAAAAGTAAATTTGCTAAAATACTTTTTATTTAAAAGGATTTTTATGCAAATGAATGAAATTGCCGATAAACTTAAATTTATACTCCAAAAAGAAGGTATAAAAAACGCTAAAGATTCTGACGTAGCTAAAATGCTAAATATTAACCCAGATACCTTTTATAGTATGAAATTTAGAAATTCCATACCTTATAAACAAATACTTCATTTTTTAAATGAAAGAAACATCAACATCAATGCATTTTTTTATGAAGATTCTCTTGAGAGCAATACTCCATCGCTTGATCTAAACTATAATGTTTTAAAATATTATGATGTTAATGCTTCTATGGGAGGTGGAGCTTTAAATGATAATGTAAGTTTTTCAGAAGTGATTATAGATGAAAAGCTAAGTGATTTTTTTGGCTCTAAAGATTGCGATATTATCCCTTGTATAGGTGATAGCATGGAACCTGAAATCAAAGATGATTCTTTATGCTTAGTAGATAAAAGCAAAAGCTTTAAAGAAGGTGGAGTTTTTGCAGTAAATACTCGAGATGGTTTGTTTATCAAACAAATTTTTAAAAGCAATAAAGGCGGAGTTTATTTGCATTCATTTAATCTTAGTTATGCTGATGTTCATTATCATAATGGAGATTTTTTAATTGTTGGTAAAGTAGTTGGAACTATAAGTCGAATTTAATAATTATTATATTTTTTTAGCTAATTAAGAAAAATTATTAATATTATTAACTAATTATTAATAACATAAGCTTTTTTTTATAAAAAAAAGTTCATAATTATACTTTAAAAGTTAATAGATAGAAAATAAGAGAGTTTTTATCTGTTAATATTTCACAGGAAAGGGAAGTTATGAAACACAAATTGGCTAAAATTGCTACATATGCGTGTTTGGCTTTAGGGGTTGGTTTAGCTACTCAATCATTTGCATCTTCAGAACCGAGAACTCTTGATGGTTATGTCAGTCAAGAAGATGCTTTTTTTGATTATCTTTACAAAAATCATCCTATTTTCAAATATGAAAAAGAAGGACGCTTGGTGGGTAAATTTACCCATAGTGATAGAATGGAAAACTGGGTTGAGAATCAAAATGGACCTAAGTTTGCTAAGGAGCATGGTTTAAAACAAGCTTCTATTACCTATCGTCTACCTTATGAGTCTTTTTTGGACTTTCCAAATAAATTTGTTGGTCCAAAAAAATGCGGTGAATGCCACCCTGCTCAGTATGCTTCTTGGGAACGTTCTCGCCACGCAAAAACCGTACGTTTTCCACATGAAATGGAAGAAGTTGGAGGAGCTGATGGCTTAAAAAAACCTATGTATAATTCTCAAGCTACTATTTTACCTGATGGAATTTATCCAAATGATGTTTATGCTCTCATTGGAACACCAAGAACAAAATATGGTTTTATAGATAAATGGCTTGTGCGTGGAACTTATCATGTTGAAGATGGAAATTTAAGTGACTTAACTGGTAAATTAACTGCTGGTGGTAACCAATTTTCAAGACTTTGGAGTGAGTTTTTAACTCCTGAAATGGCACAAAAAATAGCTGCTTTTGCTCCGGGATTTCCAACAAAAATGGAAGATTTTGGTGGAAATGGATCACAAGTTTGGGGAACAAACTCTTATGCTGCTACATACAAAGAAAAAGCTGTATTTCAACCCGCAACAGCATATTGTGAAACTTGCCATACTTTCAAATTTGACTTTAAAAGCAAAGATGAATTTTATAAAGCTTTAGGCAATCCTCAAGAGCTTCAAAAACATACTATTTCAAAAGGTATTACTTGTGAAGAGTGTCACGGAGCTGGAGCTCACCTTTATGGTGCAAGAGGTGCTGGTATGCCATCAAATTGCGAAAGATGTCATCAAAGATTTTCTTATAACGAAACTGATGCAAAAATCAATCCTAGAAAACCTTTCAATGCGTATTTTAAATCAAGCTGTCCAGCATGTGGAACTGAGGGGGCTCAAATGTATTCTTCAGCACACTATGATAAAGGTATGAGATGTAATACTTGCCATGATCCACATGAAGTTACTTTTAATGATTGGAAAAGTGGATATACAAAAACCAAACTAAAAAAAACTTGTAAAGATTGCCACGAGACACAAGCAAGTTTCTTTAAAAAAGGCGGAATTCATGCAAAAGATAACTGTACAGCTTGCCATATGCCGAATATGATGAGTTGTGAAAATTTTGGTGCTGTTCAAAATCCAGATAAAGGTGGTTTTGATAATGTTAGAGCTTCTCATATTTGGAATATTAAAGTAGATAAAACTGCTAAAACTCTTAATCCACCAGAAGGCAAAGAAAGATCACCTAAAGTTGGAGGATGGACTATTGCTAGAGATGATGAAGGTAAATTCTTCCTTGACTTAATGTGGAGTTGTGGTAGAACAAGTTTTAGTGATATCAACTTAATGGGACCAGGAGCCAGTGGATGTCATAGTGCAGTTCAATCAACATTGCCTGAGAAACTACATTTTACAAATCAAGAAATGATTTATGATAAAGTAATGGAATGGCAAAATCCTGTTAAAGAAGGTTATGAAAAAATTAGAAAAGGTATCGCAGATATTGATAAGACATTTGCTGAAAAAACAAAACTTTCAGTAGAGCAAAAATCAAGAGTTTTAAATCTTACTAATCAAGCTCAAGCTATAGCAGATAGATTAGCAAAAGATGGATCTTGGGGTGTTCACGGACCTGCTTATTCTAAAAAAATCATAGAAGAAGCTTTAATTTATATCCAAGAAGCACAAAACATCCTAGGTAAATAAAAATAGGAAGAATTTTTATTCTTCCTTGTAAATAAGGAGTTGGTCTTGAAAAATTTAATCACTAGACTTTTTATTGTTCTTTTTACTCTTTTTACACCATCAGGATTTTTATTTGCTGAAGCTAATGGAGAAATTGGGTCAATAGAAGGTGTTAAAACAATTAGTTTAGCTCAAGCTCAAGATATGCTTGATCAAAACAATACTTATTTTTTCGATGTAAATTCAGAGCAAGATAGACAAGCTAATGGATATATACCTAATTCTATATCAACTTATGTAGAAAATTGGGAAAGTTTGCTACCTAGTGACAAAAATGCAAATTTAGTATTTTATGGCTTAAATCGTTTTAGATTTGAAGCTTCACAAGCAGCAGCAGTAGCCATAGAGCTTGGCTATAAAAATTCAGTTGTTATGCTTGATGGTATAGAATCATGGGCAACATCTGGAAGAAAAGTGGAAAAAATAAACACTGTAAAATGGGAAAAAGCTAAAGATGTGATAGAATTTAAAGATACTATCCATTCAAGGTTTAAATTTAGTGATACTCCATCTTGCCGTGATTGTCATGCTCAAAAAGGTAAAGGTATTAGAGCAGATATTGCTGCGAGTAAAAATTTAATTAATCAAAAATGTGCCACATGTCATGAAAAAGCAAGCAGTGCTTTAGCAAAAAGTGCGCATGGAATTGAAAATTTCTTGCCTGCTCAAAATGGAGAAAAGAAAAAAGAAAAGCCATCTTGTGCAACTTGTCACTCAGTGCATGTAACACCAAAGCATTCAGGAATTTTTTCTCAAAAACAACTAGTAGATCAAAAATGCGCACAATGTCATAAACAAAAAACTCAAACTTTCCATATGACTTTTCATGGTAAAGGCATGGTTTTAAGCACTCCAGGTGAAACTCCAAGCGTTGCTACATGTTCTGATTGTCATGGCAAGCATAATATTTTAAAATCTAGCGAAAGAAATTCAACACTTTCACCAATCAATCGCGTTGAAACCTGCAAATCATGTCACCCAAATTCTAATGAAAATTTTGCAAATTGGATGGCACATGCTGATCATAGTGATGGAGAAAATTATCCAGGATTACACGGAGCTTATATTTTTATGACAGCTTTGGTGATTTCTGTATTTGTATTTTTTGGAGCTCATACCATACTTTGGTGTTTGCGTTTAATAGCTATGCGTGTAAAATATCCTAAAGAATGGAAAGAAGCAAGAAAAGCAGCACATGAAGATAAAATCAAAGTAAGAAGATTTAGTACTTTCCATAGAATTCAACACTTCTTTATGGCAACTAGCTTTTTGGGTCTTGCATTTTCAGGATTACCACAAAAATTCTATGATGCACCTTGGGCTAAACCTATGATTGATTTAATGGGTGGTGATATTATTAATGCAGCTACTATTCACCATATATCTGCTATTATAATGTTTGCAGTATTTTTCTCACATATTGGTGAAATTATTATTGTAAATTGGAAACGTCGTGATGTAGCAAGAGATCCTGTCACCGGAAAACTAAGCTTTATGAAAGTATTAAAAGCTACTTTTGGTCCTGATTCTTTAATGCCTAATTTACAAGATCTTAGAGATATGAAAGATCATTTTAAATGGTTCTTTGGTTTTGGTCCAAGACCTCAATTTGATCGTTGGACTTATTGGGAAAAATTTGATTATTTGGCAGTATTTTGGGGTATGTTTATTATTGGTATTTCAGGGCTTATTTTATGGTTTCCTGCTTTCTTTGGTAAATTTTTACCAGGTGAGGCAATCAACTTAGCAACTCTGCTCCATTCCGATGAAGCTTTACTTGCAACAGGGTTTATTTTTGCTATTCACTTCTTTAATACTCATTTTAGAGCAGATCGCTTCCCTATGGATATGGTGATTTTCTCAGGAAGTATTAGCGAAGAAGAAATCAAACAAGAAAGAAGCGTATGGTATAAACGCTTAAAAGAAAGTGGAAAATTAAGCAGTTTATATGAAAATAAAAGTAACTTCAAAACATACCAATGGTTGGCAAAACTTGCAGGATTTGCAATGTTAATCACTGGTTTGGTATTTTTATTTTTAATGCTTTATACTTTCTTTAACACCATCTTATAACCTTATTCGCTATAATAGCGAATAAGGACTTTTTTATCCTGAATATTTTTAAGGATTTTATAATGTTTAAAACAATATTCTTGTTTAGTATTTTAAGTATTTTTTTCATAGCTTGTTCTAATGAAGAAAAAATTGATTCTAATTTAATCTCAAATGGCACTCAATATACAAAAGAAAATTCACAAAAAGCAAATGATTTAGACAAAAAATCTTATGAAGAAATAGCTCATTTATTTAAAGATAATACAAATATAAAAAGTAATAATAAAAATATTTTAATTATCTTTAGTGCAAACCACTGCTTATACTGTGATAAATTAAAAGAAGAAATCAAAAACAATAAAAAATTACAAGAACTTATAAAAGATGAATATAGTTCTTATTATATTAATATAAGTTATAAAAAAATTCATACATTTTATAAAAACCATAAAAGTGATTTAAGCACTAATGAACTCTCAAATATTTACAATATAGTAGCCACACCTACTATAATAATACTTAATGAAAAATATCAAACATTATTCAACTATCCTGGATTTATTAGCGCTAAAAGACTTAGCGCTACAATGGAGTTTTTAAATCAAAAGGAAAATCAAGATTTAGATGAGCAAACAATAGGACAAAAACTCATCCATTATTATAAAGAAAATAATATTTAGTAAAAAGGATATTGATGCGTTATTTTTTTTCTTTTGCAATGAGTTTTTTATTAATGAGTATATATGTTATAGCTTGTGCTGTAGCAACTTTCATAGAAAATGATTTTGGTATTAGTGCTGCTAAAGCTTTGATTTACAACAATGCATGGTTTGATATGCTACATTTATTATTAGGTTTAAATTTGATCGGAGTAATATTATATAATAAACTTCTTCAAAAGAAAAAATATTCAATTTTACTCTTACATTTATCATTTATAGTGATTTTAATAGGTGCTGGACTTACTAGATATTTTGGTTTAGAAGGCGGTATGCATATTAGAGAAGGAGGAATTTCTAATACTATAGTTACTAGGGAAGAATTTATAAAAATAATAGATTTTGATACAAATTCAAGTTTAGAATTTCCTATTAGCTTCACACCACTTACTCAAAAACATTTTGAAAAAATCATTGATTTAAGCGACCAAAAACTAACTATAAGCTCTACTGGCTATACCCCACAAAAAGACTCTATTACTCCTGCTAGCTTAGAATTAAATATCCATTATAAAAATACAAATAAACATATAGTTTTAAATCCAAATTTCACCGGCAAAGAAATAATGCAATTTAATATACAAGGTAAAAATTTTGGTATCAACTGGGGGCCAAGAGAAATTAAGCTTCCTTTTGCATTACTTTTAGAAGATTTTATACTAGAACGCTATTTAGGTTCTATGAGTCCATCTTCTTATACTTCAAAAATTCAAATCATAGATGAGCAAAATAATATTAAATTAGATTATGATATTTTTATGAATAATGTTCTTGATTATGGCGGGTATAGATTTTTTCAAAGTTCTTATGATCAAGATGAGCAAGGCACTATACTTTCAGTCAATAAAGATCCTGGTAAAATCCCTACTTATATAGGTTATACATTATTGATTTTAGGATTTTTATGGGTTTTATTTGACAAAAACTCAAGATTTCATCGTTTAAGCATTTATTTAAAAAAAGGTCAAAGTTTTGTATTGTTTATTTTGCTTTTTGCAAATTTACAAACTCCACTTTTTGCACAAGAAAATAAAAATGAAATTTTAAATTTAATCTCGAATTTGCAAAAGAATTCCTATGAGCATTCTTTAAATTTTGCAAGATTACTTGCGCAAGATCATAATGGTAGAATCAAACCTTTAGATACTTTGGCAATGGAATTTGTTTATAAAATCACTCAAAAAGAAAAATTTTTAAATCTTCACTATGATCAAATTTTTCTAGCAATGATGATTTATCCTAAAGAATTTAGAAAAATCAAAATGATAGCTACAAAAACAAGCAAGCTAAGAGAATTAATAGGCACAGATATAAATGAAAAATACATAGCATTTGATGATGTGTTTGATAATGGGGTATATAAGCTTAGTAATTATGTAGAGGAAGCTAACCGCAAAAAGCCCTCGCTAAGAACTAGCTTTGATAAAGATTTGCTAGCTTTAGATGAAAAAATAAATCATGCATATTATATTTATAGTGGTCAAGCTTTAACTATTTTTCCTGATATTAATGAGCAAAGTTTAAAATGGTACTCACCGGTACAAATTTTACCTTTTGCAAAAGAAGATGTAGAACGTTTGCAAATGCTTTTAGTTAGCTATTTTTTACAAGTTCGCAATGGTATTGAAAATAATCAATGGCAAGATGCAAATGAAATTTTACAATCTTTAAAAGACTTTCAAAATCATTATGGAAGCAATGTTTTACCGCCAAAAGAAAGATTAGATCTTGAAATATTGCTTAATCATTATAATATCTTTGATAATCTAACTTTTGTTTATATTAGCTTTGCATTAGTATTTTTCTTCTTAAGTTTTTATACTATATTAAAAAATATTTCTTTATCTGCCTTTGTATATAGATTTTTTTACATCATTTTAAGCATATGTGTAATCATACATGCACTAGCTTTAATCATTCGTTGGTATGTAGGTGGACACGCTCCTTGGAGTAATGCTTATGAAAGTATGATTTATATAGCTTTTGCTTGCGCGATAAGTGCTGTGATATTTTTTAGAAAATCTCTTTTAGCTCTATGTGGCGCGAGCTTTTTAGCAGGTATTTCACTTTTTGTAGCTCATCTTGGATTCATGGATCCTCAAATTGGAAATTTAGTACCTGTCTTAAAATCTTATTGGCTTAATATTCACGTGTCTATTATAACGGCAAGCTATGGATTTTTAGCACTATGTTTTATTATAGGTATTTTAAGTTTAATTCTTTTTGCTTTAAGGGGTAAAAATAAAAATATAGATTCAAATATCATCAAACTACACTGCGTTAATGAAATGTCTATGATAATAGGACTTGCAACGCTTACAATAGGAAATTTTTTAGGCGGAGTTTGGGCCAATGAAAGCTGGGGAAGGTATTGGGGTTGGGATCCAAAAGAAACTTGGGCTTTGATTTCTATTGTAGTTTATACTATGGTATTACACTTAAGATTTATTTTTAAAACTTATTTTATTTTTGTTTTTACAAGTGCTAGTGTTTTAGCCTTTTATAGCATATTAATGACTTATTTTGGAGTAAATTTTTATCTCTCTGGGCTTCATTCTTATGCAAATGGTGATGCTTTTCCTATACCAACTTTTGTGTATGTTTTGATTGTGCTTAATTTTGTTTTAATTATAAGTGCAGGGAGAAAACGAGATTTAAATACGCCTAGTTTTTAAACTAGGCTTTGCTTTTTTCTATTTCTTGAAGTGCTAGAATAAGATCTTTTAAATTTTCATAAGGAATATGAACTTTCCAATCTATCCCATTTTCCTTTTTTAATGCCACACCTATACTTAACACATCATTACTTCCTATACCATAAGGATTAGAAAGATTACAAAGGCTTATTTCTCCACTTTTACTACCATGTAATTCTATAGTTTTAAATATTTTTTTACTCATGTTTATCCCTAAAAGCTGTGATAATTTTTGCTTGAAATTTCAACCAATCTTTTTGAAGCATAATAGGAAAACCACCATAAACCCTAGCACCTTCTAAATTTTTAGTAACTCCACCTCTTGCGGCTATGGTAGCAAAATCTCCTATTTCTAAATGTCCACTTGTAGCGCTTTGTCCACCCATAGTAACATTTTTACCCAAAATACTCGAACCTGAAATTCCACTTTGAGCTACTATAAGACAATTTTCCCCTACTTCGCAATTATGCCCTACTTGAACAAGATTATCAATCTTTGTGCCTTGCTTTATGATAGTACTTTCAAAAACCGCTCTATCAATAGTCGTACAAGCTCCAACTTCTACAAAATCTTCTAAAATAACATTGCCATTATGATAAATCTTATAATGCTCGCCATTTTTTGTATGCGCATAACCAAAGCCATCACTACCTATAACACAATTTGCTAGCAAATGACATTTTTTACCTATTTTAGTGTCATTATAAATCACAACATTTGGATGAATTATAGTATATTCACCTATACTTACATTATCACCTATATAAGCACCTGCCATTATCACTACATGATCAGCTATTTGAACATTTTCGCCTATATAAACATTTGGCATAATCTTGGCACTTTTGGCGATTTTAGAATTTTTCTTTTCACTAGAGATTAAAGGTTTTGCAAAAAGCTTACTTAAAAGCGCAAAAGATAAATGTGGGTTATCAACGACTAGCTTAATGCAATCTTTTGAAACTAAATTTTCAAATTCTTTTGAGATCAATATAGCCCCAGCTCCACTGCTTGCTATTTTTTTAGAGTTTTTTTCTCCATCACAATAACTAAGTTCGGTAAAGCTTGCGTTATTCAAAGAATTTAAAGCTGTAATTTCTATATCTTCTCCACAATATTCTATACCCAAAAATTTAGCAATTTCACTAATTTTCATTTTACCTCCATTAAAATAGAACCACTTCTAACTACACTAATAGGATTATACTTTTTCATAGTTTTTAAAAAGTTATCGATATTTTTTGCATCATCACTTGCCATTACTATGATAAACTCATCATCACTATAAGTTACACTGCCATTATAAGCTTTTAATATAGCATCTAAGCCTGCAAAATTTTCATTTAAAGCAATCTTTACTAAAGCTGTTTCTTTTTCTATAAAATCACTAGAATCAATTACCTTATAAGTAGGTATGAGTTTATGAAGTTGTTTTATGATTTGCTCGAAAACTTTTTCATCGCCTAAAGTAACGATATTTATCCTTGAGAATTCTTTATCATCAAGTGGTGCAACAGTAAGAGATTCTATATTATAACCACGCCCCGAAAAAAGCCCAACAACGCGTGATAATACCCCATGCTCATTTAATACAATGACAGAAATTACTCTTCTTTTCATTTTTTATCCTTGTTTTTATAGCTAGGTAAAATCATGTTATAAATAGCTCCACCTGCAGGCACCATAGGTAATACATCTTCATAACGATCTATAGCCACATTTAAAATGTAAGTTTTTTTAGATTCTAAGGCTGCTTTGAAAGCTTTTTGAAATTCTTCTTTGTTAAAGACATTACAACCCTCGCAATGAAAACCTTTAGCAATAGTAATAAAATCAGGTTGACTTGTTAAATCTGTATTAGAAAATCTTTCTTTATAAAACATACTTTGCCATTGTCTTACCATGCCTAAAAAAGAATTATTTAAAATGATATTAATCACTTTAATTCCATAAGCACTTGCTGTCATTAGCTCTTGTATATTCATTAAAAAAGAACCATCGCCTACGAAATTTACCACCACTTCTTTACCCACAGCTAATTTAGCTCCAAGCGCAGCTGGTAAAGAATAACCCATAGTTCCTTGTCCACCGCTTGTTGCAAGTTGTCTTGCATAATTAAAAGGATAAAATTGCGCTACCCACATTTGATGCTGCCCTACATCGGTAATTATTCTTGCATCAGGAGCTAATCTAGCACATTCTTCTATAACCCATTGAGGTTTTAAAACTTCATCACTATCTTCATAGATTAAAGGATATAACTGTTGATATCTTTGTAAAGTTTTAAACCATTCTTGGTATTTTGTATTATCAAAACTTTCTTTTTTTAATTCTTCTAAGGTATCTAAAATAACACTTTTAATATCCCCAACTATAGGAAAATGTGCTTCGATGATTTTAGAAATAGAGCTTGGATCTATATCAATATGAACGATTTTTGCACCCTTGGCAAACTCACTTGTTTTACCGGTAATCCTATCATCAAACCTAGCACCCACAGCAATGAGTAAATCACACTCACTTAAAGCAATATTTGCACAATAACTCCCATGCATACCTGCCATTTTTAAATTAAGCTCATCATCACTTCTTAAAGTTCCTAAAGCCATCAAGGTTTCAACTGCAGGAATTTGACAAAAATGAATTAATTCTCTTAATTCATCACTAGCATTAGAAGCTATACAACCTCCACCTAGGTAAAATAAAGGTTTTTGAGCATTTTTAATCAAACTTACTAATTTTTTAATTTGCTTGATATTTCCTTTATAAGTTGGCTTATAAGTTTTCATAGAAATTTCTTTAGGATAATGCCATTTACCTATAGCTGCAGTAACATCTTTAGGTATATCAATATGCACAGGCCCTTTTCTACCTGTTGTAGCAATATAAAAAGCTTCTTTTAAAATTTTAGGTAATTCTTTGATATTTTTTACTAAATAATTATGCTTTACACAAGGCCTTGAAATACCTATAGCATCGATTTCTTGAAAGGCATCAGTTCCTATTAAAGAATTTGCAACTTGAGCTGAAATTAAAACCAAAGGTATAGAGTCACTATAAGCAGTAGCTAAACCTGTAACTGTATTAGTAAAACCAGGTCCACTTGTAACTACTGCCACACCAACCTCACCACTCATTCTAGCATAAGCATCAGCACTATGCAAGGCTGCTTGCTCGTGTCTAACTAAGATATGTTTAAAATGAGTTTGCTTATAAATTTCATCATAAATATTTAAAGCCGCACCACCAGGATAACCAAAAACTACTTTAACATTTTCTTCTTTTAATGCTTCACAAATCATTTGCGAGCCATTTAGCTCTTTCATTATTTTACCTTTTTGCTTAAAATGGAAAATATTATAACGATAATTTAATAAATATTATTTTATAAGGAGAGTTTCTTGAAAAATCAAGAAACTACTTGTGCTTTTTTAGCGTATTCTATACCTAAATCAAAAGCTTTTGCATTTGCTTCTTTAGTTTTTGCAGGTACCATATCAAGCATAGTTTGTTTTAATGCATCAATATCAATACATTTGCTCATATAAGCAGCTATAGCTAGAGCAACGACTGATTGAGTAGCTACATTCCCTACTTCTTCTTTAGCTATAGTAATAATAGGAATTTCAAAAATTTTCCATCTAGCATAATCTTCTTTGCTTGGGTGAACTAAATTTGGCTCTACAACTATAACACCGCCATCACAAACACCATCTTTGAAACTATGATACCCCTTATCAGCAGTTGAAAGCATAAAACTAACTTCACCTTCTACTGCATAAGGAAAAAAGATTTCACTTTCATCAATGATAATATCAACCTTAGTTGGTCCACCTCTAACTTGAGAAGTATAAGTAGAAGCTTTAAAAGCATTGCGCCCTTCTTTAATGGCAGCTTTAGCTAAAATTTCACCTGCAGTGATAACCCCTTGTCCACCTTCACCGCAAAATCTTAATTGATATTTCATTTTAATGCTCCTAAATCAACCATTCTTTTTTCTTTCAAGGCTCTTCTAACTTCTTCATAAGCTTCACAATATTCTGCCTTGCTTTCATCTTGGTGTAAAATTCCTGTAGGAAATTTATCTGCTTTTTGCTCATAGTCTAATTGTTCAAATTTAGACTTATCTACACAACGATTTTTAATCCAATCAAGCATGCTTACAGCTTCGCCCATTTTATTTTTTCTACCAAGATTAATATGACAGTTTGAAAATACATCTACAAAACTATAACCTTTGTGTGATAAAGCTTTAAAAATGATATTTTCAAGCTTATTTGCCTCAATAACATTTGTTCTTGCTACAAAAGAAGCCCCAGCAGCTTTAGTAAGTTCACAAGCGTCAAAATTTGGATCTATATTACCTGCTTGAGCAGTAACAGTATAAAAACCTTGTGGGGTAGTTGGTGAAGTCTGTGAGTTTGTAAGACCATAAATAAAATTATTAATTAAAATATGAGTTAAATCTATATTTCTTCTACATCCATGGATGGTATGATTTCCACCAATTGCTAAAGTATCACCATCCCCGCTTACTACAATTACGTGTTTTTTAGGGTTTGCCAGTTTAATCCCTGTTGCATAAGCAATAGCTCTACCATGGGTAGTATGTACTGTATTACAATTTACATAAGAACTCATTCTACCACTACAACCTATACCTGAAACTAAGCAAACATCATCCATATTCCAGCCAAGTTTTTGAATAGCCCTAATAATAGCTTTTAAAACAACTCCATCCCCACAACCCCAGCACCATTGTGTTGGAAGTTTATCCACTCTTAAATATTCATCGTAATTAAAAGCCATTTTACATATTCTCCTTTACTTTAGCAATAATTTCACTTGGGGTTATAGGGCGACCATTTGCACGGTGTAAGCTAATAAAATCATCTCTTTTGCTTACTCTTTGAATTTCTTCTAAATATTGCCCCATATTAAGCTCACTTACCATAACTTTTTCAAATTTAGATACTACTTGAGCTATTTTTTTCTCAGCTACTGGATAAAGTGTGATTGGTCTAAAAAGCCCTACTTTTAAACCCTCTTCTCTAAGTCTTAAGATAGCTTCTTTAGCAGATCTTGCAACACTACCATAAGCAATGATTAAAAACTGCGCATCATCACACATAAACTCTTCATAAGTACAAATTTCATCTGTATTATTTTTAATCTTACCAAACAATCTTTTCATATTTTTATCTACTATCGCTCCATCTTCAGTTGGAAAACCTATATCTCCATGATGAAGTCCTGTGATATGATAACGATAACCTTCAAAGAAAGGATTTAGCGTAGCAGCTTCATTTTCCCCTGCCGCATAAGGTTTATAATCTTTTTTGTCGCCTGTGAATTTTTTACGGTTAATAATTTCTAATTCTTCTAAATCAGGTAATTTTGCCTTACCGTTCATATGTCCTATGGTTTCATCTAAAAGTAAAAATACTGGGGTCATGTATTTTTCAGCTAAATTAAAGGCTCTAATGGTTTCAGTGTAAGCTTCTTCTAGTGAAGCAGGAGCTAAAGCTATACTTGCATAATCTCCGTGTGTTGGAGCTTTTGCTTGAAATAAATCTCCTTGTGCAACTCTTGTTGGAAGACCAGTTGATGGACCACCTCTCATAACATTTACAATTACTAGTGGAATTTCAGCTATAAAACCCAAACCAATTTGCTCAGCTTTTAAAGAAATTCCGGGCCCACTACTTGCTGTCATGGATTTTACTCCACTCATAGAAGCACCCAAAGCCACACTAATACCTGAAATTTCATCTTCCATTTGTATAAAAGTACCATCATTTTTTGGTAGCATATGGCTTAGTTCATGTGCTATTTCAGAACTTGGAGTAATTGGATAACCACCAAAAAATTTACAGCCACAATCAATCGCAGCTTTTGCTACTAAAACATTACCTGTTGATATCACTTCTCTCATTATTTTTCCTATGCGTTTAATTTTTTATATTTATTTTCTTTAATAGCTTGTGCTCTTTCTTTAGCTTCTGGTGTAAGTTTTGCAAATTTAAATTCATCTCTTTTAGCAACAAAAATTGCAAAATCAGGACAATGACTTTCACATTCACTACAGCCTATACAAGAATCAGGATGAACCACTTCTATCATCTGTCCTAAAACTGCGCTGATTTCATCTCTCATTGCCAAAACTCCAGCTGGACAATAACTAACACAGATATTACAAGCTTTACATCTTGTTTCATCAACCCAAACCGGTGTATTTTCTGGGGCTACCATTAAAATTCCTTTCTAATTTTTGTTATTTTCAATGATTTTTTATTAAAAGTTATCTTTAAAACAAACTTTTTATTATAGCGAATTTATAATATGAGTAAATATTATTTAAAATATAAAGCAAAACAAATAAGTATTTATAACGCAAAGTAACATTAGGAGTAAAAAACTCCTAAAAATTATTTGTAATTATACTGAATGAGAGAATTTTCTAATGCAATTTGTTCTTGATTGTCTAATTTTAACTCCAAAATTTCAAGTACCCCATCAAGACTAATCCTTGCCATAACACCAAAAGCTTTTTCTTTTATATTATATTCTCCATCTAAAATCACACATATTGGTAAAAATTCTCCACTTTTTAAAGCTTCTATCATTCTTACACAAGCACTTGCAGGGGCTAAATATGCTGAAGTTTTTAAGTATTTTATAACTTTAGCACCACCGGTTTTAACTTCTTGTTCAATTTGAGCAAGATCATATTCATTTAAAACCTCATTTAATGCCTTATTTTGCATTTTACTTTGAGATTTTACTAAAACCATGCTATCATTGTGAAAACCTATAAGCTTAGTATCTATATAAGAAGTTTTTATATTTAGTTTTTTACCCACTTCATATTTAAATCTAGCATTATCTAAAACACCTGCCATGGCAATGATTTTTTTTGATGAAAATAATTTACTTTCATAAAGAGCATTAAGTAAAAAATCCACAGGGTTACTTACTATGATAAACAAAGGATCGTTGTTAAATTTTTTAATATTTTTTGCACACTCAAGCATAATTTTAGAATTAATAGCAAAAAGCTCATCTCTACTTTGACCTTCTTTTCTAGCTACTCCCGCACTAAAAATAACCACTTGAGAATCTTTTGAATGTGCATAATCATCTGTACAAGTTATTTTAATATCAAAATTAAAAGCAGCTATACTCTGACTTAATTCTAATTCTCTAGCAAAAAGCAAATCTTTATTAATATCTATTAAAACAAGTTCATCAACTAACTCTCTTAAAATCAAAGCATAAGCAGTACTTACACCAACATTTCCTGCACCTATGATGGTGATTTTCATTTTTACTCCTTTTTGTATTTATTTCACTAAATTAGCCGGCAATTCAAAAATATTTTTAATTAAATGATAAGGAAGTTGCAAGCTTTGCGCAATAAGCTGAGTTTTAAACTCAGGGTTTTCTACTGTTCCGCTTAATTTAATTTGCGTGCTAATTTGTCTATCTTTACCTAATATAATTTGATTAATGATAGGAACTTTAGAAATAACTGAACTTGCTGATTTTAACGTTCTAAGCTCTAACAAACCATCCACTTGATTATTTCTTAAGTTGATTTTAACTTGACCTAGCACATCTGCACTATCGCCATTAAAATTAAGTGCGTCTATCTCAAAAAGATCTTTTTTACGGTTAAAACTTATACCAGCATTTTCAACACTAAAACCTTTTTCATTAAATGTAGGTGCTTTAAATAAAATTAAACTAGGTATGGTATCAATAAAGCTTAAAAGCTGTTGATGAAATTTTAAATCTTTTAAATAAGTATCTTTAAATAAAAACTTACCTTTGAAAAAATCAATGCTATTACCATCTACATAAAGATTAAACTCGCCTTTTTCAAAAACATTTTGGCGCATAAAGGTGTTTAGAAAATCATCATCCATTTTTAAAGCTCTAACTTGCATTTGATTTTCTTTAAGCAAAAAATCAAATCTAGATTCATTTCTATTTGCCCAAGCTTTCACATAATCTTTTTTAATTTTAGCATTAAATTGATCAAAGTCTAAAGTTTTATTAAAATCCTTCAAAATCAAATCTATATTTTTCCCACTAATATTATAAGTTGAATTTTCAAGAGTATCTAAAGTATTTTCTGTATCTTGTTGAGAAATTAACAAATTAATATTATTTAAAGTAATATTCACATCTTCATTATCTTTTTGCGCAAAAACACTACCACTTGCACTAGTTAAATTAAAATCATCTCCTTTTATTTTTATACTAAAACTATCATATTCATAAGGGTTATTATTCTTATAAAGCAAAAAAGATTCAAAAGTAGTATTATTAATATCTACATTAAAATCTTGAAAATTTAAAGTATTTAAAGATAATTCCCCATCATGTACTTTATTTTTTTGCATTAATTTAGAATAATTTTTATATTTTGCAAGTTTTTCAACATAAACAGACATACCTTGATCAAAATTTAAAGTTGTGGTAAATTCTTTATTATATAAACTAATGTTTTTGTCAAAATCAAGACTTAAATCAAGAAATTTATTTTCCATTTTTAAGCTATCTTGTGGTAATTCCAAGTTTGTTATAAAGGTTTTAAAATCGCCTTTTTTTTGTTTTAAATTAACACTTGCATTAAAATCACCATTAATTATACTACTTTGCACACTTGCATTTTGTATATCTAACTTATCTTTTTTCAAAGTAACACTTGCTTGAGCTATCTTAAAATCACTTATATTTATATTTGAATTAATAATATTAAAACTACCATTATAAGTAATTTTTTCAGGATGTTCAAAAGGAATTTTCAGTGTTAAATCAGTCTTTGCAACACCATTATTTTGCAAAAATGGTAATTTTATATCATATAAAAGCAAAATTTTATTAACCCTGTAATCAGCTCTAGCATTATTACTTTTAATGCGTATATAAATTCCTGCTTTTTCATTTAGCATATTATCTATATAAATTTGACTTTGAGCTAAATCATAATTATTAAAACGCAATTCATCGTAAATAAAATCAAGTCTTTGTTTAGCAAATTCAAGCCTTACAAAAGGACTTACGATAGGATCTATGCCTTTATCTAAAACTACTTTTAAGTTATTTACATAACCTTTAGCGTTGATATCATTTAAATAATATCTATGTTTTCCAAAATCTACAAAACCGGTTAATTTTTCTATAAAATAAAAATCAGCCTTTACCTTACCACCCACCCAAAGAGCAAGATTAGAAGGTAAATCCACTCCATTTTCTACTAAAATATCAAAAATTTGCGAAATGTTATTTGAGCTTATATTTTCTAATTCATAAGCAATCTCTTCTCTTTTGAGTGAAAATTTAACATCGCTTTTTAAAAAATCACTATCAATTTTACCCTTGAAAGTATAAAATTTTGTCTTAGGATTGATGAGTAAAGATCCAACTACACTAAGATTGTGATCTTTTAAAAGAAAATTATCAATATTAGCTTGTATATTTTTATCACTAATTTTTAAATTCACTTTTACTAAAAGATTTTTACTATTTACAAAAAATAGATTATTTTTATAAATTAGCTCCACAGGATAGTTATTAACAAGCATTTCATCAATATTGATTTCTTGAAAAAACCAATAAATATATTTTACAACTTTAATAAGTTGCACAGCTTTACTTGCGCTAGTTTCATTTTGAACGCTTTGACTTTGAGAATTTACCACGACTTTTTTAGCATTTAAAATGAGTTTTTTATCTAATTTAATATATAATTTCTCCAAATTAATAGAAGAAAATTCTAATTTTTCTATGTAAATTCCATTTTTGAGGTAAATAAACAAAGCAATGAAAAGTATCATAGGTAATGCTAAAAATTTAAGAGTTTTTTTAATATGTTGTGATTTGATTTTAATTTTTCTTTTATCCATTTTTTACTATCTACTTTTACCCATAAAAACAAACTCTGTAGTTTTTATACCACAAGGTTCTGTTGGTAAGATTATAACGCAATTAGATAAAAATAACTATAAAATGAGCAGTATTGATAAATATACTTTATATTTTTTAGGCCATCCACAATCTGGCTGGATAAATATAGGCACAAAAGAACTAAATAGAGTTGAATTTTTACATAAGCTTACCGTTGCTAAAGCAGCGCTTGAAACTATTACTTTAATTCCTGGAGAAACGACTGAAATTTTCTTTGAAGAACTAGCACCGAAGTTAAATTTAAACGCTAAAACCTTAATGCAGGAATTTTATAAACAAAGTCCTTTTAAAGAAGGTATGCTTTTTCCTGAAACTTACAAAATTCCAAAAGGTATCACAGAAGAGCTTTTGGTAAAATATCTTTTAGCTTATTCTACAAATGAATTTAAAAAGCTTTCTTATAAAATTTTTAGAGAATATAATGAAAAAAAATGGCATGAATATATCATCATAGCGTCCATTATACAAAAAGAAGCAGCAAGTAATGAAGAAATGCCTATAGTTTCATCTGTGATTAGAAATCGTTTAAGAAAAGGTATGAAGCTTCAAATGGATGGAACATTAAATTATGGAAAATACTCTCATGAAAAAATTACTCCACAAAGAATAAGATCAGATAATAGTTCTTATAATACTTATAAATTTAATGGCATACCAAAAGAAGCTGTGTGTAATGTTTCATTTGAAGCTATTAAGGCAGCTATTTTTCCTGCTAAAACAGAATATTTATACTTTGTAAGAGATAAAAAAACCAATAAGCATATTTTTACCTCTACTTTAAAAGATCATAATAAGGCAATAAGAAATTAATTATAAAATTTCTCTTTGCCCCTTTGCATCAGGTTCACTTAAAACACCTGTTTGTGAAAGTTGTTCTATGATATTTGCTGCACGGTTGTAGCCTATTTTTAAACGTCTTTGTAAATAAGAAATGCTGGTTTTTCTATCTTCTAAGATCACAGCCTTTGCTTCTTCATAAAGCTCATCTAAATCCCCATCATCAATTTCACTTCTTTTATAAGTTCCATCTTGGCTATCATCTTTTAAAAAACTCTCATCATATTCTACTACTTGTTGAGCTTTTAAAAACTCTACTATATTTTCTATTTCATTTTCGCTTGCAAAAGGTGCATGCAAACGCACCAAACCACTCATACCAGGAGGGGTAAATAAACAATCTCCACGCCCTAGTAAGCTTTCAGCACCCATAGAATCCAAAATAACCTTAGAATCTATCTTTTGTCCTACTTTATAAGAAATTCTACTTGGTAAATTTGCTTTTACAACCCCAGTAACAACATCTACTGAAGGGCGTTGTGTAGCTACGATTAAGTGAATTCCACTTGCTCTTGCCATTTGCGCTAAACGACCTATATAAAACTCTACATCCTTACCCGCAGTCATCATTAAATCAGCCAACTCATCAATAATCACTACAATAAATGGTAAGATTTCGCCACCTTGCTCTTTGATTTTTTCATTGTAATTTTCTATATTTTTAGTTTTTGCTTCAGCCATCAAACGATACCTGCGTTCCATTTCAGCTACCATATTCGATAAAGCATTTACTGCCTTTTTAGGATCAGTAATTACCGGTGTAAGTAAATGTGGTATATCATTATAAATACTAAATTCAAGCATCTTAGGATCTATCATCATAAGTCTTAAGGTTTTTGGTGAATTTCTATAAAGCAAAGACAAAAGCATAGAGTTAATTCCCACACTTTTACCACTTCCTGTAGTTCCTGCTATTAAAAGATGAGGAAGTTTTTTAAGATCTGTAATGAAAGGATCGCCTACTATATCTTTACCCAAAGCTATGGTTAAAGGTGAGCTAGAATTTTTAAATACCTCACTTTCTAAAATTTCTCTTAAGTAAATCGTATCAATTTTTTCATTTGGTACTTCAATCCCTACTACATCTTTGCCTGGAATTGGAGCTTGAATTCTGATAGTTTGAGCTTTTAAAGCCATAGCTAAATCATCTTGTAAAGATAAAATTTTACTCACTTTAACATCTGCTGCAGGACGAAATTCAAAAGTAGTTACAACAGGTCCTGTGTAAGTTCTAACTACATCTCCACCTATTTTAAAGCGTCTTAACTTTTCAAGCAAGTCATAAATTTTTCTATCAATCTCTTCTTCGTTTATCTCGCTTTTGCCTTCTTTTGGCATGGTTAAAAAATCCAAAGGTGGCAAAGAAAAATCTTTTGGTTTTTCAAAATTTCCAAAGTCAAGATCTTTTAATAAGGCTTTATTTTCACTCACCTCATTAGCGATAGAATGGTGTGTTTTATTTTCTACTACTTCTACCATAGGCTCTTGAGTAATTTCAAATGGAACTTTTTCTTCTTTAAATTCATTTTGCACTTCTTCTACTACAAAAGGACTTTCATAATTTTTTTTACTTCTTAACTCTTCTATACTAACAGGCTTATTAAAATCATCTTCACTAAAATCTAATTCTTTTACTTCATTTTGCGGGATAAAATCCTCATCTTTAAAATCTTTCACCCCTAAAAAGCTAGTTTTGTTTTGAATTTTTTTAAACTCAGCTTCTTTTTGCGCTTCTATAGCATTTAATTCTTCAATTTTTTTAAAATCCTCATTAAGCTCTTCTAAAATTTTTTCTTTTTGCAAGGCTTTATACTCTTCTAGTAATTTAGCTTTTTGTAGCATTTGTTCACGCTCTTTAAGCTCTTTGGCAAATAAGGAATTTTCTTCTATTGTTTCTTCTTTATTTTCATTTAAATCTATATTACGTCTTTTATAGCTTGGTTCATCTAAATTTTTACTTTTTAAGGTTTGAGTATAAATATCTTCACTTTTGTTTTTGTATTTTAATAAATACTCTTCAGGGGTCATTTCATCTTCCTTTATATTTATTTGACTAGCTTTTTGAGCAAAACTTGCAATAGGTTCTGATAATTCATGAATATAGCTTGAACTTAACTTTTTATCCTCTTCGCTAATTACCACTTCTTCTAATTCTTGATTTTTTAAATCTTCAAGATTGAATTTTTTACTTTCTTGAACCTCTTGTTTTGGCAACTCTTCTTTCTCAATGAGTTCTTCTTTTTTTTCTTTGATTAAAAGCTCTTGCTTGAGTTTTTCTTGTTCTTCTTTGGTTTCATTTTCGTATTTATCACCACCAAAAAATCCAAAAATTTTATTTTTAATTAAAGTTTCAAGTTTTAAATAAAAATCAAAATCAAGCTCTATTTTAAATACTTCTTTGATAATTTGCGGAAAAGAAATACTAAAAGCAAAAGCTAAAAGCAAAATCACTAAGATTAAACTTCCTATTTTTCCAAAAAGTCCATCTAAGATCACAAACATAGCAGAAGCTATATAACCTTTATCTTGTAAAAATGCCGACGCAAAAACAAGCGAAGCAAAAATACAAGCAAAAATAGCCACACTAAATCTACGCTCAATAAGTTCAAAATTATAATCATTTTTATACAAAAGATAATTAAACCAAAAAAAGACAAAAGGATAAAATTTAGTCAATGATCCAAATAAAAAATAACTAAGTTTTGCTAAAGAATACCCTATAATACTTACCAAGGCTTGATCGGGTATCAAAGAACTTAAGCAAAAATAAAAAATTAAAATATTAAAAATAATAAAAATAGCTTCTTTTTTTATAACATATCCTTTATAAAGAAAAAAGCTATTATATCAAAAAATTATAAGTAGTTTAATAAACTCATTTGAGAAATTTTAGAGGTTGCTGAAAGCATAGCTTGATAAGAAACCATAGTTTGCATAAACTGCATATAAGTCTGACCATAATCAGCATCAGTTACACCACTTTTTATAGAAGCTACATTGATATTTAAAAAAGTCATTCTTTTATTTGTTTCTTCTATATTATTAGTGTAAGCACCTATGGTTGTTTGCATTTTTCTAACATGATCTTGCAAATGATCTATTCTTTCTAAGGCTCCTTGTAAACCTGTATTTCTAGGATCACTTCCTTCTGAGTCAGCTCTCATATTACCATTTAAAACAGCATCTATCATATCATCTAAATCTTTAATTAAATCAATATTTGGGTCATCAATAGTTAAAGAATTATTTGCGCTAAATACAAAACCAGAACCATTGCTTACCTCGCCTGCTGGAGGAAAACCACTGTTTGAATTTGAATCTTTTAAAGTAAGACCTATATTTGTATTAGTTGAAAATTTATCAGTAATACTTATACGACCCTTATAATCCATACTAACTTCTACAAAATCTTTAGAATCATTTATATTTTGTTGAATAGTTTGAAAATCACCATTATTTATTGTTCCGTTTGCATTTGCATTAATTGTAGTAGTTGGAACCTTATCACTTGCAAACATACCTATAATATCATTTAATTGACCATAAGTAATATCCTCAGGTCTTGTTTGCATACCTACTGAAGTTCCTGTTGCTTCATTATATTGAGAATGGGTAATAGGAAAACTTATAGTTTTAGTAGGATCATTTGGATCTTGGTAGCTAACCTTGGAATTTTCTAAGTCTATTTCAACCTTATATTTTTGACCACTTTTAGAAGTAATCTCCATTTCAAGTTTTTGACCCTTCATATCCCCATTAGCATTTGCTAAAACTTCACTAAGTTTTGTACTATCAGTAGCATACTCACTGGTGCCTTTAATCACTTGAGAAACATTACCAAAAACAGTATTACCATCTTTTTCAAAAGGCACATCAAAATCAGCTCCATTGGTTTTATTGCCATTGATATTACTTTTTATAAAATCTGTTTTATGTATATCTACAGTAAATTGCTCACCATTTACCTCAATAGTAACTGGACTTTTAGTATTATTCAAATCTCCACCATGTGCTGCTTGCATGATACGATTAGTCACTTCATCCATACTAATACCCTCAGCAGCAGCAGCTTCACTTAAAGCTTTAATTTGATCTGCATCTTGAAGTTGTGGCGTCATAGCAACTGCATGAAAATCTAAAGAACTATTACCTTCTTGCAAATTTTTAATTTCTATTTGGCCACTATCATTCATAGTTACTTCAACAACTTTATTTGCATCTGTATTGCCATATAATTTACCAATATTTTCTAAAACATCACCTATTTTATCTTCAGGCCCTATATTAATAGTTGCTTTAAAGCTTGTTCCATCAGGTCTGACACCTTGAATATACATAGATGAGCTTGGAAAAGGCAGCTTGCTATCTGCATAGTCAAAATCTTTATCTGGATCTAAAGGGCCATTTTGAACATAATTTTGACCTATAAGATAAGAAAATTTAGATTCTTCATCTAAATATTTTTTTTGCTCAGGATTAGAATTAACATCGTATCTACCATCTATCATAGATACATTTGTAGAGATAATCTTGCTAATATTTGAATCAGGTTTAAAAAATAAATCCCAACCAGGTATGTTATAAGGAATTTGAGTTCCAGCACCACTTACTACGAAAATATTATCCTTGTTACCAGTATAATTTCCATATTTGTCAAAAGGTTTTGTGGCTGTATTAGATCCTGCAAATAAATATTGCCCATTAATACTAGTATTTGCAATATTTACAATAGAATCTCTTACAAGTTTAAGCTCTTTTGCAATAGCTTCTCTTGAAGTTTGAGAATTTCCATCACTAGAAGCTTTTACTAAAAGTGTTTTAAATTTTTCCAAAAGCTCGGTAATGTTTTTTAAAGCTGTGTCTGTATTTTTTGCCATTTCTTGCGCTGCTTGAGTGCCTTGAATAATCTGACCTATATTTGCCATCTCATATTCTAATCTTGAACCATTAATATAAATATTAGCATTTTCCCAAGAGTGCTGTATGAGCTGACCTGTTTGCAATTGCAAATTATATTTATTAAGTAAAGACTGACCATCCGTGTAATTTTGTATAGAAGTGTAGTAGTTATACTGGTTACTGATTCTCATTATTTTGCTCCGCAAATAAATTTTTTAATTATCTACAAGCAAAAAAAGTTCCAATTTTAAATATATTTTAATTTTCTATATAAATATTTTTATATTGTTTTAATTTTTTTTTAGTATAATTTCACATTCTATATTTTTAATTTAAAATCTTAAAAAGCCCGAGTGGTGAAACTGGTAGACGCGCCAGACTCAAAATCTGGTAAGGGCAACCTTGTGTCGGTTCGAGTCCGACCTCGGGCACCATTACTTTTATCATAAACTCTCATAAATTATTGCAAATTATCAAAATAAATCCGATAAATAAGCACTTTGGAAAGATTTTAGTTATCACTAATTATCACTAATTATCACTAATTATCACTAATTATCACTAATTATCACTAATTATCACTAATTATCACTAATTATCACTAATTAAAATCTTTTGACAAATCAAAAAATATGTGCAAAAGTATGTGCAATTAAAAAAATTATTTTTTACACACACTTTAAAGGAAAATGTCGGCGGAAAAATAAAAAGTCCATAAAAGTGGCCATTTTATTTTTCTACAAACCTTAAACTTAAAATTTGATTATCATATTTCTTTTACTTTATTTTTCCAAAAATCGACAATCTTTTTACTAATTTTAGGATTTATTTCAGCTTCTTTTATTAAATTATTTATACAATCAATTCTTTTTTGCTTGGATTTAATGGTTTTTAATTTTTGAGCTTCTTCATAATACTTAATACATTGATTTTCAAAAAGACTTACATCGTAATTATCTTCTAAAAGATGAATAATATCAGTAATTAAACCATAAGCTTTAGGGTGTCTTTTTTTGTATTTTTTCTTGCATTTCTAATGCAAGTTTTTTTCTACCTTCTGCAACATCTTTATTTTTTGATTTTAAAGCTATATCAACGCTTTCTTCTGCGATTAAGATAAAATTTATTGCCTCTAAATAATTATCCTGATTATTTGAAGAGAGATAACGTGAAATTTTTTCTTGTTTATTTGTAGAAAAATTTTTACACTTCTCATATAATTCTCGATAAGGTCTTTCTAATCTTTTAATCATTTCTTCTGTAATAATAGCTTTACCATAATGAATTTTTGCAGCTTCTATTAAAGGAATTTCATAATATTTAGATATCACTTCTATTTCTTTTAAATCTTCTTTAGTAAGAGTACCGTTTGCTATTTTTATTAATTTTGATTTTATTCTAAAACCAGAATAAACAAATAAACCAATTGTTGCAATCAATATTGTAATAATAAAATATAACATCACTCGTACTTTATAATAGCATTTTCAAAAGTTTTAATTGATATTGCCTTACAAACAACGCCTATAATTTCAGCGTTGTTAATATGCTCAATATTAACAACAATATCTTTGTAAAAAGAGTTCATAGAGCTTAATACAATTTCATTTACAAATGGTTGTTTTAAAAGCTTTTTGCAGTAAATTTCACCATCAAGGTTGATAACCACAATATCTCCATTTTTAACAAGGTCAAGTTTATTTTTGCTCACATCAATAGCTATAACATCTCCACTATGGATAAAAGGCTCCATACTATCTCCTATAACTTTAATAATATCGAGTTTAGCTAAAGGCGGTAATCCTAAGGCTTCGCAGGCAAATTTTTTACTTATTGCTATCTCAGTATATTCTAATTGACTATTTATAGCACCATATCCAGCGGCTGCTGCTACATCTGTATAATATCTTAATTTCAAAATATCATCTCTAATTCGCATTTTGTCAAAAAAGATAGCATCAAGTGAAATATTGTGTTCTTTTGAAATTTTCATTAATAAATCGTAGGGAATGGTATTTCTAGTTCTCCAAGTGCTTAATGTATTGGGTTTTACTTCAAAAATTCCACAAAATTCTTTATCATCGGTGATATTTAACAGAGCATAAACTCTATTCAAAATGTCTGCTGTTTTATGCATTATAAGCCTTTTTTTATTAAAAAATTCACAAAATGCGATAAAATATCTTGACTTAATTCGCATTTTGTCTTATAATTTGATATTTTAATAGCAAATTGTATCTTAAAATAACTCAATTTGATATAAAAATATCAAATTAAAGGAAAAAAATGTTAAAACAATACTTTGAAGATAATGGTATAAATATAAAAAAATTCGCACAAAAACACAATCTTGATTATTTAAGCACTATTCGTGTTATAAAAGGTGAATATTTAGGAAAATATAGAGCGAAAAAAATACTAGAGCGGTTTATGAAAAACTCTTAGAGCTTAAAATCATTAATGAAATGCCTAAGGCTTGTTCATGATTTACTTCTTAGAAACTAAAGAAGCTTCACAAATTTTTAATGTAAGTGAAGGCGCCTTAAGACTTGCAGTAACTAGAAAATCAAATAAATATGAGTGGTTGAAAGTAGATAATGCTAATGGTGGCAGAGGTGGCAAAAAACTACTATTTAAAATAAGTAAAGAGCAGATTTTAACCGCCTTTAACCAAGAATTAATCAGTAAAAATACTTTAATTTATGATGAAAAAATGCAAGAAGTTAAATTGAGTGGGATTATAAGTGAAAATAATACAAATTGCATTATTGAAGAGAAAAATTTAAATTTAACAGAGCCAAAAATAGACAATGATTTGGCTGTTTTAAATTTAAAATTTGAAAATTTAAGTGATAAGCTTAAAGAAGATGCGAGAAGCAAAGTAAAACTACTTAAGCAAGTGGAAAAATATATTGAAGGTGGTTTAAAACAAAAAAGAGCCTTAGAAATATTAAATATTAAAAAAGATATTTTTATAAAATGGCAACAATCCTTCAAAGCTCATGGCATTCTAGGTCTTATCGACACTCGCGGACTTCACCGCAAAGATAAAACAAAACTTAGCACCTGGATACAAGAGTATGCTTTAAGAGAGTATCGCTCCTTTGCAGCAGGTGGTTTTAATTTCACTGAGCTTTGGTGGAAAATTCATAAAGAAGCAGCACAAAAAGAAAATTATGATTTTATAGGTTTTGATTTAGGAGAGGTAAAACCACTTTTTAGTGTAAAAACCTTGCAAAACTTTATTAAAAACTACTATAAAGATAAACCATTAGAACATTGTATTATTACTCAGGGTTTAGATAAAGCAAAAAGTAAGTTTCTACCTGCACTTGGCAATCAAAGAGAGCTTTATGATATGAAAAATATGTGCTGGCAAATCGATAGCTCTCCAGCTGATTTTATAGTTAGAGATGATGAAACTTTCGAGCCTTTCCGCCCTCATATTTTAAGTGTCGTTGATGTCTTTAGTGGTATGGGAGTAGCTACTTTAGTAAAAAAATCTAATTCTTTAAGCTTAATATGCCTTTTATGGAAAGTAATTAAAAGGTTTGGTAAGCCTGATATGATTAAAGGGTATAATGATAAAGATTATCTTTCAAAAGATTTTCAAAGCTTACTTGATGGTCTTAATATAACTTACGATGCAGCTATTGCTTATGCGGGAGAACAAAAGGCTTTAGTTGAAAGAAGATTTGGAACACTTCAGCATGCTGGTATTTCTTTATTTCATGGAGCAATAGGATCAAATTTAGCTAAAAGAGAAGCTATTGAGCAAAAAACTCCTAAAAAAGAACGACATGCTAAAGATGAATATGGTTTTATTAAAAAGACTAATCAAAAACTACTTCATACCTTTAATGAGGCTTGTGAATTTTTAGAAGCTGAAGTAATTAAATGGAATATGTTAAAGTGCGTCGCAAAAAAGGTGTTAAAACTCCACTTGAACTTTGAAACTCATGTGATAGAGCTATAGTAAAAATATCTTATGAAGAATTTTTATTTAATGCAGGTAATAAGGAGCTTAGAGTTGTTGGCAAAAAAGGTATTAACTTTGAAGGTAGAGTTTATAAAAGTGCCTTAATGCCAAGTGTTGGAACAAAGGTTAAATGAGTACAAAATATCGATAATATCAAAGAACTTTTCATCTATGATATGATGGGAAAATTTATTTGCTTAGCACTTGATGAAAGTATCGCTAAACTTAGCAAAGAAAGCTTTAAAATACTTAAAAAAGGCTATGAAAGCGAAGTTAAAGCTATCAAAGAGGTGCTTAAAAAAGATGAAATTGCAGCCTTTACTAAACTTAATATTAAACAAGACTTACAAGATCTACAAGTTGCTTTTGAAAACTCACTTATAAAAGCTAAAGAAGTACAACAAAAATCACTTGCTAAAGAAAATTTAACAACACAAAGAAAACTTGAAAAAATTAAAAACGATACCAGTGCTGATGAGCTTATTTTAAACTCTAAAAAAGAAAACACAAACAATGAAAGCGAATTTGACATGGAAGCTTTTATGGATAGAAAATATTTTGCTGGTTAAAAATTGTTTAAAGCTTAAATAATTTAAGTTTTAAAGAGTTTTTAAAATCTAAAAACTTAGCAAAAAACAAAAGGATGAAAAATGGATTTAGCCCAACAAACAAAGAGATTTTTAAATACACAAAACATCTCTCAAAACAACTTAGCTGATCGCTTAGGTATTAATAAAAGCTATATGGTTGGATACATGAAAGAAGGTAGTGCTTATAAATATGCTACTAAAGTAGAACCATTGCTTGAAAAGTATATAAAAAGCTTCGTAGAAGAAAAGAGCATTAAAGAACTACAAACACCTTTTATAGTTACAAAAGATGTAAAAGCAATTAATGTAACTATAGAAAATGCTATGTGTAATCGTGAAATGGGGGTTATCATAGGCGAAGCAGGAACTGGTAAAAGCCGAGCTATTAAAGAATATGCTAATAAAAATGGCACAAGGGTAGTTTTGTTTGAAGCTACTACTGAAACTAGCAAAAGAATGCTTTTAAGCGGTCTTGAAAACAAACTTAATGTGTGTTTTAAAGGCTCACTTGATGATAAGATTAGAGGCATAGCTAGTGAGTTATCAAGAACTTCAAAAGTTTTAATTATAGATGAGAGCGAACACTTACCTTTTAGAGCACTTGAGTGCTTAAGACGCATATATGATTTTTCAAACACTGCTTTGATTTTAGTAGGAACTAAAAAACTTAAAAACAATCTTACAGGTGTTGGTAGAAATGATTATAACGAATATGGACAGCTTAGCTCTAGAATTGGTGCAAAATGGGAATTAAAAGGACTTTGCTATCAAAACAAAGAGGGCTTAAAAAATGATGATTTAAAAGCACTTTGCGATTATTTTTCCTTAGTAGATAAAAAAGCAATAGATTTGGTTTTTAATCTAGCTAGAGGTAATTTTAGAAAAAGCGAAAAGCTTTTAAAAAGAGCCAGTGATTTTGCTGATGGTAAAAGTATAGAAATAAAGCATATTGAAGCTGCAGCTGGATATTTGCTATTAGGTTAAGAATGAATTTTGAAGAAATAGCTAGGGAATTAAATATCTCAAGAGTTAGAGTTGGACAAATATATAAATCCGCCTTAAAAAAGCTAGCTCATCCAAAAAACAAAGAAAAATGGAAAGAGATTATGGATACCTTAGAAGCTTTAGAAGAGCAAAGAGTAAAAAAAGAAAATTTAATGCAAGGAGAAAGAAAATGAGAAGAATGATTAGAGGCGAAAGAGCTGATTATAGTGCTTCTTTATATGAGGTAAAAGGTGCAAGTATTGTTTACAAAGAAAGTGGTGCATTTATAGATATTTTAAAAGGAATCTATCCTGATCATATTGCCTTAAAAATAATCAATCATGAAAAAAGCAAAAAGCTTAACAAAGGTGCTTAATTAAAGCACTTTGATTAAGTTTTTTAAAACTTAAATTTATTAGAAAGGAAAATTCATGGCAATAGTTTATATAGCTTCCCCTTATAAAGCTTTAGCTGTAAGAGAAAGTCAAAGAAAAGCACAAGCTATTAGCATAGCAACGCAAGAATGCTTAAAAATCATGCGTGAATGTGAAGGCTTTACACCTGTTTCACTATTTTACAATTTAGCTATTTAGATGAAGAAAAACACAGAGAAATAGCTTTAAAAATGGGATTAGAGCTTTTAAAAGCAAGTGATTATATTTATATGAGTACTCATGAAGATGCTAAGCATTCACAAGGTATGCAAGAAGAATTAGCATTAGCTAAAAAGCTTGGCATTAAAGAATTAACATTGGATTTGCCCTTATAAAAAGGGTTTGAGAATAGCTAGAAAAAGAATTAAACACGCGATACTTTTAAGGTATGGCGTGGTTCTTTGGGATTACCAAATTAGAAAATACAATTTAAAGGAGAACAAATGGAAATAAAAAGTTTTGAAGATGTCAATTTAGCGCTTAAAAAAATAGCTGAACTTAGTGTAAAGATAGAAAAGATTAATGGTGATGTAACTTTAGCTTGTAATGAGATTAAAAAAGCTCATGCGGGTAAAATTAAAGTTTTAAACGATGAGCTTAAATATATGGAACAATGTATTAGCACCTTTTGTGAAAACAACAAGCATGAATTTACTGAAAAAAGATCTAAAGAATTTACCTTTGGAAAAATTGGCTATCGTATAAGCGAGAGTGTGCCTTTACCAAGAGTAAAAGAAAAGTTAGAAGCTCTTGTAAAAGCTTTTAAAAGTTATGGGCTTAATGAATGTATTAGCTACAAAGAAGAGCTTAATAAAGATGTTATTGTAGGGCTTGAAGATAGCACTTTAGTAAAGCTTGGTCTTAAAAGAGTGGTAAAAGATAATTTTAGAATAGAACCTCGTATTGAAAATTTGGAGATTGAAAAATGAAACTTAGCAATATTATTGCTTGGGTTTTATATCAGAGTGAATTAGAAAATTTTACTATTAAAGATAAAGATATTGACCCAAGCGGTGTTATTAGATTTTTAAAATTTAACAAAGTCCATTGATTTAATGGGTTCGATTAAGTTTTTAAAGGATGGTTTGTGAAATTTCTCACTTCAAAGTCTTTTAATGATGAAAGTGTGTTTTTTGTAAAATTAAGAGCTTATCAAGCCTTACAAAATATGTCTAGACAAAGTTTAGAAAAATTTTTAATACAAAAATTCTTTAAACAGGCTGTGATAAAAAATAAAATTTTGGTTTTTATTTTACAAATACCACTGCTTTAATGGAATTTAACGCAAAAAAAGAATTGATAAAAGCTCAATTAAGGATTATTTACAAACAAAATTTTGAACTTTTTTATAAGAATTATATGCTTATCTTTAAGGATATAAAAGCAGAGCTTATAATTTTAAAAAACACGCAAGAAAAAGAAGTTTTTAAAAAAGAAATCTTTATTGAAAAAAGCACGGGAAACTTTCATATTCACGATAATGTTTTAAAAGAAAAATTTTTAGAACTTCAAATTATTATAAAAAACAATATTAAAAAGGATCTGAATGCAAAATCTTAAAAAACAACTTATAAAAATAATTCATACCCTAAGAAAAGACGCTCATTTAAGCGATGATGAAAGCTATCGCTGGGTATTAAACGAAAGATATGGTAAAAGCTCATCCAAAGATTTAATCATTGAGGAGCTTAGAGATTTTGTTATAGCTTTGGGGTATGATGAAAAGTTTTTAAAAAATACTAAAAAAGCAAGATATTTTAAAAATGAAAATACCAAAAGTGGAAGGGCTACAAAAAAACAGCTTAATATGATACAAGCTATTTGGAGTAAAAATGCTAAAAATCCTACACAATGGGCTTTAAGAGAATTTATTAATAATATCATTAAAAAGCGACCTTTATATCTTTGGTATTTAAGTATAGAAGATGCTAATAAAGTCATTTTAGGGCTTAAAAATTTAGAAAACAACAGCACACATTCAGCTAAGCGAAGCTAATCTCAAAGAATGGTTTTGTTTTGAAGAAAGCTCTCGTCTTAGTTTTTAATAACTAAGATGATGGTGATTAAAGCAATTACAAAAGCTATAATCTCATTCATAGTATCTCCTTTTTAAATAAAATTACCAAATTATATTTAAAAGGAAAATTTCTTACATAAAAGTTTCTTTAAACTTTTTCATTTTTATATAGTTTAAGATTTTTTTTATATTTTTTACTTTAGTTTATTGTTAAATAAATTATTATTTACTAGACTTTTCTCTTATAATCCTTTCTTTTTCACTCATAGGATATTGTTTGTTCCAAGATTCCATAAGTTTTCTTTCTTAATCTGATAATCTAGTATTATATGTTTTACTCATGTATAAATAGTTTCTTGCAATATAGCCTTTAGAATAATTAGCAGGATAAAATCTTTTTGCTTTAAAATCTGTATAAAATGTAAGGGAGTTATTCTACAAAAAAAGTCTTACCAGCTCTAATCCCTGATATAGAGCAAGCTTATAAAAATTTAGATTTAGTCCATAATGGAGGCGAAGCTATGAAAAGTTTTGAAACTATGCAAAATGAAGATGAAAAGAAAAGCTCTCCGCTAAGTCTTGCTAGAATACTGCAAACTTGATACTTTAGCGATAAAACATTTAGAAAATCTTACTAGCTAATCCATAGCTTTAAGCTATGGATTAAAATTCGATTTTTAAAACCTCATATATATTCAATATCATAATAAAAACCAAAAATATACTAGCTATTTATTTTACCTCAACCTTTACATTTTTGAGCTATCACATCCATAGCTTCTTGTGAGAGAACAAAATTTGTATGATAAAGCAAGCAACTACCCATATCAAGTACTTTTAGCACAAGCTTTTTGTTATTAGTATCTTTTGGGTTATGTCTTGTATTAGCTAGATCATAAATTTCATATACCATATCTTTGCTAAGCTTGTTAATATCAAGTTCTATGATATTTTCTTCAAATTTCATAGGCTCTTGGGTAAATTCTTCTTTGTTTTCTTTTTTTACAAAGCTTTTTTTCTTACTAAAAGATTTTAGCTCATTTTCTTTTGCTTCTTCTAGGGTATAAATTTCATTTAAACTAAAGCTTAAGTCATTGTCATTGTTTTTATATCTTAGTAAAAAAGCAAAGGCTTCATCCTTGCTTTCTTTAAAAAGCGCTTCGACTTTTTCCACCTGAGCTTCAAAAATAATCATATCAAAAGAAGAGTAAAAGTCTAAAACCACAGCCTTAGCATATCTTTTCCCACTTTTACTCATCATTGATTTAAAATCTTCAATCTTTCCTACAACCAAAAGCTCACCTTCGCCTTTGAGTGTTTCAAAGTCCATGCTTTTAAAATACTCTATACTTTCTATTTGACTTGCAAATTTATCTAAAGGGTGGCCTGATACATAAATTCCTAAGATTTCTTTTTCATAGCCTAGTTTTTCCATTATTTCAAATTCAATTTTACTATCATGAAGCCCTACTTTGATATCTGCAGCTATTTCCTCTTCTCCAAAAAGTGAAGCAGTAGAGTTTCTTTTAACTTCAGCAATTTTCCTACTTGTTTCTGAAATAAGCTCAAGATTATCCACCAAGCATTTTCTAGTATAACCAAACTCATCAAAAGCACCTGATTTGGCTAAATTTTCTATGGTTTTTTTATTAATCTTAGTAGGATCAATCGAGCTTATAAAATCATCAAAATCACTAAAACCTTCTTCCTTACGAATTGCCATGATATTTTCTATTGCAGGAATTCCCACACTCTTAATCGCTCCAAGCCCATAAATAATAGCTTCAGAACCATCTTCAAGCTTAGTTGCGCTAAATTCTCTTTGGGCTTTGTTAATGCTTGGTGGCAAAAGCTTGATGTTCATTCTTTTCATCTCTTCAATGTATTTTGCAACCTTATCTACATTGCTTTCTTCACTTGTTAAAAGTGCAGCCATAAACTCACTTGGATAATAAGTTTTTAAATACGCTGTTTGAAAGGTTATAAGTGCGTAAGCAGCTGAATGAGATTTATTAAAACCATATTCAGCAAATTTTAAAATAAGCTCAAACAAATCATCAGCCTTTTTCTCATCATAGCCTTGTTTTTTAGCTCCTTCTAAATACTCTGCTTTGAGATTGTCCAAAATTTCTCTTTTTTTCTTACCCATAGCACGGCGCACATTATCAGCCCCGCCCAAAGAAAAACCACCGATTTTTTGCACTATTTGCATAACCTGTTCTTGATAAACTATAACCCCATAAGTGTTTTCAAGTATAGGTTTTAAATCATCAAATGCATATGTTGCAGCCTTTCTACCATGCTTAATATCAATAAAATCATCCACCATTCCACTATCAAGCGGTCCTGGTCTATATAAAGCTAAAACCGCGATTAAATCCTCAAATCTTTCAGGCTTTAACCTAGCATTTAAACTTTGCATACCACCTGATTCTATTTGGAAAATGCCCAAGGTATTTCCACTTTGTATGGTTTTATAAACCTTAGGATCATTCATATCAATCTTTTCCCAAATTACATCTTTACCATAACGCTTTTTTACTAGCTTAATCGCATTATCAATTACTGTAAGAGTTTTTAAACCCAAAAAGTCAAATTTGATTAAATCTACATCTTCAAGATATTCTTTAGAATACTGCGTAACTAAATGACGCTCATCGTTTTTGCTTTGTCTAAAAAGCGGAGCTTTATTCCACAAAGCTTCATTAGATATCACAACTCCGGCTGCGTGCATACCTGCATTTCTATTTAAACCCTCTAGTGCCTTAGCAAAGTCCCAAACTTGACGCCCCTTTGGATGAGAATTTACAAATTCAGCGATTTTTGGTTCTTGCTCATAAGCTTTTTCTAAAGTGATTTTTAGCTCTTCAGGAACTAATTTTGCCAAAGCATCCGCATCAGGTATGCTCATATCACAAACCCTAGCTACATCACGGATTACTCCCTTTGCTAAAAGCTTACCAAAGGTAATGACTTGCGCAACCTTTTCAGCTCCGTATTTATCAATAACATAATCAATCACTTCCCCTCTTCTATCTTGACAAAAATCCACGTCAATATCGGGCATTGATACACGCTCAGGATTTAAAAATCTCTCAAAAAGAAGATTATAAGGTATAGGATCTAAATCTGTAATTTTCAAACAATACGAAACCAAACTCCCCGCAGCACTCCCACGCCCTGGTCCAACTGGTATATCTTTTTCCTTAGCTGCAGCGATAAAATCATGAACGATTAACATATAACCTGAAAATTTCATATTTTTAATAATACTAATTTCTAAATCAAGTCTATCTTTATATTCTTGATGTTTACTCTCATCGATAAATTGAAGTCTTTCTTCTAAGCCCTTTTTACAAAGATATTCAAAAACTATATCATCATTATCAAAGCTAAATTCTTGATCTTCTTGACTTAAACTTAAGCCATATTTTTTTGCATATTCACGGGTAAATTTAAAATTTGGTGGGGTAGGATCACCTAGTTTTAATTCTAGATTGCATTTATTAGCTATTTCTTGAGTATTTTCAATAGCTTCAGGAATATCAGCAAAAAGCTCACTCATTTGCTCTGGTGTTTTTACATAAAACTCATGCACTTCATGTCTTAAACGCCCTGGATCATCAAGCTTAACACCCATAGCTATACACATAAATACTTCATGTGCAGCTGCTCTTTCTTTAAAAGTATAATGCGTATCATTAGTTGCGATGATTTTTATATCAAGCTCTTTAGCAAGTTTGATGATAGAATCATCGATAAATTTTTGATCGTCAATACCATGACGCATAATCTCAAGGTAAAAATCATCTCCAAAAACCTTTTTATACCAAAGCGCAGCTTCTTTTGCGCCTTCATAACCTTTTGCGCCAAATTTTAAATTTCTTTCATTTTTGGTATTTAAATGCCAATTAACCTCACCTTGCAAACATGCAGAAGAGCAAATCAAACCCTCACTATGAGCTTCTAAAAGTTTTTTATTAATCCTTGGGTAATAATACAAGCCATGTATATAGCTTTGCGAGCTTAAATACATCAAATTTTTATAGCCAATTTCATTTTTAGCAAACAAACAAATATGAAAGCGTTGTCTTGAGCTTTTATCACTTAAATCATCGTGATTATGCAAATACGCTTCAAGTCCTATAATAGGTTTAATCCCTTCAGCTCTCATTGTTTTATAAAAATCAATAGCCCCAAACATATTTCCATGATCAGTCATAGCAACGCTTGTTGCACCTTGTGCTTTTAGCGTTTTAGCTAACTCTTTGAGTTTATTTGCTCCATCAAGTAAAGAATATTCTGTATGTAAATGTAAATGTGTAAATTGGCTCATATTTTCCCTTGTATTTTTTTATTATTATAAAAAAAAACCTTAAATTTAAAACTTACAAGCATAAAAAATGTATAATAGCTTACTTTCAAAAAAGGAGTAAAAAATGGAAGTAAAAATTTATTATTGTAATCTTTGAAATTACAAACCACAAGCTGCAAGGGTTGCAGAAGAAATACAAAATGAATTCAAAGATGCGCAAATTTCTACCATAGAAAAAGGTGGTGGTCATTTTATAGTAGAAGTAGATGGCAAAATCATTTACTCTAAAAAAGACTTATTTAACTGCGAAGTAGATAGATTTCCTCATGAGGGTGAAATCACCAAGCTTATGAAACAAATGTAAGCTAAACCCTCATTAGCGAGGGTTTATTTTGTCAAAGGAACAAGCATACCTTCATAAAGTTTTTGATAAATTTCTTCTGAGCATAAATGCTTAGCAAGCTCCAAACCAAATAAAATAGCCGTAGCAGGCCCAGCTGCTGTGATGACATTTTCATTTACCACAACTGCTTTATTTACTCTTACACCTTCAATACCTACTTCACAACCAGGATAGCAAGAAAACTCTCCATTAATTACCCCTGCTTTTGCCAATACCATAGGTGAAGCACAAATAGCCGCTACGATTTTTTTCTTAGCATGTAAATCTTGTATGATTTTTATGATAGCTCGATTGTTTTTTAAATTCATCATACCTTCAAATCCACCTGCCAAAGCAATTGCGTCTAAATTTTCTTGATCAACACTAGCTAAACTCATATCAGCCCTTATGCTAATTCCATTAGCTCCTTGTACTAAAAGCTCATCATCTAGTGAAGCAATAATGACTTCTAAATTTCCACTAGCTTCTCCTGCTCTTTTTAAAACATCAGCTATACCTATAAATTCAGCTTCTTCAAAACCTTTTGCCAAAGGCACTAAAACTTTTTTCATTTTTCCTCCTTTTAGTCAATAAATCTTTTATTTAATTCATGAAAATACTCTATGCGTCTATCGCGTAAAAACGGCCACCATCTACGCACATTTTCACATCTTTGCATATCAATTTCAACGATTTTACAAAGCTCTTGTTTATCATCGGCTCTAAAAAGCTCTTCGCCTTGAGCCCCAAAAACAAAAGAATTCCCCCAAAATCTTATGCCATCTTCCACACCGCTTTCATCTTTTTCAAAACCCACTCTATTAATAGCTACTACAGGCAAGCCATTAGCTATAGCATGGCCTCTTTGCACACCTATCCAAGCTTCAAGCTGTCTTTGTTTTTCTTCTTTTTCATCCTTATCAAACCAACCTATAGCAGTAGGATAAATCAAAATTTGAGCCCCTTTTAAAGCCATTAACCTAGCAGCTTCAGGATACCATTGATCCCAACATATTAAAACTCCAAGCTTTCCAACGCTTGTTTGTATAGGTTCAAAACCCAAATCACCTGGAGTAAAATAAAATTTTTCATAAAAACAAGGATCATCAGGAATATGCATTTTGCGGTATTTACCTGCTATGGAGCCATCTTTTTCAAATACCACACTAGTATTATGATAAAGCCCTGCACTTCTTTTTTCAAATAAAGAAGTTACCAAAACAACTTTATTTTCCCTAGCCGCATTAGACCAAAACTTAACATCTTCTTCATAGTCATTTGCCAAATCAAAAAAGTTTGTATTTTCACTTTGACAAAAATACTGCGTTTGATGAAGTTCTTGCAAGCATACAAGCTCAGCCTTTTCCTTTGCTGCTTGTTTGATAAGTTCGCATGTTTTTTCTATAGTTTTTTCTTTATTTTGTTTAAATTCTTGCTGTATGAGTGCTAATTTCATTTTTACTCCTTTCTTCTTCTGAATCATCATAAGGGTCTAAGTGTATATGGATATTCCAAAAATCATCTTTAAAATACTCCCTTATACTATCTTCAATCTCATCACCGATTTTATGAGCTTTTAAAAGTGATATTGTAGGTTCAAAAACTAAATGCACACTAACATAAAGTATATCAGGGCTTTTTCTAGTTTTTAAATGATGAAAGCTTTTGACCTCTTTGTTTGCACTTATAATTTGCTTAATCACTTCAACTTGCTCTTTATCAATTGCCACATCTAATAAAATTTTAGAACTTTCTTTTATAATTTTAAAAGCTGAAAAAATCGTATATAAACTTATAGCTATACCAAACAAACCATCAATAAAATGATAATTTGTAAAAGCTATAATCACAAGTGCTAAAAGCGTTAGAGCATTAGTTAAAAAGTCTATTTTATAGTGTAAGCTATCAGCTTTTATAATCAAGCTTTTTGTTTTTTTGGCAACATAATTTAAAAAAACTACCAAACACAAAGTCACAGCCATAGCAAAAGCCATGACATAAATTCCAAGATCAAGTTTTTCTACACTTTCTTGATTGTGAATTTTTAAAACACTCTCATAAAAAATATAAACCCCAATCCCGCTAATCACAAGACCTTCAAAAAGCCCCATTAAGGCTTCAATTTTACTAAGGCCAAAATTATATTCTTTACTAGATCCTTGAGAGCTTTTTTTCAAAGCTAAAAAATTTAAACCCGAAATCACACAATCAAGTAAAGAATCAATCGCACTAGAAAGCACCGCAACAGAACCTGAAGCTAAACCTACTATAAATTTAACAATAGCTAAAAAAACAGCACAAACACTTGCGATGATGGTTGCGCTTTTTTGCAAATTCATCTTTGACCTTCATAGCGGTTTTGACAAGAACAATGCAAAGAACCATTTTGTCTTAAAAACACTCTTGCATCAACCCCTACTACTTTTCTATCTTTACATGCTTTTTGTAAATTTTCTAATACCAAAACATCATTTGCATCATTATAAGTTGGCACTATCAAGCCACCATTAACAAAAACAAAATTTGCATAAGTAGCACCAAGTCTTTTACCTTCAAAATACAAAGGCTTAGGTAAAGGAAGCTCTAATAAATCAAATCCTGTTTTTTTCAGCTCCTCTTCCATAGCCTTTAAAGGTGCATAATGCTCATCATTTTCATCTTTACACACACAATAAGCAATGGTTTTTTCATTGATAAATCTTGCTAGAGTATCTATATGATGATCGGTATCATCGCCTTTAATATAGCCATGATTTAACCATATAATTTGTTTTAAGCCAAAAATTTCTTTTAACTTGGCTTCAATTTGCTCTTTATTTAAATGTGAGTTTCTATTTTCATTTAATAAACAAGCACTCGTTGTAAGCATTACTCCTTGCCCATTAAAATCAATACTCCCACCTTCTAAGATAAGATCAATTTTTTCTAATTTTCCAGATAATTTTTGTGCAAAAAGTTTTGAATTTACCGCATTATCTAAAGTGCTTTGAAATTTATCACCCCAAGCATTAAAAATAAAATCAAGCCCTATAAGTTTATCATCTTCACACACATCAATTACACCAAAATCTCTAATCCAAGTATCATTAGTATCGCACTTAAAAAAATCAACGTTTTTTATATGCTTAAATCTTTGAAAGTCTTTTTCACTTGGTGCTATAAGTAAAACTTTTTGAAAATTTGCCACAGCTTTAACAAATTCTTCATAGCTTTGCAAAATCTCTTCTAAATAAGGCTTCCAATCGCTATTTTCATGAGGCAAGGAAAGTAAAAGTAGCTCTTGTTTTTGCCATTCTGCTATGCTTTTTCTCATTTTGATACCCTTTTTGATAATTAAAAAAGTATTTTAACATTTTTAATGATAGTTTTTTACTCTTTTTTTAAAACCCAAGCAAAATACCATATCGCAAAAGATAAAAGCAAAATCATAAAAAGCTTTTTATCATACACTCCAAATCCTATATAAAGCACAGAATACATAAAACCAAAACTTCCCGCATAAATACAAATTCTACTCATTAAACCATTTTCCACCGCTCTAAAACATGGGCATTTGTGAAAAAATTTCTTTTTTGCTTCTTTGGGTTTAAAAAAACTCAAAACCGCACTTAAAATCAGCAAAAAACTTAAAAAATATAAAACCTTATCCATTAGTGAAAATACCTTAACCAAGCAGGAATTGCACTTTGCTCTTCTTTTAAAGAACTTTCTTCTCCATGCCCTGGAAGCAATCTAAAATCTTTTTCATAAGCTAAAACTTTTAATAAACTCTCTTTCATCTTAGCTGCATCTGAGTAAGGAAAGTCCCATCTACCAATACTACGGTAAAATAAAAAATCTCCACTAAAAAGCACATCTTCACCCACAAGTTCTATCATGCAGCACCCTGGAGTATGCCCTGGAAAATGATGAAATTTAAACTTAAACTCATCTATACTAAATTCATTTTCATTTTCTATTAACACATCAGCATTTGAATGCTCAAAACCATAATTAAAAGGATCTTTTAACATAAAAGCATCATCTTTATGGATAAAAAGTGGAATTTCATAAACCTTTTTAGCTTTAGCATTATCATAAACATGATCATAATGACCATGAGTATTTAAAATAGCCAAAGGTTTGCTTGCGTTTTCTTTGATAAACTCATAAGCATTTTCACCTGGATCGATGATGATTTGCTTATTATTGTGATCTATAATATAACAATTTGTTTCATACATTCCGCATGGTTGTTTTAAAATATGCATATAAACTTCCTTTTAACTAAATCAAATATAATTTTAAAAAATTAATATTTAAAGATTTTTTATGAATTATACAAAATTACAAGAATTATTGATCAATTTTATAAAAGAACAAGCAGGAGATAAAAATCTCATCTTAGGTTTAAGCGGTGGGATAGATTCAGCTTTAGTAGCTCATCTTTGCAAAAAAGCAGTGGGCGAAAAACTTTTTGTGCTTTTAATGCCTACAAAACATTCTAAAAAAGAAAATTTAGATGATGCATTAATGCTTTGTAAAGATTTGCAAATTCATCATAAGATCATTTATATTGATGAAGTACTTTGTGCTTATGAAAAAATTTGTCAAGACTTAAACCCTTTACGCTTTGGAAATTTAGCTGCAAGAGTGCGTATGAGTTTGCTTTATGATTATTCGGCTTTACATAATGCATTGGTAGTAGGTACTTCTAATAAGAGTGAGCTTATGCTTGGTTATGGGACTATTTATGGAGATTTAGCTTGTGCTTTTAATCCTTTGGCTACACTTTATAAAAGTGAAGTTTTTGAGCTTGCTAAATTTATGGGCGTGCATGAAAATTTCATACAAAAAGCCCCTAGTGCTGATCTTTGGCCAAATCAAAGCGATGAAAAAGATCTTGGCTATAAATATGAAGTTTTAGATGAAGTTTTAAAAGCTTTAGAAAACAATCAAAGCTTGGAAAAATTTGATGAGAATTTAAAAAATTTAGTCTTAGAGCGTGTGCAAAATAATGCCTTTAAGAGAACACTTCCAACAACATTAAAGAATACATATGACTTGGCTTGATCGCTATTTTTTTAAACCTAATTTTTTGCAAAAAACTCTAGCCTTTTTGCTTTTGCCTTTTAGCTTTTTATATATGATTATAGCTATTTTAAATACTAAATTTAAAAAAGAACTTGATTTTAATTTACCCATTATAAGCATAGGTAATCTAACCCTAGGAGGCAATGGAAAAACTCCCATTTGTAAAGCCATAGCAGCTGAGTTTGAAAATTGTTTTATCATCTTAAGAGGCTATAAAAGACAAAGTAAAGGCTTAATCATCGTTAAACATAAAGATGAAATTTTATGTAATATTAAAGAAAGTGGCGATGAAGCTATGGAGTATGCACTTACAAAGTACATTAGTGGAGTGATAGTAAGCGAAGATAGGGTTAAAGGCATACAAAAAGCTATCGAACTTGGAGCAAAAATCATACTTTTAGACGATGCTTTTTCTAAATTTCATATTAAAAAACTTAATATTTTATTGCAAAGTAAAGATGAGCCATTTTTTGATTTTACCCTACCTAGCGGGGCTTATCGTTTGCCAAAATCTTTTGCTAAAAGGGCTGATTTTATAGCTAAAGAAAATGAAGACTTTGTGCGTTATTCTCATGTAAAAGAAAATCAAAAAGCAGTTTTAATAAGCTCTATTGCAAAACCTTTTAGGTTGTATGAGCATTTTATCAAAGCAAGGGCTTGTTATTTTTTTGCCGATCATTATATTTTCAAAAAAGAAGAATTAGAAAAACTTTTAAAAAAACACAATTGCGACACCTTAATGCTAACCTTTAAAGACTATGTGAAAGTAAAAGATTTTGGCTTTAAAACTGAACTTATTCATCTTGATATTGTTTTAAAAGATAGCTTTAGGCAAGTTTTGCAAGATTATATTGATAAATTTAACAAAAAGGAAGAAAATGTTGCTACACTCAACCCAAGATAAAAATCACCAAATAAGCTTTTCAAAGGCCTTACTTAGCCCTAGTGCACCTAATAATGCTTTATATGCACCACTTAATCTACCAAAGCTTGATAATGAAGCTTTAAAAAATTTAAACTACAAAGAATTAGCTTTAAAAATCATCGCAGCTTTTGATTTTGATTTAGAGCTTGAAATTTTTGAAAAAGCTTTGAAAACTTATGAGAGTTTTGATGATAAAACCTGCCCTATTAATTTGAAAAAAATCAATGATAAGCTTTATATTAATGAATTATTCCATGGGCCAACAAGAGCTTTTAAAGATATGGCTTTACAGCCTTTTGGCGTGCTTTTAGAACACTTAAAAAAAGATGATAATTTTTTAATTATGTGTGCTACAAGTGGCGATACAGGACCTGCTACGCTAAAAAGCTTTGAAAATAAAAAAGGCATAAAAGTAGTTTGTATTTACCCAAATGAAGGTACAAGTAAAACTCAAGCTTTACAAATGACACATTCAAATGCAAGCAATTTAAAATCCATAGCCATAGAAGGTAATTTTGATGATGCGCAAAATGCTCTAAAAGCGCTTTTAAATGATGAAGATTTTAAAAATACCTTAAAAGAAGAAAAGTTAAGTCTAAGTGCAGCAAATTCAGTTAATTTTGGAAGAATACTTTTTCAAATCATCTATCATTACTATGCTAGTTTAAAAATCGATAGAACAATAGATATCATCATTCCAAGTGGAAATTTTGGCGATGCTTTGGGAGCTTATTATGCTAAAAAAATGGGAGCAAATATAGGTAAAATTAAAATTGCTTCCAATTCAAACAATATCTTAAGTGAGTTTTTTAATACAGGCAAATATGATTTAAGAAATAAAAGCTTGCAAAAGACTATTTCTCCTGCTATGGATATACTTATATCATCAAATATAGAAAGATTGCTTTTTGATAAATTTAAAGATGAGCGCACCAAAGAGTTAATGCAAGCTTTAAAGAATGAAAAATATTATGAGCTTAGCCAAAAAGAGCTAGAGCTTTTACAAGAAGACTTTGAAGCTGATTTTTGCAATGATGATGAGTGTATGCAATATATCAAACAATACAGCCACTTAGGACTTTTAGACCCTCACACTTGCACTTGCTTTAAAATGCTTGATTCTAACACTACTACGCTTATCACTTCCACAGCACAATGGAGTAAATTTACCCCAAGTATGTATCAAGCAATTTATAATAAAGAATGCCAAGATGAACAAGCTTGCATGCAAGAACTTGCAAAAGAATTTAAGCAAGAAATTCATCCAAATATTGCAAGCTTATTTACAAGTACACAAAAGCAAAATCAAGTTTGCAAACTCAAAAATCTAAAACAAACTATTATAGAATGGATAAAACAATGATAATCATACCAGCAAGATTAAAATCAAGTCGTTTTGAAAATAAAATTTTATGCAAGATTAATAATTTACCTATGTTTATTTATACAGCTAAAAAAATGCAAGAAGTTGATGAAGTATATGTGGCACTTGATGATGAAGAGGTTTTAAAAATAGCGCAAAAACATAATGTAAAAGCAGTTTTAACAAGTAAAAATCACGAAAGTGGCACTGATAGGATCAATGAAGCTTGTCAAATTTTAAAACTAAATGAAAATGAGCTAATCATTAATGTCCAAGCTGATGAGCCTTTTATAGAAACACAAAATATTAAAGATTTTAAGGAATTTAGCCAAAAAGCTTTTGAAGATGAGTTTTGTTTTATGAGTAGTTGTTATAAAGAAGTAGATGCAAAAGCTTGCGATGATCCTAATTTAGTTAAAGTAGTTACTGATAATAATGATTATGCTTTATATTTTTCAAGATCTAAAATTCCTTATGAAAGAGCAAATTATAAACAAAATTTCAAAGCTCACCTTGGAATTTATGCATATAGGGTTAAAAATTTACAAGAATTTTGTACTTTGAAAAACTCAGCTTTAGAAGAATGTGAAAAATTAGAACAATTAAGAGCCTTAGAAAATGGCAAAAAAATCAAAATGTTAAAAATACAAAGTCAAAGCATAGGTATAGATACAAAAGAAGATTACGAAAGGGCTTTAGCTAAATTTGGATCATTTTAAAATTTACCAAGCAAACATTAATGATTTAGAAGATGTATTAATATTAGCAAGTTTATTATTTAATAAACCCATTGTAAAATTAAAGTATGAATTTGAAAATATATTAAAAGATCAAAAATATGCTGTATTTTTACTTAAAATACAGCAATTGTGTATAGGCTTAGCATATGTTAGTATAAGGTATGATTATGTAGAAGGTAGCTCTAGTGCTCCAGTAGGATATTTAGAAGGAATTTACATTAGAGAAAATTTTAGAAAAAAATATTATGCAAAAAAATTACTAACATATTGCGAACAATGGATTTTAAATCAAAAAATTAGTGAATTTGCTAGTGATTGTGAATTACAAAATGTTGATAGTTTTGATTTTCATATGCAATGTGGCTTCAAAGAAGTTAATAAAATTATTTGTTTTATAAAAAAACTAAATTAAGGAAAAAACATGAAAAAAATTATTTTACTACTTACATTGTTTTTTACACTCAATGCAAAAGAATTAATCGTGGGTATGGAATTAGCTTATCCTCCTTTTGAAATGAGCGATACTAAAGGTAACCCAAGTGGTATTAGTGTAGAGTTTCTACAAGCTTTTGCTAAAGAAAAAAACTATGATTTAAAAATCCAAAACATAGCTTGGGATGGACTTATACCTGCTTTAAGAACTCAAAAAATAGATCTCATCATGTCTTCTATGAGTATAAGCGAACAAAGAAAAAAAGTAATAGATTTTACCTTGCCTTATGCTAAGGCAAATTTAGCGATATTAAGCGCTAAAAAATCAAATATTAATTCCATAGAAGATTTAAATCAAAAAGGGAAAATCCTTGCTTTAAAAAGAGGTTCAAGTGCGCATTTGTATGCTCAAAAAAATCTTAAAAATGCAAAAATCTTAGTATTTGATAAAGAAAATGCGGCTATTTTAGAAGTCATTCAAGCAAAAGCTGATGCTTTTATTTATGATCAAATGAGCATTTATAAAGCATGGAAAAAACATCCTGAGCAAACAAAAGCTATTTTTACTCCTTTTGAAAAAACACCTGAGCAATGGGCCATAGCTTTGAATAAAAACAATACCAAATTAAAAGAAGAGCTCAATGAGTTTATTTTAAAATCTAAAGAAAATGGTTTTTTTGATAAACTAAGTCAAAAATACCTCAAAGATATGCAAGAAGTTTTCAAAGAACAAAAGCTTGAGTTTTTCTTTTAAGAAAAACTCTTCTCAAGCTTTCTTGAAAACACAGAAATAGGTAAAGTTAAAATCAAATAACAAAGTGCTAAAGGAATGTAAATTTCTAAAGTTGAAAAAGTGAATGCATTGATTTCTTGAGCGTTTTGCGTTAGTTCTGAAATAGCTATAACACTTAAAAGGGAGCTATCTTTAATCAAATTACCAAGCTGTCCACTTAGTGGTGCTAAGATATTTTTTAAAGCCTGAGGAAAAATCACGCTTTTATAAATTTCAAACTCACTTAAACCTAGAGCTTTAGCACTTTCATATTGCATTTTATCAACACTTAAAATCCCTGCTCTAAATATCTCACAAATATAAGCACTAGCAAATAAAGCTAAAATCAAAACTCCGCAAACATAACGATTATCAAGCCCCAAATTATCTGCAAAAATGTAATAAATCAATAAAATTTGTACCAGCAAAGGCGTGCCCCTAATAAGTTCTATAAAAACTCTTGCGAACATATTAAAAAGCACAATTTTACAAAGACTCATATAGCACAAAATCAAAGCAAAAACCACACCCGTAATCAAAGACAAAATACTAATAAAAAAACTGGTAAAAAAACCTTGTATCATTTTGTCTTTATATTCATAAATTGCCCCAAAATCAAAATTATAACTAGCACTTAAAAAAGACAAATAAAAAAATAAAAAAAATAAAAAAACCAACAAAAAAGCATTAAATAAAAATACTTTTAGACTAATTTTTTTATGCTCATTAAATTTGCTATGTACTATAAAAAGATAACTCAATTCTATCCCTTATTTTTTATCAAATTTTTTAAGTTTTTCATCATTTAAGCTAAGCTCCATTTTACGAATTTCCTCCTCACCACTACGCACTAATTTTTTATCGTATTTAAAATACTTATCTTTAATTTTATTTGGATATTCTAAAATACTTAACAAATATTTAAATAAATTTATTCTTGCCTTCTTCTTATTATCTGAATTAATAATCACCCAAGGACATTTTGGAGTATTGGAAGCTAAAAGCATAGAATATTTTGCTAGGGTATATTTGTCCCACAATTCTTGGGATTTCTCATCAACAGGAGAAAGTTTGTATTGCTTAAGAGGATCTTTTCTTCTTTGCTCAAAACGCCTTTTTTGCTCTTGCTTAGAAACTGAAAAATAAAATTTGAAAAATAAAATCCCACTATCAAGTAACATTTCTTCAAAAGAAGCTACTTCGCGTAGGAATTTTTTATGCTCACTTGGAGTACAAAAACCCATCACAGGTTCAACTCCTGCTCTGTTATACCAAGATCTATCAAAGATTACTATTTCACCAGCAGCGGGCAAATGCGTCACATAACGCTGAAAATACCACTGAGTTTTCTCCACATCGCTTGGTTTTTCAAGCGCTACCACACGACAACCTCTAGGATTTAAATGCTCAATTAATCTTTTGATAGCACCACCCTTTCCTGCCGCATCGCGCCCTTCGATTAAAATCAAAACCTTTAAACCTTTATCTTTAACATAATTTTGAAATTTTAAAAGTTCAATTTGTAGTCTTTTAAGCTCACTTTCATATTCAAGAGTTGATTTTTTTATCTTGATGAGAGTAAATTTTTTATCCATGGCAAACCTCTTAATTTAGGATAATTATTAACTTAAATTTACCACAAATAAGTAAAATATCATATTATTTATTTTATTTTTGAGGAAAAAATGCGTTTTTTAATAGTATTTTTATTTTTTTTTAATTTCATTTTTGCCAACAATGGAGTTTTATCACTCAATGAAGCCTTTAAGCTTAATTCTTATAGTAATAACCAAGGAATTATTTTAAAAATCAATCTTGCAGATAGAATTTATCTTTACAAAGATCAAATCAAAGTAGAATTAGACTCTAATAACATTACTTCTTTATTAAATTTCCCACAAACTCAAACTAGAGAAAACAAAGAAGTAATTTTCAGCCAACTCGAACTTTTCATACCTCAATTATTGTTAGATGATTTTATTAAAAATAACAAGGCAAAACTTTCCCTAGCTTATCAGGGTTGCTCAGAAGAAGGTTTATGCTATCGTCCTGTATATGTAAATTATGAACTTGATAGACAAAATGGAATTTATACTATAAAATCGACCAAAGATCAATTTAAAAAGCAAAATGAAGATGAGCAAATTGCCAATGATTTAAGCACGCAAAATATATTTATCACACTTTTAACTTTTTTTGGTTATGGCTTATTATTAGCACTTACTCCTTGTATTTTACCAATGATACCTATTCTTTCTTCATTAATCGCAATGAAACTCAAAGATAAACCATCTAAAAAACATAGCTTTTATTTATCTTTTATCTATGTCTTTTTTATGTCTTTAGCTTATGCTATAGCAGGTGCTTTAGTAGGACTTGCAGGAGCTAATGTGCAAGGTTTATTACAACAACCTTGGATTATCATTACTTTTGCAAGTATTTTTGTATTGCTCTCACTTTCTATGTTTGGTCTTTATGAATTACAACTGCCACTTAAATTTCAAAATTTTATCAATAAAAAAATAGAAGGCAAAAACGGGGTTTTTGGTATAGCTATCATGGGCTTTTTATCAGCTCTAATTGTAGGACCTTGCGTGGCTGCACCTTTAGCAGGGGCTTTGCTTTATATTACTAATAGTGGCGATGTATTTTTAGGAGGACTTTCTTTATTTGTGATGAGTTTTGGTATGGGTATGCCTTTACTTTTAATAGGACTTGGAGGAAGTTTTTTAAAAAGCGGAGCTTGGATGCTTAAGATAAAGATTTTCTTTGGATTTATCATGCTCATCATGGCAGTTTGGATGCTAGAAAGAATACTTAGTGCAAACATCATTTTAATGCTTTATGGGGTTATAGGGGTATTTTTTGCTAGCTTTATGGGGCTATTTGATGAAGCAAAAACTAATTTTGATAAATTTAAAAAAGCAAGTATGATTTTAATTTTAGCTTATAGCTTAAGTCTAATTTTAGGTGGCTCAATGGGCTCAAAAAGCTTGCTAAAACCTCTTGAGTTTAACCTTGCTTCAAAAGAAAATAGCTCTAGTTTAAGTTTTAAAACCATCAAAAATTTAAAAGAGCTTGAGCAAGAATTACAAAATTCTACTAAACCAGTCATGCTTGAATTTACAGCTACTTGGTGTGAAAACTGCAAACTTTTAGAAGAATACACTTTTACAGATACGAAAGTACAAAATTTACTTGTTAATTACACACTTTTAAAAGCAGATGTAACACATAATGACCAAGAAGATTTAGCTCTTATGAAAGAATTTGGAGTTTTTGGACCTCCTGTAATGATATTTTTTAACAAAGGCGAAGAAAAAGGACGCATTATAGGCTATGTGGATGCAAATGAGTTTTTAAATAAAATTCCCCGATGAGTTCCATTAAATCTTTACAAATTGGCAAAATCAAAAATTACAACACATTTCATTCAGCTTTTATTAAAGATATCTATTTAAATTCTTTACAAATCTACACAGATCATATTCTTGATAACGAAATAGCTGATAAAATTCATCATGGAAATTTGGAAAAAGTTGTTTTTGCAAATAGTGTTGAAAATTATACTTTATGGAATAATTATTTAAACAAATACTTAAATTTTGGAGAAATGGGAGAAAATTTAAGTATTGAAGGTTTAGATGAAAATAAAGTTTGCTGTGGAGATATACATGAAATAGGTACTTGTATTTTACAAGTAAGTCAACCACGTAAACCTTGTTTTAAGATTTCTAGCATACATAAGTACTCAAATTTTACTCAAGAAATTTTTAAAAGTGGAAAAACAGGCTGGTACTATAGAGTTTTAAAAGAAGGAATAATAAATAAAAATGAGAAAATCAAAATTTTACAAAAAGATAAAACCGACTTAAGTATTATGGAATTAAATCAATTATTTTTCAATCCTTTTGAAAATTTAAACTCTTTAGAAAAATTAGAAAAAATTTCCACCCTAGCAAAAGGATGGAAAGAAAGTATTTATGCTAGATTAAATCATACTTATGATAATTCTTACATGTTTATTTAAAAAAACCTTTAATTCCTATAAGCTGATATTGCCATAGCTTTTCTATAAAAATTTTAAGTTTTATTGCTAAAAAGCCACTAATTGGCTTATGTAAAACCGTTCCAACTGCATAATCATTTCCGATAGAACAAACAGTATTCCCACTTATAAAAGAAAATTCTTGCTTAAATTCTTTCTCATCAATCATAGCCATTAAAGCTTTGGCTACATAAGCTCCTTCTCTTAATGCAAGCTGGGCTGTTGGAGGATAAGGGGTATTGGTTTTAGGATTTTTAAATAAACTATTATCACCTATAAAAAAGTATTTTGATGGATTTTCAATATTTAAAGGATGCATGAAAGCATCTACTTCTATACGCGATCTTGCATTTGGAAAATCAGAGCTATTTTCTATAACACTATTACCTCTAACCCCTGCAGTCCAAATGATAGTATTAGCTTTAATAAATTCTCCCCCATCAAGTCTTATACCATTTTTTTCACATTCTATGATTTTAGATTTTTCATATACTTTCACACCAAGTGCTTCTAGTCTTTGCCTTGCTTTTAAAGCCAAACTTTTATCAAACATAGGTAAAATTTGATCCATAGCTTCAATAATAGAAAGCTCTAATTTCTCATAAGCAATTTGCTCTTTTTGACAAAAGAGTTTAAGCTCTTTAGCTAAAGAAGCTACAAATTCAACCCCGCTTAAGCCCCCACCACAAACTGTGATTTTTAAATCATCTTCATTTTGAGTGGTTTTATAATTTTTTATTTTCTCATATATTATTTCATTAATTTTTAAAGCATTTTCATAATTATCTATACTCAAAGCATATTCTTGCATACCTTTAATACCGAAAGTTTCTTTAGCAAAACCAAGCCCACATACTAAAATATCAAAGTCAAATTCATTATTTTTAGTAAAAACTTTATCTTTAGAAATTTTTAAAACTTCATCTTGGATAAAGTTAATTTTTGGATTTAATAAAGGCAAAAGATCATATTTTGAACTATAAATATCTTCATTGGAAGCTACTTTGTGTAGTAAAATAGTATGATAATGATAAGAATTGTTATTAATCAAACTCACTTGTGCTTTTTCAAAAAACTCATCAGGTAAGGCTTTTATAGCCGATAAAGTAGCATATCCTGCACCTAAAAACAAAATTTTCTTTTTTTGCATGGATTTTCCTTTAATTTGATAAAAAAATAAATAAAAATTTGGCATAATGGTATTATTTTTTATCTTAAAATATTTTTTATTTAAATTTAGCAAGGAAAAAGTATGCAAAGACAAACTTGGAGCAATACGCTAACTTATATCCTTACAGTAGCAGGAGCGACTATTGGTTTTGGAGCCACTTGGCGTTTTCCATACTTAGTAGGTGAAAATGGAGGCGGTGCTTATGTTTTAGCCTTTTGTATAGCTATGATTTTTATAGGAATTCCTGTGATTTTGGTTGAAAATGTTATAGGAAGACGCAGAATGCTAAATTCAGTCGATGCTTTTGGCGGAAAAACAAGTGATGGGGTTAAAATATCCAATTCTTGGCAAGGTGTTGGCTACATGGGGCTTTTAGGTAGTTTTGGAATCATGGCTTATTATATGGTAATAGGCGGATGGGTTTTAGCTTATATTTTTAAAATTATCATAGGTGATTTTAATCTTTCAAGTCCCATTAATGCTCAATATACAAGCGAATTTTATAACTCTACCATAGAAAATAATCCTTTGTTAATAGGAATTTTTACTACTATATTCGTAATAATTAACTGGATTATCTTAAAAAAAGGTGTGATTGATGGCATAGAAAAGTCAGTAAAATACCTTATGCCGTTTTTATTTATCTGTCTTTTGGTTGTTGTTGCACGTAATTTAACTCTTGAAGGAGCAAGTGAGGGTGTGAAATTTTACCTTACTCCTGATCTTTCCAAAATCACTCCTAAGTTGTTTATAGATGTTTTAGGACAAGTATTTTTTGCCCTATCTTTGGGTTTTGGTGTAATGATAACCTTATCATCTCACCTTAAAAAAAATGAGAATTTAATCAAAACTTCTGTTTATACAGGAATTTTAAATACTCTTATAGCAGTGCTTGCTGGATTTATGATTTTCCCAGCTTTATTTAGCGTAGGTTTAACCCCTGATAGTGGGCCATCTTTGGTTTTTAAAACCCTACCTGTTGCATTTTCACATATACCTTTTGGAAGTATAATTTGCGTGTTTTTCTTTTTGCTTTTAATCATCGCTGCACTTACCACAAGCTTGCCAATTTATCAAGTAATCATTAGTGTTTTGGAGGAAAAATTTAAACTAGCTAAAAATACCGCCATCAATCTAACACTTGGAAGTATTTTTGTCTTGGGAAATTTACCATGCATACTTACCTATGGTCCTTTAAGAGATATTACCATCATAAAAGGAAAAAATATTTTTGATAGCTTTGATTTTATTAGTGGAAATATATTCTTTGTTTTAACTGCATTTTGTTGTTGTATTTATGTAGGTTGGATACTTAAAAAAGATGCTATTTATGAACTTTCTAATCAAAATACCCTAAAAGGAAATATTTTTAAATTATGGTATTACTATGTTAAGTTTATCATACCTTTGATTATCTTAGTGATTTTTTATTTTGGAATTTTTTAATTTATACTCATAACGCTTTAACATGCTTATATTTCCTTCAAGGCCTCCTTGATGGATATATAAGATTTTTCCACCAAGTTGCTCTTTATGAGCTAATAAAGTTTTAAAACCCACCATATCATAAAGCAAATCAAACTCCACTCTGCATTCTTTTTTTAAATCCCTATAAAGCTCATAAAATTCCAAATAAGGCTTAGCAAAATGATATTTTTTGGGTGGATTTAGTATGGTTAAATTATTAAAATCATAATTTGGCTCTAAGTTTAAAATTTGTTCTTTTAAATACACACTATCTCCCACACAAGCACATGTAAAAACTTTAAATTTACTATATTTAGCCAAAAAAGCCGCAGAAGTTCCTGTGCCTGAGGGTAAAAAAATACTTACATTTTCATTCAACTGTTCACTAAGCTCTAAGGCTAGTTGTTGGTATCCAAATTCAGCTTCTTTTATAGCCACACCCTCTTCTATAAAAACATCACCATCTTTTTTTAAAGCTAAAGCTTGCGATCTTCTTGTAGGATAATTTATATTTTCTATCAACTCCACATTGTGTTTTAATGCAAATTCTAAATTTCCATGGGGATTTTCTTTTAAAAAAGAGCTTATTTTTTCACAAACAAAAATAAGTGAAAAATCATTTTCGTAACAAAACTTAGCTAAAGCAACTAAAGCATTACTTTGAGAAGAACCAAAAGAAATAAATCTTTGTCCTTTTTTAAATAAATGTTTATTTTTTTCAAATAAGGCTAGTTTTCTAGCCTTATTTCCATTAATATAACCTAGTAAATCATCTCTTTTGAGTAAAAATTCAAAATCTTTGTATTTTAAAACATCAATTCTACTTGCTATCAAGGTATTTTTCAACTTTTTCTAAAGCATTATTTGTATTGATATTAAACTTAATCTCTATTCTACGGCTTGCTTCTTTATCTTCTTTACCATCTTTCATAATCACATCAGAATAAGACCTACCACTTGCCATTAAAAGTTTTTGCAATCTTGGATCTTTATAAAATGAGTGTATAAAACTCATCACAGCATAAGCTCTCTTTTGCGATAAATCAAGATTATATATATAAGAACCTGCACTATCTGTATGACCTTCTATGACTATGTTTTCTATGCTATTTAAGATGTTTTCATCTTTTAAAATATTGTCAAAATACTGCGTTAAAATCGCTTTTAAATTCTCTTTTGCTTGAGCTTTTAGCGTAAAAGAATTTGTATCAAAAAGCACTTCAGAAGGTAACACTATCGCCCCTGTGTTAGAATCTAGGGTAATATTAGTATCAAATTTAGCTTGAAGATTTTTAATAGTATTTTCTTTGATTAAACCTAGTTCTTTGATTTTACTTTTTGCCTCATCAAAATTACGCTCTAATTCTTTGATTTCTTCATCTTTTTTGTTTAATCTCTCAAGCAAAGCAAAAATTTGCTGATCTTTTTCATCTAAACTTGAATTTAAATCTTGATTAAGTTTAGTAATATTAGCCTCTAAAGCCTGTTTTTGCTTATTAACATCATCAAGCGTACTTGAAGTATTATTTAATTTTTGGCTAAGATTTTTTAAAATATCTTCTTTTTGGTTTAATTCCTCTTTGTTTTCTCTTAAGCGCTCTTCTTGTTTTTGTAGATTTTCTTTTATGATTTGTAAATCACTTTGAGTTAAAACATACTTAACAACTATAGCTCCAATAAGCAAAATAAATACAAAAAGCAAGCCCGCCATTAAATCTGCATAAGCTATCCAAAAATTATTTTCTTCATTGTTAGAATTATTTTTTATCATCTATTTTTTCATCTTCTTTTTGATTTTCAAGCTTTGCAATAACTTGTGTAGTTTGCTCATCTAATTCTTTGCTTTCTTCTTTAAATTCTTGCATTAGTGAAATTTTTTCATCAATATTTTTTTCATCTTCATATGCTTCTTTAAAAGTATGCATACCTTCTATAATACTTGCTCTAAAGCCTTCAAAAAGCTTAGTTTGATTATCAAGCATAAGATTTTGATATTTTTCAATATTATTTGAAAAATTATTCACCTTTTCATCTAAAGCACTCACGCTTTTATCTAAATGCACAATCTTATCTGAGCTCACATCTAAAAGCCTGTTGTATTGTTCTGAAATTCTTAAAGTTAAATCTTTTATGTTTGAATTTAGCATATTAACTGCATTTGCAATCTCGCTGTAAGTTTTAACTATATCTTTTTGCTCTCTTTGGGTTTTAGATAAATCACTCATAGTTTGTTTTACATGCTCACTGCTTAATCTTACAGCTTTTTCCTCAGCATTTACAAGCTCTTGAAAAACTTTGAATTTTCTATCTATTGTATTATCTAATTCTTTAAAAAATTCCTCATTGCTTACATGTTCAAAAATCGTGCCTATTTTTTCAAAATGTTGCAAACTTTCTTGAAGATACTTTCTATCAATTTCTTCTTTAGACCAGAAAAAATCGCTTGTTGCGTTTTTTTGACGATTTAGAAGTTTTTGAAATTTACTACTGCCGTATTTTTCAAAAAATATCCACCAAAGTGCTAAGAAAATTCCATAAATTGATACATAAAAGGCTGTTCCTACTCCATTTAATAAAACTGAAATTTCTTGTTCTAAGCCTGCTGTATCGCTTGAATTAAAATTTGGCATAGACATAGCTATGCTTATGAAAGTTCCTAAAATACCAAGCATAGGAAAAATAGCTGCACCTACAGAAGCAAAATTTTCATTTCTTAAATCTTTCACATAAGCATAAGCAAAATCATCAAAACTAGCATTTGATTTTGTTTCTTTACCTATAACTAAAAAATGCTTCATAATATAACGTTTTAATATAAGCTTAAACTCATCTTTTTGTTGCTCAAAAATACTTGAAGCATAATCAGCACTATGTCTAGCAAAGATCAAAGCCACCAAAAAGATAATCCCTATCATTACAACACTATGTAATTCTACTTTAAAATCAATCTTTCCAAAATATCCTAAAAGTACTAAAATATATAATATAGCAGGGATAAATATAATCTTTAAATAAGCAACAATTCCTGTACTACCTTTTCCCTCAGGCAATACAAGATCAGAAAAATCATCAGTTGTTTTAACTTCCATTTTATAAACCTTTGTTAATTTTACTCTAAAAACTTGAAATCTTCACAGGAAAATCAACTAAGAGTTATAAAACTCTTAGTTTCTATCAATACAGTTTAAATCACTAAAAGCACATTCTAAGCGTTTGATCATACTTTCTTCACCCACTCTAAGCCATACTCTTGGATCATAGTATTTTTTATTTGGCTTATCATCGCCTTCAGGATTACCAATTTGTCCTTGCAAATAAGCCTTATTTTTAAGCTCATATTCTCTAACACCATCCCAAAAAGCCCATTGTGTATCTGTATCAATATTCATCTTAATCACACCATAGTTAAGCGCAGCTTTAATATCTTCTATATCACTACCACTACCACCATGGAAAACAAAATTAATTGGTTTTTCTTCGCCAAGATTGAATTTTTCTTTTACATAATTTTGAGAGTTTTTAAGAATTTCTGGTCTTAAAATCACATTTCCTGGTTTATACACCCCATGTACATTACCAAAACTAGCTGCAATTGAAAATCTATTGCTAATTTTAGAAAGTCTCTCATAAGCTAGAGCTACATCTTCAGGCTGAGTGTATAATTTTGCATTATCAATATTAGTATTATCCACCCCGTCTTCTTCACCACCTGTACATCCTAACTCAAGCTCCAAAGAAATCCCAAGCTCAGACATTTGTTTTAAATAATTTTCACAAGTGCTTAGATTACTTTCTAAATCCTCTTCGCTTAAATCAATCATATGAGAGCTAAACAAAGGCTTGCCTGTTTCTTTTTTAAACTCAATATTTGCATCAATCAAAGCATCAATCCAAGGAAGCAGTTTTCTAGCAGCATGATCTGTGTGTAAAATCACCGGAACTCCATAAGCTTTTGCCATTAAATGCACATGTCTTGCACCGCTTATAGCACCAAGCACATCAGCTTTTGGACAAGCTTTTCCTGCTACAAATTTGGCTCCTCCATTTGAAAACTGAATAATCACAGGTGAATTAACTTTTTTAGCACTTTCTAAAACCGCATTGATAGAGTTTGTCCCCACGACATTTACCGCAGGGATAGCAAATCCTTCTTTTTTTGCATGATTATATACGATATTTAGATCATCGCCACTCAAAACACCTGGCTTAACAAGATCTAATACACCCATTATTTATATTCCACTTTTGCTTTTTGAAGAAGTTCTTGAGCTTTTTTATTCATAAGTTCTTTAAATTCTTCCATTTTGATATTGCTTTCAATACCTGCTTTTACTTCATTATAGCTCATAGTACTTTTTGCTCTAGCATCTTCTTTTAAGATAATATGATATCCAAAATCACTCTTTACAGGTGTTTTAGAAATAGTACCTTTTTTCATAGAAAAAGCTGCATCGGCAAATGGTTTTACCATAGTTGATTCAGCAAACCAACCAAGATCACCACCTTGAGCTGAAGAACCTTTGTCGATTGATTTTTCTTTTGCAAGTTGAGTAAATTTATCATTTAAAGCTTTACCACTTAATTTGCTAAGTTGGGCGATGATATCTTTAGCTTCTTTTTCACTAGTTACTAAGATGTGCTTAGCTTTTACTTGAGCTGGTTTAGTGAATTTATCTTTATTTGCTTCATAGAATTTTTTAGCTTTAGTATCATTATTTTTAATTGAATCAAAAATTTTCTTTTGATAGATATTTACCAAAATAGCTTCTTTAGCACGCTCTAATTCTTCTTTATATGAAGGATCATTTTCTATTTTTTGAGCTTTAGCATCTTTTAATACAAGTTGTTGAACGATATATTGATCAATAATTGCTTTTTTTTGCTCAGCTGGCAAATCAGCGATTTTAGCACCTCTTAACATAGGAGCAAAAAACTCATTCACTTCTGTATCACTGATATTGTTTCCATCAAGGGTTGCAACCACCGCAGCATTTAAACTTAAACCTGTTAATAAAGCCGCAGCAACTAAAGAAATTTTTTTCATTGTTTTTCCTTTTGAAATAATTTTGTTGATTTTATTATATCTAAACTTTATTTAAAGCCGATTAACATACAATAAGTTTATGAAAAGAAATTTAGAAATTAAAAAATTATTTTTAGAGCATTTTGAACAAGCAAAAACGGAATTAGTTTTTAGTAATGCTTACGAGCTTATAGTTTGTGTTATGCTTTCAGCTCAATGCACTGACAAAAGGGTTAATCTCATCACACCGGCTTTATTTAAAGCTTATCCTAGTGTACAAGATTTAGCTAAGGCAAACTTAACATCTTTGAAACTTTTGATTAATTCTTGCTCATTTTATAATAATAAAGCACAAAATTTAATCAAAATGGCTCAAACAGTTTGTGAGCAATTTAATGGTGAGATCCCCATGAATGAGCATGATTTAAAGACTCTAGCAGGAGTAGGACAAAAAACTGCACATGTAGTGATGATAGAATGGTGCGGGGCTAATTGCATGGCTGTAGATACACATGTATTTAGAGTTTCACACAGACTTAATCTTAGCAAAGCCAAAACCCCTGAAGAAACTGAAAAAGACTTAACTAAAATTTTTAAAGACAACCTAAACTATCTTCATCAAGCTATGGTGCTTTTTGGACGCTATACATGTAAGGCTAAAAATCCTTTATGTAAAGAGTGCTTTTTGAAACATTTATGCAAGAGTAAAGATAAAAAATTAATCTAGCACTAATTTAGTGCTAGATTAATTTAATGAAAGAATGGTAGATACAAGAAAGCATTAATCACTAAGGCATTTACTATATCTATAAAAAACGCACCTACTAAAGGCACAATAATAAATGCCATATGGCTCATACCATAGTGATTTGTTACAGTTTGCATATTTACCATAGCTGTTGGAGTAGCGCCTAAACCAAAACCACAATGACCTGCTGCCAAAACCGCTGCATCATAGTCTTTTCCACATACCCTAAAGGTTACAAATATAGCAAAAGCAGCCATCATAGCAACTTGCACTACTAAAATTACTAACATCGGTAGAGCAAGGGTAACTAGATCCCAAAGATTAATAGTCATTAATGCTAAAGCCAAGAATAAAGACAAGCTTACATTACCTAAAACTGATACTTCTCTATCAAACACATGGTGAATTTTTGTAGCTGATAAAACATTTCTTAAAACAACACCTACAAAAAGACAATATACAAAAGTTGGTAAAGTAAAACCTGTATTTGTCTTAATATAAGTAGATAAAGCACTACCTATTAATAAACACAAAGCAATCAATGCTAAAGACTCTATAAAAGAAGATGGAGTGATTAATCTTTCTTTTTCTGGAGATTGGAAATTCAAAATTGCATCTTTATCATCATTTTGTTTTGGAACCACTAATTTATGCTTATTAACCAAATATCTTGCAACAGGACCGCCTATGATACCACCTGAGATAAGTCCAAAAGTAGCACAAGCAATAGCAACAGTAGTTGCACTAGAATACAAATAAGGCTCTTTGATAAATTCAGCCGCCCAAGCTGCACCTGTACCATGACCACCACTCATTGTAACAGAACCTGCTATAAGCCCCATTAGTGGATTTTGCCCCATAGCGCTTGCAACACCTATACCAACTATATTTTGTGCAAAAAGCAAGCCAACTACTACCACCAAAAAAATCGCTAATTTTCTACCACCTTTTTTTAATGAAGCAAAATCAGCTAACAAACCAATACTTGAGAAAAATGCAAGCATTAGTGGATCTTTCATAGATTCATCAAATTTAATGTCTAATGAAAAAGAACTATGTAAGATTAAAAGAATAATCGCAGCTATTCCACCACCAACAACTGGTTCAGGGATATTATAATCACGAAGAAATTTTACCCTTTTAATGACAAAAACGCCCAAAAGCAGTACTATAACCATAGTAACTAGCGTTGCATAAAAATCAAATTTCATACCTCTCCTTTGTTTGATTTACTTATCAATTGTAATCTAAATGACTTTAAAAACAACGCAAATAAACACTACTCTTTACTAAGATATTACAAAATGAAACACTTTTAAGTTTATTTTACTTTGAAATCAAGACTATATTATGATATAAATTAACATTTTTAAGCAAAGATAGTTTCGCTCTATTAAGTTCTTGAAGTGAATTAATAAGCAAAGCATCCGCATCAAGATAATCTTTTAGCTCATTACGCCCTAATTCGTATTTTTCAAAATATAATTGTGTAATTTTTGCTTGATTAGTATTAATGTCTTTTACTAAATTTAACAAATCATTATAGTATTTATCATTTTCATAACAAAGCTGAAACTCATGAATAGCTCTTTGCAATGCATCCTTATACTCATATAAGCGTACTTGGTATGCAAATTCAGAAATTTTTACATTTTGTCTTACTCTATAAAAGTCCAAAAATGGTAAATCAATAACAACATTTCCACCTAAGATTAAAAATTTAAAACTCTCATCAAATTTTTTATCACCCCCATCTAAATTTCCCAATATTTTTATGCTAGGTAAAATGCTTTTTTGCACACTTGCATAATCTTTATAAGAAGCCATAAGTTGATTTAGCTTTGCTTGAACTTGTGGTCTATAAGCAAGCATTTTTAACTCTATATTAAAATTAATTTTTTGCAATGAAAAATCTTCGAGAGTATAATTTAGTATTTTATTAATCAAACGCTCATCATCTTTGCCTAGCAAATCTTTTATATTTTTAAGTGTTAAGTCTTTATTTTGCAAATTTGTGATGATATTTTGTTTAGTATTTAATAAAGACTTTTTAATATTTAAAAGATCAATATACTCAACCTTACCATAATTAAATTTAGTAGTATAAATTTCTAGCATTTGCTCAAGATTTTTCAAATGATTGTTTAGTAATCGATCCACATCATTAAAATAAATCAATTCAAAAATGCTATTAATCGCTAAATTAATCGTATCAAGCTCTAAAGAGCGTAACTCATATTCGCTTGCTTTTGCTAAAAATTCAGAACTAGCAACTTGATCTGAAATTTTGCCATATATATCAAGCTCATAATTTAACATAATGCCATTTGAAAAGCTATGTGTTTTTGCACCATTGTTTAAATTTTTTCTTATATTTGCACCTAAATTTCCACTTAAAGTAGGATAAAGATCTAAATTTAAAAGCTTATATCTAGCTAAAGTGCTTAAAAAATTAACCCTTGCTACATTTAAATCTTTATTATTATCCATAATAGCTTTTAAGATATTATTTAAATCTTGATTGTTATATTTTTCCCACCAAGCCTTACTTGCATTAAAATCTTCAAAATATTCTTTTTTTATTTGATCTTGAGATACTTGCTCTAATTTTACACCTACACAAGCATTTAAAAAAAAGGCTACAAAAAATAATAAAAATATTCTCATCTCATTCCTTTGATAAAGCACTAATAGGATTTAAATTTGCTGCATTTTTTGCTGGGAAAAATCCAAAAACCACTCCGATTAAAACCGAACTTAAAAGCCCTAAAAATACTGAATTTAACGAAAGTATCATCGTAAAACCAAAATTTAAAGAATTAAATACTTCAATGATAATAAAAGAAAGCATTACTCCAAAAATAGCTCCCAAAGAACAAATCAATACAGCTTCGATTAAAAATTGCATCAAAATATCCTCTTTTCTAGCCCCAATAGCCATTCTAACTCCAATTTCTCTTGTACGCTCACTTACTGAAACAAGCATGATATTCATCACACCAATACCACCTACTATCAAAGATACCACTGCAATAGAAGAAATAAGTAAAGTCAAAGTAGCAGTATTTTCCTCAATGGCATTTTTAATTGCATCAGAATTTATAGTGAAAAAATCTTTTTTTCCGCGTTTAATCTCTAAAATTTTTACCATAGCCTCTTCAGCTAAAGCAGGATTTATCTCATCTTTTACCTTAGTTACTATGGCTCTTATTTGTTTATCCCCTGTGATTTTATTCATCAAAGTAGAATAAGGAGTATAAATTTTAATAGTATTTTCATCAGCCCTAAAGCCTTTATTATCTCTTTCTTTTTTTAAAACTCCAACTATGGTTAAAGGCTGTTTGTTAAAAATCACACTTTTACCTAAAACATCTTTAGCACTGATACTATCAAATAAAATTCTTAAAGCATTTTCATCTATAATGCAAATATTAGTATTATCTTTTATATCTTCATTATTAATAAATCTACCATCCACCATTACAAAACCTCTAAGTCTTAGATGATTTGGCCCTACTCCATGAATTCTAGCCTGTAAAGAATTATTCTTATAAGTTACAACCCCCACTTTGCCTACATCTGCTTCCACTGCTTCTAAATAAGGCAAAGAACTTAAAGTTTTTAAATCACTTAAATTAAGCCTTGTTCTACCTGATCGAATATCTCCCAAGCCACGCCCTGAAACAACTTCTATGGTATTAGTACCAATAGAGCTAATAGAAGCAAGTATATTTTGTTGAGCTCCAAGTCCTAAAGCAACCACGCAAACTACTGAAGCTATACCTATAATAATACCAAGCATAGTAAGCAAAGAGCGTAGTTTGTGTGCTACAATGGAAGCTATAGACATCTTCAAACTTTCAAAAAGCTGATTTTTAAGTAAATTAAAGCTTTTTTTCTCTTTTGGCATTAACTTAGTTTTTATTTCGTCTGATTTTTTTGCACCATTATCACTTATAATTTTACCATCTTTAATTTCTATAACTCTTTTTGCTCTAGCAGCTATTTCTCTATCATGAGTTACCAAAACTACAGTATGTCCTTGCTCGTTTAGTTTGTTTAAAATTTCTAAAACTATCTTACCACTTTTAGAATCAAGCGCACCCGTTGGCTCATCTGCTAAAATAAGCTCACCACCATTCATCAAAGCTCTTGCTATAGAAACTCTTTGCTGTTGCCCACCACTTAGTTCATTTGGCTTTGATAATTCTTTATGATCAAGCTCTAAGAAAGAAAGTAATTCTTTAGCCTTTTGTGATCTTTCATGTTTGTTTTTACCCGCATAAACAGCAGGCAAAGCAACATTATCTTTAGCATTTAAAAGACTAAGCAAATTATATCTTTGGAAAATAAAACCGATTTTTTCACGTCTAATTCTTGCTTTTTCATCTTTACTTAAATTAGTTACTTCATGTGCATCTAAAAAATATTTTCCACTACTTGGTTCATCAAGCGTGCCTATGATGTTTAAAAGAGAAGTTTTCCCACTACCTGATTGTCCTATAATGGCTACAAATTCTCCCTTTTGAATATAAAGATTAATATTTTCTAAAATAGTTGTATTATTAATCTTTTTTTGTATATTTTCTAAGCATATCATTTTTTATTTTTACCTATAATAACTAAATCACCCTCATTAATACCATCTAAAATTTGAGTATTTAAACTATCTTTAATACCTAATTTAACAGGTGTTTTTACGCTTATATTATTTGTTTTTAAAATTTCTACATAATATCCCTTTGTATCGCTTTTTATAGCCAAAGTTGGTATAACTAAGGTATTATTTTCTGTTTTAATGGCAATTTCATTTTCTGTACTCATACCTATGCGTAAAAAATTATTATTATTTTTTACAAAAACCCTTGCGTAATAATACACAGCGCTAGTGCTAGTACTTGAGTTTGAGTTTAAATTTGTATTACTTGTTGCATCACTTATAGTAGTATTTGCTGGATCTATACTCGAAATAGTTGCTTCGTATTTTTTATCAGGTTCATTTAAAATGCTAAATTTAACCTTTTTACCAACACTGATTTTATTAATATCAGCTTCAGCTATTTGCATACGAATTTCCATTTCACTTAAATCAGCCAAACGCACTATACTTGGTGTATTTTGGTTTGCATTTACAGTTTGACCCTCTTCAACCGCTACATTAATAATCTCACCCTTACTAGGTGCAGTTATAGTAGTATAAGCTAAATCTTTTTGAGCATTTTTTAAAGAAATTTCAAGTTGAGTAGTTTGAGCTTTTAAATCAGCCACATTTGCTCTTAAAGCATAAAAAGTATTTTTAAGATTTTCAAGATTTTCTAAGGAAGTAGCCTTTTTGGCATAAAGCTTTTGCTCTCTTTGGTATTGTTTAGTAGCTATATCAAGGGCAATTTTTTTACTTTCTAAATTTGCCTTTGCGCTTTCAAGTTGAGCTTTGGTAATATCTAAATCATTTTGTTGCTTATCTTTATCAATTTGTGCAATTAAATCACCTTCATTAACATGATCACCTAATTTTACATAAAGTTTAGTAATTTGCCCACTAACTTGCGCACCAACATCAACTTGGGTTTTTGCATAAACTTCGCCAATTGCTTCTATACTTTGAGTAATATCTTGTTTTTTAACTTCATAAGTTAGATAATTATATTCTTCTTTGTTTGCAAAAAAGAAAAAATACACTCCTATAATGAGTATAATCAAAAATACGCCTAAATAAATTATTTTTTTCATTTTAATCCTTTAAAATCATATAATAAAACATTTGTATAAAGTAAAAATAAAATTGTAACAATAAAATATAATTTTAACAATTTTAAAGCTTATAAGATATAAGATAAATCAAAAAAAGGAAAAATAATGCAAGATTATTTAAATTTAATGCAAAATCGCTCTTCGATTAGAACTTATACCCAAGAAAAAATTTCTAAAGAGAATTTAGAATATATCTTAGAATGTGCTAGATTGTCTCCTAGTTCCTTAGGACTTGAACCTTGGAAATTCTTAGTTTTTCAAAAAAATGAACATAAAAAAGAAATTGCTAAAATAGCTAACAATCAAAGCCATGTAGCAAATTGTGCTGCTATTATTGTTGTAACTTCAAGGGCTGATTTTAAAGATTATTTTGAAGAAAAACTGAAAAAGCGTGGCTTAAGCCAAGAAGAATTAAATAAACGCTTACAAACTTATAAGCCATTTTTAGACGCAATGAATTTAGAACAAAGTTTTATTTATGCAAAAGAACAAAGTTATCTTGCTATTGCAAATATTATCAATGCTGCTTATAGTTTAAATTTAGGCTCATGTATTATCGGTGGCTTTGATAAAGATAAAATCAATCAATATTTAGATTTAGACACTACCAAGCAAAGAGTATCCATGCTTATTACTTTAGGACATACCCAAGAAAATACTAGCGTAGAAAAAGCTCGTTTTGCATTTGATGAAGTGGTAGAATTTAAAGATTAATCAAATATCAAAACTCCATTTAAATTTTATATAATAAAATAATATTTTTAAAATAGAATGGAGTTTTAAATGCAAGGAAATTTTTTAAAGATTTTTGGCGTATTGCCATTTTTAGCAGTAGCTTTTATTAATGCTTTTGTGGATTTAGGACACAAAATCATTATACAAAACACTATCTATAAATTTTATGAAGATAGTACTCAACTTTTTTTAACTGCTATTGTTAATGCCTTAATGCTTTTACCTTTTATCCTTATGCTTTCACCATCTGGATTTTTAGCAGATAAATTTCCTAAAAATAAAATCATGAAAATATCTGCATTATTTTCGGTAATATTAACTTGTATTATTTGTTTGTGTTATTATCTTGGAGCATTTTGGCTTGCTTTTGTAATGACTTTTATCATGGGAGTGCAATCTGCTTTATACTCTCCTGCAAAATATGGTTTTATAAAAGAATTAGTAGGAAAAGAGCTTTTAGCTATGGGAAATGGAGCCGTAAATGCGGTAAGCATTGTGGCTATTTTAGCGGGTATGGCGGTATTTTCTCTAAGCTTTGAAATGCTTTTTGAGCCAAATTTTAACACCCCTTCAGACATTTTAACACAAATTGCGCCTTTAGGTTTTGTATTAATAGCTTTTGCTTTATTGGAACTTTTTTTAGCTTATAAACTTCCTAGCTTAAAAGAAGAAGATAAAAGTTTAAGTTTTGATAAAAAACAATATTTCCAAGGAAAGCTTTTAGCCTCTAATTTAAAAACAATATTTTCTCATAAAATCATTTGGCTTTGTATTGTAGGAATTTCACTTTTTTGGGCCATATCACAACTTTATCTAGTGAGTTTTCCTGTATATGCAAAAAACGATCTTTTCATAGAAAATACATTTTATGTACAATGCTCTTTAGCTTTTTCTGGTATAGGAGTGATTATAGGATCGCTTATTAGTGGTAAGTTTTCTAAAAATTACATCGAATTAGGCCTCATACCACTAGGTGCTTTAGGGATTTTTCTAATGAGCGTTTTAATGCCATTTTTAGAAAATTTACTAAGTTATAGCGTGGTGTTTTTTATTTTTGGTTTAAGTGGTGCATTTTTTATCATACCTTTAAATTCTCTCATACAATTTCATGCAAAAGAAAATGAACTAGGAAAAGTCTTAGCAGGAAATAATTTCATACAAAATATTTTTATGTTAGGCTTTTTAGCACTAGCTACTTTTGCTGCTTATGCTGAATTTGAAGTGATAAATTTATTTTATTTTATCATCACTGTGGCATTTTTTGGAAGCGTTTATGTGCTAAGTAAACTGCCTTTTTCTTTAGTGCGTTTATTAATGAGTATAGCGTTTTTTCAACGCTACCGTTTATTAGTAGAAGGTTTTGAGAATATTCCTGAAAAAGGTGGAGCGTTATTACTTGGTAATCATATATCTTTTATAGATTGGGCTATTGTACAAATGGCCATACCAAGAAAAATTTATTTTGTTATGGAAAAAAGCATTTATTCTAAGTGGTATATTAAAATTTTTCTTGATAAATTTGGAGTTATTCCTGTTTCAAGTGCTTCTAGTAAATCAAGCTTAGAGCTTATTGCTATGCATATTAAAAACGGAAATTTAGTTTGCCTTTTCCCAGAAGGAGTACTTTCACGCCATGGGCAGCTTAATGAATTTAAAGGCGGATTTGAGTTAGTTTGCTCAAAATTAGAAGAACAAGATGGAGTGATTTTGCCTTTTTATATTAGAGGACTTTGGGGAAGTGCTTTTTCAAGAAGCGATGAAGAATTTTCAGCAAGAAACCGCAAAATAAGCAAAAGAAAAATCGCCATTGCTTTTGGAAAAAGCTTACCAATACACACTAAAAAAGAAGTGGTCAAAGCAAAGGTTTTTGAACTTTCATTTATTGCTTGGAAATCTCAATGTGAAAGTATGCATACTATAGCCAGAGCTTGGATAGATAGCGCTAAAAGAAATTTAAGTCAAATAGCTATTGTTGATCCTTTAATAGGTGGCATTACCTATAGAAAAATGCTTGCTTTAAGCTTGGTTTTTAGCTCTTTCATAAAAAATAAATCGCATGAATTAAATATACAACCTACCCAAGGAAGCTATACCCCAAAAGAAGAATGCGTGGGAATTTTACTCCCTGCTTCTATGGCTAGCTCTCTTTGTAATCTAGCTGTATTACTTGCCAATAAAATCGTGGTAAATTTAAATTTCACAGCAGGTGTAAAAGCGATTAATCAAGCCATTCAAAGTTCTCAAATTCAACAAATTTATACTTCTAGAAAATTTATGGAAAAATTAGAAAATAAAGGTATAAAACTAGAATTTGAAGAGCATGTTAGAATCATTTTTATGGAAGATGTTATCACAAGCTTTAAAAAACAAAAACTCAAAATCTTTTCTATGCTTGCTTTAGTAAGTATTTTACCTACTTGTTTAATAAAAGCATTATTTGCACCTAATAAACAAAATCTTGCCATAGCTGCTATATTATTTAGTAGTGGTAGCGAGGGAACGCCTAAAGGAGTAATGCTAAATAATCGCAATATTTTAAGCAATATAGCTCAAATTTCAGATGTATTATGTGCAAAAAATGAAGATGTTGTTTTATCTTCTTTACCACCTTTCCATGCTTTTGGATTAACCGTAACTACTTTTATGCCTTTATTAGAAGGGATTAAAAGCATAACACATGCTGATCCAACAGATGCGCTAGGTGTAGCAAAAGCTATAGTAAAAAATAATGTTAGCATTATGTGTGCTACTTCAACTTTTCTAGGTATTTATGCAAGAAATAAAAAACTTGATGCAATCATGTTTGAAAGCTTAAGAATTATCGTCTCAGGTGCTGAAAAACTCAAAAGCGAAGTAAGAAGCGCCTTTGAAATAAAATTTAAAAAACCTATTTTTGAAGGCTATGGGGCCACTGAAACCACTCCGGTTGCAAGTGTGAATTTACCAAATAAATTTGATCCTGATTATTGGATTTTACATCGTGCAAATAAAGAAGGTAGTGTAGGTATGCCTTTACCAGGAAGTGCTATACGCATAGTAGATCCATCTACTTATGAAAGTTTAAATCATGGAGAAGATGGATTAATACTCATTGGTGGCCATCAGGTTATGGTAGGTTATTTAAACAATAAAGAAAAAACCGATGAAGTTATCAAAGAAATCGATGGCATACGCTGGTACAATACTGGTGATAAAGGTCATGTAGATGAGGATGGCTTTTTATATATAGTAGATCGTTATTCTCGTTTTGCAAAAATTGGCGGAGAAATGATATCTTTAGGGGCTTTAGAAGAGGAAATTGCTAAATTTATTAACACTGATGTAGTGAAATTTTGCGCAGTGGCACTAGATGATGATAAAAAAGGCGAAATGGTGTGCTTGTTAATAGAATGCCAAGATCAAGACTTTGAAGGAATTTGCGAAGCAATTAAAAACTCTACCATGCCTGCTATTTTTAAACCAAGTAAATATTTTAAAGTCGAACAAATTCCACTTTTAGGTTCTGGTAAAGTGGATTTAAAAGGCGCTAAAGATTTAGCTAAAATCTTACAAGAAAATTAATTCCCAAAGTAATTTTACTTTGGGAAATTTTACAAACTATTTCTTTTAGTTTTATAATCATATTTTTTATCAAAAACAAGCTTATCATTTTCTTTAACTGCTATTTTTCCCTTAATATAAAAATACTCCAAATCACTAGTTTGTGTTAAGATTATATCTGCCTCCATCATACAACCCTCACGTCCTATTTGCATTGTTTGAATAATAGTATATTCTGCACTTAATGGGTTTTCATTTTGAAGTTTTAACTCTCTTTTTAAATTGTGCTTTACTAAAACATCAACCTCATCAAATCTATAAACACCTTCTCCAAAAACTCCACCAACACCATCTGTAATACAAGTCCAAGTATCGTTTAAAATATCATAAGAAATGCTTCTATCTACCCTACCTTCTTCTAAAAGTGTTATTGGGGTTAAAGGAGCACTTTGTGCTTGCATATTTATTTTATCGCTATCTTGACCACTAAAACATGGTAAATTAAATTCACACTCATTTAAATCTAAAGTTAAGGTTGAAATTTTTGGCATAGGCCAAAACATAGGCCAAAAAGAATTTGCTAATGATAATCTTATCTTAGAACCCTTAGCAAATCTATATCCACAAGCATCAAGTTTGATTTGCTTTTGAATAAATTCATCTTTTTTTAAAGGTATAAATTGCTCTTTATCATCACTTAATGCAAGATTGATCACTCCATAACTTACTCTTTTTACAAAACCATCAGCTCTAACTTCACTAAGTTGAGCAAAAAGCATAGCTTTTTCTTGATCGCTTGCAATTTTTATATTTAAAATTGGAAAACCCAAAATATCTAAATCTTGTTCTAAAAAATCACTTTCAAAAACAACTGCCATCCCATCATCTAACCTTTGGTCACTAGGGCTTTCTCCTAAAACACCAGCCCCCATCCACTCTCCAGATAAAAGCCCATGATTTAATGGAGTGTTGATTTTGATAAATTCACTTGATTTTTTGCATGTTAGTTTATACGGATTTAAATAGTATTTTTTATAGCTAATATCATTTTTAAAATCATTTAAAACAACAAAACGACCTTCTACTTTCTCTGTTTTTGAATTTGGCTTAGAACTATTTTCAATATATGCTTGTATCATAGGAGCTTCAAGCACATTATTTTCTTCATTTTTAAGCCATTTATCCCACCATTTAAGTGCTTCTTGTAAAAAGCCCATTGCAGGTAAAGGCAAGCCATCATGAGGATAAACATGAGCCCAAGGACCAACGATAGCTTTTTTTGGAACTTTTAAACCATTCATCAGAGTAAAAACAGGATTAGTATAAGAATCAGCCCACCCATCTAATGCAAAAACAGGAACTTGTATATCATCATAATTTTCTCCAACAGATCCGTGCTTCCAATAGTCATCTTTTAAAGTATGCTCAAGCCACAATGTGGGCCATAAAGGCATATTCTCAAGCCTATTGAGCCATTTATTTCTACCATTTGGATCAATTTTTGGATCAACAAAGCGTGATTGATATGCAAGCATGATATTACCCCACCAAAAATTATCATTAAGCAAACATCCACCTTTATAATGAATATCTTCATTAAATCTATCGTCAGTAAAACCTACTACTATAATGGCTTTTAAATTTTTAGGTTTTCTTGCTGCAACTTGTAAAGAATTAAATCCACCCCAAGATTTACCCATCATACCAATATTCCCATCACACCATTCTTGCTTTGCTATCCATTCAATAACTTCTAAAGCATCATCTTGTTCTTGCTTTAAATATTCATCTTCTAATAAACCATCAGATTCCCCACTTCCTCTAATATCAACTCTAACAACCGCATAGCCATTACCGCTAAAATATCCATGCATAGGCTCATCTCTACCTCTTGTTCCATCATTTTTTCTATAAGGAATGTATTCTAATATAGCAGGAACTTTTTCTTTTACCTGAGGAAGCCAAATTCGTGATGAAAGCTTGGTGCCATCTTTTAAAACTATCCATTCATTTTCTATCACTTTAACCTTGTTTTTAAAATCAAGAATAATTTCTTTCATTTCATCTCCTTTTTATTGTATTTTTTAATCCAAATCAAACAAAACATTACACCCAAAATAGCCATAGCTATCATAATAGTAAAATATATATGAAAACCTTTTACACCTGGATATCTATCTAATAAATCCCCAGCAAGCAAAGGTGCAAAAACCTCAGGCAAATATCCAAAAGTAGATACAATACCTATGGCCATACCTGCTAAATGAATAGGAATTTTTCCCTCACTAAGTAAAGAATAATAAATTCCAAAATTAGAATACATAGCTACATAAATTACCACACAAGCAGAAGTTAAAACACTCATTTGTAAAAATCCATTTAATTTTGAACTAAGCATTAAAAAAACAACACCAATTCCCATCAAAATAAAGCCTATCATCATTATTTTAGCCTTTCCATATCCATCTGCTATAAACCCACCTACCACAGAAGAAACAGGACGAATGTATTGAGCTAATACTGTTAAAATAGCTGCAAAAACAGCAGAAGCTCCTATCACATTACTTGCATAAGGAGTAAAATAATAAAAACTCATATTAAAAAAATAGGTACAAAAAGTAATAGCAACCACAAGCCAAAGAGCAGAATTTTTCAAAAGAAAAACTAAATCTTTAATTTTAATCTTCTCGCTTTGTTCATTAACCTCATCTTTTAAAAGAAAAAATAATAAAACAGCACTTGCAATAGGAGCTACAGAATAAAAAATAATAACCATTTCTATACCTTGCGCAGCTAAAGCTTTTGTTTGAAAATATCCAAAAATACTTGTAGCTATAGCCAAATGTGCAGCACCAACAACACCCCTACCACCTTCAAAAATTCCATAAGCTTTTGCTTGTTCTTTAGAATTTGCCAAACTTCTTACTATTTTCATCAAAGAAGGCCAAAAAGTTAATAATGAAGTAATTCCCCAAATTCCATAAATAATCAAAAGTGCATTTAAAGAAGTAAAATATAAATGCAACAAACCACCAAGTCCTGTAGCAATTAAAGAAATAATCAATAATTTTTTTGGTGCAAAACGATCTGCTAAATAACCTCCTAAAGCATAAGAAAACAAACCAAGCAATCCATAAGCACTGCCCAAAAGCCCCATTTCAAAATTATTTAAATGATAAAGACTCATATAATCATCATAATAATATTTTCTAAAATAAGGCAAACCATAAATAATAGATCCACAAAAAGATAACAGTAAAAGTGTAAAAAAGTTATTTTTTAAACTTTGCTTTTCATTTTGATACATCAACCAACCTCCTTTTTTATACTATATATGATTTTTTTATTTTTTTATTCAAAAATAAATATTTTTAGATAAAAATTAAAAATTGATATATTTTTTTACACATTTAAGATATTTTTTAAAAAAAATTATTAATTAAATAAAATATAATTATGATAAAAAATCTATGAAATATAAAAAATATCCATAATTTTTATATTTCATTATCATTTTTTTGATACATTTACACATTAAAAATATTAAAAAAGGGAAATAATGAAAATTTTTGATATGGTAGTTATCGGCGCTGGCCCTGCAGGTATTGCAGCAGGAGTAGAAGCTAAAATAAAAAATAAAGAAGTAGTTGTTTTAGAAAAAGCTGATACGATTTGTCAAACCTTAGTAAAATTTTATAAAGAAGGTAAAAGAGTAGATAAAGCTTATAAAGGCTGCGATAGCACAAATCATGGTCATATAAATTTTGAAGATGGAACTAGAGAAAGCACGATAGAAACTTTCAAAAATGCTATTAAAGAGCATAATCTTGAAGTGAAGCTTTCTAGTGAAGTTGAAAGTGTTAAAAAAGATGGAGAAAATTTCATCGTTAGCACTGCAAACGAAAATTATATTTGCAAAAATGCAATTATTGCTATAGGTAGAATGGGCAAGCCAAACAAGCCTAGCTATACTTTACCTATAACTTTAACAAAAATCATTAATTTTAATGCAAATTCAACAAGCCAAGGTGAAAAAATCTTAATTGTAGGTGGTGGAAATTCAGCAGCAGAATACGCTATAGATTTAGCTAAAAATAATGATGTAACACTTTGCTATAGAAGAGAAACTTTCTCAAGATTAAACGATATCAATCTAGAAGATATTCAAAAAGCTTTTGAGCAAGGCAGTGTAAAAGCAAAACTTGGTATAGATATAACTAGCATTGAAGATGAAAATGGCAAAGCTAAAGTAAATTTCACTAACAATACAAATGAAATTTATGATCGTATTATTTATGCTATTGGCGGTTCAACTCCACTTGATTTCTTACAAAAATGCTCTATAGAAGTTGATGAAAAAGGTGTGCCAAGCTTTGATGAAAACAAAGAAAGTAATGTAAAAGGATTATTCGTAGCAGGTGATATAGCGAGTAAAAACGGAGCTTCTATTATAGTAGGTTTAAATGATTCGTTTAAAATCTGCGATCATCTTTATAAATGCTAAAACTCTTTCAATATTCAAAAGGCTATCGTTATAATAACGATAGCCTTTTGCTTTTTGACTTTTTATCTAAAAATAATTTAAAAGGAAATATCCTTGATATAGGATGTGGTTGTGGAATTTTAGGACTTTTAACAAAGCAAAAATTTCCAAATTCAAATGTTTATCTACTAGATATCCAAGAGCAAAATATCAAACTAAGTTATAAAAATGCTAAAGAAAATAAACTTGAAATTCAAGGCATTTGTGAAGACTTTTTAAACTATAGAAGTGATATAAAATTTGATTTTTTAATCTCTAATCCTCCATTTTATAAAAAAAATACACAAAAAAGTCAAGATTTGCATTTATGTATATCAAGATATCAAGAATTTATGCCACTTGAGAAGATGTTTGCTAAAATAAATACTTTAATCAAGCCAAATGGTAGTTTTTTTATGTGTTATGAGGCAAGTTTTTTAGATGAAATTTGCGCTTATTTAAAACAATTTAAACTAAAACTAGTTTCACTCCAATGTGTTCATACTAATACACAAGCTAACGCAAGACTTGTTTTAATGCATATTAAAAAAAATAGCAAAAGTCCTTGCGCTATAATGCCTACGCTTTTTATGTATGAAAATGATGTTTTAAATCCAAAAATTAGCGAAATTTATGAAAATACAGGAACTATAAGCTATGATGTGTGAAAAAGGTTTTGATTATTCTTTTGATGAAAGTGCTTGTGAAAAATGCGGCGGGAAGTGTTGCACTGGAGAAAGCGGGTATATCTATGCTAGCAAAGAAGAGCTAGAGGCTATTGCTAGTTTTTTAAATTTAAGCTTTGAAGCCTTTAAAGAACAATACCTCATCAAGGTTGGATTTAAATATAGCTTTAAAGAAGCAAAGTATGAAAATGGCTATCGTTGTATTTTTTTTGATACAATGTATAAAAAATGTTTAATTTACAAACATAGACCAAAGCAATGTAGAACTTTTCCATTTTGGGAGTATTTTAAAACACACAAAGAGGAGTTAAAAAAAGAATGTATAGGGGTTTGCTTTCACTAATTATAGTTTTTATCCTAACAAGCCTTGCTTTAGCCAAAGGTGAAGATAAAATCCTACAAGCACTTATTTATGAAGAGCACGGACAATTTCAAAAAGCATGTGATATTTATACAAATTTATTTCATGAAAACAATGAAAGTATTTATTTACAAAAGGCTTTACTTTTAGCTTTAAGTGCTAATTTAAAACAAAAAGATGAGCTTTTAAAAGCTTCTAAAGACTTTTTAGAATACACAACTATTGCAAGATTAAATGCTTTATATTTTTTTGAAATAGGAGATTATAAGCAAGCTGAAGCTATACTTTATAAACTCATCAAAGAAGAACAAGATTATAGAAATTATGAAATATTAGGTGATATTTTTGCTAAAAAAGCCTTATATACTAAAGCTTTAGAACAATACAATCTTGCTTATAAGCTTTTTGGACATGAAAATTTATTACTTAAAATAGTTGAAATTAATATCAAAAATAAAAATATCAACCAAGCCAAAAAGGCCTTAGAAGAATTTGTAAAAAACTCACATTGTACCCTTAAAACATGCACCCTACTTTTAAAAATTTATCAAGAACAAAAAGATCATAAAGCAAGTATTCAAACCCTTGAAAAGCTATATAAACTCAACAATGATATTAAATATATATACGCTATGATAGAATTACTAGTGCAAGAAAAAAATTATACTCAGGCTTTAAATTTAACCCAAAAATACAACATAGACCCTGATACTAAAATTTTCTTATACACACAAACAAAAGATTATAAAAAAGCTTATGAAATAGCTTTAAAGCACTATGAACTTAGCAAAGATAAAAAATATCTTTCTATGGCAGGCGTTTTGGAATTTGAAATTCATATGGATCCTAAAAGTAAAAAAGTCACGGACCCAAAAATTCTAGCCTCTATCATGAAAAAATTTGAACAAAGCGTAGATGTGCGTAGCGATGCTTTATATCAAAACTACTATGGCTATGCCTTGATTGAATATGATATTGATATAGCCAAAGGTATAGAGCTAGTAGGCTGGGCGCTTGAACAAGAACCACAAAATCTTTATTATCTTGATTCTTTAGCTTGGGGTTATTATAAACTTAAAGATTGTAAAAAGGCTTATGAGATTTTGCAAAAAACACTTCACGATAAAGAATTTTCAAGCTCAGATGAAAGTAAAGAACATTTAAAGGCCATCGAAAAATGTTTAAAACAATAGATTTAAAAAATCATTTTTCAAAAACACAAAAAATTCTTGAAAGTAAAAAAGAAATTTTTCCTTATGATATGCTAGGTAGAAGCCTAGCTTCTAATGCCTTTTATCCTAAAGATATTTATACACTTTTACTTGAAGGAAAACTTTCACATTTTTTATATTCTAAAGATTTAAATTTTAATCATGAAAATTTTGATGCCATTATCTTACCAACAAGCCCTTTGCTTAATCAAGACATACAAAATTTAAGCCTTTTTAGACGCTATCATGAAAAACCTATTGTGCGATTTGATTTTATTTTTGATGAATATCAAATTTTAGAAAGCTTGGTATATGGAGCTGATGCGTTTATTGTATTTCCTAAAATGTTAAAAACTATGCAACTAAAAAAACTTTATAATTTTGCAATACATCTTGGCTTAGAAGCCATTTTTTACATTGAAAACAAAAGCAATCTTAATAATGCTATTTTAGCGGGAGCTAGAATTTTTTTATTAGAAGATGAAAAGCTATTACCTTTGATACCAAAAAATAAAGCTCTTATAAGTAAAAATATTAAAAATCTACATGCTTGCATAAAGGAGAGTTAATGGAGTATTTATACGCGCCTTGGAGGGATGTTTATTTTAACAATAAAGATAAAAATTTTTGCCCTTTTTGTCATTGTAAGCATGAACTTAATGAAGATGAAAAACTTGGAGTGATTTTTAGAGCTAAAGAATGTTTTGGCATTATGAATAAATATCCTTATAGTCCGGGTCATTTTATGATTATCCCTTATGAGCATTTAGAAAATATAGAAGATTTAAGTAATAATACATGGCTAGAAATCAGCCATTTTGTACGTATTGGAGTTAAAATTTTAAAAGAAAACTTTCACGCTAAGGGTGTTAATATAGGTATGAATTTAGGCAGCGCAGCAGGAGCTGGCATAGCACCACATTGTCATTATCATTTAATCCCAAGATGGCAAGGTGATACAAATTTTATCACTACCATAGGACAAACTAGAGTTTGTGGGAGTGATTTAGAAAAAGTTTATACCACCTTATGCAAAGCTTTTAAAGACTATGTATAAAGAAGTTGATTTTGAAAATTTTTTAAAATTTAATTTTGATCTTTTAATTGATGCAAGAAGCCCTAAAGAATACAACTATGCTCATATAAAATCTGCGCAAAATTACTACGCGCTCAATGATAATGAATTTAAAGAAATAGGCACACTTTATAAGAAAAACAAAGGCTTAGCTAAAGCAAAAGGTGCAAGTTATATTTGCAAAAATATGAGCGAGCATATTAATAAAATTTATCAAAATTATAAAATAGGCTCTTTGGTGGGAATTTATTGCGCAAGAGGTGGTAAAAGATCAAAAGCTATTGCTTTAATCTTAGCTGAACTTGGTTATAGAGTTGTAAGATTAGAAGGTGGGTACAAAGCTTATAGAAGCTATGTGAGTGAGTTTTTTACTAAAGATTTAAATATTGAGTTTTTATGTCTTTGTGGCAATACAGCAAGTGGTAAAAGTGATTTAATCCAAACTTTAGACAATGCTTTAGATTTAGAAAAACTAGCCAATCATCAAGGATCAAGTTTTGGTAAAATTTATGGAGAACAACCAAGCCAAAAAGCTTTTGAAGATGAGTTGTTTTATTTTTTAAAAGATTATACTTATAAAACTTGTTTTATAGAAGCCGAAAGCAGACAAATTGGCAATTTAACTATCCCGCTAAATTTATACAATAGCATGCAAAAAGCTAAGAAAATTTGGTGCGAGTGTGATATGAATTTACGCATTCAAAGAGTTTTGAAAAACTACACTCCAATGGATAAAAAAGTATTTTATCAATGTGTTGAAAAAATATCACCTTATATCAGCAAGGATTTCAAAATGGAACTTTGTCAAAATTATGAAGAAAACAATTTAGAACTTTGTGTAAAAATGCTTTTTGAATATTATGATAAAGTATATAAAAAACCTGCAAAAATTGATTATTTTATCAATAGTTCTAATTTAAATGAGGCTAAAAAATATCTTATGAGTTTAAACTCATAAGATTGTATTTACAAAGATAATAAAAATAATACTTGAAAGAATTCCAGCAACTGGCAAAGTAATCACCCATGCTAAACCAATAGGTTTCATCATAGCCCATTTAGCATCTTTATTGAACACTCCTATACCTAAAATAGCACCGATTAAAATATGAGTTGAGCTAACTGGAATTCCAAGTTGGGTAGCTAAAAGTATAACAATACTTGCACCAAGTTCAGCGCTAAAACCTGTTGTTGGTTTAATTTCAGCAAGTTTTGAACCCACAGTTTGAATAACTTCTTTACCTAAAAACCAAAGCCCAATAACTAAAGCTATACCAAACATAAGCATTACAGCAAAAGGCACTGGTGAGCTAGGATTAATGGTGTTGTTTTTAAGTACATCTAAAATAGCAGCAAATGGCCCAAGAGCATTAGCTATATCATTAGCTCCATGCGAAAAAGCAAAACTTGAAGCAGTAAAAATTTGAAACCATGAAAAAATCTTTTCTATGGTCTTATTAACCTGCGTTTTTTTCATAAGTCTCACAACCGCTAAAGTAACAATATAAGCAAAAATAGAAATAATCGAAACTATCCATAAATTTTGCATTACATCTAAAGTAGAAACATTATTTAAACCTTTAAATAAAAACATGGAAGCAATAGTCAATGCACCTACACCTGCTATTAAAGGAACGTGAAATTTCATTCTTGAGAAAACATCTATATTTTTTTCTTTTTCTTTTAATTCTTTGATTTTTAACTTATATTCACTTCTTTTTTCATCATCATCTAAAACAATAGCGCTAAGTTCTTTGATTTGCTCTTCTTGGCTTTTGTTTTTTAAATTTTTAAAATATTCTTCTTTAAATGCTTTTTTTTCTTTTTTAATTTCTTTTACCACAAGAGTTATTTCTTCTGATGGCTTTAGGATTTTTTTATAAATATAAGCATAAATTAAATACGCCACAAGCCCGCCAAGCAAAGGCGAAATAACCCAACTCATAGCTATTTTATAAATACCATTCCAATTTACCATAGATAATGCTTGATCTTGATCAAAAAATACAAAGCCCATAGCAATACTTGAACCTACAATACCTCCTATAATACTATGAGTAGTAGAAACTGGAAGTCCTTTTTTAGTCGCTACAAAAAGCCAAATTCCTGAACTTAGCAAAGCTGAGAGCATTACACATACAAATACCATAGGATTAATTCCATCAGGTAAAACTACTATACCGCTTCTTATAGTATTTGTTACTTCTCCTCCTGCAAATACAGCCCCGCTTAATTCAAATACTGCTGCAATAATCAAAGCTTGTTTTATAGTAACTGTTTTAGCACCCACGCTAGTACCAAATGAATTTGCGACATCATTACCGCCGACATTAAAGGCCATGAAAATACCAAATACACTAGCAAGGATAAATAATATCATGGAATTATTAGGAATATAATTATACCCCCAAACAAAAAAACATAAAACACTCATAATAAAAATAAAAAATGCAATAGCATTATCTTTACTCAAGCATTCTCCTTAAGAATTTATTTTAATGAATTAATTTTAGTAACTTTTACTTAGTTTTTTCTTTGATCTTTAAAAATTGCAAAGCAGATTTCACTGCTTGCATATAACTTTGTAAATTAATTTTTTCATTTTTATAAGCCCTATCATAAGCTGTTCCATGATCAACGCTAGTACGAATTATAGGTAAATTTAAACTCACATTAATACTTTTTTCAAAATACAAAGCCTTTAAAGGTGCTAAGCCTACATCATGGTACATACTGACTAAATACTTGCATTTACTTAACGCAAAAGGAGTGAAAGCACTATCAGCCACTAAAGGCTCACTTAAATAAATATTTTCCTTACAAGAAAGTTCTTTTTCTTTTTGACTTAAAAAATCTTCATTTTCTAAATTTTGCAAATTTAATGCACAATCTTTTAAAAATACATTTGCTATTCTTATGGCTTTTTTTATCTCTATCTCTTCTTCTCCACCTATTACGCCATTATCACTTGCATGAGGGTTAAAACTCAAAACTCCGATTTTCTTAAATAAAGTACATTGATAAAAATTAATTAAAAATTGCGCAAGCTCAAAAGCCTTAATCTCTTTAAAAACATCTCTTAAAGCCATATGCTCAGTATATAAAGCCACAAAAAGTTCATCACACCCTAACATCATAATAGCATCTTGTTTGAAAAAATCTCTTAGTGCCTCAGTATGACCTTTATAGCTCACTCCCCCCATTTGCCAAGTTTTTTTATTAATCGGTAAAGTTACTAAAGCATCTAAAAACAAATGCGTGCAATAACTAGCTCCTTCAAAACTTAAAAAAGAATAAGCTCCACTTTTAGCGTCTAAATTTGCAGGATTTAACTCAAAATCAAAATCAATAATTTTACTAGCTTGATATGAAAACTCATAAATTAAAAAATTTTCTTTTTCTTCTTTGAAACTAAATTGTGGTTTTGAAGCATTAGAAATTTCAACTAAATTGATTTTAGTTTTAGGATTTATTTTCAAAAGCTTATTTGCTTTTTGAAATAATTCATAATGTATAAAATAATAAGGCTCGCAAATTTTTACTAGCTCATCATGACAAGCCAATAAAATTTGCATACCTATGCCATTTAAATCCCCTATGCTTATAGCAATTTTTTTCATCTTTTAATCAAAGCTTTCATTTGCAATATAGCTTTTTCTAAGCCTACAAAAACCGATCTTGCAACTATACTTTGGCCTATATTTAACTCTTCTATTTCTAAAATATCTACAATATTTTTTACATTTTTATAATTAAGTCCATGTCCAGCCGCCACTCTTAAATTTAAACTCTTAGCCAAACTTGCACTTTCTCTTAATCTTTGGAGTTCATTTTCTAAAAGCTTTTTGAGTTCATTTTTACTTAAAATTAATTCAGGCAATGCATAAGAAGTTTGATTAATATTGGTATATAGCGCATTATAAATATTGGCATACAAACCTGTATGAAGCTCTATAAAATCAGCATTTAAAGAAGATGATTTTTTGATATCTTCTAAATTTGGATCAATAAACAAAGAAACTTCGATTTGCTCTTGCTTTAAAGCTTTAATAGCTTCTTGTAGTTTTTCATTATCTAAATTTAAACCACCTTCTGTTGTAAGTTCTTGTCTTTTTTCAGGTACTAAAGTAACGCGTGAAGGCTTATATTTTAAAGCATATTCTATCATATCAATAGAACATTCTAAATTCACTACACATTTGCAATATTTTAAGATATTATCTAAATCAAACTCATTAGCATGGCGACGATCTTCTCTTACATGAATAGTAATTTGATCAGCTAAATTTGCACTCAAAATAGCAGCTTCAAGTAAATCAGGATCATTTACTTTTCTAGCTTCTCTTAAAACTGCTATATGATCAATATTAACCCCTAAAAGCATAAGTTTTCCTTATAAGTTTTTTGCTATTATACTTTAAATTTTTTAAGGAGAGCTAGTGCTAGGTATTGATATGGGTTCAAATACATTAAGAGCTGTTTTAATGGATGAGAAATTTAATAAACTAAAAAGTGAAGAATTTATCATAGGGGCAGCTAAAAATATGCAAAATGATATCATTAGCGATGAAGCCATAGAAAGAATTTTTAATGCTTTAAAAATCTTAAAAGAAAAAAACTATAACTTAAGTCAAGCCAAAGCAGTTGCTACAGCTGCTTTTAGAAAAGCAAAAAATACTGAGTTTATTTTTGAAAAAATTCAAAAAGAATTTAAACTCAATGTAAAATTAATCGATGCAAAAACCGAAGCAAAACTAAGTATTTTAGGTATGCAAGAGCGTCTTAAAACTCTTAAACTTTTTAGAAAAGACTTAAACTATTGTGATTTAGGTGGTGCTTCTTGTGAAATTTCAAATGATAAGTTTAGCAAAAGTTATGATTTTGGAATTATTAGTTTTTATGAAAGAATGCATTTTAAAGCCATAAAACCAAGTGCTTATGTAAGATTTTTTAAAAAATACCCGCAAAATCTTGCGCGTATTAAAGATGAAAAATTAAAAATTCATCTAAGCCCCTACCCTGCACATTTAAAGCAACTTGCCTTAAAAGCTTTTGATCTTAGTAAAGATTTAAAATTAAAAGGAAATTTTTTCATACTAAATTCAGGAGTACCTACTACACTTTGTGCATATAAACAAAACATAAAATACAAAGATTACTTAGAAGAAAGTGTAAATGGTAAAATACTCAAACGTAAAGATTTTTTTGATTTTGCATTAAAAATTTGGAATTTAGAACAAGAAAAAGCTAAAATTTACCTTGGAGAAAACAGAAAAAAATACCTCATAGCAGGCTCAATGATACTTTTTGCTTTATTTAATAAACAAAAGCTCATTGTAATTGATGATGGTGTTAGAGAAGGTGTGTGTATAGCACATTTTAAAAATATCAAATTTTAAAGGAGAAAAAATGAGTTTAAAAGATCAAATTTTAGAAGATATTAAAGAAGCTATGCGTAATAAAGATGATTTTAAAAGAAACACTTTAAGAACGCTTAATGCTAGCTTTAAACAAATAGAAGTTGATGAAAGAATCACACTTGATGATGAAAGAATATATAAAATCATTGCGAGTGAGATTAAAAAACGAAACGAAGCTGCGCTTGCTTTTAGCAAAGGCTCTAGAGAAGATTTAGCACAAAAGGAACTCCAAGAAGTAGCTATTTTAAGTACTTATTTACCAAAACAACTTAGTGATGAGGAATTAGAAAGTGAGCTTAAAAAACTTATAGAAAAATTACAAATTAGCTCTTTAAAAGAACAAGGTATATTAATGAAAGAAGCTAAAGTAATTTTTGGTGCAAGCGTTGATGGTAAAAGACTTAATGAAATGGTAAGAAAGCTTTTAGCATGAAAAAATTTCTAACACTTTGTGCTTTAGCTTTAAGCTCTTTTGCTTATACTCAATATGAACTACACCCTAGCTTTAAAGAGTATTTTAAAGATTGCTCTTTATTGATGGATAAATATTATTATATTAATTGTTATGATTATAATTATAAAGGCACTAAGGCTATTGCTTATAAATTAGAAGCTAAAATTTTAAATCAAGGACACATCAAAAAACGTCCAAGATTTCAAGATGATACCAACATACCCAAAAAATACAGAACTTATTGGGAAGATTATCTAAGAAGTGGTTATACAAGAGGGCATGTCGTGCCAAATCAATCCATGAATGCAACCCCACAAGCCCAACTTAGCACTTTTCTAATGAGTAACATAACTCCGCAAAAAAAAGATATCAATGCAGAAATTTGGAATGAAATCGAACAAAGAGAAAGATATTTAGCAAAGAAAAATAAAGAATTAGAAGTCTTAAATTTAGTACTTTATGATGATAAGCCAAAACGCATTAAAAACAACATAGCCATTCCTAGTTTTTATGTCAAAATTCTTAAGGCTAAAAATTTCAGTGAATGCTATAAAGTGCCAAATAATGATAATTTTGCAAGATTTGATAGAAATTATTTTAAGGAAGATTGTAGAAAATATATCAAATACTAGCACCATTCACTTAAGCACTTCTTTATAAATATAATATTAATATACATAAATTTTTATTAAAGGATTTATTATGTTAATATTTATTCCACGGGGGGGGGGAATCGAATAATTTTGATTTAACTTCTTCTTGTAAAAAACTTTCAAAACAAATTCTTCTTTCAAATATAGTAGCATCTTTGCTCTTTTCATCTTCTTTTGCTTTACCTAGTGGAGGTAAATTTACTCATGGCACTAGTGGGAGTATAAACAAACCAAATGATAAAACTATGAATATCATAGGTAATGGAAAAAACTCTATCATACAATGGGGTGGTGGTTTTAATATAGGTAAGGGTGAAAGTGTAAATTTTGGAGGTAAAAGCCAAAACTACCTAAACATTGCTCATGGAACAAGTAAATCTACTATAGAAGGGTTATTAAATGCAAATGGCAAAAATGTCTTTTTAATTAATCCTAATGGAGTAATCATTACTAAAACAGGAACTATCAATGCTAATCGCTTTGTGGCTTCGACTTCGTCGATGGATAGTAGAAGTATGCAAGAGTTTGCAGATGGAAAACTTGCTTATAATACTTTTTCCCCTGTGTTTAAACCACATAAAGCAGGTAATGTAGTAAATATGGGTAATATTAATGCTAATGATGTATTACTTATAGGAAATAAGGTAAGTATAGATGGTGGCCATATCAATGGCAAACATAATGATGGTGTTAGTGATGAAGCTTTAAAAAATCCAAGTGGTAATACAGCTAATAAAATTCATTTGGTGGGGAATGAAGTCAATATATTAGTAGATGGAATTAAATCAGATTCTATTATAGCTAGTGCTTATGTAAAAGGATCACTACAGCAATCTACTACATCTTATTATAACTATGACAATAATATAGGCAAACTTAACTTTATTACTCAAGAATATGACAACATAGATAAAACAAATTTAGGTAATAAAAAATTAGTAACTAAAGATAAATTTGAAAAACACGCAACTATAGGTTCTGATATAGATTGGTGGCATTTTGCTAAAGGGTGGAATGAAAATAAAAATAATATGAGGGTTTTTTTCGATACCTATAAACTAGTAGATGATATAGATTTTGGGGCTAATTGTAAAAATGGAGTATGCAGTGGTCAAAACTATGCAAATTATTGCATAGATGGACTTGGTTGCACTAGTATGATAGTTGGTAGAATTTATGATAGTCCATTTACCAAAACATTTGATGGACAAGGGTATACTTTAAGTAATATTAATATAGATACAACTGTAGGTGAAATTAAAGACAAGCCTCTATATGTAGGTATATTTGGTCTTGCTAAAGGAGCAAGCTTTAGTAATATTAATATTGATTATATGAATGGTGGAATAAATGCAAGTAGTAGTTATGTAGGTGGGTTTATTGGCATTATAGATAGTGGTATTTATAGTTCTATAACTATAAACAACATAAAAGAAATTAATAATAATGATAAATCATACACTACTTCTGTAGGTGGGTTTGCTGGATGGATTAATGAAGGAACATTTTGCAATATTAGTATAAATAAAATCAATAAAATATATAATACAGGAGAAGAGTCTTTTACAGGTGGGTTTGCTGGATGGATAAATTATAGTAATCCTTATTTTGAACAAATAATTATAAACAATATAGACTCAATAAAATCTGAAAGTGATAGTATTAATGTACCTACTACTTCATCTGGTGGGTTTGCTGGATGGATTGGTGGTGGTAAATATAATAGTATAGCAGTTATGGGTGTAGATGAAATTATAGCAATAAGTACGTATAATGGTATTTCTGGTGGGTTTGCTGGATGGATTGGTGGTGGTAAATATAATAATATAGCAGTTATGGGTGTAGATGAAATTATAGCACATCGTTTTGATTCACTGAAGAATTATGGAAGTACATTATCGGCAGGTGGGTTTGCTGGAGATATATCTGGCGCAAATTCTGATTTTTCATCTATAACACTAAATAATATAGAAAACATTACAGCAAATAGTAAATCTACATGGGGGGAAGTTAATTCTGGTGGGTTTGCTGGAAGTATTTATAGTGGAAAATTTAACAAGATATCTTTAAATCATATTCAAAATATTAAAAGCTCATATACTCCAGAAAATGAATATGAATGGTCTGCAAAACAAGTAAATGCTGGAGGTTTTACTGGGCGGATTTATCAAGGAAATCTTGAGAATATATCTATATACGATGTAAAAAATATTCACGCTATTAATAATGCTCAATATTCTGGAAGTGACATTGAAAGTAGTGGTTCTCATGCGGGTGGATTTATCGGTTATATTGGTCTTAATCTTTATAATCATGATTCTAAATTTAATAATATTTATATGTATTTTACTCCTAACTCTATTATTAAATCAGAAAGTAAGCTTAATGAAAACTATGCTGGTAAATTTGCAGGTCGAATTAGTGTGAGTAATAATAATACAAACCCAGATATTTCTAAGATTCGCATTTATCATCACAAAAAAGACTTAACTAATGCAACAGCTGATCAAAAATATTGGGGCAATGAAATCCAACTCCATCCTTATGATGATAATAATCAAGGTTATATAGATTTTAAAACAGCGACTTTGGCAGCTTTAAATGGCCTAAAGGAAATAGATTGCGGTGCTGGTAGGAAATGTTTAGTTTTTACAAATGATTTTAAAATAGAAGATATTATCAATGAACAAGCCACTTTAGATACGGATGATATTATAAGCAAAAATGATTTAGAAGAACAAATCATAGCTGATTTAAAAGATAAATTCTATATAGTGAATATAAATATCTTAGATGAGTTATTAAAAGCTTATAGCAAGATTGATAAAAACAATCCTACTTCTAAAGCAGAGTTTTTAGCTAATTATCTTTTAAGTAAAGATAAATATCCAGATGATAAAGAAAGACTTGATATAGCTCATTCTATGATTCAAAGCTTAGACTTTTTACTAGCTTATCAAGATAATGGCTTAAGTGAAGCTAGTGATGATAAATTTGCAAACAAAGATACTAAAGACACTAACATTGAAGTCACAAGTAAAGTTGTTGAAGTTTATAATCAAACTAATGCTAATAAAGACCAAGTAAATCACTTTATCCAAACTACTTTGAACAACAAGGTAAATTCAATCAACGAGGCTAATAAGAATTTTAGTGAGAAAAACTACTATGAAGAAATCAATACATTAGCCTTAGCTTATAATAAATATGTAGAATTAATCAATAAAGGTTTAGCAAATAAAAATGATCAAGCTTTTAAAGATATTAGCAATAAATTATTTGCTTTAATAGCTCAAGCACAAGGTGAAACCAAAACTATAGAAGAATTAATTAATAGCTTTGAAAGTTTAAAAACACAAGCAAGTGAAAAATCTAACGGACATTTTATTGTTGAAGGAGATTTGCAAGCTTTAAATATACCTTATCCTATATTAGCTTCTATCAAAGATAATAACAATGGTAGTGGTGAAATAGATAAGCCAGAAAAACCTATTGATCCAATTGAGCCACCAATAGATAATAAACCAGATTTTTCTTTAAGTTTTGAACAAAGTTCTACTTTTAACTCTATAGGTAATGATAGTTTAGATGATGAGGAAGAACAAGAAGAAATAGAAGAAGCTTCTATGAATCAAAAAGGTAAAACCTGTATAGTAAGCGATAATTATAGAACTATGAATCCTTGTGTGGTTGGAAGTTTTTAAGTGCACAAGAATGTGCACTTAAATTTTACTCAACTTCAGCATCGATTACATCATCGTCTTTTTTCTTTTGAGCGTTTGGTTCTTCTTTTTTATACATATTTTCTGCTAATTTATGAGAAACTTCACTTAAAGCTTTCATTTTGCCTTCGATTTCTTCTTTAGAAGCATTAGCATTTTTCAATGTCTCTTTTAACTCATCTAAAGCTTTTTGAATATTTGCTTTATCATCATCACCTACTTTATCTCCAAGCTCACTTAAGGATTTTTCTACTTGATGTACTAAGCTATCAGCAGCATTTCTAGCTTCTACTGCTTCTTTGCGTTTTCTATCTTCTTCTTTGTGAAGCTCTGCATCTTTTACCATGTTGTTGATTTCTTCTTCACTTAGTCCGCTTGAACCTGTGATTTTAATCTCTTGAGCTTTACCTGTAGCTTTATCTTTTGCACTAACTGTTAAAATACCATTTGCATCAATATCAAAAGTTACTTCAATTTGTGGCATACCGCGAGGTGCTGGTGGAATTCCTTCAAGATTGAAATTTCCTAAAGATTTATTATCACGGCTAAATTCTCTCTCACCTTGTAAAACATTGATAGTAACTGCGCTTTGATTATCTTCAGCAGTTGAGAAAACTTGCTCTTTTTTAGTTGGTATAGTTGTACCTTTTTCGATGATTTTAGTCATCACCCCACCTAAGGTTTCAATACCCAAAGAAAGTGGAGTAACATCAAGCAATAATACATCTTTAACATCACCTTTAATAACCGCACCTTGAATTGCCGCACCTATTGCAACAACTTCATCAGGATTTACTGATTTATTAAGCTCTTTTCCAAAGGCTTTTTTAACTTCTTCTTGTACTAGTGGAACACGAGTAGAACCACCTACCATAACAATTTCTTTTACTTCGCTTTTGTCAAGTCCTGCATCTTTTACTACTTCGTTAATCTTACTAATAGTTTCAGCGACCAAACCATCAATCATACTTTCAAATTTAGCTCTTGTTAGAGTTTTAGTTAAGTGTTTTGGACCACTTGCATCAGCTGTAATAAATGGTAAGTTGATATTAGTTTCATTCGCTGAACTTAATTCTTTTTTGGCATTTTCAGCTGCTTCTTTTAATCTTTGTAAAGCCATTACATCGTTTTTAAGATCAATACCTGTTTCATCTTTAAACTCATTTGCTAAAAAGTCGATTAATTTATTATCAAAATCATCACCACCTAAAAATGCATTACCACCAGTTGCTAAAACTTCTACAACATTATCACCTGTTTCAAGCACGGTAACATCAAATGTACCACCACCTAAATCATAAACTACAATTTTTTCACTTTCTTTTTTATCAAGTCCATAAGCCAAAGCTGCTGCAGTTGGTTCGTTAATAATTCTTAATACATTCAATCCTGCAATTTGCCCTGCTTCTTTTGTAGCTTTTCTTTGTGCATCATTAAAATACGCAGGAACAGTAATAACCGCATCTTCTACTTTTTCACCCAAGAAAGCCTCTGCATCTTCTTTTAATTTCATTAAAACTTTTGCTGAAATTTCTTGTGGAGTATAAATTTTACCTGCTATTTCAATCGCACAAGCTCCATTTCTTTCTGTGATATGATAAGGTAAGCGATTTTTAGCTTCTTTTGCTGCTTCTTCATTGATCATCAAACCCATAATTCTTTTTATAGAATAAATAGTTTTTTCAGGATTAGTCACAGCTTGACGCTTAGCGCTATCTCCAACTAAAACTTCACCTTTATCTGTAAAAGCAACTACCGAAGGAGTAGTATTTTTACCTTCTTTATTTGGGATAACTTTACTCTCACCTCTTTCATACACGCTCACACAAGAATTTGTTGTACCTAAATCTATACCTATAACTTTTGCCATTTTTTATCCTTTTTATTAAATTTTATTTTGCAACACTAACTTTTGCTGATCTAATTACCCTATCATTCATCATATAGCCCTTTTGTAAAAGTTGGACGATATGATTGCTTTCATGATCAGCACTTTCAACATGAAACATTGCTTCATGCAAATTTGGATCAAACTCACCATTTGTTTCTATAACTTTAACCATATGTTTTTCAAGTTTTTTCAAAAGCAAGTCTAAAGTGTTTTGAACCCCTTCTTTGATTTTTAAACTTAACTCATCATTAGCTTCTACATTAATAGCCGCCTCCAACGCATCAACTACATCAAGCAAATCTTTAGCAAAACTTTCATTTGCATAAATTGTTGCTGAAATTTTTTCTTTTTCCATTCTTTTTTTGATATTTTCAAATTCAGCATTTGCTCTTAAATAAGTATCTTTTAACTCATTATACTCTGCTTGAAGTTTTTCTAATTCATTGTTTTGACTTTCTGAATTTTCCACTGCTTCTTCTTGTATTTGCTCATTTTGCTTTTCTTCGCTCACGCAGCCTCCTTTATAATATTTAACATTGTTTTAAAATCAGAATACACACTACCGGCAAAAACCACATTAGATTCTTTACCTAAAAATGTACTCTTAAGCTTTAACCCCATAAAACCCTCTTCAAATAAAGGATCAAATTGCAATTTATCGTTAAAATAAAATCCAATTTGGGGAGATAAAAGCTTAGCAAATTCATCATTTTGATAAATTTGATAAGCTTTACTCTCATTATATCTATAATAAACCATAGCTTCTTTTAACATAGTTATTTTCTTTAACAACTCTTTAAACTCAACCTTAAAAGCCAAATTTTCAATACTTTTTAGATCAAGTCCTACAAGTCTTTGTAAAAAAATCAAACTATCTTGACTAAATCTTAAAACCAACTCATTTTGTCCAAAATCAAGTATGATAAATTTATCATTAACCTTGGCAATATCTTGCAAAATAAGCTCATCGCCACCATAAACTAAGGTATAAATTTCAAACTTATCAAGCAAAAACTCTAACAAGGCAAGATCATTAATCACAATCTCATTTTCGCAAAGTTGCTCATACCAATAAGCCTTCATAGCACTAAAAGTTGGTATGCGACCACTGCTAATATGAAGTTGTGTTAATACACCTTCATCACTTAATTTTTTAAAATAAACTCTTATAGTAGAAGCAGGTATGCTAACTTTATGATTTAACTCATTAGAACCCACAGGATTATTACCCTCTAGATAGGTCTCAATGATGGTTTTTAAAATTAAATCTTTTTTACTATAAGACTTCACTACAAAACCTTAGTTATTTATTTTAGCACTCAATGTTTTTAAGTGACAAAATAATTATACAACTTTAGTATAATAATGTCAAGTTATTTTTAAATAAAAATATTTAAAATTATTTAGTCTATATAACTAAAGTTTATTTAGCCATTTACATATAATATATAAAAACTTATTTTTCAGTTTTTTTAAAAGAAAAGATAATATAATTACATCTAGCAATATTTTTTAAAAGGTTTATAATAATGAAAAATCTTACTTTAAGAGAAAAGCAAGATCTTGAAGCTTATGTGTTCTCTAACATAGAAAGAAAAAAAATGGCTTTAAGTAGAATTTTAAAGTTATATTATTTAAGATTTTTTAGATTAGTTTTTTAATTTATATTTTCTCATACCCTCTTTTGTAAAGGATAAGTCTTTAAAATCAGGGGATGAGATTAACTCCATACAAGTTTTATCCAAATTTTCCATTCCGCTTATTTGCATACTAGCTTGTAAATTTTCATCTAAATATAAATCAAAAATTACGCAAGCTTGATCATTAACCTTATAAAGAATTTTTCCACCTTTTTTCTCATCTAGTTCATATGCTTGCAATTTATCGTTTTTACTCATTTTCTTAATTTCATTTGCAAAAGATTGATGTAAAGTATAATAAATCATAAAATCGCGCATAATATTTTTAATATCAGCAATTTCTTTTTTTAGTTTTGATAAATCTTTAGTGTATAAACTTATAAATTGCGTATTTAAGTACTCATTTAGACTTTTTTCGTTTAAATTTTCACACAATGGATAAATTTTAACCACATAAGCCTTATCTTTAGTAAGCACTATATCCACACAAGCTTGTTTATTTTGTTTGTATTCTAAAAATAAAGCTTGACTTGAACTTAAATTTAGCGTGTTTTGTTTATTGTAAGCAAAATCACTTAAATCTTCATAGATATTTGCATAAGAAAAAATTCCCACAAAAAGCAATAATAAAATTTTCATTCAAACAAATCTTTATGATGATTTTTTAAGTATTCTACTACTTCTAAGATCTCATCAACTCCTTCTTTTTGAGTATTTTGACAAACCTCATCAATACAATCAATATAAAGTCCAATTGCTTTTTCTAATTTTGCTCTTTTTACCCCGGCAAACAAAAGCATTGCCTCTAAAACTATGCTTAATTCATATTGTAAATTTTCTATTTCTTCTTTAAAATCATGATTTGTTTTCATTATTTTCCTTTAATTCTTTGCTTTTAATTAAATCAACAAATTGTGCTTTTATGAAATCATAATTAGAGCTATCTTTGTATGTAGTAAATAATCCACCACTAGCATTTTTATGCCCTCCCCCATTGACCAAGTTTTTAGCCATCAAACTCACATCAATTTTATTATTTGCTCTAAAACTTAAGGTTTTTCTTGAACTAAGATCAACAAAAAAATCAAAATCAGGATTTTGCATTAAAAAATCATTTCCAATTACAGAAGTATTGCCTATATTTGAAGTTAATAAACCTTTACTTCCTTTATAAAATACACTAAATTTTTCTTTATTTACACTTAGTTTTTCTACTACGAATTTAGAAATTAAATTGCTTAAGGTGTCATCATTTTCTTTTTTAAAAAAAGATTTTTTTAAGCCATGCAAATCATCATCTAGATTAATATGAGCATTTTTTTGATGAATATATTTTCTACAAACATCAAAAAGATAAAAAAGATATTTGATATTTTCTTGTGCAAACATTACTCTATTGATTTCTTTTGCACCAGAAACCATACCAAGTAATACTTTTCCAAGTTCAAAATTCTCATCTTCACTCAACCAAATATCTACTGCATTTACTACATCTACAAATTCCGATAAAGCCTTATCTTCACCGTAACATTTACTAAAAAAATCATAAACAATCTTAGTGGCACATCTTTTGTCATCTAAAAAATACCAAGGATATTTTTGCATACACTCTAATCCACTTTGATGATGATCTAAAAGTAAAAGTTTAATTTTTTTGCCTTCTATGGCTTTTTGAAAATCTTCACATTGACTTAATGTTAAATTTAAATCTGTGATTAAAATCACAAACTCATCATTAGGATTTTGCTTTAAATCTTCCTCTATATTTTTAAAAATTACATTAAAATTTTCATTAATCTCTTTACCATAATTAGAATTATAAAAATAACAATTTTTAAAATAAAAATCTAGCACATACTGACAAGCATAGCCATCTAAATCCGTATGTGAAAGATGATAAATTTTCATATTTTTCCTTTATAAATTATCAACTTTTATGATACCTTCTGTTTCAAATTTGGTATTTTCTGCAATCTCAGCAAAACTTAAGACCGTAATATTGATACCAAAATTAGAACAAATATCAGCAATGAATTTTCTAAGTTGCGGCTCAACACAAAGCAAGAAAGGTTTAATTCTCGTATTTGCCACACTTGCAAGTTCAGCTTTTAAAGCTTCTACTAAAGCGCCAGTTTGAGCTACATTTATCATTAAATGATACGAACCATCTTTAAACTGCACATGCTCCATTAATTTTGCAGCCGCAGCAGCATCAAAAATATAAAAACTAATTTGTCCTTTTTCATCCACATATAAATTTGTAATTGCTCTTGCTAAAGAAGCTCTTACATGCTCAATAATCATATCCAAACTCTTACTTACTTCAGCTATATCGCTAATTGATTCTAAAATCGTAAGCATATCTTTAATAGGAATATGCTCTTTAAGTAAAGCTTTTAAAACTTTTTGAATCAAACCTATACTAGCAACTCTTAAACAATCATCTACTACAATAGGATAATCATTTTTGATTTTATCCAATAAATTTTGTACCTCTTGTTTAGTTAAAAGCTCTGAAGCATTAGCTTTTATAAGCTCACTCATATGGGTTGAAATCACACTTGCTGGATCAATTACAATATAACCATTTAGTGTTGCCTCATCTTTCAAAGATGATTCTATCCATAAAGCATCAGAATTAAAGGCAGGTTCTTTAGTAGCTATACCCTCGATAGGTTCAGTGATAAATCCACTATCCATAGCTAGATATTTATCTGGATAAATTTCAGCACTAGCTATACCTACACCTTTGAGTTTAAAAGTATATTCATTTGGTTTTAATTGTAAATTATCTCTAATTCTAATTTTTGGCATTAAAAAGCCTAAACTTTGAGCTATATTGCGTCTTGTTGATCTAATACGCTCTGTTAATTCACTTTCTGCTAATTTAATAAGTCCATAGCCTAATTCTAGTTCTAAAATTTCTAATTTTAAAATATCTGTGATTTTGTTTTCTTCTTCTTTTAAAATTTCTTCCTCGCTGCGTTTTTGAGGCTTAGTTTGCTCTTGCTCATCAGCTTCTTGGGATTTTTTAGCCGAAATTGTATTGATTTGAATTTTACCTTCTTGCACTTGCTTTATCATATAACCAAGTCCTAAAAACACTAAAGCCATAAAGCCCAAAGAAAAATGCGGTAAACCAGGTACTAAAGCAAAAATAAATAAAACAAAGCCTACAATTAATAGTGTTTTGTATTCTCCCAAAAGCTGATTAATAGAACCTTCAGCAAAATTATCCTCATCTTTACTAGCACGCGTAATAATAATTGCAGTTGCTGTTGAAGTGATAAGTCCAGGAATTTGAGAAACAAGTCCATCACCTATTGTTAATATAGTATAAGTTGAAGCACATTCTCCAAGCTCCATATCATGCTGAAAATAACCTATCATAAATCCACCAATTAAATTTACAATGGTGATAATAATCCCAGCAACAGCATCCCCTTTTATAAATTTAGAAGAACCATCCATCGCTCCATAAAAATTTGCTTCAGCTATGATTTCTTGGCGTCTTGCGCGTGCAGTTTTTTCATCAATCAAACCTGCATTTAAATCCGCATCAATAGCCATTTGCTTACCTGGCATTGCATCAAGGGTAAATCTTGCTTGAACCTCAGAAACCCTTGTACTACCTTTGGTTACAACCATAAAATTAATCAAAACCAAAATACAAAAAACAACCATACCTATAACATAATTACCACCAACAACAAATTCTCCAAAACTTGCCACTATATCACTAACAGCAGTTGGACCTTGATGACCCTCACTCAAAATCATACGTGTTGTAGCAATATTAAGTGAAAGTCTAAAAAGTGTGATAATCAAAATCAGCGTTGGAAAAGTCGTTAAATCCGTAGGCTTTGGAATATATAAAGAAATTAAAATAATTAAAACCGAAATCGCAATACTTAAAGCAAGAAAAAAGTCTAAAACCATACTCGGCAAAGGTACTATAATAATTGCTAAAATAGCAATTATTACAGCTACTATGGTTAAACTTTTTGCCTTTAAAATAGGTGCAACAAGCGGAGCAACCCAAGGCAATACCAAGCTAAAAATATCTCTTTTAGCCATTATTTTGAATAATATCCTCTAAAGTAATAGAAACTAAAAAATCATCTATTTTATTTTGAAGTTTCACTAAAACAGGCATAATTTTGCAATTATCTTCTTTTTGAGAAGGACAAATTCCATTGCTACATTCAAAAACATTAATGGATTTTTTCTCTACGCTATTAATAATTTCTTTTAAAGTGTATTCACTTGGCTTTTTAACAAGCATAAATCCACCTTTAGCACCCTTATAGGATTTCAAAAGTGTGTCTTTAGCAAGAGCTTGTAAAATTTTCGCTAAAAAACTTTTAGGAATATCCAAAACACTTGACATAGTATCTACATCTTGTGGTTCTTGAGATTTTGCTATATAAATTAAAGACAATAAAGCATATTCGCTAGCTTTGGTAAATAACATTTGTTCCTTTCAAGTTATAAATATAATATATTATTTGATTTATTGATAAAAATTTTTATTATATCAAAAATAAGTATCGATAAATATTAAATTTCATATTTTTTAAAATTCAGCATTTTTTTTGGTTTTTTAGTTATAATTACAGCTTTTAATCTAATAATACCGCTCAGGAGGTCTATTATGGCTTTAGATTCGGCTAAAAAAGCAGAAATAGTTGCAAAATTTGCTAGAAAAGAAGGAGATACAGGCTCTCCAGAAGTTCAAATCGCACTTTTAAGTGCAAGAATTTCAGATTTAACAGAACACTTAAAAATCTACAAAAAAGATTTTTCTTCTCGTTTAGGTCTTTTAAAGCTTGTTGGTCAAAGAAAAAGACTTTTATCTTATCTAAAAAGAAAAGATTATCAAGCTTATTCTAAATTAATCAGCGAATTAAACTTAAGAGATAAATAAGCCTAGCGCTTATTTATCTCTTATATATCTTTTGTTTTATTTATTTACTACTATTTTAATTTAAGCTTTCAAAATTTTGATACTTTATTCACAAGAGTTTCACAGTGTGAATTTAGCATCTAAGCACCTAAAAATAGTACTTTAAGTTTTATAAATAAAAATATTTTTCACATTTAAATTTATTGATTTTTAATGTTTTTTCACTTTTGCTATAAAAAACCCATCCGCGTAGTCATCTGGCAAAACTCTTTTGGCAAATGATAAATCAAATTCATCACTCTTTGCACATATAAAATTAACATTAGACAAATTAAAATCAAGTAATTCTAAATTAAATTTTTCATTTCTTAATGCATTTTCTAAAACTGCTTCATTTTCTTCTCTTAAAAATGTACAAGTACTATACACTAATTCTCCACCATGTTTTAAAGCTAGCAATGCTGAGTGTAAAAGTTTTTTTTGTAAATTTGCAATTTGCTTAATTTCTTTTGTATTTTTTTGTATTTCAAAACCCATTTTTGCAAAAGTTGAGCAAGGCGCATCAAGTAAAATTTTATCAAATTTCAAAGGACAAGCCTTGCCTATAGTGCGTGCATCTTTTAAAAAGCATTTTACAATTTTAACTTGATAATTTTCCATAGTAGCTTTTAATGTAAAAAAGCGTGTTTTGGATAATTCACAACTTGCCAAATAACCTTCATTTTGCATAAAATTAGCCAAATTTAGGCTTTTACCACCAGGAGCTGCACACATATCTAATACATTCTCACCAGCCTTAACACCTAAAGTTTTAGCGCATAAATACGAAGAATAATTTTGTATATAAAACTTACCCTCATTAAAAGCTTTCATTGAGCTTAGTTTGCTTTTGAAGATACTTGGAATTTTATAACAATTCAGATCAATTTTTTCAAATTCTATATTTTCATTATTTAAAATTTCTTCTAATTCATCATTATCAATAAGCAAGGAATTTCTAAAAATATTAATATATTTTTCTTGATTAAAACTTTGAAGGATTTGTTCTTTTTGCTCTTTTGTATAAATTTCATCTAAAGCTGTATTTAAATCAAGCAAGGCCATAAAAATCCTTTAAAAACAAATACGCAGCTAAAGAATCAAGCTTGCCATCTTTTTTCTTTAAATTCACCATGCCAAGTTCTTGTGCATTTTTAGAACTAAAACTCTCATCGACAAAAAAAACTTCTTTGTCAAAATCAAGTAAAGATATGAAATGTTCTACCCTTTTTCGCATTTCATCCTCACTAGATCCACCTAAAGGAACTCCTACTACTAAAGTATTGATATCATACTCTTTGATGTATTTTTTTACTTCATTTGCTGCTTGATTACGATTTTTTCTAATAATAGCTTCAAGTGGCATAGCTATACTTTTATTAATACACAAAGCAACACCAATGCGTTTTAAACCTATATCTAATGCTAAAGTTTTCATAAACAAGCTCTTATTTTCACTCCAGATATTTCTACCAAACCCTCAAGTTCATATTCATAAACTCTATCACCAAATTTTTTTAAAACTTTTTCTAAATCATCTTCATGTTTTAAAAAACTTAATAAATCATCACAACCTTCCTCACAATGAAGCCCTCCAAACATTTTTACAAATTCATCAAAATCATGAATTAAATTTGCCTTTTTTGTTGCTAAAAGCAAATTTGTTCCTTCGCTTTCATTTTTCCTATGAGGTAATACATATATAGGTTTATTCATACCTAAAGCAAGTCTTGCACTTTGCATAGAACCACTTTTTAAATCAGCTTGTGCTATTATAACAACCTCACTTAAAGCTATAACAAGTCTATTTCTTAATAAAAAATCATAGGGTTTTGCCTTATAATTTCCTTCATTTTCACTTAAAGCCAAAGCATTTTCATAAATATTTAAAATTTCATTTGTGTTTGCTTTTGGATAAATCTCATCAAGCCCATTAGCAAATATAGCTATGGTTTGAGGATAGGCTATTTTAGCTGCTTGGATATCCACCCCTAAAGCCCCGCCACTTACTACACAAACCTTAGCTTTTTTTAACAAAGTCACTAATTCAACAAGACAATTTTTAGTATAAACACTCATTTTTCTAGAACCTATAATAGCCACTTTTCTAGCATTTAAAAGCTCTAAATTGCCTTTATAATAAATCTTTGAAGGCGGATTTAAAAGATTTTTAAAATCTTCAATATTCTCAATAAATTTCATTTAAATACACAAGCTCAACTGAATTTAACAAATCTTTACTTTGCACCAAGGCCTTAAAAGTCTTTTCTCTTGGATGACCAATAGCGATAGCAAAACCTTTCTTTTTTGCCTCATCTATTGCTTGTTTGAGTTGGTTTTTAATATATGCTATATTATCTTCATTATCTAAAAAAACATCTCTAGCTATATAAGGCTGATTAAACTGACTTGCTAAGTTTTTAGCTTTAGAATTTCCTATGGTTCTTGAATCAACAAAAATAAAATCATTTTGTTTAAAAGCACTAAATAATTTTTCCATAGCTTGCTTATTTGCAGTAAATAAACTTCCTGTATGGTTGTTAATAAATTTTACTTTTGGAAATTGCTCTTTTACAAAAGCTACGCGCTTGCTTATTTTTTGCATATCATCACTAGGGTGTAAAGTATTTAATTCTGCCTTGTCATATTTTATAGCAGCAAGAGGCAAATGCACCATAAAAAAGTCAAAATCTCTTGCAAACTCAGCCGTATAAGGATGGCGTTTATCAGGTGGAAAAAAAGATGGGATTAATTTTAAATTTGTTTTTTTAAGCATATCTACATGAGTGTGACTTGCCATATCATCTATAATAATTGCTAGACGAGGCTTGGTATTTTTTTGCACTAGGATTTGAGTTTTATTATCCTCGTTTTTATCTGATATATTTTGCTCTTCGTTGTTTAATTCTTTGCTTGCATTTTGATCTATTACTTCTAAAATTAAAGTTTGATTATCCTCTTTAGTTTGATTTAACTCTGTATTTATAGGATTTAAATTTAAAATTTCACTAATATTCTTATCTAAAAATTCTAATTTTTCATTTTCTAAAGTCAAATTTATATCATTAAAACTAAAATTGCTTTCTTGCTCTTTTGTGGGTGGCAATGGTTCTTTTTTAATTATGGTTTGATTATAGTCTAAGGTTTTATTTTCTTCTTTTTTTAAAAACAAAGCTCCAAATGCAAAAAGAAAAATTCCAAACACGATAAGACAAAGCACTAGAAGCACTTTGTATTTTTTATTTATAGCTTTCAAATTAGTTTTTGTCTTTATCAACTAATTTTTTAGCACTAATCCAAGGCATCATAGCGCGAAGTTCGCGTCCTGTTTTTTCTATCAAAGAATCATTCATTAATTTACGCTCTGCGTGCATTCTTGCAAAATTCGCTCTTCTTTCTAAGATAAAATCTTTAGCAAAACTTCCATTTTGTATGTCTTTTAAAACACCTTTCATAGCCTCTTTAGTTTCTTTGGTAATAATCTTAGGCCCTGTGATATAATCTCCATATTCAGCTGTATTAGAAACAGAATATCTCATATCAGCAATACCGCCTTGATAAATCAAATCCACAATTAATTTCATTTCATGTAAACACTCAAAATACGCCATTTCAGGTTCATACCCTGCTTCAACTAAGGTTTCAAAACCAGCTTGGATTAAAGCACTAAGTCCTCCACAAAGCACTGCTTGCTCACCAAATAAATCTGTTTCAGTTTCAGCTTTAAAAGTCGTTTCTATAATACCTGTTCTACCACCACCTATAGCACTAGCATAACTTAAAGCTAAATTTTTAGCATTTTTACTTTCATCTTGGTGGATAGCAATTAAACAAGGAGTACCCCCACCTATACTAAATTCATGTCTTACAGTATGACCAGGAGCTTTAGGAGCTATCATAATCACATCTATGCCTTTTGGAGCAACAATCTGTCCATAGTGGATATTAAATCCATGTGCAAATGCTAGAGTTTTACCTGCCTTTAATTCAGGCTTAATTTCTTCATTAAAAATTTCACTTTGAATTTCATCAGGAGCTAAAATCATAATCAAATCTGCTTCTTTAGTGGCTTCTTTTACGCTTTTTACTATAAAATTTGCTTTTTGAGCTTTTGCCCAACTTTGTCCACCCTCTTTTAAGCCTATGATCACTTCTACACCACTATCTCTTAAATTCATAGCATGAGCATGACCTTGAGAGCCAAAACCTATAATAGCTACTTTTTTTGATTTTATTAAATTAATATCACAATCTTTATCATAATAAATTGATACAGCCATTATGCACTCCTAAAATTAAAATTAAAGCAAAGATTATAACTAAAAAATATAAATTTAATCCTTTTATGATAAAATTTAAGTTTTGAAAAATTACTATAAAGAGTCTTATGAAAGAATTATTTAATCAACTAAGTTATGGTCTAAATGCCAATGAAATTACCAATAAAAACAAGCAAATCATTAGAGAATTATTAACTTGTGATATTATTAAATTTTATAAAAATAAATACTATTTAAAAGATGGCTTTACTTTTGGTAAGATTGATATTTCTGTTAATGGAACAGGATTTTTAGAAAGTTTTGATCCTGCTTTTAAGCGTGATTTACTCATAGAAAATAAAAATTTAAAAGGAGCAAATTATGCTGATATAGTTGTGGCAAAATTACTCCCTCTTAAAAAAAAGCGCCCAAGCGCTAAAGTTATTTTAATACTTAAAAGAGCCCACGAAACTTCTTTGGTTATGACTAAAAAATACGGAGAAGCAGTCCTTGGAGTAAATATTCAAACAGGACTTACATGTGTCTTAAAAGCCTCTCAAAAATCTTTAAAAGCTCTGCCTTTAGGAACTATTTTAAAAATAGAAAATCATGATAATAATATCACTGAAGTGATAGGGCATATTGATGATGATTTTGTAGATGAAAAAATTTCCTTAGCACTTTTTAATAAAAATGCAATTTTTGATAATTTATGTGAAAATGAAGCAAAAGCCTATGGAGATAAAGTTGATGCAAGTATGTATCCATCAAGAAAAGATCTTAGAAATTTAAATTTTTGCACCATTGATCCAATTGATGCAAAAGATTTTGATGATGCAATTTATTATGATAAAAATGAGCATGCTATTTATGTAGCTATAGCTGATGTAAGCGCTTATGTGCATGCTTATAGTGCTATTGATAAAGAAGCAAGATCAAGGGGTTTTTCGATTTATTTTCCTCATATTGCTATACCTATGCTACCAAGAGCTTTGAGTGAAAATATTTGCTCACTAAAACCTAATGAAGATAGGTTGGCATTTTGTTTTAAAATAAGTTTAGATCAAAATAATGAAGTGGTTAAAGAGGAGCTTTTTGAGGCTATTATTAACTCAAAACGCCGTTTTAATTATGATGAAGTTGATGAGTATTTACAAACACAAGAAGATTTAGGCGCAATCAATTGGCTTTATGAGGTTTTTAAAATCACTCAAAATTTACGAAAAAAACGATTAAAAAATGCTTGTGAGTTTAAAACCCAAGAGCTAAGAATGACTTTAGATGAAAATAATAAACTCATAAAAACACGCCTTGAAAATGACACAGCCTCGCATAATTTAATCGAAGATTGCATGCTTTTAGCTAATAAAGCTGCAGCAAAACTCATTGATATAGGAGTTTTTAGAAATCACTTAAGTCCTGATTATAAAAAAATAGATCAATTACTAGCTGATCTTTCAACACTTAGTATAGATATTAATCCTAAAAATAATGTCATAGAATTATTTAAAGACATTCAAGTCTTAGCAAATGAGCTAAATATAAGAGAAGAAGTAGATAAACTCATCATCAAAGCACAAAAAAAGGCAGAATATTCTAGTGAAAATGCGGGACATTTTGGCTTAGGTTTTGATAAATATACCCACTTTACAAGCCCTATTAGAAGATATTCTGATCTTATTTTGCATAGACTTTTAAAGGCTAAAATCAACAATGATGAAAAAATGTTTAATTATTTACTTTTAAATATACAAAGTACTTGTGAGGAATTAAGCTTACTAGAAAGAGAAGCAGATAAAGTTGCTTGGCATTTCATGGATAGAAAATTTGCAAGATGGGCAAAAGAAAATATAGGAAAAAGATTTAAAGCTTTGGTGGTAGAAAACCAAAGTTCATTACAAGTAAAATTAAATGATGATATTAAAGGAGCTTTGATTACTATCATAGGTTCAAGGGCAAATTTATTAGAAAATGTGGAAATAGAAATCACTGAAGTAGATATTGTTAGTGCTAAAATTTTTGGCAAAATCACCAAGCATTTTAGTTTAGAAAGAAACCAAAATGTATAAAAATCAACTCCAAAGCTTACTTAATAGTAATAGTTTTCCTAATTTTTTCTTACTTTATGGAGCAGATAATTTCCAAATAGAGCTTTATGCTAAATTTATTAAAGATAAATACTCTTTTGATGAGAGTTTAAGATTTTATTTTGAAGAATATGATTTTAAGCAAGCTTATGATTATTTATCTAGTGCTTCTTTATTTAGCGAGAGAAAACTACTAGAAATCAAAACTCAAAAGAAAATCCCAAGTAAAGAACTCAAGCAACTTTTACAACTTTGCCAAAATTCGCAAGATAACTATTTTTTACTTGAAATTTATGATGAAGGCTCCAAGCAAAGTGAAGCGGAGAAAATTTTTGCTAATAATTTTTGTAGATTTTATAAAGTAAATTCAGCTAAAGAAGGTATGGAATTATTAGCTTTAAAAGCTAAAGAGTTAAATATTAACATCACTCAAAATGCCCTTTATGCTCTTTTTTATAATTTTAATGAAAATTTATATTTAGCAGCTAATGAGTTAAATAAATTTAATGGTTTAAATATCGATGAAAAAATCATTCAAGAGCATTGTTATAGCTTAAGTACCATTAGTTTTGAAAGTTTTTTTGATAAACTGATGCAAAAACAAGATTTAAGAAATGAACTTGAAAATATTTTAGAAAATTATAATGAAATAGCACTGATTAACGCCTTATATGCAAATTTTTCTAGACTTTTTAAAATTGCATTACATGTTAAAATTTATGGAAATTTAGATTTAAAAGAAATTTTAGGCTATGCTCCGCCTATTTCTGTGGCACAAAATCTTCAAAAACAAGCTCTTACGATCAAAATATCACAATATAAAAATATCTTTTTAATACTTTGTAATTGCGAATATGAATTAAAAAAGAATTCTAAAATAGAAAAAAAAGAATTTTTAATCGCAACACTTTTACAACTTAGCTCCATATTGAAAAGTTAAATTAAGAAAACTTATGGTAAAATAAAATTTGCATTTTATGCAAAATCCTTGCCTAAAAAATTTTAGGCTTTATATCCATAAGGAGAAATTAAATGAGACATTATGAAGTTTTATTCATATTAAAACCAACACTTACAGAAGAAGAAGTAAGTGCTAAGTTGGAATTCGTAAAAGAAGTCCTTACAAAAAATGGCGCAGAAATTGAAAGCGTGGTTCCAATGGGAACAAGAAAACTTGCGTACAAAATTAAAAAATACGAAAGAGGAACTTATTTTGTGATTTATTTCAAGGCTCCTACAAATTTAATTGCAGAGCTTGAAAGGGTATTAAGAATCACTGAAGAAGTAATTAGATTTTTAATCGTAAAATATGAAAATAAAAAAGAAATTGCAGCTTGGGAAAAACTAAGCAAAGGTGTCAAACAAAATAAAAAAGAAATCAAAGCTAGTGAAAATACAGAAGGCTAATTAATGTTTAATAAAGTCGTTTTAGTAGGGAATCTTACAAGGGATATAGAGATGCGTTATGCTCCATCAGGTAGCGCAATAGGCTCTTCTGCTATAGCTGTAACAAGAAGATTTAATACAAATACAGGAGAAAAAAGAGAAGAAACCTGCTTTATCGACATTAGTTTTTTTGGTAGAACAGCAGAGATTGCTAATCAATATCTTAACAAAGGTAGTAAAGTTTTAATTGAAGGTCGTTTGAGATTTGAGCAATGGAGCGATCAAAATGGACAAAATAGATCAAAGCACAGTATTCAAGTTGAGAATTTAGAAATGCTAGGTTCAACTGTACAAAATAACCAACAAAACAATTTTGACAATCAAAATTATGGTTATAATCAAAATTTTAATCAACAACAAAGCTTTGATCCTTATGCTCAAGTACAAACCAAAACAAACCCATCTAATACTTATCAAAATCCTCAAAAAGAACCCCCTATGAAGGAAATTGATATTGATAAATATGATGATGACACAGAATTACCATTTTAAAGGAAAAAATCATGGCAGAAAAAAGAAAATATTCACGTAAATATTGCAAATATACTGAAGCTAAAGTTGATTTCATCGACTATAAAGACACAGCATTGTTAAAACATGCTTTATCAGAAAGATTTAAAATCATGCCACGCCGTTTAACAGGTACTAGCAAAAAACACCAAGAAATGGTTGAAGTTGCTATTAAACGCGCAAGACATGTAGCACTTATCCCTTACATCGTAGATAGAAAAGAAGTTGTTACTAATCCTTTTGAAGGACTATAATTAAATCAATCCCAAGCTTTTTAGCTTGGGAAAATAAAAGGTTGTTTTATGTTTTCAGATATAGAATCTGAAATTTATATTATCTTACTTGCTTCTGTTACCATTATAGCAGTTTTAAATCCTTTTGGAAATCTTCCTCAATTTCTCGCAATGACTGAGGGCTTAGATGCCGATACAAGAAAAAAACTTTTTAGAAATATCATTTATACTGCATTTTGTATTGTTTTAGTTTTTTTACTTTCTGGACCATTTATCATGAAATATTTATTTAAAATAGATATTAATGATTTAAGAGTTGCAGGTGGTTTGATTTTAATCATCATGAGCACTAAAAACTTACTTTTTACTCCATCAAGTTCTCAATTTCAACATTATCAAGGATTAAGCCATAAAGAATTATTGAAAAAAAGTATAGTGCCAATGGCATTTCCTATGCTAGTAGGTCCTGGGACACTTTCTACTATAGTGGTTATTTCAGAAGATCAAAATTTAGCTATAGCTATAGCTTCTGTATTGCTTACCTTTGCTTTTATTTTTGCTTTATTCCACTTTTCAGCTACTATTGAAAAAGTCATAGGAAAGCTTGTGCTTTATGTTTTTTCACGTATTGCTTTAGTTTTTATTATGGCTATGGGAGTAAAAATGATAGCTATTGGAATTCAAACTTACATTCAATCCAATTTAGGATAAACAAAAAAACTTTTTTGTAAAAACACTTCTTCATTTACCGCTTTATTACCATTTAGCAACACACTAATATTTACGGCTACAATACTTTTTGCATTAGCATTATTTGCTATCAATTTATATCCTTTACACTCACCCAAAGGATAAGCATAATCAATTCGTATTTTTATATTATTATATTCAAAATTATATTCATTTAAGCATTCCTTACCCTCCAAATAGGCTTGATATAAAAAATATTTAGAAAGCTCTTTTGCATCATGAAGTAAAATCTTTCCTTGAGTATAAAGAGTTAAATCTTTCATAATTCTTGGAGAATATGAAGAAATTTTTATTACAAATACCATAACAAAAGAGATAAATAAAATAAAAGATATTGTATAAACCATAGCAAAAGATTTTTTCATAAAAACATCCACTTAGATAAGCATTCATTTTGACTTTTATCACATATTAAAACTTTTAGCGCCTTATCATCTTGTTTGAAAATAAGCTTTGAAATATTTTGAGCTAATAAAAAAGATCGTTTGTTATAATTTAAATCATCTATTTGCATATAAATATTTTCATTTTCTAAATATACTCTAACATAAGCATATAAAATAGTATAAAATCCACCAAATTTCTCATTAAGAAAATGGATTTTCTCCCTATCATTCACTAATGCTTTATAAATTTTTGAATTTTTTATATCATAAAAATACATATAATCATTAGCATATATTTTTAACTTTTTTTCTCTATGCATATCTTTATAATTACTTAAAATTCCTTTGGAAATTCCATTTTCTATAAAATGCAAATTGCTTTTTGGACTAAAAAAACTTTCATTGTTTTCTAAAATAATGCCACTAAAGTTTAATTTTTCCAATGATAAATCATAAAAAATATCATCATTTGCACTCATGTAGCACTCAAAAGAACTACTTGTCAATGTCGCATTTAAACAAGAATGATAAATTTTTTCCATACTAAGCAAAGTTTGGTTTAAATTTAAAAATACTGTGTTGGAATTTTTAATTTTATAACTATGATTATAAAGATGTATGGCCGGATTGCTTAAGATAGTAATCAATACACCCAAGATAACAATGCTTAGTGCAAGCTCTAATAAACTAAAAGCTTTTTTCATCTATAAAAGCTTCTTTGTAGGATAAATCTTTTATTTTTAAAGATTTAAGTTTAAACTCATCACTGGTGTATTCTAAAAAGTTATAAGTATTTATATTGATTTCTTTTGCCTTATATGAAGGATTTTGCATAAATAAATCTTTTTCTTCATTAAAAAGGATTTGATTTTGCCATATAACATTTAAAGATTTATTTGCAAATATAATATAGTAAGATCCAAAAACAAAAGATAAAATTATAATACAAAAAGCAAGCTCTAGGAGACTAAAAGCTTGCTTCATTTGTTTAAACTTGCATTAAAAGCTTCAAAAAAAGCACCGCGCAAAGCTCTTTTTTCTAAAGCCTCAACTCCTCTTATAGTTACCCCTGCTGGAGAACAAATTTTTTCTTTAATAATAGCAGGATGTGTATGGTTAAACAAAGCACTAAAGCTTTCAAAACTTGCACGAGTAAACTCATAACTAAGCTCATTTTTTAAACCATTTTTAACACCTGCATTTGCTAAACTTTCTGCCACCAAAGCCAAAAACGCAGGAGCACAACCACTTAAAACCATAGCCACATCAAATTCTTTTTCATTTTGCAAACTTATGGCTTTACCAAAAGTATTTAACAAAGATAAAATTTCATCTTTATATGAATCATTTTCCATCAAATATGCAGTCGCTGAGGCTTTAAATTCAGCTGCTGTATTTGGCATGATTTTTATATAATTTTGCGCATCAATACAATGAAGTTGCTCAAAAGTAGTATTTGCTAAAACTGAAATAAGCCATCTTGCCTTGCCTTTTAATTTAACAGCTACTTCTTCTAAAGCATAAGGTTTAAATGCTAAAATAACATTTTTATCTTCTAAATCAAATTCTTCATAAGATAAAACTTCTAAATTTAAGCTACTAGCTTTTTTTAAATCCCTAGCAACAATAACTACTTTATAAGTATCTTTTAAACCTTTAGCTATAGCACTTGCCATAGCGCCATTTCCTAAAATATAAATTTCAGACATTATTTTGTTTGTTTAATAAAAGCTGAAATCTTTTCAGATTGAAAATAATTAGGATATTTGCTTGTATCTAAAATCACTTGCACTAAAGAATTATTATCATAATTCATCACAACAGGTGCTAAAAAATTAACCGTAGATTCTTCTAACGGCTCATTAATAGCCACTATAACAAATACACCAAAATTAGTTTGTTCATTTAAAGCTAATAATTCTTGATAATAATCAGGTACTTCAAAATCATAATCAGGACGGATCATATAAGGATCAATCATCACAAAAGAAAAATCTTTACCATCAAGGCTTTTAAGTCTATAAAAAACCTCGTCTATTTTATAAAAATTCATATTTTTGGTATCTTCAAAACCCAAAATAGGACATTTAACTTCTAAGTTCATTTTGCCTCCTAAAATCTATTGACTAAGAAATTACAACTCATAAAGCAATTTTAGTTCCAACTTTTTAAATTACACTAATTAAAACTTTTTGATTATAATTTTAATTTAAAAATTAACATTTTCATAAACATAAAAACACTATAATTATAAACTATATAAATTTATAAGGTAACATCATGAAAAAAATTTTTCTTTTATCGTTTATTATTGCAGGTTTATTTTTAGGAGCATGCAGCTCAAAAAAGGCTGAAGATTTATATAATCTAAGTTCAATGGAATGGTATCAACAAATTATAAAAGATTTACAAGAAAAAAATCTTGAAGCAGCTGATAAACATTATACTTCAATGGCAGCTGAGCATATTGCTAATCCATTATTAGAACAAACTTTACTTATATTAGCTCAAGCTCATATAAGCGAAGAAGAATATGAAATGGCAAATTATTATCTTGATGAATATTTAAACAAATTTGGTGACTCAAAAAATGTAGCTTATATAAGATATTTAAAAATCAAAGCCAAATTTGACTCTTTTGCTGTACCAAATCGCAACCAAGTGCTAATGCTAAAAACAATAGAAGAAATCAACGAATATAATCAAAATTACCCTAATGTGCAATATAATGATTTAATTGACACCATGCTTACTAAATTTAATTTTGCAATTTTTTACCTTGATACAAGCATAGCAGAGTTATACGAGAAAAAAAATAGAGAACAAAGCTATGAGATTTATAAGCAAAAAATAGAAAATTCCGATTTTAATAAAATTGATATGATTAAACCAGAGCTTCCATGGTATAGAAAAATATTTGAAGAAGGTATAATGTAATGAAATTAGAAAATACTCAAAACTATCCAACAAAACTTCCTGTTCTTGTGGAAGATGAGCTTTTTTTATATCCTTTTATGATAACACCGATTTTTTTAAATGACATGCAAAATATCAAAGCCTTAGATACTGCTTTGCAAAATGAAAGCATGATTTTTGTAGCACCATCTAAAATTGAAGGCGGACGCGGTTTTGATGATATTTATGATTGCGGGGTAATAGGGACTATAATGAGAAAGGTTCCACTGCCTGATGGCCGTATTAAAATTTTATTTCAAGGCTATGCTAAAGCTAAAATTATTGAGAAGATCTCGGATGATCCTTTATTTGCATTAGTTGATTTAATTCATCAAGAGCCAATTTGTAATACAAAAAAAGAAGCTATTATTGAAGTAGTAAGAGAAAAAGCTAAAGCTTTATCTACTGTGAGTCACTATTTTCCACCTGATCTTTTAAGAACCATAGAAGAAGATGTTGAGCCTAGTAGAATTTGTGATTTGATACTAAATTCCATCAAAATCAAAAAACAACAAGCATATGAATTTTTTATTGAAACAAATTTGGAAACAAAACTTTTAAATTTAATTGATTATTTAGCTAAAGAAATTGAAGCAAATAAAATCCAAAAAGAGATCAAAAATAAAGTTCATTCTAAAATAGACAAAGTTAATAAAGAATATTTTTTAAAAGAACAACTCAAGCAAATTCAAAGAGAACTTGGAAGTGATATACAAAAAGAAAGTGAAGTAGAAGAATATAATAAAAAACTAGAGAAGAAAAAAGATTTCATGTATGAAGAAGCTTACAAAGAAATCAAAAAACAAATTCAAAAATATGAAAGAATTCATCAAGATAACTCAGAAGCATCTATGGTACAAACTTACATAGAAACAGTTTTAGATATACCTTTTGAACACTCTTCAAAGAAAAAACTTAATTTAAAGGATGTATCTTTACAGCTTAACAGTGATCATTATGCTCTAGAAAAACCAAAAGAGCGTATTGAAGAATACTTTGCAGTTAAAGAACTTTTAGAAAAACGCAAAATAAAAGATAGAGATGGTGCAAAAGTTATCTTGTGTTTAGTTGGACCTCCAGGTGTTGGTAAGACTTCTTTGGCAAATTCAGTTGCAAAAGCACTAAAAAGGGAATTAGTGCGCATAGCTTTAGGTGGTTTAGAAGATGTAAATGAATTAAGAGGACATAGAAGAACCTATATAGGAGCTATGCCAGGTCGCATTATACAAGGACTTATAGAGGCAAAACAAAGCAATCCTGTTGTTGTACTTGATGAAATTGATAAATTAAGTCGTAATCACAGAGGAGATCCAAGTGCAGTTTTGCTTGAAATCTTAGATCCTGAACAAAATACTAAATTTAGAGATTATTATCTAAATTTCAACATCGATTTAAGCAAAATCATTTTCATAGCCACAGCAAATGATGCAAGTTTAATTCCCCCTGCTTTAAAAGATAGAATGGAATTTATAGAACTTAGCTCTTACACTCCTCAAGAAAAATTCCAAATAGCCAAAAATTATCTCATTCCTGATGAAATAAAAAAACATGGTCTTAAAGAAAAAGAAATTAGCTTTGATAATGAAGCTATAGAATTAATAGTCAATGAATATACTAGAGAATCAGGTGTAAGAAATTTAAGAAGAAAGATTGCTGAAGTTTGCAGAAAATGCGTCAAAAAACTTCTTTTAGATGAAAATACGAAGAGTATTAGGATTAATGTTAAAAATTTAAAAGATTTTTTAAGTAAGAAAGTCTTTGAGATAGAAAAGCATGAAAAAGAAAACAAAATTGGTCAAGTAAATGGACTTGCATGGACTGCAGTAGGCGGAGATGTATTAAAAATAGAAGTCATTAAAATCAAAGGCAAAGGCGAATTAGCTCTTACAGGAAGTTTAGGTGATGTGATGAAAGAATCAGCAAAAATTGCTCAAAGTCTTATTAAAAATTTAATTGATGAAAATCAAATTAAAACACCAAAGAATCTTTTTTACAAAGAAGATGAGAGTGTTTATAATCAATATAATCTTCATATTCATGTGCCAGATGGCGCTACCCCAAAAGATGGTCCAAGCGCAGGTATAACAATCACCACAGCTATTGCTTCTGTTTTTAGCAACAAAAAAGTAAGATCTGATGTTGCAATGACAGGAGAGATTGACTTAATGGGTAATGTTTTACCAATAGGTGGTTTAAAAGAAAAACTAATCGCTGCTTATAAAGCTGATATTAAAACAGCAATCATCCCACATAAAAACTATGAAAGAGATTTAAAAGATATCCCAGAAGAAGTAGCAAAAAATATGAAAATAATCGGGGTAAAAACTTTAAACGAGGTGCTAAAAATAGCTCTTGCTTAAAAACTAGAAGCTTATCAAGCTTCTAGTTTATCCATAATAGCCTTACTTTCTTTTTCTAGTTCTTGTATATCACAAACTATTGCATTATATGTATCTTTATCAATATTTTCATTTTTAGAAAGCTCAACCGCTGTATTAGCTTTATTTTGTATCAATTCACGCTTGATATCTAATTCCCTAGGTGAAACAAGCGAACAAAATACACTTTGAGCATCTTCATCTTTACATAAAGTAGAAATAGGATCTAAATTTTGAAGTTTTTCTTGTGATCCATTAAGTGTTAAATACACATCAGATTTATATAAAATATGATCTATCTTCATAGCAGAAAGAGTTAAATTAGAAGCAAAACCCACAAACTCTCTTCCTAAATGCAAACTTTTATCCTCAAGTTCTTTAAACGCTTTACTAAAATCTAAAATTTTAGTATCCGAAGAATTAGCAATATCATATACTTTTTCACTATTTTCTTGTATTGAGCCAATTTCTTGATTCATTACTTGAATTGCTAAAGTAATCTCACCTGTTGCTTTTTGGGTTTTTTCCGCAAGTTGCCTTACTTCATCTGCAACTACTGCAAAACCCCTTCCATGTTCACCCGCACGAGCAGCCTCAATAGCTGCATTTAAAGCAAGTAAATTCGTTTGGTCTGCTATATCTCTAATTACACCTACAATAGAATTAATGTTTTGAGAATTTGAAACAAAGGTGTTAATAACGCCTTTACTCTCTTCAGCAACTTCCATCATCATATCTACCGAGGATTTAAGCTCATCAACCTCTTTACCGTTTTTTTGAGCAGTATCTGAAATAATCTTAATATCTCCAAAAACCTCTCTCATTAGCTTTATATTGTTATTTAGAGCATTAGATACATTAATTAAATTTTGATTTTGATTATTTAAACTTATATCCATTAGTTTTCTTGATAAAGCATTTTTAAAAACAGATTTCCCCGTTTTTTCTATATCATCCAAAGCCTTGTTAATAAATTTAATATTATGAACAAAAATTCCTTTTAAACCTTCAGGTATAGCCCTTCTAAAATACTCTCCATTTTGCGAGCAAGCAATAGAGGTATTAATTTCTCTCAAATAAGCCTCCAAGCCATCTATTGTATTATTAAGATTATCTGCTACTTCTTTTAGTTTTTTATCACGACATTTAATATAAACTATACGTCCATCAAAATTTCCATTTTTCAATTCTTTGCTTAGGTTTAAAATTTTATCCACAAATTGCTCGTTTGTGTTTTCTAAATAAGCACCAAAAACAAATACTAACAACAAAAGCACGAAAAATACTATCGAAAAATATTCTTTAAAATATAAACCACAAAGTATTGCCAAAATGTTTAAAATAATTCCGCTATATATTATTTTTTTCATTACCTACCTCACTGTTTTTGAAGCTCTAAAATTAACTGATTATAACTCATACCATAGGAATTAACTATTTTAATAAGCTCCTCCACTCCTGCTTTTATACCGCCATTCTTTTCTGCTTCTAAAAGAATTTTATAAACTTGTTCTATGGTTGGTATAGCTTCTCTTTTAGGCTTTCTTCTTACTGAATAATAATTTATAATATTTCCTTGTTCATCAAATGAGGCTGTAACATTAGTAAAAACCCAATAATAATCATTTTGTTTAGTTTTATTTTTTACAAAAGCAAAAATTTCTTTTCCATCTTGTATATAATCCCACAAACATTTAAAAACAGTTCTAGGCATATCAGGATGACGCACGATATTGTGAGGCTTATATAAAATTTCTTCCATTTTATAGCCTGCATATTTTAAAAAATCATCATTAGCGTAGATAATATCCCCTTTTAAATCGGTTTTAGAGGTTATCAAAGTATCTGGTTCTAAAATCTTTTCTTGTGACATATTTTCCCTTGGCTTATAATTTATTTATAAAGTATTATATTTTATTTTTTATAAAATTTCATTAAAATTAAAACCTTTGTCATAAAGTATTTTTCTAACTAATTCTTGATGCTCTTTTCCTTTAGTTTCTAAAGTGATTGAAATCATCGCATCACCATAGTCAAGCTTAGTTGAAAATCTATCATAATCAATTTTAACTATGTTAGCTTGAGCTTCTTTAATCGCATCACTCAAAGCACTCAAAGCACCCGGCTTATCAATCAAAGTAACATTAATAAGCATTTTTCTAAAAGCTTTAAATAAACCTTTTTCTATAATGATATTTAACATTTGTACATCAATGTTTCCACCACTTAAAATCACACCAATTTTTTTATGATTTTTTAAATCTATTTTTTTATGCAAAAGAGCAGCAACTGCTGATGCTCCCGCTCCTTCAACTGTTATTTTGTGCTTTTCAAGTAAATACAATACCGCATTAGCTATTTCTTCATCATCAACTTGAATAAAATCATCAACACATTCAAGAATAATATCAAAATTAATTTTATTCACATCACGCACTGCTATACCATCAGCTATAGTTCTAACAGTTTTTGAATTAATCATTTTTTTACTTTTAAAACTCTCATACATCGCAGGAGCTCCCTTAGCACTCACTCCAATGACTTTTATAGCAGGATTAATTTGCTTAGCAGCACTTGCCACACCACTAATCAAACCTCCCCCACCAACTGGAGCTAAAATCATATCTAAATCACTTATTTCATCAAGCATTTCAAGCATTAAAGTACCCTGCCCTGCTATAATGCTTTCATTTTCAAAAGGATGAATGAAATTTAAATGATGTTCTTTGGCATAATTTAGCGCATAAGCATAAGCTTCATCAAAATTATCTCCTTTTAAAATCACTTTTGCACCTAAATTTTTAGTCGCACTTACTTTTAACAAAGGCGTAGCTTCAGGCATAACAATCACAGCTTCTATACCAAATTTTTTAGCACTAATTGCTACTCCTTGTGCGTGATTTCCGGCACTTGCAGCTATTACGCCTGCTTGTTTTTGCTCTTTAGTTAAATTAGCTATTGCATTATAAGCCCCTCTGATTTTATAAGCACCTGTTTTTTGCAAATTTTCACATTTTAAAAATACATCAGTTTCTAAAAACTCACTCAAAAAAGAAGAGTGCACAAAAGGGGTTTTTAGTACAAAATCTGCGATTTTTTGTTTTGCTTGATAAATTTTATTTAATTCAACCATGATTATCCTTTTTGTAGTTCTATTTTAATGCAACAATCTTGAACGCAATTTATACCATATTTTTTACACTTTTGCATTATTTCTTCATTGATAATACCAAGTTGCATCCAAAAATTTTTAATATTTTTAAATAAAAGTTCTTCAAAAATTTCATTTGCAAAACTTGCTTTTCTAAACATTACAACCGTATCAATTTCGAAAGGAATTTCTTTTAAGTTTCTATAAACTCTTTCATTTAAAATAAAATCTTCTTTAGGATAGATGGGATAAATTTTATAACCTAAATCTTGTAAATATTTACTTACAAAATGCGAAGGTTTATCTTGATTAGGGCTAAGCCCTATGATGGCTATATTTTTCATAGAACTTAGTATTTTATGACTATCATGCAATGCTTTTTCCTTTTTAAAGCATTGTATCTAAAATCAAATTAACAAGAAGCTTTTTTTACAATCAATAAACAATATAAAACCAAAGCTATTATAACCAATAAAGCACAAAAAGCATAAACATTAGCAAAACCTATACTTGGCTCTATAATGCCTAGCAAATAAGGGCTCACTCCTATACCAAAATCTAAGGCCGTAAAAAATGTAGAATTAGCCAAGCCCATTTTTTCTTTAGGTGCAAGTTTTATAGCTAAAGCTTGAGCACTTGAAGTAGCATTAGCATAACCTAACGCACAAAAAACTCCAGCTAAAATAATCATATAAAAATTTAATGCAAAAGCAAGTAAAAGCAAACATACTATAAAACTCAAAAAAGAAAAAATCATCACAATATTAGCACCATATTTATCAAACACTTTACCAGCAAGTGGTCTAAAAATCATAGAAAATCCAGCATATACCACAAAAAACATAGATCCAGCAAAAACTAAATTTAAACTTTGGGTATAAGCACTCATATAAGCTATAATAGCACCAAAAGGACATGCAAGCAAAAAGGTCACTAAGGCTAAATTTAAAACTGATTTTTCAAAATAATTATAAATACTAAATTTTCTCTTTATATGATGATGTTTTTTAAATCTTCTTACTTTTAAAAAAATAGATAAGATTAATGCAAAGACAATACTCAAACAAGCTATTAAAAAACTGAGCCAAAATTGATTGATAGAGTCAAGTTTTATGGCCAAAAAAGGGCCTAAAGCTGAAGTTAAAACAACGCTTGTAGCATAATATCCTATACCAACTCCTCTTTTATTGCTAGGTATTATCCTAGCAATAGCTACCCCGCACGCACAAGAACAAATTCCATAGCAAATCCCAGCCAAAAAGCGTATCAAAATCAAAAAATATACATTATAAAATTTCAAATACATTAAATTAACAAAAAGATAAAACAAAAGCGAAAACACTATAACCTTTTTTATATTAACATCATCGATTATAGAACCAAAATAAAGTCTAGAAAGTAAAGCGCCTATAACAAAAGCTCCCATGATAAGACCTGCGGTGCTAGTTTGAAGGTTTAAAACACCTAAAACATAATCTGTACTAGAAATAGTACTCATATAAAAAACAAGACAAATAGCAAAATTTATCCCAAAAATACATAAAAAATTTATATTAAATAAGTTATATTTTTTACTTAAGCCCATGAAAAACCTTTTAAATTTTCTCATTGATATAATCAAGTAATTTTAAAAGTATTTCTTGATCTTTTACATCTAAGATATCCAAAATCTCTTTTTCGTATTTTCTTATACAAGTATTTGCATCTAAAAAAATTTCTTTGCCTTTAGTATTTAAGCTAATGATTTTTTCTCTTTTATCATCTGCTTTTAAAAACTCTATATATTCAAGTTTTGCTAATTTAGAAACAACTCTAGAAAGTATAGCTTTATCCATCTGATAAAACTCACATATCGGAGCCAAAGCACTATAACCATGCTGATTTAAATATACAAAAACCCTCCAATCACTTGATTTTAATCCAAAGGGTTTTAAAATTTCATTGACTTTATAGAGTATTTTTCTATTTGTATAGGTAATTTTTTGAAATAAAATGAGAAATCCTTTATAAAAATTAATTGATTAAATCAACTATTTTTATAATAACAAAGCTTGTATAAATTCTAACTTATACTAAGCTTTTTTTCTTAAATACACCCCACATTCAAGATGATGAGTATTAGCAAATTGATCAAAAAAGGCCAAATTTGAAATTTCATGACTTTGACATAAAATTTCAAGATTTTCTTTTAAAGTGATAGGATTACATGAAATATAAATGATATTTTCATAATTCTTAATAAGCTCAATCACACTTAGATCAAGCCCTGCTCTTGGAGGATCAACCAAGACATGAGATATTTTAAAGCTATCTAAATCTATGTTTTTTAAGCGATTAAATTCTCTTTCTTTTTTCAAAGCTTGGCTTAACTCTTCGCTAGAAAGCCTTGTAAAAGCTATATTTTCAATAGAATTCAAAACACAATTTTTTAAAGCAAACTCTATATTTTTTTTAGAAATTTCAGTTGCTAAAACTTTTTTAAAATTTCTTGCTAAGGCTATAGTAAAATTTCCATAACCACAATAAAGCTCTAATAAATCTTGTTTAAAATCACCCTCTATGCAAGATACTACCCATTCAATCATTTTTTCATTGATATAAGTATTAGGTTGGATAAAACAATCATTATTAAACTCGTATAAAAATTCATTTGTATTGATTTTTAAAACTTGCCTTAGATTTTCTCCATTATACACAAGTTTTTTACCTCTGCTTCTTGCTATAAGTTTGAGATTTAGTTTTACTGCTAATTCTTGCAAATCTTGTGCAATTAGCTCTATATTTTTATGGAAAAGTAAAGTTACACTTAAATCTAATTTTGTAGCTAAAAACTCTACTCCAAAAAGCTTATGTTTTAATTTTTCATTTAGATTGTTTAGTAAAATAGGCATATAATCTTGAATTTTTTCATCTGCTATATCAAATTTTTCAATAGGAATTTTTTTCTTATTTTCAAACATTGCATAAGAAATTTTCCCATTTTCATGATGATATATAGAAAATTCTGCTCTAGTTCTATAAGCTTTTAAAGGTGATTTGAAGCATTGAATTTCTCCATTATATAAAGAAGAAAACAATGCTTTGTTTAAAGCAATCTTTTCTTCAAAATGCATTTACGCATCTACCTTTTTGCCAACTACAAAAAGTAAAGCTATCATAGCTAAGATTCCAAAAACAAGTCCTAGCCATACATTAAGCCCTAGTGCTACTGGTAGATAACCACAAAGTATACTAATAGCACAAACACTCAAAGCATAAGGCATTTGCGTGCTAACATGAGCTAAAAGATCACACTTACTTCCCATAGATGAAAGTATAGTAGTATCAGAAATTGGCGAGCAATGATCTCCAAAAATAGCTCCTGTTAAAACCCCTGAAATGTTAATAATCATATATTGATGCAATTCTACTCCACTTAATTCATTATGAACCCCAACAGCCATAGCTAAAGGAATAGCTAAAGGCATTAAAATGCCCATAGTCCCATAACTAGTTCCTGTTGAAAAAGAAATAATTGAAGCAAAAATAAAAATTGCCGTAGGAAGCAAGTAAATAGGTGTTTTATCTGAAAATAAATCAATTAAATACTTAGAAGTTCCTAAATCTTTAATTACAGAAGCTAATGACCATGCACAAAGTAAAATAATCACAGTCATAATCATAGTTCTCCAACCATGAGTCCAAACTGCAATAGCTTCTTTTAAAGTAAATATTTTTCTATACATTCCTAAAATAATAGCTACTATGGTAGCTAAAAGCGCTGCTTGAAATAATACTACAGAAGCATCAGCTGCCCCAAAAGTTTCTCTAAAAGCAAATAAACTAAGCGGTGCTGCATCAATTTGTGCTTTAATATTTACATCATCTAAAGCATTATAACCACTAAAATAAAAACCTATAAATGAAAATACAATCAAAACAGCCAAAGGTATAATAGCATTAGAAGCTTGCAATTTCACATGCTCTTTTGGCTCTAAAACTTTATCTTCTATATTGTCAATTTGCTCATGACCATGAGAAAATTTACCCGCTCTAGCTCTAAGTTCGGCTTTTAACATAGGTCCAAATTCTCTACCTGTGTAAATAGTTAAAATAACAAAAATCAGCATAAAAAGATTATAAAATCTATAAGGTAAAGTTTGCACAAAGATTTCAAAAGCATTGATTTCTTCTTTCACTATACCCAAATGTGCAAAAGTCGCATTATCAATTAGATCATATCCGCTACGAATTAAAGAAATTTCAAGCCCTATCCAAGTAGAAATGATAGCAAGACCAGTGATTGGCGCTGCAGTTGCATCCATAATAAAAGCAAGTTTTTCACGGCTTACTCTAAATTTATCTGTCACTGGGCGCATGATAGGACCTACGATTAATGAATTAGCATAATCATCAAAGAAAATAAAAATCCCCATACACCAAGTAGCAAATTGTGAGCTTTTTGCTTGCTTAGCTTTAGTAGAAAGCCAAACAGCCACAGCTTTAGTACCACCTGTTTTGGTAATAAGAGCTACAACCCCGCCTATGGTTAAAACTTGTAATAAAATTCCTGCATTACCAGGACTTGCCATAGCATTTACCACTTTAGAAATAAAGCCTGTAAAAGAAGCTATAATAGCATGATAAATACTATTTTCGATAAGTCCTAGCATAAAAGTACCACTTAATGCACCAATAAATAGCGAAAGCACCACATCTTTAGTAATAAAAGCTAAGATAATAGCTATCACTGGTGGCAAAAGCGTCCAAACTCCAAAAAGTTCTGCATTTGCTTGTGCATCAGCAAACAACATTAAAGGAGTTAATAGTAAATAAAAAAATTTCATATTTTTCCTTAAGTTTTTTTATATTTTTTCACTAAAAGTTCCTGCCCATGTTTGAGTAACAGGCATAAGTTCTATTTCGTTGATATTAATATGTTCAGGTAAGCTAATAATAAAAGTAATAATTTTTGCTATATCTTCAGCTTTAATATATTTAGTATTTTCATAAACTTCATCAGCTTTTTTAATATTACCTTTAAATCTTACTTCACTAAATTCAGTTTTACAAAGCCCTGGAGCGATATTGGTTACTTTTATATTACTTCCGCGTAAATCTGTTCTTAAAGCTTTAGAAAACTGTGCCACAAAAGCCTTAGTTCCACAATATACATTGCCTCCATAATAAGGCACATTTGCTGCAATTGAACCAAGATTAATTACATGAGCGTTTTTTGCCTTTCTAAGCAAGGGTAAAGTAGCTCTTGCTACATATAAAAAGCCTTTGATATTAGTATCTACCATAGTCTCAATATCTTCAATATCCAAAGAATCAAACTCATTCAAACCTAAAGCAAGACCTGCATTATTAATAAGTAAAGAAATGTTTTGTAAATCTTGAGGTAAATTTTCAATTGCTGAAAAAACTGCTTGCTTATCTCTAACATCAAGCACTATAGGATAAATTTTATCCCCGTAAAGCTCTTGCAAATCATTTAATCTATCCTTGCGTCTTGCTATAGCTATGACTTTATAGCCAAGATTTATTAAAGCTTTTAAACTCTCTAACCCAAAACCCGAGCTTGCTCCTGTTATTAATGCAGTTTTCACAGTTACTCCTCTTCATATAACATTAAATTTTCATTTTCTTTTAAACCAAGTTTTTTTAAAAAATTAATATTTTGTTCTTTTTTTGCAGTGATGGCAAAATCAAGTGCATTAAATCCTAAATCATCTATTTCTTTATAATTTGCTTTATAATCTATAAGCAACTTAAGCATTTTTACATCTGCATAATTTGCCCCATGCATAAAAATATTTTTAGAAGTATGTTCAAGCGCACATAAAGTGATAAAATATGGAGTGTTACTTCCTATGCTAGCAATAGAAAGTTTTTCATTGTCATTAATGTATTTTTGATTTACATTTGCACCATTTTCAAGCAAAAGCTTGGCAACTTTATAGTTGTTATATTCAACAGCATAAAACAAAGGTGTTTTACCAAAAGAATTTTTATAATCAACCACAGCATCATTTTCAAGCAAAACCTTGATATTTTCTGCACTATCTAGTGCAAAAAATAATGCAGACTCATAACCTTCATTTATTTTTACACCTAATTTTATAAATTCTCTTATAATTTCACTTTCTCTATTATTTAACAAAGCTGATTTAAAGCCATTGTTTAATTCTAAATTGCTAATTTTTTTAGTATAAATATACTCTTTAATTTGCTCCAAAGAGTTATTTTTATTAGCTACAAATTTTTCAAAATCTGAAATGTCTTTAAAAATTTTAGTCTCGCCAACCGCCCAGTTTAAAAATTCATTCAAAGCATTACTAGCAAAATAAATAGCACTTGCTTTATCTAGATTAAATTCCTCTTGAAAATATATTGTTAAAGGATTAATCGCATTATTATACTCTTTCCAAAATTCCTTAAAAAGCTTAAAATTTCCAATGCTTTGATAAGCCCAAAATCTAAAATACGCTTTTAATTTTGCAAATTTTTCTTCAAGTATTATAGGATCTTGCAAAGTCTTTTGATAACCTTGCGGATCAAGTGCAATTTCTAATAACTTAAAATCAAATTTTCTCAAATCACTAAAATACTCTCCACCCATACAAGCACTATTACTTCCTCTAATTTCATTAGCAAGCTCGTATAATCTTTTTGTAATTTGATGATTTTTTAAAGAAAAGGCACAATTTAAATCCACTTGAGCAAAATCTTGTGTATTTTTTGGCTTAAATTCTTTGAAAAAATCAGTCCTATTTTCCTTAACATACTCACAACTATAATCCAAAGCTAAAGCATTTAAACTTAGAATCAAACTAAATAATAAAATCTTCAAATATTTTCCTTGAATATAAATTAAATCACTATTTTAACTAAATTTTTGCTTTAATAACAATTAATTAATTTAAAATTCATACAATGCATGCTTTTAATATAAGGAAAAATATGTATCAAAGTTTTTATAAAGCTGGCTTTGCTTATATTCTTTTACAAAGTAGTAAAGATAAGCTTATTAATGTTGACTTTACTACATATAAGCCAGGTTTTACCAAAGATAAACACTCTGTTTTAGATCAAGCCTTAGAAGAGCTAGACCTTTATTTTAACAAAAAACTTTTTGCTTTTAACACACCCTTAGCTCTTCAGGGAAGTGAATTTGAACAGAAGGTATACAAGGCTTTGGTAAAAATTCCTTACGGACAAACTAAAACTTATCAAGAAATTGCTTCTTTTATCAATCATCCAAAAGCTTTTAGAGCAGTAGGTAATGCAAATTCTAAAAACAAACTTGCAATTTTTATACCTTGCCATAGAGTGGTAGCTAAAAATCACTTAGGTGGATATAATGGTGGTTTATTTATCAAAGAAGCTTTACTTAAATTAGAGGGTGTGTTTTAAAATGCCAAGTTTATTACTAGCAAGTTTTATTTGGGCTTTTTCTTTTCCATTAATTGGGCATTTTATCACCTTAGAAATGGATAGTTTTTTTGCAGCATTTGTAAAAGTTTTTTTGTCTTTATTGGTATTTTTACCTTTTTTAAATTTTAAGCTAAATTTGCATTTAAAACTAAAACTCATAAGCATCGGAGCTTTACAACTTGGTGTGATGAATTTGTTTTATTATCATTCTTTTTTATATTTAAGTGTAAGCGAAGTAGCACTTTTTACCATCTTTACGCCTTTTTATGTTGTGCTTTTTTATGGATTTTTTTCAAAAAACCTTAGATATTTATATTTCATAAGTATTTTTATATGTATTATGGGTGCTTTTGTGGTTAAATTTGATAATATTAACTCTAATTTTTTATATGGCTTTTTACTTATTCAAGGAGCTAATTTAGTATTTGGAGCTGGGCAAAGTTTTTATAAAATTTTATTAGAAAAAAATACAAATTTAAACCAAAAAGAAGCTTTTGCTTATTTTTATTTAGGTGCAACCAGTATAACTTTACCTGCTTTTTTATTTTTTGGAAATTATAATAATTTACCATCCAATTTAAGTTCTTGGATAGCTTTGATTTATCTTGGGACTATTGCTTCAGGACTTGGATATTTTTTATGGAATAAAGGCTCAACTGAAGTAGATAGTGGGGTTTTAGCCTTGATGAATAATGCCATTATACCTATAAGTATTTTTATCAATATGAGTATTTTTGGAGTAGATGTAGAGTTACTACCTTTTTGCATGGGGACTTTAATCATTCTTTTTTCATTTTTTATACATAAAAAAATCATGCATTATTATAATAAGAAATCTTGCTCAAATACAAACCACTAGCAGGAGCTAAAAATCTACAATGAGCTTTTTTGGCGCTGATTTGTTCTAAAAGCTCATTTTGACTTATTTTTCCTTCTAATACTTTTAAAATACTTGCTATCATCATTCTAATTTGCGATCTTAAAAAACCATTTGCTTCAAAATAAAACACAGTGTAATTTTTATAAGCATAAACCCTGGCTTTATACATTTTTCTTATACTTGTTTTATTACCAGAGCCTTCTTTTTGAAAGAGTTTAAAATCATGCTCTCCTTCAAATAAAAAAGCAATTTCTTTGGCTAATTTAATATTTATTTTTGGATAAAAATGCACATAAGAGGCTAAAAAAGGATTATATTTTTCATGACTTATAATATAGCGATATGCTCTTTTTTGCACATCAAAACGTACTTGAAAATTTTCTTGCATTCTTTGGATATGCTTTATATGTATAAATGGGTGTGCAAAATGGTTGATTTTATTTTTCAAATATGCAAAATCTTTAAAATGCTCTCCTGCTTTTACACAAGCGACTGCATTAAATGCATGCACACCTTTATCAGTTCTTGAAGCAAATAAAGGTTTTTCATAAATACCCAAATGCGACAAAGCTTGTGCTAAAGTATCTTGCACACTAAGCTTATGTGGCTGGGTAGCTGAACCCTGAAATTTAGACCCATCATAAGAAAAAGTTAATTTTAAAAACATCTAATATTTATTTGTAATTTTAATCTTAAAATAAATGCTTGAAACAAGAAAAAATATTGAAAAAATCGTTCCAACAGCTACAAATGGCGGATTATAAAAGCTTATCAAAAGACCAAAATAAGCAAAAATAACTATAAAAATTCCAAAATAAGCAAAACCTTTTTCATAACGATATGTTACTATACCAAAAGATAATGCAAATAATACACTTGCTAAAGGAAATAAAGCAATCAATACATAAATGACAAATTCTTTTGCTTTTTCTTTATTGCTTGCTACATCAGACCAATAATCATAAAAATTTTTAGTGTTTAATTCTCTAGAGGAAATCTTGCTTTTAATCAATAGTTTTTTAAAACTAGCAATATGCCAATCCTCATTTTTAATCTCATAGGTTTTTCCCTCATCTAGCTTAAAGGTAATTACTCCCTCATTTGTATCCAACTTTCCTTCTTTAGCTAAAATCACTCGTTCTTTATCTTGTGGATTTTTCTTTGGATAATACATTATAATATTTTTATAAGTTTCATCAGAATTTTTAGCATCAATAAAAACTAACCAATCTCCGTATCGTTGTCCAAATTCCCCTGTTTTTATGCTTACTTTAGCACTAATTTTTTTATAATCTACAAAATTATCAAAAAGTTCAAAAGAAATAGGAATGAAAACTAAAACCACCACAAGCATAAAAGCACTAACTAAAGCAGCAATTTTTATAAAAAAACTTGCTATCATGCTTGGAGCTATACTCAAAGCAAACAAAACCGTGCTTTCATTTTCTCTTGATAATCTATAAAAAGATAAAGTCAAAGCAATAAAAAATGATATAGGCAAAGTAAATGCCAATGTTTTTGGCAAAAGATATATATATAATTTTAAAAGTTCAAAAAAAGATATTTCTATATAAGATGTAATTTTTGCAAGTTGGATAAAAAATATAATCGAAACAATAATAAATAAAGTAAAAAATAAAGACAACATTGTGCTTAAAAACTGATTAAGCAAATACTTATAAACTAGTTTCATAATATACTTTCTATACTTAGATTAATCAAAATTCCACAAAATAAAAAAGGAATCATAGGCATTTGATAATCTTTTTTAGATATTTTTATAAACATAAAAAGACTTAAAAAACTTGCAATAAATAAAATCAAAAAGCCTTTTTCATAGCCAAAAATTCCAAAAATCAAAGCTATTATTATAACATCACCTTCCCCTAAACTTTCTAAAATTTCATCTCTTTTTTTAAAATTTTTAATAAAATTAATCACACTTTTTAGTATAAAAATTAACCCCGCCCCAAAACACACTCGAAATAAAAAGCTATCTTGAAAATCCTCTAAATTTAAGCCATTTTGTAAAAAATCAAAACAAAAAGCTAAAACAAATAAAATCCAAAGCCAAAGCTCACTCACTGCTTTTAAATAATAATCCATCCAAGAAAGTGCTAATAATATAGCTAACATACAAGCAAAAATTAAAATTTGAAAAACATCTTCGATTAAATAAAAAGCAAAAACAAACAAACACGCACAAATAAATTCATTAAAAGGATAAATCAAAGAAATTTTTTCCTTGCAAAAAGCACATTTACCTTTTAAAAATAAAAAAGATAACAAAGGAAAAAGATGATAAAATTTCAAAGTTTTAAAACACTTAGGACATTTTGATCTTGGACTTATTATGCTTTCTTTATTAATCGTTCTTAAAATCAAAACATTAACAAAAGAACCCACACAAAGCCCTAGTAATAAAAAGAAAAATATCATTTACCAAAGGTTCTTTTGCGTTTTTTAAACTCAGTAATAATATTTGCGATTTCTTTTTTAGTAAGCGCAGGAAACAAAGTCTGGCTAAAATAAATTTCTGCATAACTTGACTGCCATAATAAAAAATTTGAAATTCTTTTAGCACTCCCTACCCTTAAAAACAAATCTACATCCTCGCTTAAGTCAAGATTTGCTTGTATATTTGCTTCATTAATTTCAAGATTTTTTTCAATCACCTTTTTAACCGCTCTAACTATTTCATCCTTGCTTCCGTAAGAAATAGCTAAATTAACGCATAATTTTGTGTAATTTTTAGTTTGTTTTTGAAAATTTTGTATTTTTTTTAAGGTTAACTCATCCAAAAGATTTAAATTTCCTATAGCCTTAAAACGCACTTCATTAGCTATAAATTTATTTAAAGACTCATCAAGATATCTGTTTAATAACTTAAAAAGAAATTCTACTTCTTCTTTTGGTCTTTGCCAATTTTCTGTACTAAATGCATAAAGAGTTAGATTTTGAATTTTTTCATCTATACATACTTCTATGATTTTTTCAACTACTTTAGCACCTTGACTATAACCAATTTTTTCTAAAAGTCCATTTTTCCTAGCCCATCTCCTATTACCATCCATTACTACAGCAAGATGTTTTAATTCATTCATTCTATCCCTTTATATCCATCAATCTTTTAAAAACAAACATAGGATTGAGCGTATTAACTACTTCAAATTTAAAATACTCGTTTAAAAAATGTGCTACTTTGGCAAAAGGTGTTTGTATGCGTGTGATTTTACCATTATCAATTATAATTTTTAAAGCACCAAAAATTTCAAAATACAAATACACCTCTAAAATATTTCCATTTTTCTTAGCTTCAAACAAAGCCCTATTTCCCTCATAAACAAAAGGTATATGATAAATTCCTTCAAAAAATGCAAAAAACATTTCCTTATAAATTTCAAACTCATACGCACTTTTGCTTTCCATAAGTCTTTGGATAATGAATTTTTTATACCAAGCTTTTTCATCACCTTCTTGCAAAAGCTTTTCTATGAGTTCAGCTCCCTCTTCAAAAAGTCTAATTTTAGGCTTTTTCAAAAGATTTTTAAAAGAAATCACGCCTTTATCTTCATAAACTTCAGCTAAATACTCCTCCCCTACTTCAAGCTCTATCATACTTTTTGTTTCAAGCTTTTTAGTGTTTAAAAGCAATACATAGCGATTATATGCGCGTTTTTCTAAAATTTGCATTCTTACAGGTAAGGTTGAGTTGATGATATTCACCAAAATTTCCTTAATTCTTGTGCCAAAATAAAGCCAAGTTTTTCTTTGCTTTGTTTAAAACTTTGAGAGATGCTATCTTTAGTGATAAAACATATACTATTTTCATCGCTTCCAAAGTTCATTTGCTCATTTAAAACATTTAAACATACCATATCCAAATTTTTACTAACTAAAGATTTTTTAGCATTTTCTAGTGCATTTTGCGTATCAAATTCCATTTTAAAGCCTATTTTTTTGCCTTTAAAATCTAAATTTTTTAAGATATCCTCATTAAGCTTTAATTTTAAATCAAGTCCATTTAAATGCTCATTTTTCTTAATCTTACCCTTATAAGCTTTTAGAGTAAAATCACTCACAGCAGCAGCCATAATTAAAGCATCAAAATCTTTATATTTTTGCAATTTTTCTTTTAACTCTAAAGAAGACTCAAATTTTTCTAATTTATAAGGTGTTTTAAACTCTACTGAACTAACTAACGCCACCTTAGCACCTAAAAAATATAAAGCATCAGCAACTGCCTTTGCCATTTTTCCACTTGAAAAATTACTAATACATCTTACATCATCAATTTTTTCTTTAGTTCCACCACCGCTTATAACAAAACTTTTATCTTTAAAAAAATCTTCTTGCATTAAGCTTCTTTTTAAAGTATTTATAATGCTATCAAGCTCAGCCAAAGCTCCTAAACCCTCATCTTTACAAGCTAGAGTTTTAACTATAGGATCGATGATAATATAGCCTTGCTCTTTTAAATTTTTTAAAGAATTTTGAGTGCTAAAATGTAAATACATGTTTGTATTTGCAGCGGGTGCGATTAAAAATGGTTTATTTTTATCTACTGCTATTAAAGTTTGAATAAATAAATTATCTGCTATACCATGGTTTAATTTATTGATAGAATTTATACTAGCAGGCGCAAAAAGCACACAATCACAAGTCTTACTAAAAGCTATATGATTATTAGTATTTTGCCAACTTTCATTATCTTCACATAAAATTTCATCCACTAAGGCTTCAAAGCTAAGCTTAGTGCCAAATTTTAAAGCTCCCTGACTTAGCAAAACTTTAACCCTAAAACCTTCTTTTTTTAATAAAGAAATAAGCTCATAAGCTTTATAAAAAGCTATGCTTCCACTTACTGCTAGTAAGATTGTTTTCATTTTTTACCTAGTTTTTTATAGTAAAAATCTTCTATGATTTGCACTTTTGCCCTATTGATATGCAAAGAACCTTTTTCTACATCCTTACATACAGTGCTTCCTGCTGCGATGATTACCTCATCTTTTATCTCAACCGGAGCGATAAATTGCGTATCTGAACCTACAAAAACATTTTTACCTATTTTGGTTTTATGCTTTTTAACCCCATCATAATTACAAGTGATAGTACCACAACCTATATTAGTTCCCTCATCTATCTCACAATCACCCAAATAACTCAAATGCCCTGCTTTAACTCCATTTAATAAAGCATTTTTACATTCTACGAAATTTCCTATATGGGTATTTTTAAGCTGACATTTTGGACGCAAATGCGCTAAAGGCCCTACATCGCTATTTTCCACTATACTATCTTCAATCACACTTGAACTTTTAATGATAGAATTAATGATTTTTGATTTTCCTTCTATACGCACATTTTCATACACTTCACACTCACCTACAAACTCAACCTCATCTGAAATAAAAGTCGTCGCAGGCATGTGAAAAATCACCCCTTGCCTCATCCATTCTTTTTTAATCGCTTCTTGCATAAGATCTTGAGCCAAGCAAAGCTCTACTTTATCATTTACCCCCATAAAATCTTGCTCATTTACAAACACTGCATCGATTTCATAGCCCTTTTCTTTCGCTAAATAAACCGCATCGGTTAAGTAATACTCTTTAGCTTTGTTATCATTTTTTATCAAAGGCAATACTTCTTTTAAAATTTGTGCTTTTATAGCATAAACACCACTATTGCAAATATTTATAGCAAGTTCTTCTTTATTTGCATCTTTTGTTTCTACTATTTTTTGAATTTTATTTTCTTTTAATACTATTCTTCCATAACTTTTTGGATCTTTTGCCTCAAAAACTGCCACATTAAAATTACTTTCATTTAAAGCTATTTTTTCTAAATCATCTGCCTTAACCAAAGGCATATCACCACATAAAATCAATACTTTTTCATGCTTACTCTCATAACCCCTTAAAGCCCCTGCAGTACCTGGAAAATTTTGCAAGTCTTGTTCCAAAAAGCGTGTATTTGGAAAATGCTCTAAAACAACTTGTTCAACCTTTTCTTTTTGATGAGAAAGCACCACACATACATCATCACTAATCTTATATGCTTGTTTTAAAATATGTAAAATCATTGCTTTTGAGCAAATTTTTTGAAGCACTTTTGGATTTTGTGATTTCATACGCGTGCCAAGTCCAGCAGCCAAAATAAGCACAGAAATTTTCATAATTTACCTTTGTTTTAAAAATTATTGCTTATTTTAACAAGCTAAAGTAAAAATTATTACTAGTTGTTATTTGTTTTTTACAGATTTTCATTTACTTTAAACTTAAATTTATGGGGGGGGGTATAATGCTTTTTTCAATTTAAATTTACAAGGAGTAATCAAATGAAACTTTCTTATCATACAAGTAAAGTTTTAATGGGAGTTAGCATTAGTGCTTTATTAAGCAATGCTATCTTAGCACAAGAGATAAATTATATAAATTTATCTGATTATTTTAACTATAAAGATGGAATTTGGAGTTTAGATTCTAAAGAAAATATAGAATTAAAAATAACCCCTTCAGATATTCAATCATACTATGGTGGAGAAAATCACGATAAACCTATAAAAGAATTTAATATCAAAACAAATGGTATTTTAACTATTGGAGATGGAGATAATTGGATAGATGTAGGTAGCACTTCGACCAATGAAGCAAAATATGATTTATATAGCGTTAATTTAGAAGCAAAAGAAATCATTTTAAATTCTGATAGAGCTACTTTAGAAGCAAATAAAGCCTTTAATATAAAGGGAAATGTTACACTTAATGGTAGCTCACCTATAACAGGTGACAATATAAATGATTGGGAGCTTGATAGACCTAGTTTAGATGTATGGAATGGATATGGCGAAAAAGATGGCTATATGAATATACAAGGAAATTTAAATGTAAATAATTCTTTTATTGGTATATATGATGCAAATAAAAAAGGTGGTTTAATCTCTGTAGATGGAGATGTAAATATAAAAGATTCGGCTATAGGTATAAGTACAAATAGTGTTTCAAATTTAGGTATAAATAACTATGTAGCTATAAAAACTACAGGCAATTTTAACCAAGATATAGATAAAAACATGGTAACGGCACTATATACTAAAGATATAACGAGCATGCTTGAAACAAGCAATTTGCTACCAAAAAATGTATTTTTTGAAGATACTGATTTAGCTAAATTTACAGATTATAAACTTAGTGTTTCTAATGATGGCAAAAGTCTTTTAATTAGCGGTGGTGCTAATAAAAATGTAAGAGATTTAGCAATGATATTAGAATCTGAAATCGATATTAGAAAAGAAGCTTTAGATACTTTTGAGAATATAAAAAAGAATATAAAATATGATGAAGAATATAACAAAAATTCCTACCAAAAACCAGGATATATTGGCGATGATGCTATGCTTGAAGCCATAGCTCAAGCAGAAAAAGAACTACAAGAACAAATTAAAAAATTAGAACAACAAATCAAAGACATAGAAGCTAATGGCGGAAAACCTGATGGTAGTGATTTAGTTGAAAACATGAAAGATATTAGCTTAGAAAATAAAAATTTAGCTGTAAATATGCTAAATAGTATTTTAGATTCTAAACTTAGCAATGATGCTATCGCAGCACTCACTCTAGATACCACAGGAAAAAATCTAAACACACTTACTACAAATACAAAAGCAAGTGCAAAAGCTATAGTAAATAATGCTCAAAATTCTTCTGTTAATTCATCTATAGGCGTAGCAAATGATCTAGCCATTGGAACAAGGGTAGCAAAACTTTCAAATCCTTATCAAGATAAAGCTTTAGTGGAAAAATTTGCCACAACACATATAGCAGCACTAGCAAGTGATGTTTATAATTACTATGGAAATTCTTCATTTAATAATAGCTTTTGGGGTAATGTTTTTGGTGGTGCAAATATCATAGATGGAGATAGTGGTGCTTTATATGGATTTACCCTAGGTGCTGATAGAAAAATCAATGATAATGCTTTACTTGGTTTTTACTTTACTTATGCTGATTCAACTATCAAAGATGGTGTTATGGAACAAAAATCAGATAACTATCAATTTGGTATTTATTCTTTGATTAATCCAAATGATCAATGGGAAATCAACCTAAGAGCTTATGGACAAATTTCTCCAACAGACCAAAGCGTAGTAATGCTAAGTGATTATAGTAATGCTGATTTTGATAGTAAATTCTTTGGCTTAAGCGCTAATGCTGGTAGAATTTTTAATCCAAATTCATCATCATTATTTATCAAACCTTTTGCTGGTATAAATTACTACTACGCACACACTCCAAGCTACAAAGAAAGTGGTATGTTTGCAAAAGAAGTTCAAAGCATGACAAATAATTCTATATCTTTAGAATTAGGTACTGAATTTAGAAAATATATGAGTGAAACATCATATTTATTTATCACTCCAAAAATAGAACAATATGTAATGAATAATGGAGATGATTATGTAGCTGGATTTGTTGGCTCAAGTTCGAATTTCATCATCAAAGGAAATGATAAGAAAAAAACATATGGACAAATCATTATAGGTGGTAATGTTGATATCAATGAACAATTTAGCCTTAATGCAGGTATTGGAGCTAAACAAATACTAGCTGGTAAAACAGATGGTAAAAATGAAACTTATGTAAGTGGTCAAGTAGGTTTTAAATATAAATTCTAAAAATTTTGAGAAACTCCTTAGATGCTAGAGTAAAAACTCTAGCATTTTAAAAATGAAATATTAATTCGATCATATAAATTGCATTTTTAAGAGTAAAATTGCTAAAATATTGCTTCTAATTTTAACTAAGGAAAAATTTTGAGAGTTTTGTTAGTTTTATTTTTATTAAGTTTAACTCTTTTTGGTGCTGAAGCAACCATACCAACTGTAAATTTAAGCCTTAGTGCTCCAAATAGTCCTCAACAACTTGTAACAACCTTAAATATAGTTATAGTTTTAACTATACTAGCTCTTGCTCCAACTATTATTTTTGTAATGACTTCATTTTTAAGACTTATAGTGGTTTTTTCTTTTCTAAGAACCGCTCTTGGCACTCAAACTATGCCACCAAATACTATATTAATAACTTTGGCTTTAATTTTAACTTTTTTCATTATGGAACCTGTAGCTACAAAATCATACAATGAAGGTATAAAACCTTATATTGCTGAACAAATAGGCTATGAAGAAGCTTTTGCTAAAGGCGTTAAACCTTTTAAGGATTTTATGCTTAAAAATACTAGAGAAAAAGACTTAGCACTATTTTATAGAATTAGAAATTTAGAAAATCCAAAGACCATAGATGATGTGCCTTTAACGGTTTTAGTACCAGCTTTTATGATAAGTGAGCTTAAAACTGCTTTTGAAATAGGCTTTTTGCTTTTCTTGCCATTTTTGGTTATTGATATGGTGGTAAGCTCTGTATTAATGTCTATGGGTATGATGATGCTACCGCCTGTTATGATTTCCATGCCTTTTAAACTGCTTATTTTTGTGCTAGTAGATGGATGGAATTTGCTCATACAAAATTTAGTCAAAAGTTTTTTAACTTAATAATTTAAGAGCTAGATATGTATGTTTTCTCCTCTTTATTTAGTATATTTTGCTTACTTTTTGGTGGATATTTTGCCAAAAAAATCAAAATTTTAAAACAAAAACAAGCAAGAGCTTTTCTTGATTTTGCTATTATTTTTGCTTTACCTTGTTTGATTTTTGAAAGAACTTATCATCTAAATTTTGATTTTTCTCTAATTGTTATCATTTTAATTGGTCTATTTTCAGCTCTTTTTTCAGCTTTATTTTGTACATTTTTAGGTTTCTTTTTTAAATTTAGCAAAAACACCCTGGTAAGTATTTTTTTACTTTCTAGTTTTGGAAATACTTTATTTGTAGGCATACCCATCATTAGTGGAATTTATAAAGAAGCTTATTTTTTAGGAGAAATTATCCTTTATGATGCTCTTGCGACCTCACTTCCTGTGGCTTTGCTTGCCCCTTTTGTTATTTCTTTAGCTAGCGAACAAAAGGTAAGTTTTTTACAAATTCTAAAAAAAGTCTTTACTTTTCCACCTTTTGTTGCTTTGATTTTAGGAATTTGTTTTAAACCAATCACACTCCCTGAATTTGTCTTTGAGCCTTTAAGATTACTTGGATCTAGTGCTACACCTATAGCTTTATTTGCTATAGGATTAAACTTAGGTTTTAGTTCCATTACAACTTCTTATAAGGCTACTTCAATAGTCATTTTTGGTAAAATGATACTTACCCCTTTGATATTTTTAGCACTTTTAAAACTTTTAAATTTTGATTTAAATCCTAGCTCTATCATCGCCTTGCTTGAATCAGCTATGCCAACCATGACTATGATGGCAGCTATGATTATGAAAGCTAAGCTTGATACAAATTTAGCAGTTAGTTCTGTGGCTTTTGGTATAGTATTTGCCTTTATTTCTTTGCCTATTTGGGTGTATTTTTTAACCTAAGAAGGATGCAAATGCCACTTGCTATCTTTGGAAAATATCTTTATGATGATCTTGCCTTCACTCTTAAAGCTCACACTCAAAAAGAAAGTAAAAAAGCTTTTAAAATCATAGAAAAATATAAAAATAATTATTATTTCTTAGGTTACATTCAATATGAATTTTATAAATACTTAGAAGATAAAAACTATAAAAGCAAAGAACCTTTTTTGTATTTTTTTGCTTTTAAATCAAAAAAAATCTTTACAAGTGAAGAAAAAAATTTAGACTTTTACCCAAGTTTTTCATCTAATTTAAACCAAGAAAAGTATTTTGAAAACTTTGACAAAGTCAAAGATGCTATAGCTAAAGGTCAAAGTTATCAAGTTAATCTTACTCAAGAATTACATTTACAATCAAATCTTAATTTATACGAGAGTTTTTTAAGCCTTTATCCTAAGCAAAACACCCCTTATAAAGCTTATATGAAAAATGAATTTTTAGAACTAGCTTCATTTTCACCTGAGCTTTTTTTTAAAATCAAAAATAAAAAAATCATCACAAAACCCATGAAAGGCACAATCAAACGCTCAAATAATCCAAAAGAAGATGAAAATCTAAAAAACTTTTTAAAATGTGATGAAAAAACTATTAGTGAAAATGTAATGATAGTTGATTTACTGCGTAATGATATTTCAAAACTTATTAAAAAGCATTCTTTAAAATGCGAACTTTTTAAGGTTAAAACCTACCCTACCTTACACCAACTCATTTCAAAAATAAGCGGAAAATTAAAGCAAAAAAATGATTATTTTAAAATTTTCAAAGCCCTTTTTCCATGTGGATCTATCACAGGTGCGCCCAAACTAGAAACCATCAAACTCATAGAAAATTTAGAGCAAAGAAAACGCGGGATTTATTGTGGAGCGATAGGTTTAATCCATAAAGATAAAGCAAAATTTAGCGTAGCCATACGCACTTTAGAGAAAAAAAATAATGATGATTTTTTAAGATATGGCGTGGGAAGCGGACTTGTGTGGGACTCACAAAAACAAGATGAATTTGAAGAATTAAAACTAAAAAGCAAAATTTTAGAATCTAGCTTTTATTTGTTTGAAACGATGTATTATAAAAATCATTCTATTTTATTTTTCAAAGAACATTTACAAAGAATTTTAAACTCGGCTAATTTTTTTGGCTTTGATACTCAAAAATTAATACATGATTTTAAAAATATACTAGAGAGTAAAGATAAAAAATTCCATTTTAAATCTTTACAAAATTTTAACAATTTTGTTTTCAACCATCATCATTTTTTTACAAAAAGTAATTTTACTCAAAAAGGCTCAAAGACTATTAAACTAAAACTTTTCAAAAACGGCCTTTATGAGTTTGATTTTAGCAATATACAAGAAAATTCAAGTAAAAAACTACTCATAAGTAAAGACATCGTAAAAGTAAATCTTTTAACACACCATAAAACTTCTCTGCGTAGTTTATATGAAGCAAATTCGCATCTATGGAAAGAAAATATTTGCTATGATATAGTTTTTTTTGATGAGAAAGGCATACTTTGTGAGGGTTCAAGAACTAATATTATCATAAATTTAAATGATGAGTATTTTACTCCTTATGCTAAAAACTGCCTCAATGGCATTTATAGACAAGCACTCTTAAAACATAAACTCATCAAAGAAAAAGATATCACTAAAGATGAGTTTTTAAACGCTAAAGAAATTTATACTATTAATTCTTTAAGAGGCTTAAAAAGGGTGTTTTTGTGAGAGTTTTGATTATAGATAATTATGATTCTTTTACCTATACCATAGCCTTTTATTTAAAAGAATTAAACATTACTTATAAAATCATTAAAAACGATAAATTTAAAAATCCAAAAAAGCTTAAAAAATATGATTTTACCCATCTTTTAATCTCCCCTGGACCAAATTCTCCAAAAGAATCAAAGTTAAGCTTAAAAGCTATAAAATACTTCAAAAAGAGTAAAAAAATTCTTGGAATTTGTCTAGGACACCAATGTATAGCACATGTTTTTGGTGGTAAAATTTCCAAACTTCCAAATCCAACTCATGGTAAGGTAAAAACTATAGATTTTAAACCAAGCCCTCTTTTTAAAAATCTTGAGCAAAATTTTAAAATCTGCTTATATCATTCTCTTTATGTTAGCCATATAGGTAAAAAATGTGAAATTTTAGCCCACAGTGAAGATAATATCATCATGGCTTTAAAACATAAAAAATACGATATTTATGGAATCCAATTTCATCCTGAAGCCATACTAAGTCAAAATGGCAAAAAGCTACTTAAAAACTTTCTTACCTTGTAATAGTCTAACATTTATAATTTTCTCATTTACTTTAAACTTAAATTTATGGGGGGGGTATAATGCTTTTTTTAGTTTAAATTTACAAGGAGTAATCAAATGAAACTTTCTTATCATACAAGTAAAGTTTTAATGGGAGTTAGCATTAGTGCTTTATTAAGCAGTGCTACTTTAGCACAAGAGATAACTATCTACGATAGCACTATGAATCAGTATTTTGAAGCTAGCGATGGTAGAAATTTCAACCTAAAAAAAGATTATACAAATAGTGATTTAACTCTAGATCTTTACTACACAGACCTAGCTAACGCTATAGCTAAAGATGAATATAAAGACCTCTCAAGAGTAAATATAAACATGGGTTCTAACAATCTTACTTTTAAGAATACTTCTGAAGGTGCTAGTTATGTAACAAACTATACCATTAATGCTAAAAAAACCGAAGCTACAGATGTGATATTTCAAAGCTTAGATGGAAAGTCTATAGTTAATGGAGACTTTAGCATAAAAGGTTCATCTAATCTTGTAGAGGGTGTTTTAGATGATGTAAAATCTTCAGCTATTTTAATCGCTGATGGACATGGATTGCAAGGTTCTCTTGAAGTAAATGGAAATTTCACAGCAGATAAATCTACTCTATTTACCATAGGTGGTAATAAAAGTCAAAATCACATACAAGTAAATGGTAAAGCAAATATCACAAATTCAAACTTTTCCATAGGAACAACAAGTTTTGGTGATTTAGCTTTAAATAACTATGTTTTCATGAGTGCAAGCGAAGGATTTAATGAAGATATAATAGACTCAAACAAAGCTAGTGCAAATATGAGTAAAAGTTTTGAAAACATTGTAGGTATGAGCAGCAAAGACTTAGGACTTAATTATGAAGTTGTAAGAGCTATAGATGTAAAAGATTTTGTTAAATATGAACTTTCTACAAAAGATAATAAGCTTTTAATTAGTGGTGGTGCAAATGAAAATGTAAATAACAACAAGATGATTTTAGAAAGTGATAAAAAATATCTAGAATTAATTAAAACTGATTTAGAAGATGCCAAAGATGAAGAAGGTGTTAATATAGAAAAAATAGATGAAGCTATTGCAAAAATTGATGAACAAATAAAACAAATTCAAGATATGATTAGCAATGCTGGAAGTGGAGAAATCTCCAATGATGATTATATTAAAAATGATTCTAGTGTTTCAGCTTCTAATAAAGACTTTGTTTCTAAAATTTTAGACGGGCTTAAAATCGGTGGAGATTTTAATGCAATAGGTAGTATTAAATTTGATAAAGTCGGGGAGCAAGTAGCAAATGATATAAAAGATTCAGCTAAATCTATCTCGAATGTAAATCAAGCCTCATCAGGTATAAACTCGACCATCAATGTTTCTAATGATGTATCTATAGGTTCTCGTGTGGCTATGTTAAATAATCCTTATGGAAATTATGCTACAAAATTATCTCAAATTAGATTTGCTGCTAATGATTATAGAGGAAATTATGTAGATAATTATAAAAACAGCATTTGGGGTAATGTAATAGGTGGTGCAAATATCATAGATGGAGATAGCGGTGCTTTATATGGAGCTACTATAGGTATGGATAGAAAAATCAATGATGATGTTATTATTGGAGCTTATTTTACTTATGCAAATGCTGAAATAAAAGATAATCTTTTAACCCAAAAATCAGATAACTTCCAATTTGGTGCTTATTCTAATATCTATATAAGTCCAAAAGTAGAAGTTAATGTTAAAGCATATGCTCAAATTTCTCCGACAGATCAAGATATTGTAAATAGAGGATTTAACACTACAAATAGTGCTGATTTTAATAGAAAATTCTTTGGTTTGAGTGCTAATATGGGATATGTTTTTGATTTTAGTGATAATACTTTATTTATCAAACCTTTTGCTGGAGCAAACTACTACTATGCACACACTCCAAACTATAAAGAAAGTGGAATAGCAGGAAAAGATGTCAATAGTGCTAGTAACAATTCTATATCACTAGAACTAGGTACTGAATTTAGAAAATATATGAGTGAAGAATCATATTTATTTATCACTCCAAAAATAGAACAATACGTAATGAATAATGGAGATGATTATGTGGCAAGTTTAAACGGAGTAGCATTGCCTAGTGTAAAAAGTAATGATAAGAAAAAAACATATGGACAAATCATTATAGGTGGTAATGTTGATATCAATGAACAATTTAGCCTTAATGCAGGTATTGGAGCTAAACAAATACTAGCTGGTAAAACAGATGGTAAAAATGAAACTTATGTAAGTGGTCAAGTAGGTTTTAAATATAAATTCTAAAAATTTTGAGAAACTCCTTAGATGCTAGAGTAAAAACTCTAGCATTTTAAAAACTTTCATATTCTTTAGCTATAAAAACTTCATCATCTTTTACAATTAATGGGCGTTTTATAAGCGTTGGATTTTGTAAAATCATCACTTTAATCTCATCTTGGCTTAAATTTTGGAGTTTTTCTTTATTTAACCCTAATTTTCTAGCACTCATACCCGCTGTATTTACAAGCTCTAAAACACTCCTTTTACTAAGCCAAAAATCTAAAGTCTCCTCATCTAGCTTTTTAATGTCTAAAAATTCAAATTCAATTTGCTTAGAATTTAAATAATCCATAGCTTTTTTAACACTATTACAATTTTTAATACCATAAAATTTTAACATTTTCTTGCCTTTTTAACTAAGTCTGCTATGATAAATGCTAATTCTAAAGCTTGATCAGCATTTAATCTTGGATCACATTGTGTTTCATAGCGTTTAGAAAGTTCTTCTTGAGTGATATTTAAAGAACCTCCCACACATTCTGTTACATTTTGCCCTGTCATTTCCAAATGTACCCCACCAGGATATACTCCCTCACTCATAGCTATTTCAAAAAATGCACGCACTTCTTGGATGATTTTATCAAATTCTCTTGTTTTAAAATTACCCGATTTAACCGTATTTGCATGCATAGGATCTATGCTATAAAGTATATTAAATCCTTCTTGTTTTAACTCTTTAAATAATTTTGGCAAGGAATTTTTTATCTTATCACATCCCATACGAATGATGAAATTTAATCTTCCTGCTTCATTATGCGGATTTAAAATACTTACTAACTTTTTAATCTCATCTGAATTATAATTAGCACTAATTTTTACACCCAAAGGATTTTTTACTCCACTTAAAAAATGTACATGTGCCTCATCTATTTTTCTAGTGCGCTCACCTATCCAAAGCATATGTGCCGAACAATCATAAATTTCTCCGCTTAAGCTATCTACCCTAGTTAAAGCTTCTTCATAAGGCAAAAGCAAGGCTTCGTGAGAAGTATAAAAGGCTGTTTGAGAAAGATTTGGAGTATCGGTGATGCCACAAGCTTGCATAAAGGCTAAGGCTTGAGTGATTTTTTCACTAAGTTCATCATATTTTCTCCCAAGCTCTGCTTTTTTTAAAAAACCCAAATTCCACTTATGCACTACTCTTAAATCCGCTAAACCACCTCTTGAAAAAGCTCTTAATAAATTTAAAGTTGTAGCACTTTGATAATACGCTTCTAGCATTCTTTTAGGATCAGCTATTCTTGATTTTTCATTAAACTCAAAACCATTGATAATATCCCCACGATAACTTGGAAGTTTTACCCCATCTACCTCTTCAAAATCACTACTTCTTGGCTTTGCAAATTGTCCTGCAACGCGCCCTACTTTAACTATAGGGCAAGATCCTGCAAAAGTAAGCACTATAGCCATTTGAAGCATAACTTTAAACATATCTCTTATATTATCAGCGCCAAAATTTACAAAACTCTCCGCACAATCTCCTCCTTGAAGTAAAAATGCTTGAGAATTTACAACATTAGCAAGGGATTTTTTTAATTTATCCACCTCACCTGCAAAAACAAGCGGTGGTAATTTTTCTAATTTTTTAACAACATTTTGCAATTCATTTTCATCAGGATATTGTGGTTGTTGCTGAATTTTATAATTTTTCCAAGAATTTTTAGTCCATTTCATAGCTTAACTTCCTCATTTTAGTAAGCTAAAATTATACAAAATAAGGCTTAAATTAAGATTTCAAAACACTTTCAACGCGTTCAAGACTATCTTGCTTATATAAAGTTAAGCGCACTATAGAATCTTCTAGCGCTAAAAGATTATGGATTTCATGAGCTTTTAAACTTATACTATCTAGTGCTTTAAGTAGAATTTGTTGATTTAAAACTCCAAAATCAATGGAGCCTTTTAACACTTGTATGGTAATATCAAAAGGTGCTTTATGATCTTTCATAAAGCTATCTTTTGACATAGTTATGCAGATTTCTTTAGCATAAGCATTTTCTATTTTATTAGATATATTTATGCCATTTTGAATTTCTTGTTCCCAAGAAATTGTTTCATATATTTGAGTTCTAAATTTCACTTTTATTTTTTAAGTTCTTTAATACGAGCGGCTTTACCTCTTCTATCTCTTAGATAGAATAATCTAGCACGGCGTACACGACCTCTTCTCAATACTGTAATACTTTCTAAACTTTCACTATAAATAGGGAAAATTCTTTCAACGCCTACATTATTAGCGCCGATTTTACGTACGATGAAAGTTTCATCTACACCATTTCCTCTACGTGCTATACAAATACCTTCAAAATTTTGAATTCTTGTTTTATCGCCTTCTTTAATACGAATAGCAAGTCTTAAAGTATCTCCAGCACGAAATTCTGGAACATTTTTACCTTCAATTTGTTTTTGCTCAAATTGCTCAATGTATTTATTTTTCATAACGATATTCCTTAAAATTTGCGTTCATGCTTTTGATACAAATCAGGACGAAAGTATTTCGTTTTGCAAGACGCCAAAGTAGTTTTTAAAGCTGTAATTTTAGCGTGATTTCCCTTTAAAAACTCTGAAGGCACATAAAATTTTTTATTTTCCTTTTCAAAAATAAAAGGTTTAGAAAACGATGGAGCTTCTAATAAGTCATTTTCAAAACTTTCTTCATTTAAACTTTCACTATTTCCAAGAACATCTTGAATATTTCTGCTAATAGCATCACACATCACCAAGGACGCTAACTCTCCACCTGTAAGTATAAAATCACCTATAGAAAAAACCTCATTGGCAAATTCTTCCACAATACGTTCATCCAAGCCCTCATATCTACTACTTACAAAGCAGATATGATCTTTTTTGCTTAATCTTTTAGCATCAGCCTGCTTAAAAGTCTTAGCACAGGGCAAAAGAAAAACAAAATGAATATTTTTATCTTGCTTTTTAATATGCTTTAAGCAATCATACAAAGGCTGAGCTTGCAGCAAAAGCCCTGCACCTCCTCCTATTTTATAATCATCTACCTTTAAATGCTTGTTTATAGTGAAATTTCTAGGGTTAATAAAAGCAAATTCCAATATTCCTTTTTCTTTTGCCTTTGCTAAAATAGAAGTTTGAAAATAAGGCTCAATAAGCTCTGGGAATAAACTTACAAAAGTATATTTCATGAATTTTCTAAAATATCTAAAGCAGATTGCGTGAATATTTTTTTATTTTCTATATCAATTTTTTGAATATATTTATCAACATAGGGAATATAAAAGTTTTTAACCTTTGTTTGTAGTTTTTCATCACATTTTATACAAAATAAAAATCCTGCTCCATTTTCCAAAATGTCTTCAACTATACCTAATTTTTGCTCATTTTCAATAATATCGCATCCAATTATGTCAAAATAAAAATATTCATCTTTTTTTAATTTGCAAGTTTCTTTTGTAGCTTCAATAGTTTGAAAAAGAATAATATTGGTTAATGTTTTGGCAATCTCAACACTTTCAAAGCCTTCAAATAAAACCAAAGATCTAGTTTTATCAAAAGCTTTTATGGTGTAAATTTTTTGATTAATATCAAAAAATTTAGCACCTATTTTAAACTGCTCATAAAAATCACTAAGATTATGTAATTTTACATAACCTTTTAAACCAACACTTTTCCCAAGTTTAGCAACTTGGACCAAATCATTCTTCAATGGCTTTTACCGTTATACGATATGAAGTTGCATCTTTAACTTTGTAAGCCATAATGACTGTTTTTATTGCGTTGATTAATTTTCCATTTTTTCCGATCAACTTACCAGTATCAGATGGATCGACATAAATGATAATTTCAGCAAAATTATTTTCTAAATTTTGTCTTTGTATATCAACTTTTTCAGGAAAATCAACAATTAATTTTGCGTATTCTCTTAAAAAATTTTCAACCATTTTTATTTGCTTGTAATAGCTGCTACTCTATCGCTCAATTTAGCACCTACGCTTTTCCAATAAGCTAAACGCTCAGCATCAAATTTTACCACTTCAGGTTCAACCATAGGATTATAATATCCAATGCTTTCTATCCAGCTACCATCACGTCTTTTTCTACTATCAGTTACAACTATACGATAAAATGGTCTTTTTTTACGTCCCATTTTTGTAAGTCTGATTACTGTCATTTTAATACTCCTAAAAAAATTAAAATTTTGTTATAGATATTTTAACTCATATATCCATAAAAAAGCTTTAATTATTGCGGTCTTTTAGCTTGCTGCAACATATTCATAAAGTTTTCCATTCCTTTTTTATTTGAAAATTTCTTTGCCAATTTAGCTGCATTACTAAATTGTTTTAAAAAGCGATTTACTTCCATTTGAGATAAACCAGCACCCTCTGCGATACGACGCTTTCTTGCATTGTTTAGTAAATCAGGATTTTCTCTTTCTTTTGGTGTCATTGATGAAATCATTGCCTTGATATGAATAATTTCTTTAGAATTATCTAAATCAATATCTTTAATATTTGCTGCCATAGACGATAAGCCAGGTATCATACCAATGATTGATTTCATACTACCAAGTTTTTTAACGCTTTCCATTTGATTTAAAAAATCATTAAAATTAAATTCGCCTTTTTTAATTTTTTTGTTCAGTTTTTTTGCTTCTTTTTCATCAATAATCGCTGCGGTTTTTTCAGCTAAAGTCGCTAAATCGCCCTCGCCCATGATACGATTAACAATTCTATCAGGGATAAACACTTCTAAATCAGCTACTTTCTCACCAACACCAATAAATCTTAGAGGCACACCAATTTGCTTTGCTATGCCTAGTGCAACACCGCCTTTAGTATCTGCATCGAATTTACTTAAAATAACCCCTGTAATTTCTAAAGCTTCATTAAAGCTACTTGCAGTTTTAACACCATCTTGACCACTCATAGCATCAGCTACATAAAACACTTCATCAGGATTTAAAATAGCTTTTACTTCTTTAAGCTCATTCATCAAAGCTGTATCGATTGCTAAACGGCCGGCAGTATCTACAAGCAAAACATCATACATAGAATTGTTTGCTTTTTCTAAAGCTTGTTTAGCTACATTCAAAGGATTACTTTCATTTTCTATAAAAAACAAATCAAGCTCATTAGCTTGAGTGAGTTGTCTTAGCTGTTCTACTGCAGCTAATCTCTGTAAGTCACATGCAGCAATTAGCACTTTTTTATTTCTTAGCTTTAAGTAATTAGCAATTTTTACCGTAGTAGTAGTTTTACCACCGCCTTGTAAACCACACATCAAAACAACCGTAGGTGGCTTACTAGCAAACACAAAACCTTGATTTTTACCTTTAATACTAAGAATTTCTTCTAAATTTTTCTTAATTGAATCTAAAAATTGTTTTTGACCTATACCATTAGTTTTCACATCATTTTCTACTAAAGTAAGCAATTCTTTAGTAACTTTATGATGCACATCTGCTTTTAAAAGGGCTTTTTTTAAAGTGTCAAGAGCGTTTTTTAAAGCTTTTTCATCATCAACAAAACGAAGTTTATTAACCGCGGATTTAAATGACTCACTAACTATTTCAAACACTTTATTTTCCCTTTATTAAAATTTTAAAAAGCTAAATTATAAACCCTTTTAGCTTTAAACGCCTTTAAAAATTTAAATTTTTTACTTCAAAACCATATGCATTAAAGCTCTCATCGAGCAAAGCTTTAAATTGATAATCAAAAATATGCGTTTCATAAGAATGCAAATACATCCTAGAAGAGCTAATTTTTGCATATTTTTCATCGCCAATAATGCCATGTTTTATATGATTTAAATGCACTCTGATTTGATGTGTTCTACCTGTTTTAATGACCGCTTTTATTAAAGTTTTTTTAGCATTTACCATTAAAGGTATAACCTGAGTATGAGCTTCTAAGCCAAATTTATCAATTTTACTAAAGGCTCCGGATTTATTTTTTATAGTAGTTATTTTTTCACAAATTTCAAGTTCTTCAGCGATTACCCCATCAACAATAGCTAAATAACTTTTATAAACATTTTGCTTTTTATATTCTTGAATACATCTTAGTCTAAATTCCTCATCTTTACTTAAAAGTAAAACCCCGCTTGTTTCTTTATCAAGTCTATTGATTAATTTAGCATTATAAACACTTTCTAAATTCTCACTAATTTCTCCATAAGGCTTATTTAAGGATATGATTTTATCATCTTCAAAAAGTATTTTTGCTTTCTTGATTTTTTGCACAACAAATCTTGTTTTAGAACTCATCAAAGCTCTAGCTATAACAACCTTTTTACCCATAGCAAAAACACAGCCTTTGTCAATCAAGTCTTTTGCTGCATTATTAGAAATTTTTTCTTGCATTGCAAGCAATTTATAAGCTTTTTCTTGCATCTAAACCTTCTTTTATACTTAATATAACTTCACTTAAATCACTTTGTTCTTTAAGCTGTGCTTGTAATAATTTTTGCTTTAAAAAATCATTTATATCTTTTACATTCTCACAAATATACAAACCATAAACTTCTTGATATAAACTTTCTTGATTAAAAAAATATTTCCCTGAGATAATAACATTATTCCATCTAGCTGCTTCTATAGGATTATGCCCACCTATATTATTTACAAAAGAGCCACATAAAAAAACTACATCACTAATCTTATAAAAACTTTCTAGCTCACCTAAAGTATCTAGCAATAAACACTTAGCATTAAAAAAATTTGCAAAATCATTTTCGCTTAAAACAAAGTCTGAAAATTTTTGCATATTATAGTGGTTTTTATGACAAAAATCTTTTAAAATTCCCTCAACTTTACTAAAACGTTCTGGATGTCTTGGGGCAATAACCAATTTATCATTTTCTTCTAGTTTAATCTCATCAAGCAACAATTGCTCTTCATTTTCATGCGTACTAGCAAATATAATAATCCTAGCTTTAGGTTTGGAATAGTTTTTCGCTTGTTCTTGTTTTATATTAACTTTGATATTTTTATATGCTATAACATTTTTAGCACCCAAACACTCTAATCTTTCTTTGTCTTTTTGACTTTGTGCAAATACAACATCAATATATTTAAAAATCAAACGATAAAAAAAACTAAAGCGCTTGTAATTTTTTAAAGATCTATCACTAATTCTAGCGTTTAACAAAATCACTTTTGCGTTATAAAATTTAGCCATAAACACAAGTACAAGCCAAAGCTCTGCTTCAAAAATAACCAAAACTTTACAAGGTCTCATCCAAAAAGGTATGAAAATTTCAAATGGAAAAAAATTTACATTTTTAGAATACTTTAAAGCTTCATCAAATCCAGTTTGAGTAATAGTTGAAATTTTACAAGTTGGAAAAAGTTTTATTAAGGGGACAAGGCTTTTAATTTCACCAAAAGAACAAGCATGAAAATACACATCACCTTGTTTTTGTTTTAAATTTTTGTAAAGAAAAAATCTTGATTTTAATGATATTTTATACTTTTCCTTGCAAAAACTTAAAATCAATAAAAAAGGAGCTGTGATTACATATATAATCACAGTAAAAATATAATAAAAAAAAATCAATTTTAATTTTCTTCTTTTTCTTTGTATAAAATTCTTCCACAATGTGGGCAAGTTATGATTTCATCACCTTTTAAAACAGCCAAATAAGTTTTATCATAAATTCTCATAAAACAACCATAGCAAGCATGTTTTTTTACAGGTACTACAGCGCTATTTCCCGCCCATTTTCTAATTTTTTCATAAAAAGTTAAAACTTTTTGATTTATTTCACCCATTAGTTTAACTTTCTTATCATAAATTTGCAATCTATCTTTTTCAATATCTACTAATACAGCTCTAGTTTGAGCATCAATTTGATCCACTTCATTTTCAAGTTCGTTTCTTTTAGTTTGTAATTCTTGTATGAATTTTTCTTTATTTTCTAAAATTTTATCCAATCTTTCAATTTCTTCATTTGCTGCATCAAGTTGTTCTTTAGCTATATCCTCTTCAATTTTTAAAGCATTTGCTTCTTTTTCAGTTTTTACTGCTGCACTTTTTTTGGCTATTTCTTTTATTTTTACACCAAATTCTGCAATATGATTGTTGTTTTGAATTTTTTGATTTTCTATATCTTTAATATCTTTCTCAAAACTAGCAATTTCTTCTTCAGTTTTATCAAGTAAATTACGCTTTTCTTTTAAATCTTTTGTAGCATCTTCTACTTTATTTGTAAAACCATCAAGTTCTTTATCAATTTGTGATAAAGTTATAAGTTGTTCTAAATATTTACTCATTGAAATTTTCCTTAAAAATATTGAAATGGATTTTTTGAAACTGATATTATAACTTCTAAATGAAATTTTTGCAAATCTTTTGCTAAAATTTTACCAAAGCAAGATTCGCTTTCATAGTGTCCTATATCAATCAAACTAAGTTTATTATGATAACTTTCCAAAGCTTGATGATATTTAAAATCTCCACTTAAAAAACAATCCGCCTTAACACTAGAAATTAAATCTCCACCACTGCCTGTGCATATTGCTAAAGTTTTAATTTTCTCATTACCTGCGTTTACAACTCTTATGCAATCAAGCTTTAAACTTTTTTTTACATGATTAATTAAATCGCTAAATTTAAAATCAACATCACAATAAATTAAAAACTCATTTTGTTCTTTGATTTTAAATCCTAAAATTTCACGAGCAAAATAAGCATTTAAATGACTTAAATCAAAATTCGTATGCATAGCAATTAAAGCTATGTTTTTTTGTATCATTTTAGTAAGAATATTTTGCGGATAAAACACCCCGCTTAAGTTTTTTAAACCTTTAAAAATCAAAGGATGATGAACTATAAAAAGTGAATTTTCACGTGCATTTTCAATTAAATGCATATCCACATCAAGAGCAAGATAAATTTGATTTACTTCTTGATCTAAAGTTCCAAGTAATAAGCCACTATTATCCCATGAACTTTGCGTGTTAAATGGGCTAATAGTATCCAAATAATCATAAATTTCTTTAATTTTCATCTAAACTTTCTTTATACACCAAGGCACAATTTTTAGATAATTCTCTAATTTTAAGCATAAAGTCTTGTCTTTGAGTTACTGAAATAGCTCCTCTTGCATCAAGCAAGTTGAAAGTATGCGCTGCTAACATACAATAATCATATGCGGGTAAAGCAAGCTTTGCTTCTAATGCATTTTTACACTCATTATAAGCATTTTCAAATTGCACATTTAAAGTTTTAACATCACTTACTTCAAAATTATATTTACTAAATTCAAACTCACCTTGCTTATGAACATCTTTATAAGTAATTTTTTCACCGTTAAATTCATTCCAAACTATATCATACACATTATCTACATCTTGTAAATACATTGCAAGTCTTTCTAAACCATAGGTAATTTCAGCACTTACTAAATCTACGCTTATACCGCCAACTTGTTGAAAATAAGTAAATTGTGTCACTTCCATACCATCAAGCCAAACTTCCCAACCTAAACCCCAAGCACCTAAACTTGGACTTTCCCAGTTATCTTCAACAAAACGAATATCATGTGATTTTAAATCAAAACCTAAATTTTCTAAACTTTTTAAGTATAATTCTTGGATATTATCAGGACTTGGTTTAATCAAAACTTGAAATTGATAATAAGCACCTAGTCTATTAGGATTTTCACCATATCTTCCATCAGTTGGTCTTCTACTTGGTGCCACATAAGCAGTTGCCCATGGTTTTTTTCCTAAACTTCTTAAAAAAGTTGCCGGGTGAAAAGTCCCTGCACCTGCTGGAAAGTCATAAGGTTGCATAATAGCACAACCTTGCTTTTGCCAAAATTCTTGCAAATTTAATATCATTTGAGAAAAGGTCATTTTTCATCCTTTATTTCTTCTGGCTTTTCAGGCGAATTTGCATACAATTCTACTGTTTTATTCCACATCATTTTATATTTTCTTTTTAGAAATTCTACTTCATTGCGCGCATATTTAAGTTGCTCGTTAAGATTTTCTATAGTTTTTCTATCCTCATCATAAAGTTCTTGCATAGAATAAAGAGCATCTTTTAAAAATTTATTCTCACCCTTTAAAGCTTCTAAGGTCTCATCCTTAGCATCAAGAACTTTTTCATGTAAATTTAAAATAGTTCCTATGGTTTTTTCTACAAAACTTTCTCCTGCTAAAGTCATAGAGTTTACCATAGCAGGTTGTTTTGAGCTCATAGGTACCACACTAAAAGTTCCTTGGTTGGCTTCTATATAAATTTTACCCTCTTCTTCTTTGAAATTTAAAGCACCATTTGCCATCATTCCTTTTACAACATCTTCAGATAAATGCACCAATTGACAAAATTCTTTTAATTCCAAGTAAGTTTGCATATATGCTCCTTAAAGAAAAACTTCAATTGTATTAGAATCTTGGATTAATTTTTCTTGTTGTTTTTGTCTATCTTCTAATAATTTTTGCGCTAAAGACTCATCATCTATTGCTAAAATTTGTACAGCTAAATAAGCTGCATTAATAGCTCCTGCTTTACCTATAGCTACAGTTGCCACAGGAATTCCACTTGGCATTTGCACAGTTGAAAATAAAGAATCCATGCTTGCTAAATTACTTCCTGGCATAGGTATACCTAAAACAGGTTTTGTTGTGTGTGCTGCAACAGCTCCTGCTAAATGTGCCGCCATGCCCGCTGCGGCGATAAATACTTTAGCACCTTTTTCTTCTGCATTTTTAATGTATTCTTGGGTTCTTTGGGGACTTCTATGAGCTGAAGTGATTAAGATTTCATATTTAACATCAAATTTTTCCAAAATTCCCAAAGCTTCTTTTACCACATCATAATCACTCTTGCTTCCCATTAATATAGAAACAAATTTCATTCAACACTCCTTCTTAAAAAGCTAAATTCTGGAAGCTTAAATGGCAAAGCAATTTCGTTTTCATTGCCACTATGAATTTCACTAAATTCTTTATTACTTTTAGCTACTAATTGCTTAAAAACTATAATTTTTTTACCATCATTTTCATAAATTAAGCCTAATTTATTTTCTCCTAATTCTATATTAGAATTAACCGGGGCTAAAATTTCATATTCTTTGTTTAATTCTATTTTGCCTTTACATTTAAAAAACTCGCCATCTTCACTAATGGCATGCACTTGATGAGTTCCTTCTTCTATGCTTGTATCATGATTAATAGAATCTGTTTTTTCATATGCCCTTGAAACTAAATATCCGTCTGTAAAACCTCTGTGTTTTAAAGTATGAATTTCTTTTTCATATTTGCTCGCATCAAAAGTATCTTGCAATACATCTTGCACTGCCATTTTATAAGTTCTTGTAGTCAAAGCTACATAGTACTCGCTTTTTGTTCTTCCTTCTATTTTAAAAGCATGAATACAATTTTCTTGCATAATTTTTTGAATATATGAGCTTAAATTTAAATCTTTAGAATTAAACACATGCGTGCCGTTTTCATCTTCTTCTAATCTAAAAAGCGTATTTGTTTCTGGATTTTTTGCATAAAGCTCATAATTAAATCTACAATCATTTGCACACGATCCACGATTACTCATACGTCCACTTTGTACTGAGCTTATTAAACATCTACCAGAATATGCAAAACACATAGAGCCATGGACAAAACTTTCAAGTTCGATATCACAATTATTTTTTAAATCTTTTGCATCTTTTAAGCCAAGCTCCCTTGCTATAACAACACGTTTAGCTCCCATATCTTTATAAACTTGAGCGTCTAAATAGTTTAAAATATTAGCTTGAGTAGATACATGAAGATTAATTTCAGGTGCAAGCTCCCTAACCAAACGCATAGCACCTACAGAAGCTACTATAAAAGCATCAGGTTTCATCTCTTTTAATTTCAAAACATGCCTTTTTAAACCCTCAATTTGTGAACTAAAATGAAAACCATTAATAGTTACATAAATTTTTTTTCCTCTTGCATGAGTGTAATCAATAGCTTCTTTAAAAGTTTCATAGTTAAAATCTCTAGCAGTTCTTGCTCTTAGTGAAAAATTACTCACTCCTGCATAAATAGCATCAGCCCCATAAGCTAATGCTATTTTTAATTTTGTAAAATTACCCGCAGGAGCTACTATTTCAGGAATAATCATTTTTTTCCTAAACTTGCGATTAATGCCTCAATATCATCATTGCTTACAACATCTGCAGTTGTATCACCTTGGATATGCACAGCCGATCCAACGCGTTTTTCATCATCAATTTTACCCTCAAATAAACTACTCATATATCTACTTAAAGCTCTCATGACATTAATAACACGCTCTATTTTTTGACGATGAATATCTTGATATTGCATAGCATCCATTGCCATCATAACCTCATCTTGTCCAGTTTGCAAACAACCTGTAATTTCATCTATAATATTTTTGGCATTGTTATTAGTTTCTATAGCCTCTTTAAAACTTGCAACATTAGGAAATTTTGCATTTAATTTCTCAAAAATTTCTATATTTTTGTTCAAAGCGTCACTAATTACACAAAGCTCATTTTCTGAATTTGCAAAAAAATCATTAATAGCTTCTAGTTTTTCCATCATTTCGGTAGCTTTGATTTCACTATCTCTTGTAACATCATCAAGTTGATGTACAACTTTATGTTCTTTACTAGGTGGTGGTGGTGGCCAAGCCATATCTGCTCTTGCTTTATAATCACCATTAATCATTTCTTCTACAATTTGCTGATTTTTTGCTTCATCTTCATAATCTGTCTCAGATTTTGCTTCCACATCTTCCACAGAGTCAAGATCTAAGTCTTCAGTGCTATTCATTAAAGCATCTAATTCTTCTTGAGTCATTGTCACACCTTTTTTAATAATAAAAACTAATGCGAGATTATATTACAAAAAAATATAAACCAATATTAATTTTATTAATTAATTATATAAATTTATTTTTTTACATTTGACTATAAAAAAAATATTAATTTAAACTTAATTTAAAAAAAATATACTACAATCTTAAAAATTAAAACATATTTAAAAAGGAGATAAAATGGGTAAATTTGTAAATAATATTGATGAATTTTTTAGTTATTGTCAAGAGCACGAAGTAATGTTTGTTGATTTTAGATTTACCGATATGATAGGTACTTGGCATCACATCACTTACAATATAAAAGCAATTGATGATAATACTTTTGAAAATGGGATTCCTTTTGATGCAAGTTCTTTACATGGTTGGCAACCGATAGAAAAATCGGATATGATTTTAAAACCCGATGTAGAAAGTGCGTTTTTAGATCCTTTTACAGCAGATCCTACTATTATAGTAATTTGTGATGTATATGATATCTACAAAGAACAAATGTATGAAAAATGTCCAAGAAGTATTGCTAAAAAAGCAATGCAACACTTAAGTACGAGTAATATTGCTGATACAGCTTATTTTGGTCCTGAAAATGAATTTTTTATTTTTGATAATGTAAAAATAGTTGATTCTTCTCATTGTGCAAAATATGAAGTTGATACTGAAGAGGGTGAATGGAACGACAATAAAGATTTTACAGATAGCTATAACAGTGGACATCGTCCAAGAAATAAAGGTGGATATTTTCCTGTAAGTCCTATTGACTCGAGCGTGGATATTAGATCTGAAATGGTGCAAGTTTTAGAAAGAGTGGGTTTAAAAACCTTTGTACATCACCATGAAGTAGCACAAGGACAAGCTGAAATTGGTGTAGAATTTGGAAATTTAGTTGAAGCTGCTGATAATGTGCAAATTTACAAATATGTAGTAAAAATGGTAGCGCATTTAAACGGAAAAACAGCAACTTTCATGCCAAAACCACTTTATGGAGACAATGGGAGTGGTATGCATGTACATATGAGTCTTTGGAAAGATGGAGTAAATTTATTTTATAATAAAGAAGGCTATGGAAAGCTAAGTGAATGTGCCATTAATTACATTGGTGGAATTTTAGCTAATGCAAGAAGTGTTGCAGCATTTACCAATCCTAGTTCAAATTCTTATAAAAGAATAGTTCCAGGTTTTGAAGCACCTTGTATATTAACTTATTCTTGTCAAAATCGCTCTGCAAGTTGTCGCGTGCCTTATGGTATTAATGAAAAAAGCGCAAGAGTTGAAATAAGATTCCCTGATAGTACTTCTAATCCTTACCTAGCTTTTACAAGCTTACTTATGGCAGGACTTGATGGCATTAAAAATAAAACCATACCAGTTGGACCTATGGATGAAAATTTATTTGCACTAACCCTAGATGAAATTAGAGAAAAAGGTATAGAACAATTACCTCATACTTTAAGAGGATCTTTAGAAGCACTCATTAGAAAAAATGCTTTCTTAAAACCTGTTATGAGTGATGTGTTTATTGATGATTATCAACATATGAAATTTGAAACTCAAGTATGGCCTGTAGAAGCTAGACCAACTGCATATGAGTTTAAAACTTGTTATTCCTGCTAATTTTTGATGCCTTTTTGGCATCAAAAATTTAAAACACTATTGTTTTATTTTCGTGTATAAAAATCCTATCATCAAATACTAAGTCTAAAGCCTTAGAAAAAACATTTTTTTCCACATTACGACCTGCTTGTTGCATAGCCTGCCAAGAATATTCATGAGTAACCGGTATAACATCTTGGGTGATAATTGGTCCCTCATCTAAGTTATTATTTACAAAATGTGCTGTTGCACCTATAATCTTCACTCCTCTTTCATAAGCTTGCTTATAAGGATTAGCTCCTATAAATGCAGGTAAAAAAGAATGGTGGATATTAATAATCTTTCCTTCGAAATGCTCCACAAAAGTTGGAGATAATATTCTCATATATTTTGCTAAAACAATATAGTCAAACTCATACTGTTTTAAACACTCTAGTAATTTTTTTTCATGCTCTTGTCTGCTTAAATCCTGTGCCAAAATAGTATGAAAAGGTATGTTAAATTTATCCACTAAAGGTTTTAATATCTCATAATTTGCAATAACTGCTTTAATATTTGCATTAAATTCGCCACTAAATTGACGGATAAGCAACTCACCCAAACAATGAGTTTCTTTAGTAGCTAAAACAATAATATCTTTTTTTCTCTTTGGTGTAATTTCAATTTGTGCATTATCAGGAAGCATAGCTTCAAGTGTTCCTTTAAAAGCTTTTATATCAAGCTCACCTTCTAAATGCGCCCTAAAGAAAAAACGATCCTCTCCAACAAATTCATCATTTTTTATAATATTGATTCTGTATTTAAAAATAACATCTGAAATTCTATAAATCAATCCTTTTTCATCACTACTTGAAATTTTTAAAATATATTCATTCATTTTTACTCCTTTATATAGTTTTTTAATTCTTGCAATCTTCTTTTTTCAAGCTCAATCCCAAGTTCTTTCCCACTAAATCCTTCCTTTAGTAAATCATTTGCACTAATTTTACTTTCAAAAGCACGATGATATAAATTTAAATTTTTTGCTTGTGTTATACGCTCATTATCCCAAAGTCCAAGCCATTTGCAAAGTGGTATTTTTAAAGCAATTTTAGCTAAATTAAAATCATCAATTTTACCTAAAATAAACTCTTGTTCACATTTTTTTAATAGTTCTTTTTTTAATTTTGTTTTTTTAAAAAATTCCTCTTTATTTATATGAAAAAAATTCAAATACAAATACAAAAACAAAGCCTCATTGCAAATTAACTTTTGACTTTGCTCTAATAGCCTTTCAAATTCTTCATTGCAATTTTGATGAAAAAAGATTTTTTCTTCTAAATTTAAAATTTTAAAATACTCATAAGCTTTATTTAATCTTGAAGTTTTAAAAATTTTATAAAGTTCATTATTAATGCGTTCTTTAGATAAATCACTTATATCCATAGTTTGCATTAATTTTAAACTTTCATTTGCAATTATTAAATCAAACCTGCATGCAAAAGAAATTCCACGAAGTACTCTTAAACTATCTTCAACAAAACTTTTATCATCAATATGTCTTATAATCTTTGCTTGTAAATCTTGCAAACCATTAAAAAAATCTAAAAATTCAAAATCGAAAATATTTATCATTAATGCATTAATGGTAAAATCCCTTCTTTTAGCTCCTTCTTGTTCATCATTACAAACTTTAACCTCAAAACCTCTATGGCCTGTAGAAATTTTATTTTCATAACGTGCTAGAGCTAAATCAAATTTTTTGTATTTATATACAAAAAAACTTTTTCCTACTCCATTTGCACCAAGTTTTTGCATTAAATCATCAAAAATTTTAGGCTCAATATCATAAATTTCTATATCATAATCATCACTAGATAAATCTAAAAAAGAATTCCTTACACAACCACCTACCAAATAAGCTCTTTGCGTGTAAGGTTTAAATACATTTTTAATTCTTAAAAAATCTTGATCATTTTTTAAGTCTATCTTCAATCTTTGCAAGTAAAAACTCTAAAAAGGTAATTGTAATATCTAGTCTTTTTTCTATATGTTCATCTTTGGTATTTTTCAATCCTTCAAATAAAACCAAAATACGCTCTCTGAGATTTTTTAAGAAAAATTCTTCATTGTTTATAATACTTTCTTCTTTTTTCTCTAAAGCTTCAACCTTAATAGCGACATTTTGTTTATCATCTTTTACTTTTACTTCTAAATCATCTAATTCTTGAATTAGCTCTTGAGCAACCTTGTTAATTTCTTCTTTGATTTTTTTCTCTTGCACATTAACACTTTTTTCCTGAGTAATTTCTTCTACCATAGGAGCAAATTCATCATTTTTACTTTTTTTATTATCTAATTCTGAATTAACTTCACTAATAGCCATTTTTGCTAAATCTTCTATATTCATAGCTTTATCAACCACCTTTTAAATTCATTAATTTCTTCTTCACTTTTCATATTGACAAAAAAATCAAGCATATCGTAATTTAAATCTTCATGATTGGAACGCAAGCCACTTAAACGCCTTATAGCATCAATAGCGTTTTTATTTTGTGGATCTTGTTTTAGTATATTTTTATAAATATCCAAAGCTTCATCTTTTAAACCTTGTGCTTCATAAATAGAAGCTTCTGTTACTGTATATCGCATTATCAACTCACAAAAAATAAAATGCCAAAATTCTAACAAAAAAGACTTTAATTTATTTTAATTTTTACTTAATTACAGGAGCTTTATATGCTAAAAATACAAAAATATTAAGTATTATAGCTACAACCATAAGCATGATAAAGCCTAAAGTAAAATTTCCAAAGCTATCATGAAGCATGCCTATAATCCAAGGTGCTTGAGCTGCTATTAAATACCCTATACCTTGTGACATAGCAGAAAGTTTAGCTGCTATAAAAGAATTTGAACTTTTTATAGCAATAAACAATAATGAAATTGTAAAAACGCCACTAGATGCAAAACCTAAAAAAATAGCTGCTAACAACAACGCTAATTTTACATCACAAAAAAACACCAAAACAAAACTTAAAACATATAAAAAACCCAATATTATAATAACAAAGCTCTTAGCACGAACTCTTAGTTTTCCTAAAACAATAGGCAATAAAAACGCCACAGGCATACCTATGATTTGAGAAAGTAATAAAACATTAGAACCAAAATCAATTCCAAAACCTTTTTCACTTATCATCACACTAAGCCAAGCAAAAAGACTATAAGATAAGAAACTTTGTAGCCCCATTACAATGGTAACTTTCCAAGCTGTTAAATTTAAAAAAAGATTTATTTTATTGATATTTTTCTTTTTAGGACGCAATAATCTTTTATTTTTTAAATGCGGAAAATAAAAAATCAAAGCAATCAAAGCTAAAACAACCCAGAAAAACATAGCCTGAGGTACTTCAAAAATTTTAAGTAAAGGGAGTGATAAAGCTACACCAGCAATTGAAGATAAACCTATGATAGATCCATATAAACCCATTATTTTATAAGTATTTTTTACAAATTTTTCTTTTACAAAAGAAGGTAATAAAACATTAGCTATTGCAATACCCGCTCCAATTAGAAAAACCCCAGAAAATAAACCTATATTACCCCCATAACTTCTAATAAACTCTCCAAAAACAATCAAAATTAAGGCGAAAAACAAAGCTTTAATTTGCGAAAAATACGCTACAAAAAACGATATAAGACCAAAAGCTATTAAAGGTAAGGTTGTTAGCATACCTGCTAAAGTAGAATTGATATTGTAATATTCTTGGATATATTCTATCATAGGACCTATAGAGGTTACAGGTGCTCTTAAATTTAAAGCAAGGGTAATTACAACTAAAATATTAATCCAAAAGAATTTTTTATATGAAATTTGTGTATGCATGATTATTTTTGATTTAATATATTTTCAAGGTATTTTTGTTTATCTTGCTTAGTATCTTTTTGTTTTATTTGCTTTTGTTCTTTTACTACTTCATTTTCCTTAGAAAAATAAAAATGATCAATAATAAAAATAGAAGATATGATCGCTATCAAAGGTATTAAAAAAATCATAATCAATACTTTCTAAAGACATTACCATAGTATTCTATATTATCTTTTTTTAAATTTTCATCAAAAGTATTTGCCTCAAAATTTGCTTTTAAAATTTTTTCTCTTTCTTCGTCTAAATCCTGATAAGAAAAAACCATATTAATACTCACTACCCCATCAAGCTGTTCTAATTGTTTATATGCTTTTAGCTCATCATCTAAATTTTCACTTTCTATTACTACTATAACTTTTTCATCCTGAGCTAATTCCACGCTACAGCAAGGTGTTTTTTGAATTTGCTCTTTGAGTTTTTCTAATTTTTCTTCTTTAGTTAAAATCAACACACTAGAAAGATTCATCTATACTCCAAAATATAATTTTGTTTTCATAACCTGCGCTAATAAACTCATGCTCGTTTAAAAATATAAGATATTCTAGCAAAAAATCTTTATTTTGGAATTTTTTTATCGTTTTTAAATTTTTAGTATCTATAAGTTCTATAATATTTTTTTCATTATCTCCAAAAACTGCTATTGAGCCATCTTTATTTAAAGCACAAGTATAAATTAAAAAATCTCTTTCTATATTTTTTTCTTGGTCATTTTGCACTATACCTAATTTTCTATCAGTGCTACAGCTTGCAATAATTGTGTTTTTAAAATCAAGTTGATAGATATTATCCTTATGAATACCCTTATAATTTTTTATTTTTTGCCATTTCTTCACATCAAAAAGTATTATTTCGCCACTTTCAAAACCTGCCACTAATTGAGTTTTTGTTTCATTTAAAACCACATCACTTAAGCTTGAACTAGAAAAAGTAAAATTTTTTACAACACTTTTTGTTTTTAGATCAAAAAGCTCTATATTAGAACCTAGCAAGGCCAATAAAATAGTATTATCATCTAAAAACAAAGCCTTTTTTACTCCATCATTAGTTAAATCATAGCTTAAAAGTTGTTTATTTTTGTAAACATGTAATTTTTTGCTTCCAAAATCACCTTCACTTAAAATCAAAATAGCCCCATTTAAGTAATCAATACTATAAATTCTAGGGCTAAGATTTTCTTCGTAAAAATTTTTAATCTTATCAAGTTGAGTAATTTTTTGCATTTTTTTATCTTTAATGAAATATTGGTTTATTTCTCCATTATCAAGTCCTATAAGCAAACTATTATCAGTAAGTTTTAAAGCATTTAAATTTGAATCAAGTTTAAGCTCATAGCTAAATACATAAATACTCACTAACAAGATTAAAAATATTTTTTTCATAATTTTATTTTACACCTTCATTTAAAACATCTAAGAAATTAGATTTTTTCTTTGATTCCTCGCTTTTAAATTTAGCTTCAAAGCTATTTCCCACTAAAGGTTTAGCATCACTTTGTGGTACATGACATTGCGTACAATTAAATCTTGCATCACTTACCATATCTTTAGTAGATTTATTTTTTCTTAAATCAAAATAATGGCTACTTGGAAGTGCTGTCGCAGCTAAGTCTTTTGCTACTGCTTTATCATGACAACTTAAGCAAATATTATTATCTTTAGTAATTGGAAGCATATCCTCTAAAGTATGTGGAATCAATGGCGGAGCGTTTTCAAATGACCTCTCAATCAAAACAGATTCGCCAGCTAAAGCTTGAGAGTATTTAGCATCCAACAACTCTACATTTTCACTTTCTAAACTTGTTTTTCTTAAACCTATATCTTTTGAATCAACACTTTTAACAGCAAGCCCGCAAGCACTTATTAAAACAGCTGCTGCTAAGGATAAAAAGATTTTATTTTTCATTTTCTCTCCTTAAATTTATTATACTAAAACCTAAAGCATCATCACCGCAAACATCAATACATTTCCCACATCTAATACATTCACCTGATTTTACATCTTGATTTTCTTTACCTATCATCCAAAGTACTTGCTTTTCAGGACATACTCCAAGACATTTATAACACTTAGTGCATTTTTGTAAGTTATATCTTACTTTTAGCAATGAAAAATGCGAACTTAAAGCCCAAAAAGCCCCTAAAGGACAAAAATACGAACAAGTAAATCTTGGACTAAAAAATGTATCTATACAAAAAATAATCAAAGCTACAAAGAGCCAAGAAATACCACCGAAAATAATCCCTCTTTGGATTATTCCTATATAAGAAAATTCCTCAAAAACAGGAAAAGAAAAAAGAAAAGAAAAGATCAAAACAAAAGCCAAAACATAATAACGCAAATTTTTATTTACATTAAAAACTCTTGCTTGATTAAAGCCTAATTTATTTCTAATAAAATAGGCAAAATCAGTAATGATATTTACAGGACAAACCCAAGCACAAAAAGCTCTTCCAGCAAAAATAGCATAAAATAAAAACACTATCAAAGCACCACTTAAAGCCATTAAATCTACTTGCAAACTTGCTAAAGCAAGTTGAATAAATGCAAAAGGATCGCTTAGTGGCACCGAAGAAAATAAAACCGAAGAGCTTAAATTTCCTTTTAATATAAAATTAAATACACCAAAAGAAAAAAAAGTTAAAATAGACAATTGCACTATTCTTCTTAAAATAAGATACTTCATAGCAATTCCCCATCATTAAGATAATCTTTAGCCTTATTTTTATTGAAATTTTTATCTGTGTTTACATCTTGTAAACGTTTTTCATCTTTTTCATCCCAACCTTTGATGTAATTATCCCCAGCTTTTCCTAAAACAAATTCTCTAGGTAAAACTTTAATGGCTGCTTTTTGTGTTATACAAGCTTTTTCACAAATCCCACATCCAACACACACTTCATGATCTACCACAGGTAGTAAAAATGCATGCTTTGCTGTTCTTTCATTGTGTTTTGTTTCAAGTTTTAATGCTTTATCCATTAGAGGACAAGCTCTATAGCAAGCATCACATTGAATTCCCCAATAAGCAACACAACTTGCACTATCAATTATAGCTATACCCATTTTTGTTTTATAAATTCCATCTTTTTGCTCTAGATATTTATGATCTAGAGCATTTGTAGGACAATCTCTTATACAAGGTATATCCTCACATAACCTGCAAGGATTTTCTCTTGCTACAAAAAAAGGTGTGCCATTTTTAGCACTATTTTTTAAATTTGCTAGCTTTAAAACATCATAAGGACAGGCTTTTACGCAAAGTCCGCATCGTATGCATTTTGATAAAAATTCTTTTTCATCATCTGCTCCAGGAGGTCTTAAAAAATACTCCTGGTTTGAGCTAAATGCTAAACTTGCCAAAAATGCACTTCCGCTTCCTATGCATAAAAGCTTAAAAGCAAAGGCTAAAAATTCTCTTCTATTTTTCATTTTTATGCTTTAGTAATTTTTACGGCACATTTTTTGAAATCTGTTTGATTAGACAATGGACAAGTTGCATCTAGTGTAACTTTGTTTATATATACATTTTCATCAAACCAAGGCACATACACAAGGCCTTTAGAAGGTTTATTTCTACCACGAAAATCTACTCTAGCTTTTACTTTACCACGGCGTGATTCTACCCATACGATGTCGCCTTGATTGATTTTCATAGCCTTAGCATCATCTTCATTCATATAACAAAGTGCTTCAGGTACCGCACGGAAAAGTTCAGGAACCCTCATAGTCATAGTTCCACTATGCCAATGTTCTAGAACCCTACCAGTACATAACCAGAATGGATATTCTTTGCTTGGTCTTTCAGGTGCTTTCATGAATGGTCTAAAGAAAATTTTTACTTTGTTTTTTAAACTATATTTTTCTTTAGTTTGTGGAGCTAATAAATCTCCTTTTGGTAATTCTTTGGCAAAATCACCATAAAACGCAAAGTCTGAATTTGGAGCGGCTTTTTTAGCATAATAATCAAATTTAGTATTAAATCTCCACTGGGTTTCTTTACCATTTACCACAGGCCATCTTAAACCTCTTACTTTATGGTAAGTATCAAAATCAGCTAAATCATGCCCATGACCTAAACCAAATTTGCGGTATTCTTCCCATAGATATTTTTGTACAAAAAATCCATATCCATTAAATTCTTTACCATCACTGCCTATAACTTTTCTCTCATCGCCAAATACTTCAGAATTATCAAATCCTTTTGCGATACTATCTTTAGCTTTGAAAGATTTTGCTTCTTTATTAGCAAATAATACATCATATAAAGTATCATCTTCACTATAACCCATAGCCTTGGCTTCTTCTAAAACACTTGGCAAGGTAAGTTTATCATTTACCTTAGTTTCACCCCAAACTTCTTTTATTTTAAAGCGTTTTGCAAATTCCATAATTTGCCAAGTATCGCTCATAGCTTCACCCACAGGTAATACTTGTTGTTTCCAGTGTTGAGTTCTTCTTTCAGCATTACCATAAGCACCCCATTTTTCATAAATCATAGCACTTGGTAAAATTAAATCTGCCACCTTAGCACTAATTCCTGGGTAACAATCACTCACAACGATAAAATTATCCATTTCTCTAGCTGCTGCTATCCAGTGATTTGCATTAGCAGTGTTTTGCCAAGGATTATTTACTTGCACCCAAGCAAATTTGATATTTCCATCTTCTAAATCTCTCATGATTTTTAAATATGGAGCACCTGGTTTAGGATTGATTGTTTTTGCAGGAACTTTCCAAATTTTTTCACTAATTTCTCTGTGTTTAGGATTTGCAACCACCATATCAGCAGGTAAACGATGTGAAAAAGTCCCTACTTCTCTTGCGGTTCCACAAGCACTTGGTTGCCCTGTCAATGAAAACGCACCATTTCCTGGTTTTGCTTGTTTACCAAGTAAAAAATGCACCATATAAGCTTGCTCGTTCACCCAAGTACCTCTTGTGTGTTGATTAAAGCCCATAGTCCAAAAACTTACAACTTTTCTATTTTTTTCTATATATAAATTTGCTAATTCTTGAAGTTTTTTCTTAAATTCTTCTATACTTTCATCTTCATTGCCTTTAGCAACTTTAGCAACATAATCAAGCGTATAAGGCTCTAAAGCTTTTTTGAAATCTTCAAATGAAATTTCCCAATGTGCATCAGGAACACTTTGGTGTTTCATTTCAAATTTATCGCCTGCTTTTACCCCTAAATAAGCCAAAGATACTGCTTCTTCTTCATCTACAATAATAGCATTTTGTTTTGCTACAGTATCTTTTTCACTTGCTTTAAATTTAGGATGGTTTGGATTATTTCTCATTCCATAACCAATATCAGCATAACCTGTTGTAAAAATACAATGTTTTTCAATAAATTCTTTATCCATAGCTTCAGGATGATTATAAACAATCTCTCTAGCGATATAATTCCAAATAGCTAAATCAGTATTTGGCTTAAAAATAATTTCAGTATCTGCTATATGAGAGGTTCTATTAGAAAAAGTAGATAAATTAACGATTTTAACTTTATCTAAATTACTTAATTTTCTATCACTTACTCTTGACCATAAAATCGGATGCATTTCTGCCATATTTGCACCCCAAGTAATAATAGTATCAGTAAGCTCTATATCATCATAACAACCAGAAGGCTCATCAACTCCAAAAGTTTGCATAAAACCAACAACAGCACTAGCCATACAATGGCGTGCATTTGGGTCTATATTGTTGGATCTAAAACCAGCTTTTACTAATTTTGCAGCAGCATATCCTTCTTGTATAGTATATTGACCGCTTGCAAAAATTCCAATACCTTCAGCACCTTTTTCTTTATAAGCTTTTTTAAATTGTTTTTCCATTTCATCAAAAGCTCTTTGCCAAGAAACTTGTTGGAATTTTCCTTTTTTATCAAACTCACCTTTTGCATTTACACGAAGTAAAGGTGTTACTAAACGATCTTCTCCATACATGATTTTTGCATTAAAATAACCTTTAATACAATTTAATCCACGATTTACTGGAGCTGCTGGGTCTCCTTTTACGGCAACAATTTTACCATCTAAACTTGCAACTAAAATTCCACAGCCTGTACCACAAAATCTACAAACAGCTTTATCCCAACGCCATTTATTCTCAGTATTTGCAAGCACACTACTTGGAGCACTAAGACCTGCAACACCACAAGCACTAGCAATAGCGGTATTTTTAATGAAGTCTCTTCTGTTCATTATATCCCTCGTTATTGTTTATTTATGTATATAAAGAATACATAAATATAATATTACTATGATTAGTTTAAATCTAAATTATAATAAAGAATATTTTATAAGTATTTATAAATAGGAGTTTTTTAGTATTTTTTAATATTTGTTTGCATATTAAAAACGCTAGTTAATTCTAGCGTTTTAATTGATTTACAATTCCAAGCATATCATCACTTGTAGTAATAGCTTTTGAGCCTGCTTCATAAGCTCTTTGTCCTGTAATAAGATCAGTCATTTCTTCTACAAGTTGTACGTTACTAAGCTCTACAAACCCATGTTTGATAACAGAAAATCCATTCTCGCCTGCTATACCTGCAATTGGTGCGCCACTTGCATCAGTTTCTACTAAAAGATTATCTCCTAAAGCATGCAAGCCTGCTGGGTTAATAAAATTTACAAGTTCAATTTGACCTATTTGGGTTTCAGCTGTATTTCCTGGCTGCATTACTGAAACCGTTCCATCACTTGCTACGTTAATAGCTGTAGCATCCTCAGGTATAGTCATTTCCGGCAAAAGTCTATAGCCATCTGAATTTACAATATTTCCTTCAGCATCTTTGGTAAATTGACCATTTCTAGTATAAGCTATAGTTCCATCAGGCATTTGAATTTGGAAAAAGCCATTATTACCAGCAATTGCCATATCAAGACCTGAAGTTGAAGTTTGTTTTAAACTACCTTCGCTAAAAATTTTACTCACAGCTGTCACTCTTGAACCAAGACCCACTTCTATACCACTTGGGTGTTTTGTGGTGCTTGAGGTTGAAGTACCTGCATATTTCATCGTTTGATACATCAAATCTGCAAATTCTGCACGCGATTTTTTATAACCTACTGTATTAACATTTGAAATATTATTTGAAGTTACATCAATTTGTGTTTGTTGCGATATCATCCCTGATGCTGCTGTGTATAATGATCTTAACATTTTATCTATCCTTAGTTTTATTTAGTACTTGCTAATTTATTAATAGCTTCTTGATTTAAATCATCCATATGAGATGTCATAACTTTTTGATACATCTCAACCATCCTATTTGCTTCTATTAATCCTACCATTTCTGTAACTGGATTAACATTTGATCCTTGAGTAAAACCCTGCTTTATGGCATTTGAATTTGGCAAATCTCTAATTTTGCTTAAAGTATCAATTTTGTACATATTATCACCATCTTTTTGCAAATCTCTTAAATCGTCAACTTGTGCAACGAATAATCTTGCTATATCTTGATTAGACGCACTAATGATTCCATTTTTATCTACATTAATAAAAGAAGTAGAATCTCCTATGCGTATGCCATCATTTTCAGGATTATTAAAATAATCACTGCTTAAGACTCTATATCCTTGACGATTTACCAAATATCCCTCATCATCAAGCTGGAAATTTCCATCTTGGCTTAATCTTACTTCGCCATTATTTGTTTTAATTAAATAAAAAGTATCTTCACGAGTAAGAGCTAAATCCAAAGGATTATGCGTCATTTTCATAGAACCTACGCTAAAATTTGTATAGACGTGATTAACTTGTGGAACTCTATCTATAGTTGTATTTACAAATCTTGCAGCATCTCTTGTGTGATTTTGTATAGGTAACTCATCTTGAGTTTCTTTAAAAATCCTTTTAAAATCTGCAATAACAACATTATCTCTTTTATAGCCACTTGTATTTACATTTGCTAGGTTATTAGTTACAACATCTAAGCGATTAAACTGCGTAACCATAGCACCAGTGGCTTGATAATACCCATTTTGCATTGTTTTTCCTAACTAAAATCTTAATTTTTAACTAACAAAGCAAAAGTTGTTCCAAAATGTTTTTATTTGTTTTTAATTAATCTTTAGGCATAATATTTAGTTTTACACTCATTACTTAAATACAAGGGGTATCCATGGCTAATGAAACCAATGTTTTAGAAGAACTTTTCAAAGAAAATTCTAAAGATTATATCACATATGAAAAACTTGTCAAGTATTTTGCAAAGCTTCCAAATACAACAAGCGCAAAAAAAATCCGTGATTTAATGGATAAATACAAAGTAGAATTAATTTCTTCAGCAGAAATTGCCAAAAAAAGAAATTTAGAAGAAGCAAAAAAACTACAAGAAGAAAAACAAAAATTACAAGATACAAGTTTAGAAAATGAATTTGATTTAGCCAATGAAAATGATTTATTAGAATGGAGTAGATCAGACTCGCCTGTGAGAATGTATTTAAGAGAAATGGGGCAAATTGCTCTTTTAAACAAAGATGAAGAAGTTGAAATTTCTAAAAAAATTGAGCTAGGCGAAGATATTATCATTGATGCTTTTTGTTCTGTGCCTTATTTGATTGACTTTATACTTGATTACAAAGAACCTTTGATTAATAGAGAAAGAAGAGTAAAAGAGCTTTTTAAAAGCTTTGAAGATGATGATAAAAGCGATGATGATAAAAGCGATGATGAAATAGACTCTGAAGAGGAAAATGAAAATGAGGAAAATGAAAACTCAAGCGAAAAAAAACCTAAAAAAACAAGCAAAAAAGAAGATGAAAGAACCTTGAAAGTTATAGAAAGTTTTAAAGCCTTAGAAAAAGCAAAAAAAGAATGGTTAAAAACCATATCTACTATTAATGCAGAAAAAAATGATGATGAATTATTAGATAAACTCATAATTGCTTTTAAGAAAAATATACTAAAAGAAAAACTAATGGATTTGGGTCCAACCTCAAAACTCATCTCTGAAATCGTAAAATCCATGGAAACATCTTTAAAAAGCGATGAGGAATTTGACAAAGAATTAAAACGCTTAGAATATCGTTTGCCAATGTTTTCAGAAGAACTAAAACAAAGACACCAAGATATCTTAAAAGATATTACTAAACTTAGCAAAGAAGAAATTGCTGAACGCGCATTAGAAACTACAATGGTAAGCACTTATATGGAAATAAAAAAACTCATTCAAACTAAAGAGGCCAGCCAAAATTCTTTTGATTTAGAAAAAGATCAACTAAAAGAAATTCTAGAGCAAATCAAACGTGGTAAAAAAATATCTGATGAAGCTAAAACCAGAATGGCAAAATCAAATTTACGCTTGGTTGTAAGCATTGCTAAAAGATATACTAACCGCGGATTACCGTTTTTAGATTTGATCCAAGAGGGCAATATAGGCTTAATGAAAGCGGTAGATAAATTTGAATACAAACGCGGTTATAAGTTTTCAACCTATGCAACTTGGTGGATTAGGCAAGCCATTTCAAGAGCAATTGCTGATCAAGCAAGAACGATTAGAATTCCTATTCATATGATAGAAACTATTAATCAAATCAATAAAATCATTCGCGAATATTTACAAAAAGAAGGCAAAGAGCCTGATGTAAGCATTATTGCCAAAGAAGTAGGACTTAGCGTAGATAAAGTAAAGCAAGTGATTAAAATCACTAAAGAACCAATTTCTCTAGAAGCACCTATTAGCAATGAAGATGATGGTAAATTTGGAGACTTTGTAGAAGATAGAACTTCAATTTCTCCTATGGATCATATCTTAAAAGATGATTTAAAAGAACAAATTGATGAAGTATTAGACCAGCTTAATGATAGAGAAAAAGCTGTTATTAGAATGCGTTTTGGTTTAATGGATGATGAAAGCGATAGAACCTTAGAAGAAATCGGCAAAGAATTAAATGTTACAAGAGAAAGAGTAAGACAAATAGAAAGCTCAGCAATCAAAAAACTTAAACATCCAAAAGTTGGTAGAAAACTTAAAAATTACATAGAAGGTTGGAAATAATCCTTGCTAAAAAAGCAAGGATTAGCTATCTCTAAAAAGTTTCGTTGCTAAATGCGCTGCTCTACTATGATCAGTATCTTTTTTCAAGGTATTGAAAATTCTACTAATATATTCTTCTAAGATTTGCTGAGAATTATTAATTTTTTCTGCTTCATTTAAAGCAACCTTGCGATATCTTCCTTCGCTATCTAACTCATAAGCCAAATCATTATCGCTTAATTGTAATTTTAAAATTTGAGCTAACTTTGCACGTGAATGCTCATCAAAAATAGGAGTCATTAATTCTAATCTTCTTTCTAAATTTCTTGGCATCCAATCAGCGCTTGAAATAAAATAATTTGGTTCAGTGTGTTTAAAATATAAAATTCTAGCATGCTCTAAATATTTTCCTACTATGCTTCTAACTTTTATATTTTCACTATACCCTTTTACACCAGGCCTTAAACAACAAATTCCACGCACAATAAGATCTATTTTAACACCTTTATTTGAAGCCTCATATAAAGCTTTAATCACATCACCATCTACCAAAGCATTCATTTTAGCTATGATTACCCCTTCTTTTCCATGACTTGCTTCAGTAGCTATCATATCTAAAATTCGTTCTTTGATTTGCTTTGGGCTCATTGATAAAGTTTTTAAACGGCGACTTTTACTATATCCTGAAAGTATATGAAAAAAAGTTGTGGTATCTTGAGAGTATTCTTCTTTAGAAGTAAAATAACTCGCATCAGTATATATTTTAGCCGAACTTGCATTATAATTACCCGTACTTAAATGATTGTAAATTTTTAATTTTTCCCCTTCTTTTCTAATCACTTGAGCTACTTTTGCATGCACTTTAAAACCTGTAATGCCATATATTACATGAGCTCCTGCATTTTCTAATGATTTTGCCCAGTGTAAGTTATTTTCTTCATCAAAACGTGCTTTTAACTCTACCATTACAGTCACTTGCTTACCATCACTGGCTGCGTCAATTAAAGCTTGAACTATGTTTGAATTTTTTTCTACCCTATAAAGAGTCATTCTTATAGAAACAACCTTAGGATCCTTACTTGCTTCTTTGATAAATTGATACACAGGCTCAAAACTCTCATAAGGCTGTATAGCCAATATATCTTGTTTATCAATTGCGCTAAAAATAGACACATTATCTCCAAAAGGCGGTAAAATCTTTGGTGTATATACAGGGTTTAGTAAGTGTGTAAATTCTTTATTAGAAATGATTTGCCACAATGATGGTAAATTTAAAAGTATACTGTATTCGTAAATGTCTTTATGAAAAATATTCATATGAGAGCTTAAAAATTCGATCAACTGCTCATCTGCGCCTTTTTCTATTTGTAAGCGTATAAAAGCACCTTTTCTACGAAGCTTTAAACCCTGCTCCAAAATCAACATAAAATCATCAGCCTCTTCTTCTTCTATTTCCATATCTGCGTTTCTAGTTACCCTAAAAGCAGCAGAAGATAAAAGCTTATAGCCAGGAAAAATATGCTCTGTATGATGACGTACTATGCTTTCTATAGGCACATAAATATTCGAACTTACTTGGTAAAATCTTGGTAAAACCCTAGGTATGCGTATCATACCAAATTTTAAAAGTTCAGGATGCATAGGATCACAAAGCTTTACCGCCAAAGAAAACGAAAGATTATTTAAATGCGGAAAAGGATGGGTTGCATCAACCGCAATAGGCACTATCACAGGAAAAATATTAGAAAAAAAATGCTCATTACATTGCTGCTTTAAGTCCTCATCAAGTTCTTCATAAGAGCGAATAAATAAATTTTCTTTTTCTAAATCTTGAGTTATTTTAGTAAAATACTGCTCTACTACATATTTTTCTTCGTGTAAATAATTTCTAATGGCTTTAAGTTGCGCAAGTGGGGTCATTTCATCATTACTTGCCGTGCTTATCCCTGCTACAAAAAGCTGTTTTAATCCAGCCACTCTTATCATATAAAACTCATCTAAATTTGTACAGTATATAGCAATAAATTTAAGTTTTTCGAGCAAAGGAAGATCTTTGGAACATTGATCTAAAACACGGGAGTTAAATGCAAGCCAAGAAAGTTCTCTATTAATATACATTGATGGTTGAATTTGCATAATACACCTACCTTATTTTCTAGTATTTAATATTTTAGTATTTCTTTTATTAAAATTTATTTTATTTTTATAATAGTAAATAAAATTATATAAAAAATAATACTTTTTTTCTCTTATTAAAAAAATAATAAATAATTAATAAACTTATATTTACTTTTTAGGTTTTATAGTGTAATATAATTGCACTTAAGTTCTTATAACTTAAACTTCATTCAAAGGAGAGACTTTGAAAAAAGCAAACTCAAAACTTTTTGCTGTTTTCCTCTTCTTACTTGTAATTTTAGCAGGCGTGGGAATGTATACTTTCCATAATGCTAAAGGCACTTCTTATTTTAGTGATGCTAGTGAAAGCTGCAATAATTGTCACATTATGAACGAGGTTTATAATGATTATTTAAAAGCTTCACACTCTAAAGAAGTTGATGGTAAACCAAGAGCAACTTGTAATGATTGTCATTTACCACATAGCTTTTTTGAAAAATGGATTGCTAAAGCTCAAAGTGGCTTAGGACATGCTTATGCATTTACTTTTAAACTTGATTCTTTGCCTACGCATTTGAGTGCAAATGCAAAAAGTAAAGAAATAGTCCAAAATAACTGCATAGAATGCCACAAAGAAATTGCGAGTAACACTATCAACCCTACTCTAGATCCACATAAAGATAATGCTTTAAGTTGTGTGTCTTGTCATCAAGGTGTTGGCCATAAGAGAGGATTTTAAATGAAAGGAGTATTTAATGAATAACAAAGGCATTTTATATAGTGCTATTAGTGCTACTATAGTAGCTATTGCGGGCGTATTGTGGTTAAATCAAGATATCACAGCCAAAACAAACGATTCAGTAGGTGGGATCATCTCTCAAGAAATTGTAAAACTTGGCGATGAAAACCCTACTTTTGATTATTGGGGAAAGAATTTTCCTGATTATTTAGATATGCACACAACAGTGGAAAAACAAGCACCTAATGCAACAGAATTTGGCGGGAATTTAGCTTATTCAAAACTAATTCGCTATCCACAATTAACTGTTCTTTGGGCTGGCTATCCATTCAGTATTGATGCCAATGAAGAAAGAGGTCACTTTTGGGTCCAAGTAGATCAAATGGATACAGCTAGAAACAATAAAGATTTCTTAAATGCACATGGTTTTGCAGGATTTGGTGGCCAACCAACAGCTTGTATGAATTGTCATAGCGGATGGACCCCTTGGCTTTTAAACAACACTGCAAAAGGTGATTGGGTAGCATTTAACTCTGCAAAATATTGGACTATGATTAAAACAGTTCCTGCAGTAAATGGAGCTAAAGAAAACTCGCCTGAGCACAGCGGACCTCATGGTGGAAAAAGAATGGGTGTAACATGTGCGGATTGCCACAACCCAACAGATATGAGTTTAAGACTTACAAGACCAGCTTTAATAAAAGCATTAATTTCAAGAGGTTATGAAGCAGATGAAAAACAAGGTGTTAAAGCTTCAAGAAGCGAAATGAGAACTTTAGTGTGCTCTCAATGTCACGTTGAATACTACTTCAAACCAACAGGTACCAAAGTAAAAACTATCGGAGAAAGCATAGCTAATGATACTTCTAAAAAATGGTGGAATGGTACTCAAAAAACTTATGATGAATTTGATTCTTGGAGAGATGGTAACAAACCAATTGAAATTGAAGTTGATGGTATAGAGCTAGCATTTCCTTGGAGTGAATGGAAAAAAGGTGAGCCATTTAGAATAGAAATGTTTGATGATTATTATGAGAAAAATAGAGAAAAATTCCCAAGCGATTGGGTTCATAAAATTACCAAAGCACCTATGCTAAAAATTCAACACCCTGAAAGCGAACTTTATAGTGGCGGGGTACATGCTGCAAATGGTGTAAGTTGTGCAGATTGCCATATGCCTTATATTAGAAAAGGTGCAAAGAAAGTTACTAACCACAACATCACTTCACCTTTAGTTGATATCAACTCAGCTTGCAAAACTTGCCATACTCAAAGCGAAGGCTATTTAGCTAAACAAGTAAAAGATATTCAAAATTCAGTAGCTCATGATTTAAGAACAGCTGAATATTCTTTAGTAAGCTTGATTAAAGATGTAGAAACCATTCGCGCAGAGCTTGGAAAAATGCCTAAATTCCAAACTAATGGCAAAGCAGATGATGCTAAAATTTCAGCTGAATTAAAAGAAGTATTAGAACTACATAGAAAATCTCAAGTAAGAGCAGATTTTGTGGGTGCTGAAAACTCAACAGGCTTCCACAATCCTAGAGAAGCTTCAAGAATGCTTTTACAATCAGTTGATATGTCAAGACAAGGACAAACTAAACTGGTAGAAATTGCAGCTAAAAATGGTATTAAAGATTTTAAAACTTCAAATTTAGGTTTTGAAGATATTCAAAAATTAAATCCAGGTGAAATTCATTATAAAGTAGATCTAAACGGCAACAAAGCAGGAGATCGTTACTATAAACATCAAGAGGTAAATGGTAATCCACCAGCAAAACTTCTTGAAGATGATAAAAATCTAAAACCTTATAATTATAAAGTGATAGATTAATCAAAATAAACCCTCATAATCGAGGGTTTATTCTTTTATCAAACTAATATTCTCACCTTTTAAAATTTTATTCATAGTATTCATAGCACATATTGAACAAGAATTAAGTTCTTTAGACTTTCTTTTATTAAACATTTTCTCATCCTTTTCTCTACCAATTACTAGTTTAAACATTTTTTCCCAATTAATATCTTCTTATCTAGCTTTACTCATTACATCATCTATTTTCTTTATTAGGAAGTTTAGCTATATCTCCTGCATGAGCTACCATTTTGTCACTACTATACCATCTCTTATATCTTCTAAATTTAAAAGTCTTAAATATTCAGCAGTGATTACATAGTAAAGCTTGTCAACACCAGCTGCTGCTACAACTACTCCACCAATTACCAAATTTATGTGTTCATATCTTATGTATATATCAGCAACCAAAGATCCTAAGATATAAAACGAAGTTCCTTTGCAAAATCTTTTTTCAAGTTACACATTAGCTTCTATTTCATTAATAACCACATGGCCATGTCATTCTATCATTACTTGCACATCTTGAACCTATGCTCTTTTAGTTAATAACGAAAGTTCTATAAGTTCAACAATTTGAGCACCATCACTTGTATCATGAGTGCAACCTGGTCTAGCGCATTACCCAAAGAAAGTGTTACATCAAATTCCTTACATGTAGCGAGTAAATCATAATATTTATAGAATGGATTTTCAGCATCACTCATTTACATCCAAGCATAAAGAACTAAGCCTCCTCTAACTATATTAGCAATTCTATCACACTCCTTAAAAACCCTAGCAGTGCAAGAATTATCCTTGCATGAATTGTCATAAAATCCACTCCGCTTTTAGCATGATGATATACTACTTCTAAAAAATATTTTGCCTTGATATCTTTTAAATCTTTTTTACACATCATAAATAGATACAGTGCCTATCATAGCTTTTAAAACAGCAATTAGCTCATCTCTTAAAAGACTAGTTATCATATCACTAAGATCCATAATAGCTTCTATATTAATTTTATAAGCTAATTATCTTTTTCATCTCTTCGCTATAATCTACACAATCATTTAAAACACCTAAATTGATGTTTTAAGTCCATAGTCAATACTGTTTGAATCTAGTACTTTATGATTGATATTTGCAGGAATAATAATTTTTTCATATACTATATTTTCTAGTAAAAAATCTTCACTTACTTGATTTTTTTATGTAAAAATTCACATTTGCTTTGTGAAAATTCCTTCTTTTACATAAGACATTTGAGTTTTCAATTGAATTTATCTTTAAAATAAATTTGGATAAACGAAGGATATGTGAGCAGTTGATAAATTATTCCAACGCCAGCATTATCTAGTTCTGGTGCGTTCTTAAGCTTTTAGCTTACTCTCAGCCTGTATCACAAGCTCCCATCATTTATGCAAATGTATATAGTGATAAATCTATAACAAAGCTTATTTTTTAGATTGATTTTTAGCTTGCTTGCTAAAATGTAACAACTCTTCAGTGGTTTTTATATAAAAAGGAATTTTTTTAAGGCAGTATTTTAAAATTTCACTTGCAGCTAAAGCATCACTTAAAGCCCTATGATGTTTACTTTCAATACATAAAAACTCTTTTAGAGCATCAAGGCCGTATTTAGGACTTTCAATGCATTTTTTAGCTAAATCAATTGTACATAATCTTCTATTTAAAAGCACTCCAAAATCATTTTCATACATAGCTTTAGATATAAAATGATAATCAAAACGTACATTGTGTGCCACAAAAATACTGTCTTTTAAAAACAACTTAAAATCACTTAACACAGTTTTTAAAGAAGGAGCATTTTCTACCATATCTAAACTAATCCCTGTTAATTCTGTAATATTTTCAGGTATACTTTCTACTTTTACAAAACTCTCAAATCTATCAATTTCTTTATAATTTTGAATTTTTACCGCACCTATTTCTAAAATTTGACCACTTTTTACTCCACCGGTACTTTCAATATCTACAACACAAAAAATCTCATCTTTTATTTTTGTATTTTTACTTTTTAAACACAAACAATTTTGTGCATTAAGCTCGACTCCTAGTCCTAAAAGCTCAAAAAGATATAAATCAAAATCATAGTGATTTAATTCTTCTATTTTTGCAAGCTCTTTTAAAACCCAAGGAAAAGGTTTATTTTCCTTGCCTAGCTTAATGATCAAATCATCAATTTGTTGTTGACTCAAAATTCAAGCTTTAAAGAATTAATTGCTATTTTTTTATCTTGCGAGGAAAAGATATAACTACCTGCGACTAAAATATCAGCTCCCGCTTCATCCAAATCAGGCGCATTTAAGCCATTTACCCCACCATCTACTTCTATAAAAACTTTTAGATTTTTTCTATCTATCATTTCTCTTAATTGGCGAATTTTATCATATACTAACGGTAGAAAATTCTGTCCACCAAAGCCTGGATTAACACTCATTAAAAGCACCATATCTACAAATTCTAAAATATATTCTATGCTTGAAACTGGGGTGTGTGGATTTAAAACAATAGCAGGATGAATGTCATTTTTTCTTATATACTCACATACCCTAATAGGATGATTTTCAACCTCTGCATGAAAGCTAATAAATTTTGGCTTTATCGGAATAAACAAGTCCACAAAGCTACTTACATTATGCACCATTAAATGCACGTCTAAAGGCACTGAAGTAACTTTAGAAATATTTTCAATCACACAAGGACCAAAAGTAAGATTTGGTACAAAATGTCCATCCATCACATCAATATGCAATAAATCAGCTCCTGCTTCACACACTTCTTTAATCTCATTTTCTAAATTTAAAAAATTTGCAGACAATAAACTTGGTGCTACATACATTTTATATCTCCAGTAAAAGTAAAAAACAATTTTATCATACTTATTATCAAATTTTCTTTATGTATTTTTGATAATATTTGATTTTTTTAAGCTTGTTTTAGATACAATGCTAAAAATTATTTTTATTTCATAAGGAAAATTTATGTCAAGAATTTGCCAAATTACAGGAAAAGGACCTATGGTAGGTAACAATGTTAGCCATGCTAACAATAAAACAAAAAGACGCTTTTTGCCAAATTTAAGAACAGTTCGTATCACTTTAGAAGATGGAACCACTAGAAAAGTTAGAGTAGCTGCCTCAACTTTAAGAACACTTAAAAAACAAAGCAGTAAATAACCCTTAAATATAAACGAGGAATTGTTATGTCTTTTTTGAAAAAGCTACAGAAATTCCTCAACTGGTCCCCTTCTCCAAAACCTTCGATTAATCTTAACGACGAGCTTTACGAGCAGCTTAAATTTTTAAGAATCCCTCTTATTGCTGTTGTAATGATGACATTAATTGGAGCTTTTGGTTATATGCTCACAAGCAATTACAACCTTAACGATGCTATTTATCAAGCTGGCATGACTTTTACCACTTTAGGTTATACTGAAGTCAACCCCATACCAACAGCAGGTAGAATTTTTACTGTTGTATATGTATTATTGACTTTTACAATATTTACTTTTTGCATGGGTTTGGTAATAGAAATAGTAAAAAAAGGTGTTTTGTCTAAGATTATCAAGGAAAGAAGAATGCTTCATAAAGTTGCAAGATTAAAAAATCATTTTGTAATATGCTATCATAATGATTTTACGATTGAATTAGCACAGCAATTTAGAGAAAATCACATTCCTTTTGTTGTAGTTGATGAAATTGAAAATTTCAGCGAAATAGCTGAAAAATACAACTATCCTTACTATATAGAAAGCGCGCCTCATACTAATACAGCTTTTTTAAAAGCCAATCTTTCTAGCGCAAAAGGTGTAATAACTCTCAGTGACAACATAGCGGATAATATAGCTATCATTGCTTCAGTAAGACTATTTGAAAAGGAATTACAAAGAATCAATCCTTATTTTATATTAGCTAGTTCAAGCAACGAAGATGAAACCGAAAAACTCAAAAAGCTTGGAGCTAACTCTATAGTTTCTGCTGCAAAATTAGTCGCGCAAAGACTTAGCGCTATGTCAGCAAGACCAGATATGGAAAATTTATTAGAAAATTATCTTTACAAAAAAAATAGCCCTATTGATTTAGAAGAAATAAAAATACCTGATGAATCATGGGTGAGATTTAAAAGATTAAAAGAAATTCACTTAAGAGATATGGCAAATGTGAGTATAGTAGGAATTATAGAAAATAAAAAATTCACTCCCATGCCAAGAGGCGATACTCTAATAAGCACTGGAGCAAAATTATTACTTGTTGGTACAGCTGATAGCATAAAAATAGCTAAAAAAATTATCAAAAATAAACAAAAACCTGATGAGTTAAAATATATTTAACATAATCTAAAGTATAATTTAATTAGGAAATTTTAAATTAGGAGATACAAATGTTACATGAATATAGAGATTTAATCACTGAGTTAAAGGGCAAAGACAAGCACTTTGATAAATTATTTGAAGAACATAATGAATTAGATCATAAAATTAAAGATGCAGAAGAAGGTAGAATTCACCTAGATAGCCTTGAAATAGCAAATTTGAAAAAAGAAAAATTAAAATTAAAAGATGAGTTAAATACTTACTTATCAAAATATAAAAAATAACTCTATACTTTAATTTTAAGGATAAACATGTTTGGAAAAAATAATAAAAACAATGAGCTTAAGAATTTACAAGATAGAATTCAATTCCTAGAAGAAGAAAATAAAAAACTTCTTTCAGAAAAACAAGAATTAATTAATAAGTATGAAAATCAACTTCAAAATAATTGCGGAAAAACTGATCTAGAAACACATCTTTTGGAAATGCTATTAGCTGGTGTTTTGAAAGGTATTGCAAATGTTCAAGGCGATATGCAAGAAAATGTAAATAAAGCAGAAATGATTTCTCAATACTCAGACTCATCATTGGAAGATATGCAAGAATTAAATTCCATAACTCACTCGATCATATCATCTCTTCAAAGCATTATCGAATCAGCCAATCGTTCTAGAGATACAGCTGGAAATTTACACCGTAGTGTTGATGAGATTACCAATGTTATCAACTTGATCAAAGATGTATCAGATCAAACCAATCTTTTAGCTTTAAATGCTGCAATTGAAGCTGCACGTGCAGGAGAGCATGGACGAGGTTTTGCTGTTGTTGCTGATGAAGTAAGAAAACTTGCTGAAAAAACTCAAAAAGCAACCTCGGAAGTTGAATTAAATATTAATTTATTAAAACAAAATGCTGATGAAATGTATGGACAAAGCGAGCAGGTAGAAAAAGTATCACTTGAATCTAATGAACATATTGTACAATTTTCAAGCAAATTCACACAATTGATTTCCAATGCAAATTCTACCAGCTCTCATGCCAAAAGCATTACATCAGAAATATTTATTTCATTAGCTAAATTAGATCATATTGCTTTTAAATTAAATGGATACAATGAAATTATTCATACTTCAGGTAAAACATTAGCAGATCATTTAAGCTGTAGACTTGCAAAATGGATAGCAGGTATAGGTAAAGAAAGATTTTCTAGTGGAAGAGCTTTTGGAAAATTAAATTTACCTCACCAAAAAGTACATGAAAACATCAACCAAGCTATCGCTTTAGCACATGAAGAAGATACAAATAACAATTTAGTTCAAAATCAAATTTTAGATAAATGTTCAAATGCTGAAAAAGCTTCAGATGATTTGTTCGAAATCTTTAAAGAAATGCTTAATGAAAAAGATCCAAACATTGAACACAAAGAAGAAAAATGAAAAATAAAAGGTAAGCTTAATTCTTACCTTTAAACCACAAATACGCATATTCAAGCAAAGGAGTCTTAATAGGATTTTCTTTTGAAAATTGCTCAAAATCTTTTCTTTTTATCCACACCGCTTGAATATCTTCTCCTTCAATTCCACCACCATAGCCAATTTTATCATCTTCACTAATTTCAGCATAGAATAAAAACTGCCTGCTAACACCTGAGCCAAGACCTGTATAAAACTCCCCTATTTTTTCTATATATTTAGGTGCATAACCTAGTTCCTCTATACATTCTTCTTTGGCTATTTCCTCCAAACTCAATTTTTTATCAACAAGTCCTGAGCAAAGTTCTATACTAAATCCTATTTCATCTAAATGCAAATTATTACGTTTATGATAATCCCACAAGGGGATTCTAAATTGTTTTACAAAAACAAAAGAATCTTTTTGAGTATGATATAAAAAAATAGAAACACTATCCAATGCTTCTATAAAATCCCAAGTATATTTTTTATTATCCTTGCCTATATAAGTATATCTTTTTGGTTTAATATATTTTGAGTTAGAAAATTGCTCTTCTTGTAAATTTTTCATATATAATCCTTATTATTTTTTACATCTATTATAACAAAAAACACAAGTAAGAAATTAAAATATAGAAAGAAGAGTTGCTCTTGAAGAAAAAAGCAACTCCAAAGGAAGTTAAAAATTTTAGATGGTATTACATCATACCACCCATGCCTCCCATACCGCCCATGCCACTCATATCAGGCATAGCAGGTTTGTCTTCTTTAATTTCACTAATTGTAGCTTCAGTTGTTAAAAGCATGCTAGCTACCGAAACTGCATTAAGTAAAGCCACTCTTTCTACTTTGACAGGATCGATAATACCACTTTCAAGCATATTTACATATTCACCTTTTGCAGCATCAAAACCAGTGTTTTCTTCTTTGCTATTTTCTACTGTATTCACAACTACACCAGCATCAAATCCAGCATTTTCAGCAATTTGTCTCAAAGGTGCTCTTAAAGCTCTTTCTACAATAGCTGCACCAATAGCTTCATCACCTTCTAAATTTAAGTTTATTTTTGATTTTGCTTTGATTAATGCAGCACCACCACCTATTACTATACCTTCTTCAACAGCAGCTTTTGTAGCACTTAATGCATCATCAACCCTATCTTTTTTCTCTTTCATTTCAGTTTCAGTGGCAGCACCAACTTTAATTACCGCTACACCACCACTTAATTTAGCAAGTCTTTCTTGCAATTTTTCTCTATCATAATCTGAACTTGTTTCAGCAATTTGAGCTTTGATTTGATTAATTCTTGCATTAATATTTGCCTTTTCGCCTGCACCGTTTACAATAGTTGTATTATCTTTGTCAATAATCACGCTTGAAGCTTGACCTAAATCTTGGATACTAGCACTCTCTAAAGTTCTTCCAAGTTCCTCAGAAATCACTTCACCACCTGTTAAAATAGCAATATCTTCAAGCATAGCTTTTCTTCTATCGCCAAAGCCAGGAGCTTTAACTGCTGAAATATTTAAAACACCTCTTAATTTATTTACAACTAAAGTTGCTAAAGCTTCGCCTTCAATATCTTCAGCTATAATTAAAAGTGGTTTTCCTGTTTTTTGAATTTGTTCTAAAATTGGTAATAAATCTTTTAAGTTAGCAATTTTTTTATCAAATAACAAAATAAATGGATTTTGTAATTCAGCTGTCATTTTTTCAGTATTTGTAATGAAATATGGGCTTAAATATCCTCTATCAAACTGCATACCTTCAACTACATTTAATTCATCATTGATTGATTTTGCTTCTTCAACAGTGATAACACCATCTTTTCCGACTTTTTCCATAGCATCAGCAATTAAATTTCCGATTTTCTCATCTGAATTTGCAGAAATTGTCGCAACTTGAGCAATTTCTTTTTTGTCTTTAACTTCACGAGAAAGTTTTTTAAGCTCAGCCACTATAGCTTCGCAAGCTTTATCCATACCTCTTTTAACTTCGATAGGATTAGCACCTGCTGTAATATTTCTTAAACCTTCTTTAAAAATAGCATGCGCTAAAACTGTTGCTGTTGTTGTTCCATCACCTGCTTGATCAGCTGTTTTACTAGCTACTTCTCTAACTAAAGAAGCACCCATATTTTCTAAAGAATCTTTTAATTCTACTTCTTTAGCCACACTCACACCATCTTTTGTGATAGCAGGAGCACCAAAACTTTTTTGGATCAATACATTACGACCACGTGGCCCCATAGTAACTTTTACTGCATCATTAAGTTTTTTAACGCCTTCATACAGTTTATTTCTTGCTTCATCTGAAAAAAATATTTCTTTTGCCATTTTTTATCCTTTTTTATTTAATAATCCCTAAAACATCTTCGACATTAAGAACTAAATACTCTTCATTATCAAGTTTAATTTCAGTCCCACCGTATTTTGCAAACATTACTTTATCATTTACTTTAATATCTTCTATTTCTTTGCTTACTGCAACAACTTCACCATTTAGTGGTTTTTCTTTAGCATTATCTGGTATAATAATCCCAGAAGCAGTAGTTTTCATTTCTTCTAAGCGTTTTACTAAAATACGCTTTCCTAGAGGTTGAAAATTCATTTTTTATCCTTTCTAAAATGTGCCATTTTTAGCACTCTTTGTTTTTGAGTGATAGAATTATACATTAAAGAAAGTTAATTGTCAATAAACTAAGTAAAATATATCATATAAGTTTAGTCTATTACACTAAATTTATATGATATATTATTATAAAGGTTTCTTATGAAAAAAATTCTTTACGTTCTTTTAGGTGTAGTATGCGTAGCATTGATAGCCATATATACATTATTATTTACAAGTATAGGCAATGCTTTTTTAAAGCCAAGAATCGAAACGATTATTGCTCAAAAAAGCGGTATGAATGTTAAATTTGAAAATTTTAAAATTAGTTTTTCACAACTTGACATTAAAGCAAATATTGATGATAAATTTTTTGCTAATATAGAAGGTGGTATATCACCTTTAAGACTAGGATTTGATTTAAATTATCTTTTAGGACTTAAACAAAATTATATTCAAAATCTTGGCTTAAAAAGCGATAAAGATTTTACATTCAAGGGTAATGTTGTAGGTAAAAGTAGTGATTTTTCAGTAAAAGGAAATGGATTTTTGTTTGATTCTAATCTTAGTTTAGATGCAAAAATCGTTGATTTTTCCCCTATAAATCTTGAATTTATTGGAAAAAATATAGATTTAGCTCAAATTTTAGATTTTGCTAATCTACCAAGATATGCTCAAGGAAAAATTAGTATTATAAGCGATATACAAGCTAAAGATTTAAAACCAAATGGTAATGCTTTGATTAATTTTTACACAAGTTCTATCAATAATACTCTCATTGAAAAAGATTTTAATCTAAGCTTGCCAAAACAAAGTTATATAAAAGGTGAGATAAGATCTTTAATCCAAAACAATGAAGTTATTTCTAAAAGTGAAATTTTAAGCAACTTCTTCAAACTTTATACACAAAAAAGTATTTATGATATAGCAAAACAAAGCTTAACTAGCGATTTTGATATCAAAATAGATGATTTTAATCAATTTTCATCTCTAGCCAAAATGAAACTCCAAGGTAAAAGTCAAATTCAAGGTAATTTACTTTTTGCAAGCAATCAATTGCAAAAATTAGATGCTAACTTACTTGGATTTGGTGGTAGCTTAAAAGCTGTTTTAGAAAATAATAATCTTAATATCAATACAACTAATATAGAAGTAGCAGAGCTTTTAAAGACTATCTCTATGCCTGCTTTTATTAATTCTAAATTAATTTTAGATTTAAAAGCACAAGGGCTTGATTTTAAAAATTTCAATCTAAATACTAGATTAAATAATGCAAATATAAATGTTATAGAATTTAAAAAACTAAGTAATCTCGATTTTCCAAAAACAACTTTTAATCTACGAGCTAAAGCAAATGCGAAAAATTCTTTGATTGATTATGAAGCTTTACTTGATTCAAACATAGCAAAAATACCTCAACTAAAAGGCTCTTATAATCTTACAAACAAAGATTTAAATGCACAAATTAGTGCTTTTGTAGATAATCTTAACAAATTAAAGCCTTTAACCAAACAAGATCTCAATGGGCCTTTAAATTTAGATGCCAAAGTTGATCTCAAGGCAAATCAAATTCAAAATCTTGATGCAAATATTAAAATCATGCAAGGGCTTATCAATGCAAAATCTAATGGAAAAAGTTTACAAGCAAAGGTTGATAATATAAAATTAGAACAACTTTTTCCTTTAATAGGACAAAAAGTTTTAGCTTATGGAGATATAAATGCTGACATTGATTTAAAAACACTTGATTTTAACAATATTAATGGTGATTTTAAAGCAATCATTAATTCTTCTTTTAATGAAATAGAATTATCTAAGCTTTTAGAGAAAAAATTTCCAAAGAATACTTCAGCAAAAATCAATCTTGATGGAAAAATTTCTAGATCAATCATTGATTTTAATGCTAAAGCTCTAAGTTCATTTGCAAATATTAATTCATTAAAAGGCAAATTTGATCTTAATCAAATGGCTCTAGCAAGCACTTATAATATTTCATTGCAAGATTTTTCTAAGCTAGGATTTTTAGTCGATAGAAACCTAAAAGGCAAGGCTGATTTTGAAGGAAAATTTGATTTTAAAAACGCTTTAATAGATGCAAGCATTAATAGCAAAAATATATTTAATGGCTCATTAGATGCCACTTTAAAAAATAATATTTTTAACGCTAAAATGCTAAATACCGATCTTTCAAATTTAGCTCAAAGCTTAGATTTGCCTGATTATTATCAAGCAAAATCAAATTTAAGTATCGATTATAATCTTTTAAAAGAAAGTGGCGCGGTGCTAATGAACTTAGCCGATGGACAGCTTAAGAAAAATCTCATTACAAGTGCTTTAATGCTGCTTTTACAAAAAGATATCACTCAAGATGTATATCGCAACGGTGAAGCTAAAATAAATATCAACAAAAATCTTATAGATTTAAATTTAAACCTAGTGGCTGATAGGAGCAATATAAACATCAGTAAAGGTAAAGTTGATACAAAAAGTACCAAACTAAACATTCCTTTTAATATCGTCATTGATAGAGCAAATTTCAAAGGAATTATAAAAGGAACAACACAAGATCCTAAAGTAAGTCTTGATACTAAAAGTGTTGTAAATTCTATTGTTAATACCATAGGTGGAAATGCTAGTGATGGCGCTAAAAATACGGGTAAAAAAGTAGATCAAGCAATAGATAAAATCTTTAACAAACTCTTCTAATACATCTAGCCTTAAAAAAGGCTAGATTTTTTAAAATAAACCAAATTTACCATCTTTTTTCTTATACAACACTCTCATTTTTGCATCTATGTCATTAAAAACTAAAAATACATCTTTACTTGCTTTTAGCTTTTCTAATGCTTCTTCAATTTCTAAAGGTTTATATAGTTCAAGTTCCATTGGAACTATCTCATCTTCCTCGATCACGCTTGGTAATACTAAATTTTCTTTTATCTCATCTTGATGTTTATGGGTAATATTTTTATCATGCAATCTTCTTAAAACCTTAGAAATTCTATCAATAGCCAAATCTATAGCAGCATATAAGTCTTTATCTTTTTGTTTTACAACCACTGTATTAATACCAGCTAGGTTAATGCTAAATTCAGCCCAAAATCCTTTCTTTCCATGCCTTTCATCAGCACTTATAACACAACGCGCAGAAATCACATCTAAGCCATATTTACTTAAAGCATCAAAGCTTTTTTCCACATACTCTTTTATAGACTCAGTTAGCTCAAATTGTTTTCCAACTATACTTGTATTCATTACTTCTCCTTTTTATGAAGTTAAATACATTATAACACTTTAATCGTAAAAAAAATTAATTTTTTAAACAAAAAATAAATTTAAAATTTTAAGGGATCTAAAATAAGCACACCATCTGCTGAAAGTTTTTTACCTTGAAAATGCATTTTACAAAAAGAAACAATTAAAGCATGAAAAATTTGATAAAGCTCGTATAATTTACATTCTTTTTTTAGTAAAATACACAATTCTTGTTGGTTTTTAACTATGTCTTTTTTTAAAAAATCTGCTAAATCATCATAACTTTGACACTCATAGCCTAAATAATTAGCTATTTTTGCACTATAAGCATCAGCTACTAAAACTTCTTTTTTGCAAATATAATTTAAAATTCCATCTGCGCTTTCTTGACCAAAACCCTTAATACTCAAAAGCCATTCTCTATCTACTTCTTCTTTAAAAAGTTCAAAAGAATTAAAATATTGGAAATATTTTTGAGTGAAATTTTTAATATATTTTGCCTTGGTATTATAAAATCCACTTGGTTTTATTAAAAACGCTAAATCTTGAGTGCTTAAAGTTAATAAATCTTCCATCTTGGTAATATTTGCTTGTTTTAAATTTGTCAAAGCTTTTAATACGTTTTTCCAGTTTGTATTTTGAGTTAAAACTACAGAAATTAAAATTTCAAACTCACTTAAAGTTTTATTTTCTAGCCACTCAAAATCGTTATAGTCAATATTTGCATTAACTAAAGCTTTAAAAATTTCATATCCACTCATACTTTTTCACTCTTTCTTAAATACGTCAAAATAGCCTCAATCACATCATCATCGTCTTTGCTTTTTGCTTTAATGACTTCCTTGCTCTCATCATCTTTTACAAAACAAATATTTTGTTCATAATTGCTCACTAGTTTATAATGATCGCTAGCTAAAATTTTTATGATGATTAAATCCAAAAACTGCTTAGTAAAAATATCAGGCTTGCCAAAACGATCATTCATCTCACTTTCTATCTCATAGACTTCATTAACACTCATACATTTACTAAGTCTTCTATAAAGTTCTAATCTCAAACGATCTTCACTAATATACTCACTATTTAAAAAAGCATTAATATTAAGCTTTAGATCTATTTTTTTCTCTTTAATTTCTTCTTTTTTACTTAGCTTATTAATCTCATCTTCTAACATTTTAAGATACAAGCTATAACCAATTTGCTCTATATGCCCACTTTGATCCACGCCTAATAAATTTCCACCACCACGAATTTCTAAATCATGATAAGCAAGCACGCTTCCTGAGCCTAAATAAGAATTACTCTCTAAACTCGTAAGCCTTTTCAAAGAATCTTTTGTGATTTTTTCCTTATCCTCAATAAGAAAATAACAATACCCTTGCTTAGAGCTACGCCCTACTCTTCCTCTAAGTTGGTGCAAATCAGCCATACCAAAACGATCTGAATTTTCTACTATAATAGTATTTGCATTTGCCAAATCAATACCACTTTCAACTATAGAAGTACAAAGCAACAAATCATATTCTTTATTTTCAAATTTAATCATTTCTTCTTCAGTAGTTTTTGCATCGATTTTAGAATGCAAGATCAAAATTTTTAAATTTGGAAATAAATCTAAAAGATATTTTTTACACCCATCAATACTTGCTATATGATTGTGAATATAAAAAATCTGTCCTGCTCTTCTTAGTTCTCTTGAAATAGCTTCTTTAATCAAAGCATCATTGCTTTCCCTAACAAAGGTACGCACATCCAAACGATCCTCAGGTGGAGTTTGTAAAACACTATATGATTTTAAAGAACTAAGAGCTTGATTTAAGCTTCTTGGTATAGGCGTAGCTGACATAGAAAGAATGTGTGAGTTTTTACTTAATTCTTTGAGTTTTTCTTTTTGTTTTACACCAAATTTATGCTCCTCATCTATTACAACTAAACCTAAATTTTCACACTCAACTCCCAAAAGAGAATGCGTACCAACCACTACACAAGGTTTATTTTCTTTTAAAAATGCTAAAACTTGTTTTTTTTCTTTGGCGCTAGTAAAACGATCTAGCTTAAAAACCTCTATATTAAAAAAATTAAATCTTCGTTTTAGGGTTTTAAAATGCTGAGCTGAAAGCAAAGTAGTTGGCACAAAAAATAAAGCCGTATAGCCACTTTTTACACAAGTAAATATAGCATTCATAGCAACTTCTGTTTTACCAAAACCTACATCGCCACTTAAAAGCCTATCCATCACCTGCATACTTTTTAAATCTTGAGTGATTTCTTGGCAAACTTGACTTTGATCTTTAGTGTAAAAAAATCCTGCCTTATTGATAAATTCATCTTGTAATTCTTGAGAAATTTTTAATTCCTTTGCCTTTATCAAAGCTCTAGCAGCTGCTAAAGAAACTATATTTGAGGCAATGGCAAATAATTTTTCTTTTAATCTTTCCTTGATTTTTAGAAAACTTCCTTTTCCGAGCTTATCAAGCAAAGGTATACCACCACTTACTCCAATATATTTATCAATCATATATAAATTTTCAACAGGCAATAAAAGCTTATCGTTATTTAAATACCCAAGAGCGACAAATTCTTTCTTTGCTCCTGCTATTGCAATTATCTCAAGACCTAAAAATTTAGCTACACCATAATCTTCATGTACAACAAAATCTCCAACCCTAAGCTCATCTATTACTAAACTTGCTTTTCTAACTCTTTTGCTTTTTTCTTTTTTATTTAAAGAGATGATAAGCTCATCTTGAGTGCTTAAATTAATTCTTTCTTGAGATATTTTTAATTTAATATTTGAAAATTCTTGTAAATTTAAAGCTTTAAACAAAGCTTCATTCTTTGCTAAAATAGTAATTTTTTTATCTTTATGAAAAGTGAAAAAATCGTGATTATAAGAGCTTATTAAATCTTTATAAAATCTTGGTTCAGGTAAAATATTTTGATTGATTTTACTAATATCTTCTTCAAAATCATTTACATCAAATTTTTTTATACTTACAAATTTTAAATCTAAATAATCACAAAAATCATCAACACACCAAAAACCTAAAGAATTAACATCATTTATAATGCTTTGACTTTGAAAATTTTGAATTTTTTCTTGTAAATTTTCATATTGCTCTTGATTAAAAGCACTCAAAAAAGGACAAATATCAATTTTTGAAAGTTCATTTGGAATTGATTTTTGTGTATGAATATCAAAATATCTTATACTTTCTATCTCATCTGAAAAAAGCAAAATTCTAAAAGGTTGTTCTTCATTAATCGCAAAAATATCTATAATATCCCCACGTATTGAAACTTCACCCTTATCTTGAACTATATCTACAAACTCATACCCACTATGTAAAATTTCTTCTTTAAATTTCTCTAAAACAAGAAACAAATTTCTTTTAAGAATAATGTTTTTTAGATGCTTTTTTCCAGGGAGTTTTTGCAAGATTGTTTTTATAGGAGAAATTAAAATTTTATTTTCATCTTCTTTATGATAAGCATTTAATACTTTACAAATTTCAAAAAGCTCTTTAGAAAAAGAGCGCAAATCACTACCAAATTCTGCTCTAAAATCAGGCAAAACAAAGGTTTTAAAATTTAAAAATAGACAAACTTGAGCTAATTCATCTGCTTCTTTATCATTCTCACAAACTATTAACTCAGTTTTGTTGCTTAATAAATATTCATATAATTTAGCTTGCATTTTCTGAATTTTCTATACTCACATCTATAGTTGCAAGTTCTTCATCTTTTTCAATGATTTTACTACTTCCATTAAATTTTCCACCATTTTCAATGCTCAATTGTTTAACTATGATGTTACCATTAAGCACACCACCAGATAAAATTTCTAAAGAATCAACCTGCATTTCGCCTTCAAAAACCCCATTAATCACTATCTTGCTTGCCTTAACTTGTCCTTTTAAAACACCGCTTTTACCTATTACTATCACATTAGAAGAATTAATTACCCCTGTAATTTCTCCATCTAAATGAAGCATAGAATCAAAATAAAATTTTCCTTCTATTTTTGCTCCGTTTGAAATGACTGTAGTTTCGGATACTGTAGCAATAGAGCCTTTATTAAAGATTGCCATGGAACTCTCCTTTCTTTTTCAAAAATTTGTTCATAATTTTTTCGGTTTAAATCTATAAAAATCTTCGGTTCTAAAAGTTTATTAATAAATCTAACCTCGTAATGTAAATGTGGCCCCGTAGAAAGCCCTGTATTTCCTGTATATCCTAGCAAATCGCCTTTTTTTACAAATTGCCCTGCTTTGACAACATCTTTACGCATCATGTGTGCATATACTGTTTTAAAACCAAAATTATGGATTAAAATTACCGAATAGCCATAACCATTGTTACTATATGCAGCATATTCAACCACTCCATTTGCAGGTGCGTAAATTGGGGTATTTAAAGCCGCTCTTAAATCAATACCTGGATGAAATTCTTTTTTATTTAATATAGGATGATGACGCCATCCAAAATTACCTGTGACGCCATTATCTTCTATCACATGTCCATTTGGAATTTGTGTTAAAAATAAATAAGCTTGATCATTGGTAAGTTTAACTTTTTCCAATCTTTCTGGTATATCTAAGCTCTCATCCTGCTTTAAGCCTAAATTTTCTTCAATGTCTGCAAGTTGGGTTTGAAGTTCATCATATAAGGCTGTTTTTTCCTCTAAACTTTTTTGCATGCTTTCATTTTGAGAAAATAATTTAGTATTTTTTGAAGATAATGCTTCTTGTTCTTTTAAAAGCTCTGAACGCTTGTCTGCTAAATAATTAATATATAAAGCACCCAAAACTATAACAACAAAAACAAAAGAAGTAAAATAAATTATTACTTTTTTTATAATCTGACTTAATAAAAAATGTCTAGAGCCATTTACATCTGTGATAGTTAGCGTAAATTTATCTTTCATTATAGCCTCTTAAAAAATTTTCTACTAATACAAAAGAACCAAAAACCAAATACAACTCATCTTTTTTTATTTGTTCAAATCTTTGATAAGCAATATCTAATTTTTCTAAATTTTCTAGTAAAACAGAACCTGCCAAAGGTCTATCTTTACTTTCATACTCATAAATTTCAACTATTTTTATCATAGGCTTTAAAGCCCTTAAAATTTTATAAGAATCTTTATCTAAAAAACAATTATAGACTAAATGAACTTTTTTTTCCTTGAAAATTTCAACCAAAGCTAAAGCTGCCATTTCATTATGCCCTACATCAACAAAAACATTTTGACTTACTTGCTCACATCTTCCTTTTAAGTCAAGTTTTGGCAAATTACTAATGCATTGAATCAATTCTTTTTTATTTTTGGCACAAATTTTAGAAAAAGCTTCTAAAGCTAAAAAAAGATTATCTTTTAAAAAACTCGCTAAATTATATTTTTGAATATATTCTTGTACATAAGGATAAACAATTGTATTTTTATCTAACGAGCTAATATTTAGACTAGCTTGTTTTAAATTTGCTATTTTTTGAGCCAAATTTAATACTTTTGTTTCTTGCTTATGATTAATCAAAGCTTTAGCACTCATGGCTTTTAATTTTGTTCTTGCTATTTCTTCTAAATTTTTACCCAATAAATCTTGATGATCAAAACCTATTTTAGTAAAAACACTAAAATTTATTTCAAAAACACTTGTAGCATCATACTCTCCACCTACTCCAGCTTCTAAAACCACATAATCACAATCTTTAAAAACAAAAAAAGCTAAAAAAGTAGCATACTCAAAATAGCTGAGTTTTTTCACATCTTCTAAAAAAATACTTTCTAATTCTTCATGTGCTTTTTCTAAAAGCTCATTGTTTGCAATTTTACCATTTAACCAAAATCTTTCATTAAAATCGAAAATATGCGGACTAGTATAATGCCCTACTTTATATCCTTGCCCTAAAAGCAAAAGCGCTAAAAACCTACCTGTACTTCCTTTACCATTAGTACCAATAATTTGAATATTTTTAGTTTTTGGGATGATTTTTTTATATTTTTCATACATACCAAACATAAAAAATCTACTAATTTTTTGCACATACATGGTTTTTTGTGAAAGTGTTTGTTGAAATTTCATACTAAACTTTTTTGGATTAATTCTTTTAATATATCACCTTCTGGAAATTCTTTTTTTTCTATACAAGAAGATGATAAAACAAGCTTAACCACTTCTTCTTTATAAATAAATTTATAATCATCTATAAGCTTCAAGGCTTTTTCTGTAAAAATTTGAGCATTTTCTAAATTTTTACCTGGAAATATAATCAAATAAGAATTTTCATCCAAAATCCAAATTTCAGCTAAATTACTACATAAATCTTTAAGAATTTTTTTAAATTTTCCACTGATGGTTTTAAAACTATCGATACCATAAGCATTAATAATATATTCTATATTGTTGATTTTAAAGAAAGATAAAGCATAATTAACCGCATAAAGCTTATAGTTTTCGTCAAGTTTTTTAAGCTCTTGAGCGAGATTCCATTGTTCTCTTTGCTCATCATCGCTTGTAGCTTGAATTTGTGTTTTAATTTGGGCTATTTGCTCATTTGCATATAAAAGTTTATCTTTTAATGTATCAAAATTAATCTGCACATTGCCATTTTCATCTTTAGCCAAAGCATTAATAAATTTCACATCTTCTTGACTATTATCATAAAGCTTTGACACCATTTCATTTAGACTTTCCAAATGCTGATTAAAAAAAGAAAGATTTTTTTGTATATAGTATTTATCTATTGCTTCCTTTTTTTGTAGCATCAAACAATATTCATGTGCAAATTCTTTTCTAGAAATTAATTTAGGATTTTCTTTTAAATTTTGCTTAAATTGTTCTACTTCTTTACTCTCACCAAATAAAGGCTCTAAAGAAGCTAATAAAAGTTCAGCTTGTTTTTCATAAGAGCGTTCTTTTAGCATAATGATAAGCTTTTCTACTAAAGCATGAAAATCCAAAAATGCTCGGATGTTAAATTCTTCTAATTTTTTTAAAAATTCTTGGTCTTCATAAGATTTTTCAAGTTCTTTCCATTTAGCTCTTAAAAGATATATAGTTTCTAAATCCATAGCTTGAGATAATCTGTGTTGAGTAATTTGAGCAAGTTCTTTGATTTTTTTATCCTTACTAATGCTAAGTTGTTGAATGATCAGACCAAGCAAAGCATAAACATCTTCATATTTTCTACTTACCTGTCTATTGAGTCTAGAAACCAAAAACATCAAAAACTCATCAATAGTTCGAATACTCTTTCCTTTTAGTTCTTGTTTATAAGAATCATCCAAAAGATTGGTATATTTTTCTATTCTAGCTTTATTAGAGCTCATAACCCCTGCTTTTTTAGCACATTCTTCAAATACCTCACTATAATTTTCAGGTGTTGGATATAATTTGCGTTCTTTTAATTTTATCAATGTTTCTTTTGCAATTTCATTGATATGACTTGCCATTTTATTTATAACCTCTAATGGCTATAATAGATACAAATTCGTCAAAAGCCTCACTTGATGCGTTTTTAATCGCTTCAAATCTTGCTTGATCACTAATGATAGAGTTTGGATTAATATCAAAATTATAACTTCCTTTAGTATTTACAATTTCTTCCTTGCCGTTTTTATAACGCAATATAAACTCCAAATAAAGCTCTGCTTTATAGTTAACTACGTAACCATTTTTATCATAAACCATAGGACGAAATTCTAATTTTTTCATTGTAACTATAATAGAGCTATCTGCATTATATTCATCTGTGATTTTTCTACCAAGTTTATTAAGCATAGCTTCTCTTAAAATATCTGTTATATAAACACTATTCTCAGGATCTTGCTTACTAATGTTAATTTTTAAAAATACATTTTCACCTAAAACCCTACTTGCCATCTGCGAAGATGGAATATACCCACAAGCCATGATAAAAAAAGCAAAAAACAGCACTAGATATTTTTTCATTTAATCACCAAATTTACCAATTTTTTATCAATATAAATTTCTTTTACTATAGTTTTACCCTCTAGCCATTTTGCAACATTTTCTTTAGCTAAAACTAAAATCTCATCTTCTTTAGCTTCTGAATTTATTTCAATCTGTGCTCTTTTTTTACCATTAACACTAATAGCTATATTAAAACTGTCTTTTACAAAAACTTCTTCTTTTGTTTTTAATACTTTAAAATTTTCACATTTAAATAAATACTCACTAAGTTCAAAACAAACATGAGGGATAATAGGCTCTAAAATATTTAAAATAATATAAAAAGCTTCTTTTGAAACTTCTTTATGACTTATAGCATTTAAGGCATTCAAAGCTTCCATACATGCAGCTATTAAGGTATTAAAGGCAAAACTTTCTTCATAAACCTCAAAAGATTTTTTCAAAGCCTCATATACTTTTAATCTAGCATATTTTTCTTCTTTATTTAAACCCTGATGATCAATCTCTTGCAATTTTCCACATTCTAAACTCATAGCTTTTTCATAAAGCCTATTGATAAATTTAAACGCACCTTCTAATGCACTGTCATTCCATTCAAGTTCTTTAGCAGGTGGTGCAGCGAACAATATAAACAATCTTGCACTATCTGCTCCATATTTTTCTATAATATAATCAGGATCAACTACATTACCCTTAGACTTACTCATCTTAGCACCATCTTTAGTGACCATTCCTTGGGTTAAAAGTCTATTAAAAGGCTCATCATCTTTTAAATAGCCTAAATCCCTAAGTGCTTTCTGGAAAAATCTAGCATAGAGTAAATGCAATATCGCATGTTCAATCCCACCAATATATTCATCAACATTCATCCAATAATTGACACTTTTTTCATCTACTGCTTTTTCTTGCCATGTTTTATCATCGCTTGCAAAACGCGCAAAATACCAAGAACTTTCAAAGAAAGTATCTAAAGTATCACTTTCTTTTTGTGCTTTTTTACCACATTTTGGACAAATGCATTCTTTCCATACTTCATGCTTATCAAGTGGGTTTCCTTCTCCATTTATCACCACATCTTCGGGCAAGGTAATAGGTAAATTTTCTATTTTTTGAGGAACTATACCACAAGAATTACACTTAATCATTGGTATAGGAGCTCCCCAATATCTTTGTCTAGAAACACCCCAATCACGAATTTTAAAATTAGTAACCCTTTTACCAATACCTAATGATTCAATTTTTAAACTAATTTTTTCTCTAGCTTCATTGCATTCTATTTGATCAAATTCCCCACTATTAGTTAAAACACCTTCTTTTAAAGTATAGCACTGCGCATCATTTTCATCTTTATAAATTACTTTTTTTATAGCCAAATTATAAGTTTTTGCAAACTCATAATCTCTTTCATCGTGAGCAGGCACACTCATAACAGCGCCACTACCATAATCACTTAAAACAAAATTAGCTACCCATAAAGGAATTTTTTCTTTACTTAGCGGATGGATTACATAAAGATTTAAAAAATATCCTTCTTTTGGCGCAGCTTGTCTTTGGCGAGGTGTTTGGTTTTGTATATTTTGAATTTTAGCTATAACATCTTGATCTAGTAATTTTTTATCAATTAATTCATTTACTATTTCATGATCAGGTGCTAAAGCGATGTAAGATACTCCATAAATAGTCTCAGCTCTTGTGGTAAAAACATTGATTTTTTTTGCGCTAAGCTTATCATTTTCTTCTATATCAAAATCAAAACTAAGCCCTGTGCTTTTACCTATCCAATTTTCTTGCATAGTTAAAACTTGACTTGGCCATTTTCCTTCTAATTTTTTAAGATCTTGCAATAATTCATCTGCATAAGCGGTAATTTTTACATAATATCCTGGCATTTTTTTTCTAATGACTTCATGTCCGCAACGCCAACATTTACCATCTTCAACTTGCTCATTAGCTAAAACTGTTTTATCATTCTCACACCAATTAACTTCAGCTTCTTTGGTATAAATCAAACCTTTCTCATACATTTTGATGAAAAACTCTTGCTCAAATTTAGTATATAGAGGATCAGAAGTAGCAAGCATTCTTTTTTTGGAAAAAGAAAAGCCTAAAGAAGCAAGCTCATTTTGCATATAATCAATATTTTCATAAGTCCATTTTTTGGGATGGATACCATGTTTAATCGCAGCATTTTCAGCAGGCATACCAAAACTATCAAAACCTATAGGATGCAAGACGTTAAAACCTTTTTTTCTATAATACCTAGCCATAGCATCACCTATGCTATAGTTTCTCACATGCCCCATATGAATTCTACCACTTGGGTATGGAAACATAGATAAAATGTATTTTTTTGGCAAAGAAAAATCATCTTTTGGTTCAAAATATTCTTTTTCTTGCCAAATTTTTTGCCATTTTTTTTCTATTTTACCTGCTTCATATGCCATTTTAACTCCTAATTTTCTTCTTGATTTTTTACTGAATCTACTATAACTAAAATCATCGAAAAGATATTAGCTATCAAAGCACCAATTGCTAAAGTATAAACCATAACATTAGCTTCTGGATTAATTTGTATCAAAGCAAAGGCAGGGATTAAATGCAAATCAGCCACCAAAGAGCTAGCAAACAATTCAGCTGCTAAAAAATTTCTAACTCCGATTTTCAATAAAGTAGAAATTAAATTCACACAAGCTGCGATAAATAACGCAACTTCATTTTGATCATATAAAAATCCCGCAGTTGTAGTTAAGCTCATTAGAGCAAAAAAGATATAAACAACCTTACCCCAATTCATTTTTACACCGTTCCTTTTTCATACATCGATCTTAATTTTTCTTTGTCTTGTTTTTTCTTTACTTTTTCTAATTCTTTTTGGCGGTATTGCGTAACACTAAATTTAAACCATAAAAGCGCTGGACTTGCTACAAATATAGAACTTGCAGTACCTGCTATAATACCCACTATCATCGTTAAAGCAAAACCTTCTATCATAGACCCACCAAAGAAATAAAGCACTACAACGGTAATTAATGTTAAGCCTGTTGTTAAAGTAGTTCTTGATAAAGTTGCAGAAACTGATTCATTAATAATTAGATCAAGTTTTGATTTTTTGCTTGTTTTAACACCTTCTCTAATCCTATCAAAAATAATAATCGTATCATTTAAAGAATATCCAAGCACGGTTAAAACAGCCGCCAAAATATCTAAATTTACATCTATTTCAAATAACGCAATAGCACCTAAAGTAATGACTATATCATGAATTTCACACACAATAGAAGCCATAGCAAAACGCCATTCAAATCTTACTGCCAAATAAATCAAAATAGCAATCAAAGAAATTCCAACTGCCATAAGACCTTTATTACGCAGTTCATCTCCTACTTTTGGACCTACTACATCCACACGGCGCACTTCAAATTTACCTGTATCTTTTAATAAATTTGTAATGCTTACTCCAATGTCATTTCCCAAACTATCGCTACTTCCTGAAAAACGAATAATCACTTCATTTGCACTGCCAAATTCAGTAACGCTAGCACCTTTTAAATTTTCATTGATAGCTAAAGCTTTACGAATTTCAGCCAAAGGAGCTTTTTGCTCGTATTGAAGTTGCACCAAAGTTCCACCGGTAAAATCAATACCAAAATTCAAACCCTTAGTAAAAAGGATAAAAATAGAACCAAAAAATAAAATAAAAGACAAAGAGATGGCTGCAAATCTCATTCTCATAAAATCATAAACATGTTTTTGACTAAAAAATTGCATTAAGGTCTCCTATATCCAAACCATAATCTTGTGTTATTGCTTTTTTCCATACGGTTCATAAACATTTCAAACATACCATGAGTTCCAACAATAGAAGTAATCATCGAAACTAAAATTCCTATGCTTAAAGTCACTGCAAAACCTTTTACCGCACCTGTTCCATAAGCATAAAGTACTACTGAAGTAATTAATGAAGTAATATTAGAATCTAAAATCGCACTCATTGCGTGTTTATAGCCATTTTCAACACTTTGTCTTATACTAGCACCTTCTCGCAATAATTCTCTAATTCTTTCATTAATAATAACATTAGAATCTACTGCCATACCTACAGTAAGCACAAGTCCTGCCATACCAGGTAAAGTTAAGGTTGCACCAAACATAGCCATTACAGCAATAATCACTAAAATATTTGCCACTAAAGCAATATTAGCAAAAATTCCTGCTATACCATAATACATCACCATAAATGCAATAACTAATACAGAAGCACCCGCTAGGGCTATCATACTCATTTTAATACTATCAGCACCCAAAGATGGTCCAACACTTCTTTTTTCAAGCATTTTAACCGGCGCTAAAAGCGCCCCACTTCTTAAAGCAATAGCCACATCATGAGCTTCTTCAACAGTAAAGCTACCACTAATTTGGCCACTACCCCCGCCTATTCTTTCATTAATTCTTGGAGCTGAATATACTTTATTATCCAAAACTATAGCTAAGCGTTTACCTACATTATTTCCTGTATAGTCTCCAAATTTTTTCGCACCTTCTGAATTTAAAGTAAAATTAATCACAGGAAGATTATTACTTTGTGCAAAACCTACTTTTGCATCTGTTAACATAGAACCATCAAGAATAGGTATAGATTTTACTAGATATTTAATTTGAGGATTTTTTGCATCTTCAAAAATCAAATCTCCATATTCAGCAGCTTGACCTGGAGTAAGATTATTTACCTGATCCATTCTAACATCATCTACTTCCATTAATTGTAAATGTGCAGCTTTTGCGATAAGCTCTCTAGCTCTAGCCTCATCAGCAGCAGTTTTAATACCTGGAAGTTCGACTAAAATTTTATCCTCACCCGATCTTGCTACATTTGGCTCTGCAAGCCCAAATTGATCAAGTCTGTTTCTAATGGTTTCTACAGCTTGCAAAATAGCTTGTTCGTGAGTTAATTTGATTTCTTCTTGGGTTAAAGAAAGTGTGTAGTGTAAATTTTCGTGTGTAATAACCAAGCCTTTAATGTCTTTTAATAACAAATCAACCTTAGCTACATCATTTTCATCTAATAAACTAAATTCAATACTAGTATCATTTACTTTGATTTTATCAACAATAATATCTTCTTTATTGATAGAATAACTAAGAGAAGAGGCTATGGATTTAACCTTTGATTTAACCGCCTCTTCTACTTCTACACCTAATAACATATGCAAACCACCTTGCAAATCAAGTCCTAGGTTGATCTTAGCACCACTTTGGGTTTGCATAAAAGAAGGTATGGAAAAAACTAATCCTATAAGAAAAACTACAAAGAAAATAATACTTCTATAAGTAATTTTTCCACTACGCATCAATTTTCTTTGCTATAAAATCTCTAGAAATTTTTACAACTACATTTTCATCATTAAGCTTAACTTTGATAAAATCCTCTTCTGGTTTTACCACCTCGCAAATTATCCCACCATTTGTGATGATTTTATCTCCTTTTTCTAAAGATGAAACCATTAATTTGTGGTCTTTTGCTTGTTTTTGTTGTGGTCTAATAACCAAAAAATAAAAAATCGCAAAAAGCACAATGAGAGGCAACAATGAAGTCCAAATATTTCCGTTTTCTGCCATTTCTTCCCCTTTTTTTAAAGTTCATAAATTCTAATTCTACCACTTTTAAAATAATAAAAGCCTTTTTTTCTGCACTTTTATTGTCAAATTTTATTTATTTTTTTGAAAATTTACTTTTTGAATTTATTTCACCATTTTTAAGTATATATGGTTTGGTTTTATTACTAAGAAATAAAAGTAAAGTAGGATATTTTTATACCGGATTTTTTGTAGGAATTTTATGGTTTTGGTGGATAGCTTTATCATCAATTTATTTTGATTTAGCTTATTTAATTCCTTTAGAAATTATCTTAATAGGATTAATTTATGGATTTTTATTTTTAGTATGTTTTTTTCTTAAATATGATTTTTTAAGGCTTTGTGGAATTTTTTTACTTAGTTTTATTCATCCTTTTGGTTTTGATTGGCTAAATTGGGGTGTTTTAAGTGTATATGGAATCTTTGATGCAAGTTATCAAGGCATTATAGCTATGTTTTTGATTGCTTATTTTTATTATGAAAAATACATTTCAAGATATTATAAGATGGCAATTATTTTAATCCTTATTCTAATCGGAGCTCAATACAATCAAAAACAACCACAAACACTAAATTTAGACTATAAATTAATCCAAACTAATATCTCTCAAGATCAAAAATTCATACAAGAAAATTTACAAACTCATTCTAAAGATATATTTTACCAAATCAATCAGGCCATAAAAGAAGGTAAAGAAGTAATTGTTTTTCCTGAAACAGCTTTTGCCTTTGCTTTAAATAAAGCACCAAGTTATTTGCAAGCCTTAAACGATTTATCAAAACAAATCACCATCATCACAGGTGCTATAAGTACCACACCTAATCATCTATACAATAGCACTTATGTATTTGATAATGGTAACATACAAGTTTTTAACAAACATTATCTTGTGCCTTTTGGAGAAGAAATTCCTATATTTAAAAACTTTTTTAAAAAATACTTTTTAAATATTGATGAATTTTCAAAAGGAAAAGAATTAAATCAATACACTCTAAATAATCAACTCATCACTAATGCTATCTGCTTTGAAGCAACTAAAGAAAAACTTTACAAGAACTCAAAGATCATCATAGCTATTTCAAATAATGCTTGGTTTAATTTTTCAAGTGAGTATAAATTACAAAATTTGTTAATGCGTTTTTATGCAAATAACTATAATGTAAGCATATATCATGCAGTTAATGGAAAAGAAAATGCAGTAATTAAGCCAAAAGAGATATTGATTTTAAAGATAAAGGATAGGTTTTTAAAGCAAAATGAAGCTTAAAAGCTTCATTTTATAATGCTTTAAATTCATCAAGTGCGTCTAATTTTTCCCAAGGATAATCAGCCTGACCCACTTGACCACGAGCAGCTACATCAGCATACATGAAAGTATCTTTACTTGGTTTATCAAGATTGAATTTATTTTTAATCCAATTTGGAGTTAATGGGAAAGTTTTCATCACAAAATCACTTAAAATATCATCATTTAATCTTGTATTTGTTCCCATACAATCTACACTTACAGAAGTTGGTTTAGCTACACCTATAGCATAAGAAAGTTGCACTATACATTTTTTAGCAAGCCCTGCTGCTACGATATTTTTAGCAAGCCATCTTGCAGCATAAAGTCCACTTCTATCAACCTTAGTATAATCTTTGGAAGATTGTGCTCCTCCTCCTATTGGAGCATAGCCACCAAAGCTATCTACTATAAGCTTTCTTCCTGTTAAACCACTATCATGTAAAGAACTATGGTTTACATATTTTCCAGTTGGGTTGATTAAAATTCTTGTCTTTTCTGGACAAAAAAGCTCTTTTGGTAAATTCGAATCTAAAATCAACTCCATCACCAAAGCTCTTAAATCTTCTATTTTCATACTTTCAACACAAGGAGCTGAAACTACAATAGTATGAATGCTTTGAGGTTTACAATTTTCAAAATTTTCTTTATTTACATAATCAATTGTAACCTGAGTTTTAATATCCACCCCAAGTTTATCAGGATTGTTTTTTGCAAACTCATATACTTTATCACAAAGTATTCTAGCATAAGAAATAGCTGCTGGCATATATTCTTTTGCTTCATTACTTGCAAAACCAAACATTATCCCCTGATCACCTGCTCCAATTTCTCCATCTTCTTGATCAACACCTTGATTAATATCAGGACTTTGCTCATTTAAAAATACCATCACATCTAAATCATCAGGATGTAAACATTGCTTTTTACTAAAATGTGGATGTCCATCATAACCAATATCCGCTAAAGCTTTTTTTACGATATTTTCATAATCTTGTTTTTCTAGCTTATGTTTTGATTTAATCTCACCACCAATTACTACTTTATTTCCTGCTACAAAAACCTCACTAGCGACCCTTGAGTCTTTATCATGAGTTAAAAAAGCATCTACTATAGAATCAGCTATAATATCAGCGCATTTATCAGGATGTCCTGCGCTAACAACTTCAGAGGTAAATAAATACATACTATATATTCCTTACTGGATAATTTTTTACAATATCTTATCACATACTAGCTTAAAAATCAAAAAGCTTATTTAAGCTTTACTTTGTTAGAATAAATTAAAAATTTATCACTACAAAAAAAGGTAAAAAATGGGTTTATTCTCTTGTGCAATCAAACGCTATAAAAATGGAAATCTTATTTTGCAAATTTGCATAGGCATTGTTTTAGGAATTTTAGTAGGTGTATTTTCTAAAGATTTAGCTATTTTTGCAAATATTTTTGGTGCTTTATTTACAGGAGCTTTAAAAGCCATAGCGCCGATTTTGGTTTTTATCTTAATCTTAACAACCATTTGCACAAAAGAATTTAACCACGGAAGTGAGAAAATAAAACATATCATTTTCTTATATATATTTGGAACTTTCTTAGCTTCTTTAAGCGCAGTTAGCATAAGTTTTATTTTTCCTGTAGAATTAGTATTAAGTGATGTTGAAAAAGCATCCACTACAAGCCCTGCGCACATAGGTGAAGTATTTAAAACACTACTTTTTCAAATAGTAGACAATCCTATTCATGCCTTATCTTCAGGAAATTATTTAAGCATATTAGCTTGGGCTATAGGCGGGGGGTTTGCTCTAAGACATTGCTCAAATGATGCAAAGCAACTTTTTACTGACATCAACGAAGGTGTACTAAAAATCGTTAAATTTATAGTCAAACTTGCTCCTTTTGGAATTTTTGGACTTGTAGCAAATTCAGTTGCTCAAACAGGGGCGGCAGGACTTTTAAGTTATATTAAATTATTAATAATTTTAGTTTTAACTATGTTTTTTGTAGCCTTTGTGATTAATGCTTTAATTGTCTTTGCTTACACAAAGAAAAATCCTTATCCTTTGATTTTTATTTGTTTAAAACATAGCGCTGTTTTCGCATTTTTTACAAGAAGTTCTGCGGCAAATATCCCTGTAAATATGGCGCTTTGCTCTAAATTAAATATCAACAATAACCTATACAGTATCTCCATTCCACTAGGAGCTACGATTAATATGGCAGGAGCAGCTGTCACCATAGCTATACTAAGTCTTGCAGCAGCTCATACAGTAGGTATTGAAATAAATTTTTTACAAGCCATGCTTTTGAGTGTTTTAGCCGCATTTGCAGCTTGTGGGGCTAGCGGGGTTGCTGGTGGTTCGCTTTTACTTATACCACTTGCTTGTTCTTTATTTAATATTGATTATGACATAGCTATGCAAGTAGTTGCAGTTGGTTTTATCATAGGAGTTATTCAAGATAGTGTTGAAACTGCATTAAATAGCTCAACAGATGTTTTATTTAGTGCTATTTGTTCGGATAATGAGCTTAATTTAAAAATTTAAGGAGGGTTTATGAGGCATTTAATTACTACAAAGGATTTTAGCAATGATGAAATCTTGGCTTTATTTAAAGAAGCAAAAGAATTTTTAGATGAAAAACCACGTACATTTTTAGAAGGAAAAAGTGTTACAACAATTTTCTTTGAAAATTCAACACGCACCCAATCAAGCTTTGAAACAGCCACAAGAAGACTAGGTGCTAAAGTTTTAAAATTAGATGTTTCAAGAAGTAGCTCGAGTAAGGGCGAAACACTTTTTGACACTGCTGCAAATTTAGATGCAATGGCACCAAGTGCTATTATAGTTAGACACAAAAACTCAGGTGTGCCTCATACTTTAGCAAATTATACTCATTGTCCTATAGTTAATGGAGGCGATGGCAAACATGCTCATCCTACTCAAGCCTTACTTGATCTTTTTACTATAATGGAACATTTTGATTATAATATTAAAGGTAAAAAAATAGCAATAGTAGGAGATATTAAAAACTCACGCGTTGCTGCTTCAAATTTAGAATTATTACCTCGTTTTGGTATAGACATTACCCTAGTAGCCCCGCCTCATTTTATGCCAAATTATCCTATTAAAAAAACAAATAAACTAAAAGAAGTTATTGATGATATTGATATTATCATGAGTCTTAGAACGCAAACTGAAAGACATAATATTCCAACCTATGCATCGCTTAAAGATTATGCAAATGATTTTTGCATTAGTAAAGATTTAATAAAAGATAAAAATCTCATTATCCTACATCCTGGTCCTGTACATAGAAATATCGATATTAGCGATGAAGTAATGGCTGATAAAAGATGTAAGGCTTTAACTCAAGTTAAAAATGGCGTTGCCATTAGAATGGCTGTATTAAAAAAACTCATTTTAGAAAGTTAAAATCATGCAAAATTGGAACTTAAGTACATTATTTAAAGATGAGCAAGAATTAAATCTTTTTTTACAAAAAACCCAAGATGAAGCTTGTGAATTTAAAAAACAATATGAAAACAATCTTCATAGTTTAAGCAATGAGCAATTCTTGCAAGCTTTAAAAAACTATGAAGAATTAATCTTAAAACTTTCTCACATACTAACCTATGTGTATTTAAATTTTGCTCAAGATACTACCAAGGGTGCTTTTTATGCAAAATATGAAAATTTAAGTAAAAAAATAGAAGAAAATCTTTTATTTTTTGAACTTGAATTTTGCGAATTAAAAGAAGAAAAAAGCAAAACTTTCATCACATTTTGCAAAGATTATGAGTTTTATTTAAACAATCTTATCAAACACAAAAAACACAATCTTTCTAAAAAAGAAGAAAGAGTTATCCTAGCTCTATCAAGTACAGGTTCAAATGCATTTGCAAGATTATTTGATGAGACATTTAGTGCTTTAAAATTTAATTTTGAAGGGCAAAAATTAAGCGAAGAAGAAATTCTAAGCAAGCTTTATGATAAAGATAGAAGCATTAGAAAAAAAGCTTCAAAATGCTTTAGTAAAACTTTAAAAAAGCAAAATAAGCTTTTAGTATATATTTTCAATATGATTAAAAGCGAACTTACTAGTATTTGCGAGTTAAGATCTTATGAAAGCCCAGAAACTCCAAGACACATAAGAAATCAAATTTCTAAAAAAAGTGTTGATGCGCTTATTAGTGCTAGTGAGAATAGCTTTGATATTGTTTCTAAATTTTATAATGCAAAGAAAAAAATTCTAGGGTATAAAAAGTTAAAAGATTATGATCGATATGCGCCTATTGGAAAAGAAATGCAAGTTGATTTTGATCAAGGAAAGGATATAGTTTTAAAAGCCTTCGAAAAATTTTCTAAAGATTTTTATATGATAGCAAAAGAAGCTTTTGAGAATAATTGGATCGATGTTTATCCTAAAGAATTTAAACAAAGTGGTGCTTTTTCTCACTCAAGCACGTCACTAAGCCATCCTTTTATACTTTTAAACTATACCAACCAAAGACGTGATCTTTTCACTCTAGCACATGAGCTAGGCCACACTATACATCAAAAACTTTCTTATAAAGTAAGTTTTTTAAATCAAGATACACCTCTAACTACAGCAGAAACTGCTTCAGTATTCGCAGAGATGTTGATTTTTGATTATATTAAAGAAAATTTAGACAAAGAAGAGCTTTTATCTTTATATGCAGCAAAAATTGAAGATATTTTTGCTACTCTTTATAGACAAATTAATTTTACTACCTTTGAACGCAGATTTCATGCTAAAAAAGAAGAACTAAACGCTCAAGAACTAAGTGAAATTTGGCTTGAAGAATCAAGAAAAATGTTTCAAGATAGCGTAGTTTTAACCAAAAATTATGGCCTTTGGTATTCTTATATACCGCATTTTATACACTCTCCATTTTACTGCTATGCTTATGCTTATGCACAACTTTTAGTTTTAGCACTTTATGGTCTATATAAAAGTGGTAAATGTATTGATTTTACTTCAATTTATATTGAGTTTTTAAGTAGCGGGGGAAGCAAAAGTCCAAAAGAACTTGTAGCTATGTTTGGCTTTGATATAGAAAGCGATGAGTTTTGGAATATAGGCTTAGAGCAAGTTAGGATACTAGTAGATGAATTTTTAAGGCTAAGCAATGATTGATAAAATTTTAAATAATAAAAATTTTATAAGTTTAATGCAAAAAAGCATTTATGAATGTTTGCAAATTTTAATCCGAGAAGATATTGAGTTTAATATCATTGTAAATACTAAATTTGTTACACTCGAACCTCCTTTGCCTCCAGAATTAGATGTAGTGAGTAAAAATCCTTATTGTATTTTTGCACTTGGTGGTTATACTTTTAAATCTATAGTTTTAACAAATGAACATATAGAATTTCATGCAGGTTTTGGACCTGATGATTTTGCAACTTTTGTGAAGGTAGATTTAGGGGCAATTACTCAAATTCAAGTTGAAGATAATATTATTTTTGTCAATTTTTCAAACTATTTCAAAAAGCAAAATGATCAAAAATTAAAAGAAAAGTCTATGAATGCTTTTTTAAATAATCCTAACAATAAAGATTTATTTAAAAAATGAGCTTTTTTGAAGGTTTAAATGATAGCCAAAAAGAAGCTATCATGCATATTGATGGAGCCATGTTAATACTAGCAGGCGCAGGTAGTGGAAAGACTAAAACCATCACCACTAGGCTTGCTTATTTAATCGACCATGTAGGCATTCCTGCGCAAAATACCCTTACACTAACCTTTACAAATAAAGCTGCTAATGTAATGAAAACAAGAGCCTTGGCGCTTTTACAAGATCAAAATTTACACAATCCCCTTTTATGCACTTTTCATAAATTTGGCTTGTTATTTTTAAGACTTTATAGCGAAAGAATTAATAGGGCAAATAATTTTGTCATTATTGATACAGATGATAAAAAGAAAATACTAAAAGATTTAGCTAGTGAAAATTTGCAAAGCTCTTTAGCAAGCATAGGTGCTTATATTTCAAATTTTAAAAATCAAAGCAAAAGTGCTCAAGAAATACGCAAAGAATTAGAATTTTTAAAAGATGAAAAAAACAAAAATTACGAAGAAATCATTCATTTATATGAACAATATGAATATTTTTTAATCCAAAATAATTTTATGGATTTTGATGATTTACTCATGCTAACTAATAAAATTTTAGAAGATGAACAATTTGCAAAAGAGCAAAGTCAAAAATATACTTATATAACAGTAGATGAGTATCAAGATACCAATGCTTTACAATATCAAATTCTAAAAAAACTTTGCACGTCTCATGAAAATATTTGCGTGGTGGGTGATGATGATCAAAGTATTTATGGTTGGCGTGGGGCTAAAATAGAAAATATCTTAAATTTCAAAGAGCAATTTAACAATGTAAAATTAGTCAAATTAGAGCAAAACTACCGCTCAACTAGCGCTATTTTGCAAGCTGCAAATGAGCTTATAGAGCATAACAGAAAAAGATTAGGAAAAACTTTGATTTGCACCAAAGATGAAGGCGAAGAAATTACAATTTTACAAAATGATGATGAAAAAATTGAAAGTTTTAAGGTCGCAAGAGAAGTTTTAAAACTTTTAAACTCAGGAATTAATCCTAGTGAAATAGCCATACTTTATAGAGTAAATGCTCTATCTCGTGCTCTTGAAGAAGCTTTTAGTAAAGAAAAAATTCCTTTTAAATTGCTAAGCGGAATTCGTTTTTATGAAAGAGCTGAAATTAAAGATATTATTTCTTATTTAAGATTACTTTCAAATTTAAATGATGATTATTCTTTTAAACGTATTATCAACCGCCCTAAAAGAAATTTTGGTAATGCAAGTTTAGAAAAGCTAGAAAATTATGCCAAAGAAAATCATTTATCTTTATTTGAAAGTCTATGTGCTTTGCAAGGAAGTGGATTTTTTAGCAAAAAAACAGACAAAGAATTAGAAAAATTCATACTAAGCATACACAAAATCAAAGAAAAAGATGATTTACTTGCAATGATTTTAGCCTTAGAAGAAGAATTTAAAATCAAAGAATTTTATAAAGATAACCCAGAGAGCGAAGATAAACTTTTAAACATAGATGAACTTTATGCTAACTTAAAAGATAAAATCACTCATGGAAATTATAATGGCTTAGATGATATTTTAAATGAAATTTCTTTACTCAATGAGCAAGATGGACTTGATAAAGAAAGTATTTGTATTATGAGTATTCATGCAAGCAAAGGACTTGAGTTTGATTATGTTTTTATCATAGGCTTAGAAGAAGGATTTTTTCCACTCACTAGCGAATCAAGCAATATAGAAGAAGAAAGAAGACTTGCTTATGTAGCAATCACTAGAGCCAAGAAAAAACTTTACTTAAGCTATGCTAATTCTAGATTTTATAAAGGAAGTCGCACAAGATTAGAAAAAAGTAGATTTTTTGGCGAGAGTAATGTAATCAAAAAAGAATTAACACTAGATCACCAAAAAAATTGCTATAAAAAAGGCGATTTAATCAAACATAAAATTTTTGGCATAGGCAGAGTCACTGGGGTAAGTAAAATAGGCGCTGAAGAAAAACTCACGATTAATTTTGGAGGTATAGAAAGAATGATAATGTCAAGTTTTGTGGAAAAAGTGATATGAATAAACTTTTTGTAGCTTACAAACCAAGTGGTATAAGTTCTAATGCTTTTTTAGGCAAACTCAAGAAAAAATATAAAAACAAAAAAGCAGGTTTTTCAGGAACACTTGATCCTTTTGCAAAAGGTGTTTTACTAATAGCTTTTGATCAATATACAAAACTTTTTCGTTTTTTTGATAAAAATCCAAAAGTTTACAAAGCAACGCTTTGGCTAGGTGCACATTCACTAAGCCTTGATAATCAAAATATCAAAGAGATCAATCTTATAAATACTTTTGATGAGCAAATTTTAGAACAAATTAAAAATGAACTTTTAGGTAAAATCACCTACACCCCGCCCGCATATTGTGCAAAAAAAATAGATGGGGTGCGCTCTTATGAGCTTGCAAAAAGAGGTTTTGAAGTCAATTTAAAACCCTGCGTTATGGAAATTTTTTATACTAAAATTTTACACTATAACCACCCCTTTTTAACCATAAAAATAGCAGTTAGTGAGGGTTCTTATATACGCTCTTATTGTGAATTATTTGCTAGAAAACTTGGCATTAAAGCCACACTAAGCTCATTAGAGCGTTTAAGTGAGGGAAAGTTTTTTTATGAGAATGAAAAAGAGTTAAATCCTTTAGCTTATTTAAATCTTAGAAAAAATACGATAAAATATCCCCAAAAATTATACAATGGACAAAAAATATTTTTGGACGATTTGGAAATTCAAGAAGAAGGTAGCTATATTTTAGAAGAAAAAGATTTTTTTTCTATCATTTCTATCCAAGATAATCAAGTGCAATATTATTTAAATAAGGTATTAAAATGTTAATTTTATCAAGAAAAGAAAATGAAAGCATAAAAATCGGAGATGATATAGAAATTAAAGTAGTTCAGACAGGCAAAGGTTATGCTAAAATAGGTATCGAAGCTCCAAAATCTTTAATGATACTACGCAAAGAACTCATCGAGCAAGTAAAAAGTGAAAATTTACATGCAATTAGCGATGAAACAATAAAACTTGATGACCTGAGTAAAAAGCTTAAAAAATGAAAGCTTACGCAAAAGCTAATATTTTTTTAAAAATCATAGGAATTGATTCAAGATCTTATCATTTATTACAATCACGCTTTGTTTTAATAAAAGATATTTTTGATGAGTTAAACTTTAGTGATGAAAAAACTAAAGAAGGATTTGAAATCACTGGAAATTTTACCCAAGATACCATCATACACAAAGCTTATAAAGAATTAGAAAATTTAGGTTTTTCTAATGAATTAAATGAATTTTTTAAAGACAAAAGTTTAAAGCTTATCAAAAACATTCCTATAGGTGGAGGCCTTGGTGGAAGTAGCACTGATGCGGTGACATTTTTACTTATGATCAACGAAGCTTTAAATTTAAAACTTAACCAACAACAACTTGAACAAATCTGCCAAAAACTTGGCTCTGATTTAATCTTTTTTTTAAACGGATATGATAGTGCAAATGTTAGCGGTTGTGGTGAGATTGTAGAGTATTTTGAAGATGATTTTACCCAACTTGATTTTACTTTTCCAGCTATTGAATGCTCAAGCGCAAAAGTATATAAAGCATTTGATGAAAGCTCATACGATTTAACAGCAAATTTAAATTTAGCCAAAACACTTAAAACACTTAAAACAAGTGAGATTTTAGAATATAAAAATACTGATTTAAACGACTTATTTGCCCCTTGTGTAAAAATTTATCCTAAAATGCAAACTTTTCTTAATGAAGCTTATTTTTTAAGTGGAAGTGGAAGTGGAGTTTTTAAGGCTAAATGATGAAAAAAACTATAGTAAAAAACAAAAAAGCTTTTTTTGATTATGAAATTTTGGAAAAATTTGAAGCAGGTATTGTTTTAAAAGGTTCTGAAGTGGTAGCATTAAGAGCTAGTAGAGCAAATTTAAAAGATTCTTTTGTGCGTATTATCAAAGGTGAAATTTTCTTACTTAATGCTCATATATCTCATCTTAGTACTACACATTCATTTTATAAGCATGATGAAAAAGGTGCGCGAAAACTTTTAATGCATAAAAAGCAAATCGATAGGCTTTTTGGCAAAATTAGCACTCAAGGTTTTACTATAGTGCCATTAGAACTTTATTTTAATGAAAAAAATAAAGTAAAAGTCTTAATAGCCTTAGCCAAAGGAAAAAACTTGCACGATAAAAGAGAAAGCTTAAAGAAAAAACAAGCAGATCTTGAAGCAAGAGCTGCTATAAAAAATCATTATTAAAAAAGGATTTTGATGAAAAAATTTGCTTATTTATTTTTTACATTTGCTTTTGCATTTTTAATAAGTGCTTGTTCAAGTGAAGAAAAAATCGAAAATGAATTTGCTTTTGCTGAGTATAAAATGGGTGATGAAATTCTTTTAAAAAGCGTCAATGGCGGTGAAAAAACCTTAGTAAGAACACAAAATGGTTTTGTGGTAAAGGGCGAAGAGAATAAAATTTTAATGTTTGATTTTTTTGGAACCTTTTGCACACCTTGCCAAGAAGAAGCTACTCATCTGACAAGCTTATGGCAAAAAAATACCGATAATTTTATCATCATAGGGCTTAGTCATTTTGAAAATGTAAGTGATCAAGCCGTAAAAGATTTTGCTATCAAATATGGGGCATATTATTTCTTAAGCAATTCTAAAGAAAATGATAGAATTGTCGCACAAGCTTTAAAAGATATCAACTATCAAAGTATGGAACAACTTCCTTTTAAAGTAGTTTTAAAAGATGGTGTTTATCAAGATTTAACAGACTTTTGGAATAAAGACTCAAAAAGTTATGTGAAATATTATCTTGGGAAAGTTTCTACTGAGATTATGCAAGAAGATATTAATAGGATATTAAATGGGTCTAAAAAGTGAAATTTTAGAGCAACAAAAACTAGCAGAACCTAAAATGTTTAAGGTTTTGCTTTTAAACGATGATGTTACCACTATGGATTTTGTAATTGAAATTTTAATGAATATTTTTCATCATGATTTTGAAAAAGCAAGTGCGATCATGCTTGAAATCCATCATCAAGGAAGTGGAGTTTGTGGTATATACACAGAAGAAATTGCACTTAGCAAAAAACAGCAAGTTGACACGGCAGCAAAAAACAATGATTTTCCACTCCAAACAAGGATAGAAGAACAATGAAATATAAAGAACTAATTGACTCATTTATACCAAATGCAAGACATTTAAGCTTTATCAATCATCATGAATTTATCACTTGCGAGCATTTGCTTTTTGCTTTAGTTAAGCTTAGCAATGATTTTAAAAATCTACTTGAAGAAATCGGAGATGGTGATTTACAAGGCTTTGAAAATGAATTAAAAAACTACTTGGCTAAAAATAACGAAATTTTAAAAAAAGAAATAGAACCTATTTTTTCTGTAATCTTGGAAAATATATTGCACAAGCTAAATGCAAAAAACCAAACAAGTGTGATTGATTTTATCATCGCACTTTGCAAAGAAGAAAAAGCTTATTCTTATAATATTTTAAAAAAACACCTAATAGAAGAAGAAAAAATAAAAGAATTGTTGCAAAATGCTGAATTTGAAAATTTAAAAACCCATACCATAGAGCTAGTTGAACTTGCAAAAAAAGGCAAAATCGATCCTGTTATAGGTAGGAAATTTGAACTTGAAAGAATGATGCAAATTCTAAGCCGTCGTAAGAAAAATAATCCTATTTTAGTTGGTGAACCAGGTGTTGGTAAAAGCGCTGTTATAGATGGGCTAGCACTAGCTATAGCTGAAGAAAAAGTACCAAAACACTTAAAAAACTCAAAAATTTATAGTCTTGATATGGCAAGCTTGCTTTCAGGGACAAAATACAGAGGTGATTTTGAAAAAAGACTAAAAGATATCATTAAAGAATTAGAAAATATCCCTAATGCTATTTTATTTATAGATGAAATTCATACCATAGTAGGAACTGGCGCAAGCAATGAAAGTCATGCAGATATGTCAAATTTATTAAAACCTGCATTAAGCAATGGCAATATCAAATGCATAGGAGCAACTACTTTTATAGAATACAAAAATACCTTTGATAAAAACAAAGCTCTAAGTAGAAGATTTGCAAAAATTGATATAGATGAGCCAAGCGAAGAAGAGTGCTTTTTAATCTTACAAGGCTTAAAAAGCAAATACGAAAATTTTCACAAAATCAAAATCAGTGATGAAATTTTACAAACAAGTATAAAACTAGCTAAACAATTTTTACATGATAAATTTTTACCCGATAGTGCGATTGATTTAATCGATGAGCTTGGTGCAAGCTTTGCTTTAGAAGATAAAAAAAGTAAAAAAATAGTAAAAGTAAAAGACTTAGAAAATACTTTAGCAAGAATGACACATTCTCATAAAATTTATGAAAGCGATCAAGGTAAAATTCTTAAGAACTTAGAGCATGATTTAAAACAAAACATCTTTGGACAAGGTGAAGCTATTAAAGCTTTATGTTCTATTTTAAAACAAAGCTATGCAGGATTAAAAGGTAAAAATACCCCAAAAGGTGTATTTTTATTTACCGGTTCAAGCGGGGTTGGTAAAACTGAACTTGCTAAAAATTTAGCACAAATTTTAAATCTTAATCTTGAAAGATTTGACATGAGTGAATACTCACAAAAACATGATGTGAGCAAACTCATAGGAACTTCAGCAGGTTATGTGGGCTATGAAGATGGTGGCTTGCTTAGTAATAGTATTAGAAAAAATCCTTTTAGTGTAGTTTTATTTGATGAGATAGAAAAGGCTCATCCTGATTTAACTAATACTTTTTTACAAATTTTTGATAATGCAAGCTTGACAGATAATAGTGGATTAAAAGCTGATTTTAAAAACACCATTATCATTATGACTTCAAATTTAGGCCTCAAAGAAAGCAATGAGCTTGGTTTTTTAAGTAATGATAAAGAAAAAAGTAATAAAGCTATAAAAGATTTCTTTACGCCTGAGTTTATCAATCGTATTGACAAAATCATTCATTTTAATGACTTAGATCAAGAAATTTTAGAACAAATCGTTCAAAAAGAACTGGATTTAATGGCAAAAAATTTAAACAATATTACTATAGAAGCTGATAAAAAAGTAAAAGAATTTCTTGCTAAAAAAACTAATAATAGAGAATTTGGAGTCAGACTATTAAAACGCATTATTGCCGAAGAATTAGGAGAGAGATTAAGTGATGAAATTTTATTTGGAAAATTAAAAAATGGCGGTAAATTAAAACTCAAACTTTCAAAAAATGAAAAAATCGAATTTGTATTCTAAACTTTTAAAAAGCCCTGATGATGCTCCTGTTTTTATCAGTGAAAAATTAGAGGTAGATTTTATACCTTATGCATATAGCCTAGGGCTTTTTCCATGGACTAGCAATCCTGTTACTTGGTGGTGTCCTTCTCCTAGAATGGTGCTTTTACCTGATGAAGTCCGCATACAAAAAAGCATAAAAAAAGCTTTGAAAACTTATGAAATAAGACTTGATTTTGATTTTAACTCGCTTATAAGTCATTGTGCAAAAAGAAAAAAAACTTGGATAAGTCAAGAATTTATACAAATTTACACAAAGCTTTTTGATCAAAATTTAGCTCACAGTGTTGAAGTTTATGAAAATGATGTTTTAATCGGTGGTTTATACGGACTTATTATAGGCAAAATATTTTTTGGCGAAAGCATGATAAGTCTTAAAAAAGATGCCTCAAAAGTAGCCCTAATAAGACTTTGTGAGTTTTTAAAACCATATGATTTTTTAATAGATTGTCAAGTACCTAATGAGCATTTAAAATTTATGGGTGCTAAAGAAATGACAAAAAAAGATTTTTTAAAAACACTAGAAAAAAAAGTTTCACTTGAAAGTGGCTTTAAAAATTTCAAAAATTTACTATAAAAAGATATACTTATATATAAACAAAATTGCATAAATATTTTGGAATGATTTTTGCTTTTAGTCTATAAAAGCTTTATTTTAAAGGAAAAATTATGATAAGCCCTTTTAAATCAAAAGAACTTATTGTCGATGCTTTAGCAGGAAGAAATCTAAGAAGTCAAATGATTAACTCTAACCTTGCAAATGTTGATACTCCTTTTTATAAAGCAAGAGATATAGAATTTGAAACTGCTTTGGTTAATAGAGCAAATGAAATTTTCAAAAAAAAAGATACCAAGGAGCTTGAATTAGCAAGCACAAATGTTAATCATCAAAAACCTTGGAAATTTCCAGATCCTAATAAATCAACTATTTATTTAAGAGATGGACATTTAGCAAGAAATGATGCAAATACAGTAGATCTTGATGTAGAAACTACTGAAATGAGTAAAAATACTATGATGATTACTGCTTTAGATGGTGTTTTAAGAAGACAAAGTAATATTTTTTCAACCATCATAGATACAAGCTCTAAATTAGGCTAGGAGAAAAATAATGGCTTATTTAAGTGATTTTGATATTAGTGGATATGGACTTAGTGCTCAACGCTTTAGAATGAATGTAATTAGCTCAAACATAGCTAATGCAAATACTACTAGAACAGCAGAAGGTGGTCCATATAGAAGAAGAGAAGTGATTTTCAAAGCAACTGATTTTAATGAATTGCTAAATAAACAAATTGCTAAAGATAATAATTTTTTAGAATATGAAAATCCTTTAAATGATCCAGCTTCTCAAAAAGATGCAAAACCTGCTATAATGAGTGTAGTGGTTGATAAAGTTGTAAGAGATGATAAAGATTTTCGCATGAAATTTGATCCATCTCATCCAGATGCGAATGAGCAAGGCTATGTTGCTTTTCCAAATATAAACCCGGTAATTGAAATGGCTGATTTAATAGAAGCAACAAGAGCTTATCAAGCAAATGTAAGTGCTTTTACAAGCACCAAAACTATAGCACAAAGTGCGATAGATTTATTAAGAGGCTAATAAATGAACACTATCAATGGTATAAATCAATTTAATAATGCTAACAACAAAAACAATAATAACAACAATACAAGTATAGGCGATGAGTTTTCGAGCTTATTGAAAAATTCCATCAATAACCTTAATAAAACCCAGGAAACTGCTGAAGCTGCTATGGTAGACATCGCAACAGGCGAAGTAAAAGACTTGCATCAAGCAGCAATTGCAATTAGTAAAGCTGAATCAAATATGAAATTTATGCTTGAAGTTAGAAATAAGGCCATAAACGCATATAAAGAAATTTCAAGAACTCAAATTTAATATATGCTTTCAAACACCATTAAAAATAGAGTTTCAAAAGTAGCTTTTGCTTTTTGTATGGCTCTGTTTTTTATGACCTTGTTTTTACTTTCTACTTTTTTTCTAACCTCAAAACGCCATATACCAAACACTCAAAAAGAACAATACTTTTCTGCTCTTAGAGGCAACATTATAACAAGTGATAATTTCACTGTAACTTCAAGTAGACAAATTTATAGAGCTGAAATTGATCTAAGAAGCTTAAATCCTGATAAAAAAGATTTATTTTTAACTCTTTTTCAAATTTATAGTGGTGCTAGTGATAGCCAAATGCAAGATATAAAAAAAAGAATGTTTGCAAAGAAAAAAAGAAGCCATAATTTTATTTTACTCCAAGATATTAATTCAAAAGATGCAAGCTACTTAAAAGAATTAGCCAAAAAACTTTATACTCAAGGATTTTTTAAGTCTTTTACAAATAGTAATGGCAGGGTTGAAACAAGAGGACTTGACATCATAGAACATAAAGAAGATCGTGTGTATATGCCAAAAGACTCGCTCACTCCAATTATAGGTTATACAAGAACTTATATGGATGAGCAAAGTGGAATTTTCAAGAATATAGGTATAAAAGGTTTAGAAAGATACTACAATGATTGTTTAAATCCTTTACAAAACGCTAAAATTCAAGGCTTAAGGGATATAGGTGGTAATATTATATTAAATTCACGCTCTTATGAAAAGCGCAAAATAGATGGTTGCAATTTATACTTAAATATTTCACTAAAACTTCAAAAAGGTTTAGAAAAAGCTATTGATAAAAGAAATGAAGATCTAAAAGCTAATGAAATTATAGTTGCTATCATGGAAAGCAAAAGTGGAAAAATTTTAGCCCTTGCTAGTTCAAGAAGATACGATCCACAAAATCGCGGAAAAGATCTTTCTGTGCTTAATGCAAGTGCGATAGAATATGGCTATGAAGCAGGTTCTGTTATAAAGCCTTTTATATTTACCACTGCTTTAATGCTTGACAAAATCAAAGTTAATGAAGTCATCAACACCCAAGGTGGCCAATATAAGCTTGGTCGTTTTACTATACGCGATGATCATAAAAAAGATAAAATGACCATGGAAGAAGTTATTACCTACTCTTCAAATGTTGGTATGATTAAAATTGCCCAAAGATTAAGCAATATTGAAATCATCTCAGGACTTAGAATTTTTCGTTTTGGAGAAAAAAGTGGCATTGATCTTCCTTATGAACAAAAAGGAGAAATACCAAATCCAAAAAAATTAAGAGAAGTAGAAAAATCAGTATTAAGCTATGGTTACGGTTTAAAAACAACTTTTATGCAACTTCTAGCTGCTTATAATGTATTTAACAATGATGGAATTTATATCACACCACAAATTGCAAATAAAATTTATCAAGATGGACGTTTAATAAAACTTGATGATGAAATTAAAAAAGAAAAGATACTTTCAAGCAAAGCTGCCAAAGAAATGCAACAAATTTTAATCAATGTTATAGAAAAAGGAACAGGCAAAAAAGCACAAACTAAAGGTATTGTCATAGGCGGTAAAACAGGTACAGCTAGAATTGCTGAAAGAAAAGGCTATACTTCAAATCGCTATAATGCTTCATTTTTTGGCTTTGCAAATGATGGGAAAAATAATTACACCATAGGAGTTTTAGTAAGAAATCCCACTAAAGCTTATAGCTATTATGCTGCACAAAGTGCTTTACCTATGTTTAAAGATACAGTAAATCTTATGATAAAAGAAAGTTATTTAAAACCGGATCAATAGGGATTAATTAATGGAAATTAACTATTATAATAATCTTTGTAGTGAAATGTATGATATTTTACATAATAAAGCACCTCAAGATGAATTAGATTTTTATTTATCATATGCCAGAAAAGAATATAAAATTTTAGAACCTTTATGTGGAAATGGAAGATTTATGATTCCTTTTTTAATTCAAGGTTTTGATATCATAGGAATAGATTCTTCTGAGGAAATGTTAAAAAAACTAAAACAAAAATATCCTCTTGCACAAACATTTTGCGCTGATCTTTTAAAGTATAATTTTAAAGAAAAATATGATTATATATTTATCCCATCAGGATCAATTTCTCTGTTTACTAATATCATAGAATGCAAGATTGTTTTAAAAAACATAAAAAACGCATTAAAGAAAGATGGAGTATTTGTATTTGCGGTAGACAACATAAACGCAAAAAGCTATAATGACGATAACTATAAAATAACATCATCGGTATCAACTCATAACGGCTTCAATCTTGTGTTGAAAAATAAAAGTTACTTTGATGAAAAAACACAAACTCAATTTTATCCTAGCATATATGAACTATACGATGAAGATAAATTAATAAAAAGTGAATATATGGATTTTCAAATACATTTATATAGACAAGGAGAAATGGAAGATTATTTAAAAGAAGTTGGTTTTACAAAAATAAATTCTTATTTTTCTTTTTCAAAAACTCTTACAAACAACAACCAATCTGATTTCTTTTTATACGAATGTAGCCATTAAATATCTGTTTTATTTAAAATAAACTCTATAAACTCATCACTATCATTAGGGCAAGCAATAAGCTCATAATCACTTTTTGCTAAGTGTCTATACTCTATTCCAAGCTCAAAAATCGTTTCAGAACAATCTATACAAAAAGATATTGGATAAATCAAAGCTTTTTGATCTAAATTTTCTAAAATATCACTTGTATTCGGTTCAAGCCATTTTACTGGACCTAGTTTTGATTGATAGGATAAAATGATTTGATCAAATTCATTTTTAAGTTTTTCTTTTAAAATACTCACATGCTCTTGTACATGTTTTTCATACAAATCACCTTTTTTAATCACTGAAAGTGGTAAAGAATGAGCAGAAAAAATCAAAGTTTTATAATTATACTTTTTCTTTTGTTCTAAAATATGCTTTATAATCATTTCATTGTAAAGTTCATCTTTATAAAAAACATCAACAACTTTTACATTAGCTTGATTTAGGAAATTTTTTAGCTCATTTTCCACTACTTCTAAAGAACTAATTACAGTGGTTTTAGAATGATGGGGGTATAAAGGAAATAAAATGATTTCATCATTTTTTTGAAAATCATATTTTGAAAAAACCTCATTTGCAAAGGGTGGCACGTATAAGCTGATAAAATCAAAGTTATATTCTCTAGTTTTAGAATTTAATTTATCACATAAACTTTGCGTAATTTCAGTCAACGGGGACTTCCCGCCCATTTTTTCATAGTTTTGCTTCATAGCTTTTAGTCTTGATTTTCTTATCATAAAGGCTACAAATTTTCTTAAAAAAACATTTTTTATCCCTAAAATATAAGGATCGTTAAACATATTTTTTAAAAAAACTTCACACTCTTCAAGTTTATTAACCCCACCCATATTTAGAAAAAAGACATATTTCACTATCAAACACCTTCTAAAATTTCTTGCACTCTCAAAGCATCTTCAATACTAGCTAAATTCTTACAAGCTCCATTTTGTAAAAACTCAAAAAAAGCTTCATGTTCAGCATATAAAGGAGAATTGTCATATAAATTTGGAAATTTTTGCATATTGATAAAAAGTTCAAAATTTTTAAGATCAAGTTCATAGGTATGTTTTTTACCTAAAAGCGTAATCTTTCTTATAATGCATTGTCCATTCCAGCTATCATGGATACTTGCTAAGATATTTTCTAATTTCAAGCTTATCATTACCTCATCTTCAAATTTATCATGATGAAAGCTTTTATAAATATTTGCTTTTAAAATTTGTTCTTGACTTAAAAATCTAACTAAGTCAATATCATGCACACCAAGATCGCTTAAAACACCTACATCATTTATTCTTTGTGGGTAAGGTGAAATTCTTTGTATATTAATACTTATAATCTCATCTTCTAAAAGTTTTTCTTTTAAAGTTAAAATAGCAGGATTAAATCTCTCACAAAAGCCCACTCCTACTCTGACTTTATTTTCTCTAGCTTTTTGCTCTAAAATTAAAATTTCTTCAACATTTAACGCCAAAGGCTTTTCTATCAAAACATTTTTTATTTTAGGAAAAACCTTTAAAGCTATGTCTAAATGCGTATTTGTAGGCGTGGCAATGATAATACCATCAAGATTTTGCTTTAAAAAATCATCAAAATTTTTATGCAAAAAGTGTTTAAATTCATCTTTACAAAAAGGATCATAAAGATGAATTTCTTTTACTTTCAAATTACGCTCAAGTTCTCTTAAATGGTTTTTACCCATTTTACCAAGGCCTATAAGCCCTATTTTCATTTAAAAGCCTCAATCACTCTAACTTGATGCTCTTCTTTTAAAAACGCACTCATAGGTAAGGATAAAATTTCATTGCTTAAAAGTTCTGTATTTGACAAATCACCATTTTTATAAGCAAGATAATCAAAAGCCTCTTGTAAATGAAGCCCTAAAGGATAATGCACAGCAGTAGGTATGCCTTGCTCTTGTAATTTTTGCATGAAAATTTCTCTATTCTCTACACGCACGCTATATTGAGCCCAAGCACTCATAAAACCATCTTTTCTTGGTGGTAAAATGCAATTTTTTAAATTTTCATCATATACTTTTGCTATTGCTTCTCTTCTTTTAATCTCTTCATCTAAGTATTTTAATTTCACATTTAAAATAGCTGCTTGGATGGTATCAAGCCTTCCATTAATACCGATGTATTTATGCTTATATCTTTGCACTTGTCCATGGTTTAAATAAATTTTTATTTTTTGCGCTAATTCATCATCTTGAGTAAAAATCGCTCCACCATCTCCATAAGCACCTAAAGGCTTAGACGGAAAAAAACTTGTGCAAGATATATCAGCTATAGCACATGATTTTATGCCTTTTTGACTAGCTCCAAAACTTTGTGCACTATCTTCTATCAAAGCAATATTTTGACTTTTACAAAGCTCTTTTAGAGCAAACATATCAGGCATAAGCCCAAAAATACTCACAGCAATTACAGCTTTAGTTTTAGGCGTAATAACACTTTGAACTTTTTCTAAACTAAGATTATAATCTTTAAAATCAATATCTACAAAAACAGGTTTAGCACCAATTAGAGCAACCATTTCAGCCGTAGCTATAAAGGTAAAACTTGGCACTATTACCTCATCATCCCTACCCACACCCAAAGCCATCAAGGCTAAAAATAACGCACTTGTGCCACTTGAACAACCTATTGCGTGTTTAATACCTACATATTTAGATAAATTGTTTTCAAATTCTTCTAATTTTGCACCACCTATAAAAGAAGTGCTTTGTAAAACTTCACTAATAGCCTCATCAATTTCATTTTTATAAGCATTATATTGAGCATTTAAGTCTATAAAAGGAATTTTCATTGTATTACCTTAGTTAATTTAAAATCATGATTATAAGATAGTTTTACTTAATTTAAAGTATTTTTGGTATTATTTTAAGCAAAAAACTAGCTAGGAAAATCTATGGATATAAGAAAAGAATATTTAGAATTTTTTAAGTCAAAAGGACATGAAATCACTCCTTCAAGCCCTTTAGTTCCTGATGATGCAACTTTACTTTTTACTAATGCAGGTATGGTGCCTTTTAAAAGTATATTTACCGGAGAAGTACCACGCCCTAATCCTCCGCGTAAAACAAGTTGTCAAACTTGTATAAGAGCTGGTGGAAAACATAATGACTTAGACAATGTAGGCTACACAGCAAGACATCATACTTTCTTTGAAATGCTTGGAAATTTTAGTTTTGGAGATTATTTTAAAGAACAAGCCATTGCTTATGCTTGGGAATTTGTAACTGAGGTTTTAAAACTACCTAAAGAAAGACTATATGTAACTGTGCATGAAAGTGATAATGAGGCCTATGAGCTTTGGCAAAAACACATAGAAAAAGAAAGAATTTATAAATTTGGTGATAAAGATAATTTCTGGCAAATGGGTGATACTGGACCATGCGGGCCTTGTAGTGAAATTTTTTATGATCAAGGTGCTGAGCATTTTAATTCTAGCGAAGATTATATGGGCGGAGATGGAGATAGATTCTTAGAAATTTGGAACCTCGTTTTCATGCAGTATGAAAGAAGCGCTGATGGCACGCTTACTCCATTGCCAAAACCAAGTATTGATACAGGCATGGGACTTGAAAGGGTTAGCGCTATAAAAGAAGGAAAATTTAGTAATTTTGATAGTTCTTTATTTATGCCTATTATTGAGAGTATTGCTAAACTTTGTGGCAAAACTTATGCCTATGAAAGCGGGGCTAGTTATAGAGTGATCGCTGATCATATTAGATCAAGCGTATTTTTACTTGCCCAAGGAGTTGGCTTTGATAAAGAAGGCAGAGGCTATGTTTTAAGAAGAATTATGCGCCGTGCCTTAAGACATGGATATTTACTAGGTCTTAAAAGAGCTTTTATGTATGAGCTTGTAGATGTAGTGTGTGAGTTAATGGGTGGGCATTATACCTACTTAAATGAAAAAAAAGAATTTATCAAAGAACAAATCAAACTAGAAGAAGAAAGATTTTTAAGTACCATTGAAAATGGTATAGAAATTTTTAATGAAGAACTTAAAAAAACTAAAGATATTTTTAGTGGTGAAGTAGCTTTTAAACTTTATGATACTTATGGTTTTCCGCTTGATTTAACCCAAGATATGCTAAGAGAAAAAAATCTTAGTGTAGATGAGGCTAAATTTAATGAGCTTATGCAAGAACAAAAAGATAGAGCCAAAGCTTCTTGGAAAGGAAGCGGGGATAAAGCAGTTAGTGGGGACTTTAAAGTTTTATTAGAAAAATTTGGCAAAAATACTTTTAGTGGTTATGAAAATTATGAAGAAAAAACTAAAATCATGGCTATTTTAGATGAAAATTTTAAAATCGTAACCAAAGCAAAAGCAGGAGATATAGCATGGCTAATGCTTGAAAAAACTCCATTTTATGCAACAAGTGGAGGACAAAGCGCTGATATAGGTTTTATCAATGAGAATGAGGTTTTAGATACGCAAAAATTCTTTGATGTTAATCTTAGTCAAGTGAAATTAAAACAAGATCTTAAAACAAACGATGAAGTATTGGCTTGCATAGATACTAAAAAAAGAGAACAAATCGCAAGACATCATAGTGCGACACATTTATTACACCATGCTTTAAGAGAAATTCTTGGCTCACACATTAGCCAAGCAGGTTCTTTGGTAGAACATAATAAATTAAGATTTGATTTTACTCATCCAAAAGCCCTAAATAAAGAAGAATTAAAGCAAATAGAAGCTTTGGTAAATACTTACATCATGCAAGCAAATGAAGCTAAAATTGAAATTTTAGCTTTAGATGAAGCTAAAAAAAGTGGTGCTATAGCTTTATTTAGTGAAAAATATCAAGAAAAAGTAAGAGTTTTAACCCTAGGAGCTAGCAAAGAACTTTGTGGTGGTACCCATGTGAAAAATAGCTCTGAAATAGGAAGTTTTTACATCATCAAAGAAAGTGGTGTTAGTGCTGGGGTTAGAAGGATAGAAGCAGTAGTAAGCAAAGCCGCACTTGATTATGTTAATGAAAATTTAAAAGAACTAAACCAAACCAAAGAAGAGTTAAAAACTCATGATATTTTAAGCTATGTGGCAAAATTAAAAAATGAAATAGCTAGTTTAAAAAATGAATTAAAAAATTCAAACAAAGCAGAATTAAACCCTAAAGAACTAAACGGCATTCAATATTGTGTGCAAAAAATAGATAATGGCGATATAAAAACTATGATAGATGAGTTTAAAAACAAATTTAACAAAGCTGTAATTTTACTTTTACAAGAAAAAGAAGGCAAAATCATCATCGCAGCAGGCGTTAAAGACGCTTCATTGAAAGCTGGTGCTTTGGTAAAAGAAATTGCACAAATGCTTGATGGAAATGGTGGTGGTAGGGATGATTTTGCAACAGCTGGTGGTAAAGATACAAGCAAAATAGAACAAGCACTCGATCATGCTAGAAAAATCATAGAAGAAAGTCTTGCTTAATGCTTTATCTAGCTTCAAGTTCGCCTTCACGCGTTGTTTTATTAAAAGAAGCAAATATCACTTTTGAGCAAATTATTATAGATTATGATGAGAGTTTGGTAAAAAAAGATAATCCGGGCTCTTATGTGCAAAAAATTGTTTTAGAAAAAGAAAGGCAGTTTTTTACAAAATATCCTGATTTAAAAAATGTTTTATTTGCTGATAGCATAGTTTGTGCTCAAAATATCATTCTTACTAAAGCTAAAAGCGATAATGAGGCTTTTAATATGCTCAATTTGCAAAGTGGCAAAAGCATTAGCGTTTTAAGTGCTATGATTTTAGTTTTAGAAGATAAAAAGATTTTTAATCTTAGTAAGTGTGATTTGATTTTAGATAAATTTGATTTAAAAGATATGCAAGAATATATTGACTCGAAATTATATGAAGGAAAAGCCGGAGCTGTGATGTGCGAGGGATTTCATAAAAAATACATTAAAAAAATCATAGGCCATCAAAGTACAGCACTAGGGCTTAATATAGAACTTTTGAGAGCATTTTTATGATAAAAATTTTAAAAATATTTCTTTCTTTTTGTATAGTATGTGCAGTTGGAGTTTTTATATTTATTGCATATTTGTTTTCTGATTCTGATTTAAATCAATACACCTTTAAAGATTACAAACCGCCTCTTACAACACAAATTTTTGATAAAAATGGGAAATTAGTTGCAAATGTTTTTGAGCAACACCGCTTTTATGCTCCCTATGAAGAACTTCCACCAAGACTTATAGAAGCTTTGGTGGCTATTGAAGATACTAGTTTTTTTGAACATAGCGGGGTTAATATAGATGCGATTTTTAGAGCGGCCATTAAAATTATAAGAAGTGGTGGAAAAACCATGGAAGGAGCTTCCACCCTTACACAACAATTTATAAAAAACACAGAATTAACCCCAGAGCGCACTTTGAGTAGAAAATTAAAAGAAGCTTTGCTTGCATATAAGATAGAAAGTACTTTAACTAAAGAGCAAATTTTAGAAAGGTATTTAAATTTCATCTTCTTTGGACATGGATATTATGGAGTAAAAACTGCTGCACTTGGATATTTTAGAAAAAATTTAGATGAGCTTAGTCTAAAAGAAATTGCCATTTTAGTAGGTATGCCAAAAGCTCCAAGCGCTTATGATCCTACTAGACATTTAGATCTTTCTTTAGCTAGGGCAAATAGCGTAGTACAAAGAATGTATAATCTTGGTTGGATTTCTAAAGAAGAATATGAAGATGCTTTAAAAGAAATTCCAAAAGTATATGATGACACTCTAACACAAAATGCAGCTCCTTATGTAACTCAAGAAGTTTTAAAACAACTAAGCGGAATTAAAGATTTAAAAAGCGGTGGTTACAAAATAGAACTTGCTATTGATCTTGATGTGCAAAACATTGCAAGAGAGGCTTTAAAATTTGGCTATGATGAAATAGTTAAAAGAGATAAAGATGCGAATTTAAGTACACTTAATGGAGCTATGATAGTAGCAAATCATCAAAATGGAGATATATTAGCTTTAGTAGGTGGGGTAAATTACGCAAAAAGTAATTTTAACCGCGCTACTCAAAGCTTAAGACAGCCTGGAAGTTCTTTTAAGCCTTTTTTATACCAAATTGCCATTGATATGGGCTATTCTCCTATGAGTAAGGTTGCTGATATTTCAAGAATCTTTGAAAGCACTAAAAAAGATGAAAAAGATTGGAAACCTAAAAATTATGGTGGAAAATTTTTAGGACTTATAAGCTTAAAAGAAGCACTAACTGGCTCAAGAAACCTGGCTACTATAAATTTAGCTCTTGCTTTAGGGCTTGATGTAATCCATGATAAACTTAGTTTTATGGGTTTTAAAAATATACCGGTTGATTTATCTATAGTCTTAGGTAGCTTTGGGATTTCTATTTATGATTATGCTAAACTTTATACAGTATTTGGAAATTATGGAGTGCAAAAAGATTTGATACTCATTAAAAGAGTGATAGATAAAAATGACAAAATAGTGGTAGAATTTAACTCTGGAGAAAGAAAAATCAGCGAACCTGAACAAGCCTTTTTGATTAATAATATGATGCAAAATGTTGTTAAAAAAGGCACTGGGCGTAATGCTAGAGTAGAAGGGATTGAGATAGCAGGTAAAACTGGTACATCAAATAAAAGCATAGATGCATGGTTTTGCGGATTAACTCCTGAAATAGAAGCTATCATTTGGTATGGTAATGATGATAATAAACCTATGAAACAAATCGAAGGTGGCGCAAGAACTGCTGCTCCAGTTTTTAAAGAATTTTTAACAAAATACTTAGAACTTTATCCTGATAGTGCTAGAAAATTTACCATTCCAAAAGGAGTTTATCAAGGAATTTATGAAAAACAAAGAGAGTATTACACTAATATTTCTCCATTTCCAAAAAACAACCCTGCTCTATCTGAAAATAATGAGATAATTTTTTAAAAATATTTTTTATAAAATAATAAAAATTATTCTTTCATTTTCCTTTATATGTTTTAATACTGCAAAATATATAAAGGACTTTTATGAATATCACAAATGAGCAATTATATAACAAAAGACGTCATTTTTTAAAGCTAGGTGCTGGAGCTTTAGTTAGTTCAGCCCTAGTTCAATCTGAACTAATGGCATTAAATTTCTTTCCTGATCCTAACAATGAAAAATTAAAACTTAGCGATGAAAAAATTGCGACTAATTATGTTAATTTTTATGAATTTTCTACTGATAAAAAAAGAGCTGTTGAGCTTGCAAAAAATTTCAATACAAAGGGCTGGAAAATAGAAGTTAGTGGGGAAGTTGAAGAGCCTTTGATTTTGACTATGGAAGATTTATTAGCCTTTCCTTTAGAAGAGAGAATTTATAGATTTCGTTGTGTTGAAACTTGGTCTATGGTGGTGCCTTGGGTTGGTTTTGAATTACGTGCCTTAATAGAAAAATGTAAAGTAAAAAGTGAGGCTAAATTTATAAAATTTACCACTCTTTTTGATAAAAATCAATTTGCTGATCAAGCTTCATTTTTCCCAACCCTTGATTATCCTTATGTGGAGGGCTTAAGATTAGATGAGGCTATGCATCCACTAACACTTATAGCTGTAGGAATGTATAAAAAGCCTTTATTAGGACAAAATGGGGCACCGATTCGCCTTGTAGTTCCATGGAAGTATGGTTTTAAAAGTATAAAATCTATTGTAAAAATAGAATTTACTAAAGAACAACCTAAAACTACATGGGAGTTAGCAAACCCTAGAGAATATGGTTTTTATGCTAATGTTAATCCAAATGTTTCTCATCCAAGATGGTCTCAAGCAAATGAGCGTCCTTTGGGAGATTTTTTCACTAAGCCTACGCAAATGTTTAATGGTTATGAAAAAGAAGTAGCACATTTGTATAAAGATATGGACTTAAAGGTTAATTTTTAATGAGCAAAAACGTTTATAATATCGGTGGATTTTTAGCTTTTGCTTTAAGTATTATTTTTAGTATTTATCAAATCTTGCAAGAATTTGATATTGTAAAATCTGTGTATTTTTATAGTGGTATATTTGGCTTAATCTTTTTTGGATTAAGCCTATTTTTTTCACTTTTAAAGTATAAACACACAAAAGATTACCCTAAAATTTTAGGTTTTTATGCATTTTTTTGGACTTTGATTCACTTTTTTAATTACTTTGCTTTTAGTAAAAATTTAGATCTAATGCTTTTTTTCAAAGATGTTTTTAGTAAAAATTTAGAATTTAGTGGTTTTGTAAGCTTTTTTATACTCACACTTATGTTTATAAGTTCTTTTAAGTTTTTTAAAAAAATGAGTAAAATAAGAAAATTTGGTTATTTTTGTTTTTTACTAGTATCTTGGCATTATTTTTTATCTGCAAAAATACCACAAGTTCCACATTTTTTAGCTTTAAGCCTAGCTTTGATTTTTCTACTTACTAAACTATATAAAAAGAGAAAAAAAGTAACTTTTTTGTAATTTTTTTCAAAAATACACATTTTTTAAGAAAAAAGATATAAAGTTATCCTTAAAATAAGAGTTAATATATCTTATTTTAAGGATAATCATGCAAAGAAGAGACTTTTTAAATGGAATGGCTTTAACTATACTTGCAGGAATGACTCCTTTGCAGGTATTATACGGTAAAGAAGCCAAAATCGAAGATTTCACTAAAGAATACTACCCGCCAAAGTGGCTTGGACTAAGGGGTAGCAACAATGCAAGTTATGAGTTTGCACATATGTTAAGAGATGGTGAAAAATTTGACTTTAGCGCTATCAAACCTAAACAAGAATATGATCTAGTTGTGGTTGGAGCTGGAATTAGTGGTTTAGCAGCTGCTTGTTTTTATCAAAATAAATTTGGAAAAGATAAAAAAATTCTCATCCTTGATAATCACGATGATTTTGGTGGACACGCTAGAAGAAATGAAATAGAACTAGAAGATAGTACTATTTTAAGTTATGGTGGTAGTGAAACATTTCAATCACCAAAGGCATTATATTCTAAAGAAGTAGTAGATTTATTATCATCTTTAGGTGTGGATATTGATGAGCTTGCTAAACGTTTTGATGTAAATTTTTACCCTGATTTAAAACTTAGCAGAGGTGTGTATTTTTCTAAGGCTGAATTTGGAGTAGACAAAGTTGTAAATGGTAATCCTAGAAAAGTAATTTGTGATGATATTCCTGAAGAAAAAAGCAACGGAAGAAGCATTGAAGCCTTTATAGGGGATTTTCCACTTAATGATAAGGATAAAAAAGATCTTATTGCTTTGTTTAAAAGCGAAAAAGACTATTTAAAAGGTATGAATAAAGAGCAAAGAGATAAGTATGTAGCAAAAACAAGTTATAAAAAATTCTTAGAAGAAAAAGTTAAACTTTCACAGCAAGCTATAAAATTTTTTGAAGGTATGACAGATGACTTTTTAGCTTTAGGAATTGATGCTGTTTCTTGTGAAGATGCTAGAGTTTCTTTCCTGCCTGGTTTTGATAAACTTGGACTTGATCCAATCGAAGGAGAAGCATTGGCTGAAATGGAAGAACCATATATCCATCACTGCGCTGATGGTAATGCCACTGTTGCTAGATTAATGGTTAGAAGATTAATTCCTGATGTATCTAAAAAAGGTAAAGATATGGATGAAATTACCTTAGCTCATTTTGATTATTCTAAACTTGATCTTGCTAAAAACAAAGTACGTTTAAGATTAAATAGCACTGTTGTAAATGTAGAAAATACAAAGGATGGAGCTTTAGTAACTTATGTTAATAAAGGTAAAAATTATAGAGTAAAAGCTAAAAAAGTTGTAATGGCAAATTACAATAGTATGATTCCATATATAGTGCCAAGTATGCCACAAGAGCAAAAAGATGCTTTGAGTAAAAACGTAAAAACTTCTCTTTTACATACTAAAGTTATCATAAGCAACTGGGAACCATTTATAAAACTTGGAGTGCACGAAATTTATTCGCCAAAAATGCCTTATGCTAGAACTAAACTTGATTATCCTGTGGATATGGGAGGATATCATCACCCAAGAGATCCTAAAAAGCCTATTTGTGTTCATATGGTTTGCTCTCCTTTGGCTTTTGCAAACATCCAAGGGATTGATCTTAATGGAATGGATGCAAGAGATAGGGCTAGAGTAGGTAGAAATTTATTATTTACCATGAGTTTTGAAGAGCATGAGAAAATTATTCGCGATCAACTCCAAGGTATGCTAGGTTCAGCTGGATTTAATCATGAAAAAGATATTAAGGCTATAGTTGTAAATCGTTGGGGGCATTGTTATTCATATACAGAAAATAGTCTTTTTGATGATAGCGAAGAAGCACAAAAGACTATAGAACTTGCGAGAAAACCTTTTGGCAACATCGTTATAGCAAATTCAGATTCTGATTGGTCAGCTTATATGCATTCAGCAATCGATCAAGCATATCGTGCCGTTAATGAATTTTAAAATCAAACTCCTTTTAGGAGTTTGATAAATCAATCATCATTTTTGATACTAATATAAATTAAAGCTAAAAGCATATAATTTACTAATCTAGTAGCATCAGGCAAACCATTCCAAGTTTTACTCATCCACATACCAAACCATTCTGCAGCCACTACTTGAAAACCAAAAAACCAAAGCAAACAACAGCAAGTTAGAGCAATAATTCCAAATTTTTTAGATTCATGAAAAGTTTTTGCATCCGAATTTCTTGCATTAAACATATCCAAAGCACCTTTTAAAGCAGTTAGCATAATAAAAGCTTCAAAACAGATAATAAAAATATAAGCAACATGATGAATAGTAGGATTTGTAATGGCTCTATAGACAATAGCATTACCTAAATAATCAGGTTTGGTATCCATACTCATAACATGCTTTACAAACTGAAAATTTGAATTATAATCAGTTATATTACCAAAAACAACAATAGCCGCTAAAGAGGCAACTGTAAGCAATATAATCATTTTAGAATATCTTACTATACTCATTATAGAAAAACCGCAATTGCAATTCATTATGACACTCCTTTTTGTTAAAACTATATTAATATAATATAATAAATATTAAACAAAACTAAAATATATAACGTAATCTTAAAGAATTCAATACAACTGTTACTGAACTAAAACACATTGCTAATGCTGCTAAATGTGGACTAAGAGTTATAAATGGTACAAAACCTGCTGCGACAGGAATACATAAAGCATTGTAAATAAAAGCCCAAAAAAGATTAAGCTTAATGATGTTTTTAGTTCTTTGAGAAAGCTCAAAACAATAAGCTATTAAAGATAAATCATCTTTTATTAAAATCAAATCTCCACTTTTTTTAGCAAGCTCGCTTGCTTTAGAAAAACTTATACTCACACTGGCTAAATTTAAAGCAGGCGCATCATTAATACCATCTCCTATAAAAAGAACTCTTTCTTTTTTGATTTTTTCTTTTATAAAATTAAGCTTTTGCTCAGGTTTTAAGTTAGAATAATATTCATCGATATCTAATTCATTTGCCGTTTTAGCAACACTTTTTTCATTATCACCACTTAAAATAACACTTTTTACACCTTTTTGTTTTAATTTTACTATCAAATCCTTAGCTTCGTTTTTAAGTTTATTTTGTAAACAAACTCCACCAAGACAAATTTTATTTTTTGCAAAATACAAACACACGGGTGCTTGATCTTCAAATTCTTGTAAAAACTGTTTGCTTTTTTGCATATTAATACCATTTTCTAGCATTAGTTTTTCATTGCCTATTAAATATTCATCTTTATTTTCTTGATAAAACAAACCGCTACCTACTAAAACACTTAGCTTTCCTTGTAAATTTAATTTTACATTCAGTTCTTTAGCAAATGCCTTTGCAATGGGATGGGAGCTTAAATTTTCAATTTGCGTAAGTTTTTGAAAATCTTCTTGAGTGAGATTATGTTTATAAACATCTAAATCATCTTGACTTAAAGTACCTGTTTTATCAAAAATAGCAAGTTTTATACTAGATAAATTCTCTAATACCACTGGATTTTTTACTAAGATAAAATTTCTTGCCCCATTTGCCAAAGCACTAACTATAGCTATAGGAGTTGCTAAACCCAAAGCACAAGGACAAGAGATTAAGAGCGTAGCACAAGCGTGTAAAAATGCTGCATTAATTCCTTCTTTAACATACCAAAAAGCAAACACAAAAAGCGATAAAACAATAATACAAGCTACAAAATAAGCTGAAATTTTATTAGCTAAATTTGCCAAAGGTGTTTTGATACTGCCTGCTTTAAAAACAAGATCTTTGATTTGTTCTAATGAGCTTTCGATCGCCTTTTTATTAGCCTTAATCTTTAAACTTCCATTAATCAACACACTTCCTGCTAAAATTTCATCATCTTGCTTTTTCAAAAATGGTAAAAATTCTCCTGTTAAAAAACTCGCATCAACCTCAGCTTCGCCTGCTATAATTACCCCATCAACAACAACGCTTTCACCCTCTTTTACTAAAATCACATCATTTTCTTTTACAAAAGCACTAGGTATGCTTTTTATACTTCCATCTTCTAAGATTATATTAGCTTTTTTAATATCTATGCTTTTTAATTTGTTTTGATATTCTAAGGATTTAAATTTAGCCTTTTCTTCTAAGTATTTACCCAATAAAACAAAACTTATAATCATCGCTCCGCCACTAAAATATAAATAACCATCTTTACTAAATACCTCAAAATACACAAAAAAAGAATATACAAAAGAAGTAAAAGCGCCTAAGGATATCAAGGTGTTCATATCTAAATTTTTATGTCTTAATCCTTTAAGAGCATGGATAAAAAAACCTTTTCCACAATAAAAAATCGCTATCATAGATAAAAACATTTGAATTAAAGCAGAAACATTTCCTTGAACAAACATTTCAAAATACATCACAATAGAGCTCAAAATTATACTCATGATAAGCTTTATTTTCATATTTTTAAGCTCTTTGAGTTTAAACTCGTATAAATTTTGCTCTTCTTGCAATATCTCAAAACCCAAAGCTTTGATTTTTTCTTTGATTTTTGCTTCCAAAGATAAATCTTTAAGCAAAAACACTCCACTAGAATTGACATAAGAAACACTTACATCTTCTACTCCATCAATTTTTGCACAAACTTTTTCTATAGCATTAGAACAATTAACACAAGTCATATTGCCTATTTTTAATTTTACTTCATGCATTATCTATTTCAAAACCTAATTCTTGTAATTGTTTTTTAAACTCTTCAACTTGCTCTGCTTTTAAGTCAATCTCTATGCTTTTATTTTCAACATTTATTTGCATAGTACCAAATTCATCTTCCAATGAAGCCTTGATTAAATTGACACAACTTTGACAATTAATATTTTTAGTTTTTATAATCATTTATTCTCCTTTTTCTCTGTATTCATATTTATGAGAGTGAAAAATTTTATTTTTTATAAATTTAAAGCCCATTTTTTCATAAAGCATTTTTGCATTTATATTTTCATCTTCTACGATTAATGAAAGCTTTTTACCATTATCCAAAGCTTCATTGAAAGCATATTCAATCAATTTCTTAGCAATACCTTTTCCTCTTACTTTTTCATCTACACAAATACTGTCTAAATAAAACTCATCTTCGCATTCTTTTAAAACTTTTTCATTAATTCCTAAAAATTCTAAATGCTCATTTAAAGGCTTATCTAGCTCATCTGCCAAAGCTCCATCATAAAAACAAATTGCACCTAAAATTTCCTCATTTTCTTCATATACACACACATTTTCATAACTCAAACGATTGTTCTCTTGGATAAAAAAATTCTCCAAAACCTCTATGGCTTTTTGATACTCATCATAACCACTAAGTTTATAAATAAAATGATCCATTGCCAAGGCAAGCAATTGTATGCATTTTTTAGCGTCATCTTTTCTAGCTTTTCTAATCACTCTTTTACTCCTTTAAAATCAAATTTAGACTTCTTAGTTTATACTTTTAACTTTAAAACAATATAAGAAAGAGAGAATTTATGGGAAGAGCGTTTGAATATCGCAGAGCCTCTAAAGAAGCAAGATGGGATAAAATGAGCAAACTTTTTCCAAAACTTGCAAAGGCTATACAAGTAGCAGCAAAAGAAGGCGGAGCTGATCCTGACATGAATCCAAAGCTTCGCAGTGCCATAGCTACTGCAAAAGCTAACAATATGCCAAAAGATAATATTGATGCAGCTATTAAAAGAGCAAGTGGAAAAGATAGCGCTGATATTAAAAATATCCACTATGAAGGAAAAGCAGCACATGGAGCTTTAATCATCGTTGAGTGCATGAGTGATAATCCTACACGCACAGTAGCAAATGTAAAAGCTATTTTTAGCAAAAATGGCGGAGAAATTTTACAAAATGGCTCTTTAACTTTTATGTTTTCACACAAAGCTGTTTTTCATCTTGAAAAATATGATGGAGATTTAGAAGAACTTGAGCTTGAACTCATTGATGCAGGGCTTGAAGAACTTGAGCAAAATGATGAAGAATTATTAGTTATAGGTGATTACACTGCCTTTGGAGAACTTAGCAATGCCATAGAAAAAAAAGGTTTAGTGCTTAAAAAAGCAGGACTTGAGTATCTTGCTAACAATCCTGTAAGTTTTAGCGAAGAACAACTTCTTGATATTGAAAAATTGCTTGATAAATTAGAAGATGATGATGATGTGCAAGCAGTTTATACCAACATAGAATAGGAGTAAAAAAATGCTTAAAAAAATCGACATAAAAGATGCAAAAAAATACAATTTTGCCATTATTAGCACCGAAAAAGGTGATATGAAATTAGAATTATTTCCTGATGAAGCACCACAAACTGTATGCAACTTCGCCAACCTAGCTAATGATGGTTTTTACAACGAACTTGTTTTTCACCGTGTGATTCCAAATTTTGTAATACAAGGTGGTTGCCCTTATGGTATAGGTTCAGGTGGTCCTGGTTATGAGATAGAGTGCGAATGCGACAATCAAAAACACAAGCACTTAAGAGGTAGCTTATCTATGGCTCATGCTGGTAGAGATACAGGTGGATCACAATTTTTTATTTGTCATAGCCCACAACCTCATTTGGATGGAGTGCATACTATCTTTGGACAAATCAATCCTGAAGATAAAGAAAGTTTAGAAGTACTAGATAGCATTAGAGCAGGAGATAAAATCAAAACTATCCAAATTTTAGAAAAACTTTAATTTTACATCTCCTTAAAATTGTGCTATGATTTTTTAAGGAGATTAACTATGCATTTTATTTTTATTTGTATTCATCTTATTTGTGCTATATTTTTTATAGCTTATGTGTTTTTTGATGTATGTGTTTATCGCTTTGCTTATAAGCACCAAAGCAAAGAAGATTGCGATAAAATAAAAAAAGCCTATACTAAATCAAGCATTGTTATCTTTGCTAGTATTTTTATCTTGCTTTTATTGAGTGGATTTTATCTTTTAAGTTTTTATGAAATTAACTCTTTTTGGGATTTTTTTGCAAGCAATTTTGGCATATTTTTATTTATCAAGCTTTTATTATTAATAACAATGCTAGTTTTGACTTTTTACTCTTTATTTTTTATAAAAGTTTTAAAAAGAAAAGACCCTTTAAAATCTCACTTGATTGCATTGATTTTATGTATTTTAATAGTCATTTGTGCAAAAGCCATGTTATATTTTTAAAACATTAAAACTAAACTTATATCATTAGCTTAAAAAATAAAGGTTATTTATGCTTGGTGATATTATAGATTTTTTACTCACTCTTGCAAAAGATTGGGGTTATTGGGGGATTATTTTTCTTATGTTTATAGAAAGTTCCTTTTTTCCCTTTCCTAGCGAAGTAGTGATGATACCTGCTGGATATTTAGCCCATCAAAACGAACTTAACTTTTGGCTATGCCTGCTTTGTGGGACTTTTGGAGCACTTATAGGAGCTTTGCTTAATTATTATTTATGTTATTTTCTAGGGCGCAATATTGTTTTAAAAATATGCAAATATTTTGGAGTTAATGAAGCAAAATTTGCTCAATTTGAAGCTTTTTTTAATAAACATGGTGAAATATCGACCTTTAGCGGTAGATTAATCCCTGGTTTACGTCAATATATTTCTTTACCCGCTGGACTTGCAAGAATGAATTTGAAAAAGTTTATATTTTATACTAGTTTGGGGGCTGGAATTTGGTGTTTAATCTTGCTTATATTAGGTTATATTTTAGGTAAAAATGAAGATTTAATCAAAGAATATTTACATTTTGTTATTATAGCTTGTATTATTTTTACCACTATGATTGTAGCTATTTATATCTATATTCAAAAAAGGAAAAACCATGCTTCAAACTAAATTTTTCCAAATTCCATCTTTTGATGATATAGAACTTAATATACAAAGACAATCTTTGTTAGATTTTAGAATTGATTATGATGATGAAAAAGAAATCAAAGCTATTGTATTTCTTTTACCTGGCTTAGGGAGTGATATCAATGATGCATACCAAAATAAACTTATTTATAGAGTTTTAGAAAATCATAATGTAATCTGCTTGAGCGTGAATTATTTTTGTATACAATGTAGACCACAAAATGGTGCTAAATTAATATTAGATAACTTTGATCAAAATATTATCGCTTCTATTTGTAATACTTACAATATAAATATTACTAATAAATATTTCCAAACTTATAAAGATGTTTTTAACTTTTTAAATTTAGAAATTGAAAAATTAAAAACAAATGATAAATTACCAAAAGACAAACTTATTGATATTTCTGTAACCTGTGAACCACCAAATAGCGAATATCAAAATTTTGGTATAATGCAAGCACTAGATTGTCTGCAAGTATTATCTTATATCAAAACAAATCATAATCTCTTTAAATTAAACAGATGTAGAGAGAGGGGGGGGGATATCTCAACACTTCCAATTATTCTTATTGGAAGCTCTCACGGTGGATATGTATCGCATCTAATGGCAAAATTAATGCCGTGGGAAATTGATGGGATTATAGATAATTCATCTTACGCTAAAGTTTTTCTACCCTTAGTTGGTTTCACCAAAGAAATAGATTTTGTAAAATATTTTGAAGCTTCTTTTGTTGATCTCAAATATAAAAATTTAAAATTTAATGCTTTTACTAAAACGCATTTTACAAGTAATCCTAACTCACCCTATTATTTTTCAAAAGCCTTTAGAAGAATACGTAATATCTTAGACGAAGAGCATTTACAAATTCAAGCACAATTTCCAAAAACCATTTATAGATCTTACCATAGCATGCAAGATTTGAGATTTGCTCCACCTGAAGATAAAATTCAACTTTATAAAACACTAAAAAAACTTGGCTTTGATGCTGACTTAACAATAATTGAAAAAGAAAGTCAAGTTGATGGAAAATTTATAAAAAATCTTGAACATGGTATGGGTATGTCCTTAAAAATGCTAATCAATAAAGAACTGCCAATAATATTAGAAAAAATCTCCAAGCAAAAGAAAAAAACAATAGTTAAAAAAATTACCTACCCAAGTGAAAATTTACTTTATACTTTTTCGAAAAATGAAAATGATTTTCCGCAGTTTTTTTTAGATTATCATTAATTTTATAATATTTTATATTTAAAATTTGATAAAATCCTATAAATTATTTCAAAGAAAATACTATGGAAAAACCATCAATTCAAAATTTAACGGATTTTTTAATCGAATACATTAGTGTTTTTCTAAGTGCTGGAACTTACACAGCAAGAGTGGCAAAGTGCGTTGGAAGAATAGCTAATGCATATGGTTATGAGATTAATATGAATTTTTTCTTTCACCATACCACACTAAATATTTTTGACAAAAGTGATAATTCCATACAAAGAACCTATATCATACCTAATAAGCACAATCATATTAATTTTAAACTGATTTTAGAACTAAGTGCGTTAAGTTGGCAAATTCATGATCATAAATACAACTTAGAAGAAGCTAAATTTTCTCTTTTAAAACTCAAACAAAGCACAAAAAATCCTTTTTTAGCTAATTTATTTTTAGTTTCAGTAGCAAACTCAGCATTTTGTAAATTATTTGGAGGGGATTTTTACGGCTGTTTATTTGTATTTTTGGCTACTTTAGTAGGTTTTAGCCTGAGAGTTTTACTTACTAGAATAAAAATTGATTTAAGAATTCAATACATTATTTGTTCTTTTTTATCCTCATTCATTGTATTTTTTGGGGTAGATTTAAAACTCGTGCAAGAAGCTAATGTTGCTTTGGGTTCTAGTATATTGTATTTAATTCCTGGAGTATATTTTATAAACTCCATTATAGATATTTTAAAAGATCATATACTTATGGGACTTAGTCGCATTATAAGTGTGGCGATATTGGTATGCTGTATTGCCATTGGAATTTATACTACTCTTAGCATTAGTGATTTTGGGATTTTAAGATGATTGATTATTCTTCTATACTTTGGGATATGTTTTTTGCGGCTTTAACAGGATTTGGCTTTGCTTATGTATGTAATCCACCCTTTAAAACACTCATACTCTCAGCCATATTAGCTGCCATAGCCCATGGTATGCGTTTTACTTTAATGGGATATTTTGGTTTTCAAACCTTAGCTATTGCGACCTTTATAGCTTCTTTTAGCATAGGTTGTCTTGGTTTGTTTTTAGCTAAGATTTTTAAAACACCTGCTGAAATTATAGCTTTTCCTGCTCTCATTCCTATGATACCTGGAATTTATGCATATAAAGCTATATTGTATTTAATTTCTTTTATACGCTCAGAGGATATTAGCGAAAAAACCAATTTCTTGATTCAATTTTTCGATCATTTTTTCACAACACTTTCAGTAACATTAGCTTTAGCAGTAGGAGTAAGTGTAACTTTACTTTTGTTTTTTGAACAAAGCTTTATGATGACAAGAAGTATTAAAAAAAGTAAAAATCACGATCAAAATCAATCGTGATTCATTTTATTTTTTGCCTCTATTCCCATAAGCGCAAAAGCTGTTTTAATACTCAAAGCACATATGGCAAAAAGTTTTAAAAGCTCATCTTCATTACTTGAGCCAACTACTTTATTTTCATTATAAAATTTATGAAATAAAGAAGCTAAATTTTTTAAGTAATCAGGAATTTTTTGCAAAGCTCTTGACTCAAACGCATCATTAAGTACTGCTTTTAAATTTAAACTTTCAAATAAAAGATTCATACCATCTTCATTTAAACTCTCAAATTTAGCATGCATAACATCATCTACACTCTTACCTGCTTTAGCAAATACCTGATGAATTCTCGCATGAGCATAATTAATATAATACACAGGATTAGAGCTATCTTCTTTTTTAAACTCATCTACATCAAACTCTAAATGTGTATCACATTTTTTACTAATAAAAATATATCTTAGCACATCACTACCAAGCTCTTCTAAAACATCACCCATTAAGATGAAATTTCCTGCTCTTTTACTCATTTTATAAGGCTCGCCATTTTTTAACAATGAAACCATTTGCGCTAAAATAATTTCAAGATTTTCACTATCATGACCTAAAAATTCCATAGCAGCTTTCATTCTAGCTATATAGCCATGATGATCAGCTCCCCATATATTAATACACTTATCATAACCTCGGCTCATTTTATCTTTATGATAAACTATATCAGCAGCTAGATAAGTTCCTTTTCCATCATCTTTGATAATCACACGATCTTTTTCATCACCTTTAGCACTTGATGCAAGCCATATTTTATCATCTTGCTCATAAGTACCACCATGCTCTTTTAAAGCTTTTAAGGTATTTTCTAATTCATTATAATAACTTGTTTCACTCACATAAGCATCAATAAATATCTTAGCATCAGCCAAATTTTTCTTGATAATTTTAAGCATTTTATCCTTAGCCCAAAGTGCTAATTGCGGAATGTTTTCTTCTACAAAGAAACCTTTTTCAAATTCAACAAAAGCTTCTTTTGCTACATCTATGATATATTCGCCTTTATAATACTCATCAGGATATTGAACTTGCTCATTTAAACAATGCTCTTTTACTGCAAGTAATATAGAAAGACCTAAAAGATAAATTTGATTACCTGCATCATTAACATAATATTCTGTATCAAATTTATATCCTAAATGTCTAGCAACCCTAGTTAAAGTATCGCCAAAAATAGCTCCTCTAGCATGTCCTATATGCAAAGGTCCTGTTGGATTAGCACTAACATACTCTAGTAAAAAACTTTCGTTTTTTGTCTCATCTTTTGCAAAATTCTCACTATCGCTCAAAGCTTGTGTAGCTAAAAAATTTAAAAAAGTTCTTGAAAGCTTAAAATTTACATAACCATTTAAAGCTTCTACCCTTTCAAAACAATCACAATCTTTTAACTTAGCAACAATACCATTAGCAATTATCATGGGATTTTGCTTTAATTCTTTAGCCAAAGAAAAAGCCAAAGGCGTGGCAAAATGAGCTAGATTTTTATTCTTAGGATTTTCTAAGATAAAATCTCTTCCTAGTTTTTCTTTAATTTCTTTATAAACTAAAGTTTTCAATGTTTTACCTTAAGCTTTTTTTACTTCTTCGTTGTTTTCTTTTACAAGCACATCTTTTTCATTGATTTTTTCAATTTTTTGTGCATCTTCTTGAACAATTTTTTTATCATCTTCTGTGTTCATTTCATCTTTAAAAGTTTTAATACCCTTTCCTAAGCCTTTAGCAAGCTCTGGAATTTTTTTTGCACCAAAAAGTAACACTACAATAAGCAATATAATCAACCATTGAGTTCCGCTTGGCATATGCATTTTATTCTCCTTTATTCCATTGATTTTGAATTTTTTTTAAATCGTGTTTTTTACTTTTTAATTTTGAAGCTTCAAAAACTGCCTCTAACTCCCTATAGCTTTTTTCAAGATCATCATTTATGATTAAAAAATCATATCGATCCAAATAAGCCATTTCATCACTAGCATTTTCTAATCTTTTGCTAATATCTTCTATTTTATCAGTATTTCGCTTAAGCAATCTTTTTTCAAGTTCTTTTTTATTTTTGGTTGTAATAAAAACAGAAGTTATATATTCAGACATTTTTTCTTTAGCTATACAAAAACCTTGCACATCAATATCAAAAACGACACTTTTACCCTCTTGCAATGCTTTTTTTACAGGGATTAATGAGGTGCCATAATAATTTTTATGCACTAAAGCCCATTCTAAAAAATCGCCTTTTTCTATACCTTGTTTAAATTCTTCTTCACTGATAAAAAAATAATCTACTCCATTTTTTTCATTTTCTCTAGGAGTTCTTGTTGTACTTGAAATAGAAAAATAAATATTATCTTTTTCTTTAAAAAGCCTTTGAAGCAAGGTGCTCTTCCCTGCTCCACTTGGTCCTGAGATGATTAAAATTTGACCGCTCAACGTTTATCCTCATCAAAGCTTATATTAATATTTATATTCATTTTCATGCCTTTTAAGGCTGCTTTTAAAGTATCATCAGTAATACTTGAAGTAATAGTTTGAGCTATGCTTTTACTAAGTTCATTTACCATTTCATCTTCTTGTAAATTTTCTGCCTTTTCTTCTGTATTTACCTTGCCCTCTTCTTTCTTTTCTACAATAACTGGAGCAAGTTCTTCTCCTAAAGCTAACATAATATCATTTTCGTTTAAATTTTCAAACTCATCTTGTGTATCATCTAAAATTACGCCCATATTTTCCTCTATATTTTCCTCTAAATCTAGAACCTGTGCATTTTCATCGTTACCTATTTCTTGGGTATCAAAATCTTGCATCGTTTCCTCATCAAGATCGTTTAATTCCTCATCAAGTTCATCAATAGCAGCTAATTCTTCTTTTATTTTATCTTGAGTGCTTAATTCTTCTTCAGGCTCAAAATCCATAGCCTCATCCTCTAAAAGTTCTTCTACTAAAGGTTCATTTTCTTCTACAACACCATCATCTTCTTTTATTTCCCCAATAAATTGAGCATCCTCAGGTAAATCATCAAAGCTCATCTCTTTTTCACCCATTTCCTCGACCATAGGTAACTCATCAAGAGAATCAAATTCAGCGGGATTTTCTTCTATATTTTCTTCTATATTTTCTTCTATATTTTCTTCTATATTTTCTTCTATATTTTCTTCTATATTTTCTTCTATATTTTCTTCTATATTTTCTTCTATATTTTCTTCTATATTTTCTTCTATATTTTCTTCTATATTTTCTTCTATATTTTCTTCTATATTTTCTTCTATATTTTCTTCTATATTTTCTTCTATATTTTCTTCATGTAAATCATCTAGCAATGCCAAATCATCTTCATCTTTTTTTTCATCCACTAATACATCTGTTGTTTCAGGTATATTGTCAGCTTTTAACTCATCATCCAAAGTCTCTTCAAAAAATTCTTCTTGCAAACTTAAATCATCTTCACTTAAACTCTCTTCATGTTCAGACAAATCAATACCTGCTAAAAGTTCATTTCCGTCTAAAGGTGTATCTTTATCAATTAAAATATCATCGTCAAAATTTAACTCATCTTCTTCTAAAGTATTATTTTTATCTTCATTTAAAGTTTTTTCGCCACCCAAAAGCTCTATAAAGTCAGTCGGTAAAAAAGGTTTATATAAACACTCTACGCCTTCAACTTGCTCTTGATTTCTAGGTAATAAACAAATCAATCTATTACATTTGCTTTTTAAATCATCTAAATTAGCTTCAATATCATGATCTATGATAATAACATCATAAAATTCTCCAAGCTCCTCAGTATTTGTAATTTCTTCAAAATCATAACCTAATTTTTGAACCCCTAAACTGATTAGCTTTGAAACAGCTGTATTAGAATTTATCAGCATAACCTTCATTTGTCATCTCCCAAAATTAAAGAAATATCTTATTTTAAAACATTTTTAATTATTTATTGCTTATATATTAAAAAATAATAATTCCATATGCTCAAAACTTTTCATTGTTAAATTTTTAAAATACTGCATCATAATAAGCAAAATAGCAATAAGCACAGCAAAAGACAAGAATATCTTAATAGGGTACCCCACTACCAAAAGATTAAACTGAGGCATAGTTTTCATTAGCATACCAAAAATCACATCCGACAATAAAGATATGGCCAAAACCGGAAAAGCCATAGAAAAACCAAGTACAAAAATATTTACCATGGCTTTATTTAAATAAAGCATTAAATTTTCATGCGGATAAAACCCACCTAAACTAATGTATTCTAACGAATTAGATATAAAAAGTAAGACTAAATGATGCCCATCAAAGGCCAAAAATACAAGTAAAGCTAATAAATTTAAAACTTGTGATATGACAGGTGTATTTGTGCCAGTTGTAGGATCCATAACACTAGCCATGGAAAACCCCATGGTAAAAGAAACTTGCTCACCTGCCATTTGTAAAATAGCAAAAGTCATTTGCAAAATCAACCCTGCCATCATACCAAAAAGCACTTCACTTAAAAGATATAAAATAAAGAAAGAATCAGGTGTATTACCTTCAAGCTTTGCTAAAGGATATAAAAACATTGTTAAAAATAAAGCTAAGGTTGTTTTTACCACCAAAGGTATACTATTATGAGAAAAAAAAGGAAAGAAAACTATTAACCCGCTCATTCTAGCAAACAAAAGCATGAAAATAACTACATTTTCATCGCCTAAATATTTAACAAATTCCATGATTATTTAAGTGAAAAATCTTGTCGCATTTTTTAGCAAGCTCTTGATCATGCGTAACAAAAATTAAAGCTGCATTATTTTCTTTAATATAATCAATCAAAATATCCATTACATTTAAAGCATTTTTAAAATCTAAATTTCCAGTAGCTTCATCAGCAAAAATAATCTTTGGCCTTTTGTTTAAAACCCTAGCTATGCTTACTCTTTGCTGCTGTCCACCGCTTAGCTTTGTGATTTTTTGATTCATTAAATCTACAATATCAAGTTTTTTTAATAATTCATAATCAATATTCTGTCCGCTTAAAACACTCGCAAGCTCTATATTCTCAAAAGCCAAAAAACCTTTAAACAAATAATGCATTTGAAAAATAATTCCAAAATGTTTTCTACGAATTTCTAGCAAAGCGTCATCATTTAAGCTATATAAGTCTTGATTATTATAAAAAACTTTTCCTGATTGAGGTTTTAATAAGGTAGATAAAATATGCAAAAGAGTGGATTTACCACATCCACTACTTCCACATATTGCAATACAATCTTTTGCATTTACAGCAAAATTTAAATTTTCAAAAAGCGGAATATCAAAACCATGGCTTAAATTTTCCGCTTTTAAAAGTTCCATTTTTAACCAATTTGCGCAGCAACTTCAGCAGCAAAATCTTCGGTTTTCTTTTCTAGGCCTTCACCTACTTCAAAGCGAATAAACTCAACTATTTTAATAGTTCCACCTAACTCTTTTTCTTTATCAGCAATTACTTGTTCGATAGTTTTTTTATCATCCATTACATAAAACTGACCCATTAAAGTAAGTCTGCTGTCAAGTTGAGAATTATCCGCGATAAAGCTATTTAGCTTACCTGGGATAATATTAGACCAAATTTTTTCTGGCTTACCTTGTGCTTGAAGCTCGGCCTTAATAGCTTCTTCAGCTGCTTGAATTACCTCTTGAGTTAATTGTTTTCTACTTGCATATTTTGGAATTTTATGCTCTGGTTTATTAGGATCTTTTAATCTTCTTCTTTCTTCGTTCTCTTTTTCTAACTCAGCAACTAAAGCTTTGTATTCATTTTCTACAAAATCCATATCAAGTTCTTCATAAGATAGATAACTTGGCTTCATTGCAGCAATATGCATACAAATATGCTTTAAAAATTCTCCACACTTGCTAGCTGTAGCTTCGCTATCGCAAGCTGCAGCAATAACCACACCAACACGACCATTGGTATGAATATAGCCATTTACTATGCCATTAGCACCTGCTTTTAAAGTAGCAAATCTTCTAACAACTAAATTTTCACCAATAGTTGCAATTTGGCTTTTTAAATACTCTTCAAATTTAACACCATTAATCTCACTTGAATGTAATTCTTCAACATTTTGAAGACTCTTAGCTTGAATATGTGCTGTTGTATCTTTTGTTAAAGCAATAAATTGTTCATTTTTAGCAACAAAATCAGTTTCTGAGTTAATTTCACTTACAGTTGCACATTTAAAATCATCACTTACTTTTACACTTACTAAACCTTCAGCAGCTAAACGATCAGCTTTTTTATCAGCTTTTCCAAGTCCTTTTTCTCTTAAAAGCTGCACTGCTTTTTCAAAATCACCATCTGTATCTTTTAAAGCATTTTTACAATCCATCATACCTGCGCCAGTACTTTCGCGCAGTTCTTTTACCATTTGTGCAGTGATTTCAGCCATTATTCTTTATCTCCTTCAAAATCTTCTTCACTCATAGCTTCCTCTAAAACTTCTTTTTTTTCTTCTTCAGAGATTGGTTGTTCTTCATTTACTTCACCATCTTGCTCTCTTAATGCTTTACCTTCATTGATTGCTTCAGCCATTTCTTGGCAGAAAAGTTGAACTGAGCGAATTGCATCATCATTTCCTGGAATTGGGAAATCAACTAAGTCAGGATCACAGTTTGTATCTAGCGGAGCAACTACAGGGATTTTTAATCTATTAGCTTCTTGTACTGCAATTTTTTCTTTAACAGTATCAATAACAAAAATCATATCAGGTTGGGTTTTCATGTATCTAATACCACCAAGATATGCTAACAACTTTTCTTTTTTTCTAGTAAGCATTAATGCTTCTTTTTTAGTTAAAAGCTTAATACTTCCATCTTCTTCCATTTTTTCTATAACTTCTAATTTCCTAATAGATTGGCGGATAGTTCCAAAGTTAGTCATCATACCACCAAGCCATCTGTGATTTACATAAGGCATACCGCATTTTTCAGCATATTCTTTAATCGCACCACCAGCTTGTTTTTTAGTACCAACAAATAAAATTGTCTTACCTTCTGCTGCAGCATCACGAACGATATTATATGTATATCTAAAGTATCTAAGTGTTTTTTGTAAATCAATTACATAAATACCTTTTCTTTCTCCAAAAATAAATTTTTTCATTTTTGGATTCCATCTTCTTGTTTGGTGCCCAAAGTGTACACCGCACTCTAATAAATCTCTCATGCTTACCATGAAATTCTCCTTATAAATAAAATAATTAGGTTTATTCCTCCGCATTCTTTAACCCATAAGCAACCTAATAAGGAAATTAATGCGTGTGAAATGAAAGAATATTATATCAAATTTTATTTTATATTTAGCTTATTATTGAAGAAAAAGAACGCCACTAGGCGTTCTTTGAGTAAATTAGTGCAGTTTAGACCAAACTGATCTTTTCCAACCTATAGCAAAAATACTCAAGATAGCAAAGAATATCATAATATAAATTCCTGTTTGCTCTCTTTCTTCTTTTTTACTATCACCAACTTTTTCAAGATAATTAATAACTTGAGTTTGTGCTTTTTCATTTAAACCAACTCTTGGCATAGCAGTACCGTGAATTTTCTTTTGAGGTTCGTTAATGAAAATTTCAAGATAATGCGCGCCTTTAGAACGAATCATCATAGATAAATCCGGAGGCGTCATACCAAGATAATTTTTTAAATCACTCATATTTGAGCTTGAAACAAAGCCATCGTATTTTACATCATGACATCTTCCGCAAGCATTTTCAAACGTATGTTTATTTTTAGCAAAATCAAATTCTTTTGCAATTAAAGCTGTTTTTGCTTGCTCTGAAAGCTCTTGATTTTTAGCATATTTTTCTTCTAAATCAGCTTTTAATTTTGTGTCGAATTCTTTTTCATATTCACTAGCTGTATTTTTAAAGAATGCAATTAAGTCTGCTAAATCTTGACTATCTTGTGCTTCATCGCCACTTAAAGGATAAGCAGGCATTAAGAATGGATTTTCATCATTAAATTTATGTGAAATTTGCAAAGCTTTAACCGGATCAATGATAAGTGCGGTTAAAAATTTTTCATCATAAATAGCACCTGCATCACTTAAATCAGGAGGTGTTACACCTAAAGAAGAATCTGTGATAGTAGCAGGAATTCCAGCAGCTTTTACACCATGGCATGCAATACAATTTCCTTCAAAAAGCTCTTTTCCTTTTTGAGCATTGCCTTTAGTAAAATCGATTTTTGCGATTTTTTCCCATAATTGCTTAGTAGCTTCTTCTTGGCTTTTAGCAAGCTCTAATGCTTTTTGAGCATTAGCTATAGCTTTTTCACTTCCTGAAGCATTAGCATCCATTGCTGCTTTTTCTTTTAAAGCAACTTCACCTTTGGTAAATTCTGCATCAGCTTTTGCAAAGTCAAAATTAACCGGAGTTGAAGGAGGATTCATAACTGAATGCGCATAAGGCTCAACTCCCCAATAAACTAAACCTGTGAAAAAGACAACTACAAAAAATATTTTTAATTCTCTCATTATTAGCCCCTTTTTCTTTCCATGATAGTAATAATTGGTAAGACTACTAACAATAATAGTAAAAATACCATAGAAGCATAAAATCCTATCCAAGCATTAATTCCTGTTGGAGGAAGCTTTCCATAAACTGTTAGTACAATTAAATCTATCAATAATACCCAAAACCATACAAAAAACATTGGTCTTTCGTGTGCTGGTTTTACAACATCACTTCTATCAAGCCAAGGCAATAAGAAGAAAATAATTTGTGCTATACCAAATGCTGCAAGACCTATATCAAAAGCTTTAATGCTTCCAACATCAAAGAAAAATCCTCTTAAAACTTCATAACTCCATAAGAAATACCACTCAGGATAAATATGAGGAGGTGTTTTTAAAGAATTTGCTGGGTCAAAGTTGATCGGGTCCATTGCAAAATTAAATTTAAAACATACCAAATAAAAGAAGAAAATCATAAATAAAGCAATGTACATAAAATCTTTAGCTAAAAATCCTGGCCAAAAAGGAATAACTTTAGAACCTTTTGTATCGCCTGCTAAATATTTTTCAGCTTCTAAATCAAAATCAATTTCTTCTGAAATCTCATTATTTACATGAGGAATTCTTAAAGAATAAAAGTGGAATGCAATAATTGCTAAAATTACAATAGGCAACAAACACACATGTAACATAAAAAATCTAGTTAAAGTTGGATCTGAAACCGCAAAATCCCCTCTTATCCAAATAACTAATGCATCGCCTATAAAAGGAATCCCACCAAAAAGCTGAGTAATAACTTGAGCAGCCCAAAAACTCATTTGTCCCCAAGGTAACATATATCCACTAAACGCTTCTGCTGAAAATACAACAAATAAAAGCATACCGCTAATCCAAATCATCTCACGACCCTTTTTATAAGAGCCATAATAAATTCCTGTTAACATGTGAATATATATAATTAAAAACACAACTGAAGCAGCCACACCATGCATATGACGCCAAAGCCAACCATACTCCACTTCTTGCATGATAGTTTTATTTACGCTATCAAAAGCTAAAGCTACATCTGGCTTGTAATACATTACTAAAAATAAACCCGAAATAAATAAAATAGCAAAAAGAGTGGTTAAAATAACACCCATCGCCCATAAGAAGTTAATTTGTTTTGGTATCCAATATTGAGCCATTAAAACATTAAAAAGCTTATTTACAGCTAATCTTTGATCAAGCCAATCTACAATACCGTTTGCTTTTTTTATCTGTGCCATATTAAGCCTCCGCGATCATTTTTTTATATTCTGGACCTTCTTCGCCTAATACTAATTTTGTTCCATCAATTCTAAAAGGAGGAATATCCAAAGGTCTTGGAGGAGGACCAAATACATTTTTACCACTAGTGTCAAATTCACCACCATGGCAAGCACACTTAAATAATTTTTCGCTTGGAGCATAAGCTGGAATACAGCCTAAATGCGTACAAAGACCAATAACTACAGTATAAGCAACATCACCTACAACAACATCTCTATTGCTATCTTTTGCCATATCTGCATCTTTTTTTAAGATAAATATAGGCTTTTTACGCCATTCAATCGTTCTTAGTTCGCCTTCTTTCATACCGGAAAGATCTACAGTAGTAATACCTGCTGCTTTTACACTTGGGAGCGGATCCCATGTTTTTTTCATTGCAACTAATGAAAAAGCACCACCCACAGCAGCTACTGTTCCAAAGGCAAAGCCCATAAAGCTTCGTCTACTTTCAGATGTAGCCATTTTACTTCCTTTTTTTTGATTTGTATGTAAAACACAGCAGTTTATCTAAAAAATGATAAATTTTTTCTTTTGAAAAACATTTTATTTAAGTTTTACTTTTAAAATAAATACATATTAATTTTTATTCCTAAAATTGCAAAAAACAATACAAAAATACTAAATATAAAAGCATATAAAAAATAATCTTTTAGTTTGATTTTGATGTTATATTTTAACAATATTCCAAACCACAATAAAGTAGATAAAGATCCTATTGGCGTTAATTTGGAACCTATATTACAGCCTAAAATGTGAATATAAATTAATTCTTTATAGTAAAAAAAATTATTAAAATAATCATTTAAAACCAAATTTCCAATCATAATAGTTGGTAAGTTGTTAAAAATGGAGGAAAAAATAGCCGAAGTAAAACCTAAAACTAACAATCCTGCAAAATCATAATTACTCCAAAATTGTACCCACTGTAAAACAAACTCATTATCAATTTCTTTATAAACGCCATATACAACAACATATAATCCGAAACTAAAAATCAAAATTCCCCAAGGAGCTTTTTTTAAAATTTTAATATCAATATTTTTCTTATAATTTAATATCATAAGAATAAAAGCAGTAGATAAAGTAAAAACACCCATAGATATATTTACCTTATCTATAAATAAAAGTCCAATAGCAAATACAAATAAGTAAATTAAATTAAGAATAAATATATTTTTAGAACAAGGGTTATTCATGGTTAAAAAGTATACATTTTTAGGTAAAATTCTTTTAGCTAAAACATTACATATCCAAGCAAATATAATAAAAACTAAAATACTAGGTATTAACATATTTTTTAAAAAAATAAAAAAATTTATATGAAAATATTCTGCTGTAATAATATTAGTTAGATTAGAAACAATCAAAGTATTAGACAAAAAATCGCAACAAAAACCGATAAAAAGCAATAAGTATATGCATTTATACTTGTCATTTTTTTTATCAAATTTAAATTTAGATATAATAGCTACGACTATAGGAGTAACAACTAAAATAGCCCCATCATTACCTAAAAAACTTGTTACAATTGAAGTGAAAGTTAATAAATAAAAAAGAAGTTTTTTTAAACTTATATTGTTTCTTTTTGTTTTTGAAAATTGTAGAATTTTTATAGATACAAAATCAAAAAATCCATTTCTCTCAAGCACCAAAGAAATTAAAATCAATCCTATAAGAGTTAAAGAGCTATCCCAAATTATATTAAAAACAAAAATCATATCTTGCGTATTAACTTTATTCACTACAAGACAAATTACCGCACCCAAAATAGAATATACCCATATTGGCAAGGAAAAAGGACGCCAAAATAACAAAATCAGCGTCGATAAAAAGATCAAAAAAATCATTTTTTCATTTTGATATAAATATGCAAAATATCCAAAGCAGCAGGAGTAATACCACTAATTTGCGAAGCAGCAAAAATAGTTGGTGGATTAAATTTTTGCAGTTTTTCTACTACTTCATTACTCAATCCACTTACACTTTTAAAGTCAAAATTTTCAGGGATTTTCAAATCATTTAAATTTTTCATTTTTTCAATTTGTGCTTTTTGCATTGCAATATAATGATAATACTTCGCTTCATTTAAAATTTCATTCAAAGAATACTCATCCATATTTTTAAACATTTCATCTAAAGCTTTTAATTTTTCTATATTAAAACTAGCTCTTGCAACAATTTTTTGCAAACTCACTATTGAAGTGATTTTTTCCTCTTCAATACTTTGTAAAAATTCATTATTTTGATTACTTGGTGTCCATGTAGTTTGAAGTAAAAACTCAAGTCCTTTGCTAACATTTTGTTTTATATTATCAATATATGTATAATCTTCTTGGCTTAAAAGTTTAAAATTATATCCATATTCTCCAAGCCTTAAAATAGCATTTTCTTCTCTTAAAAGCAATCTATACTCAGCTCTTGAAGTAAACATTCTATAAGGCTCTTTAGTACCTTTCATCACCAAATCATCAATCAACACCCCTATATAAGCCTCATCACGCCTTAACACAAAAGGATCTTTTTCATCAATTGCTAAAACCGCATTCACCCCTGCCATAAAACCTTGCGCAGCGGCTTCCTCATAACCAGTAGTTCCATTAATTTGTCCAGCACAATATAAATTTTTAATCTTTTTGGTTTCTAAAGTATGTTTCAATTCAGTCGGATCAATATAATCATACTCTATAGCATAGCCAAAACGCGTGATTTTAGCATTTTCAAAACCTTTTATACTTCTTAACATTGCAATTTGTACTTCATAAGGAAGCGAAGTAGAAAAGCCATTGATATAATATTCGGTCGCATCTTTAGTTTGTGGCTCTATAAATAAATGATGACTTTCTTTATCGCCAAAACGATTAATCTTATCTTCTATAGAAGGACAATATCTTGGCCCTATACCTTCAATTTGCCCTGTAAAAAGCGGAGCACGGTAAAAATTGCTTTTTATAATCTCATGTGTTTTTAAATTTGTTCTTGCTATATAACATGGAAGTTGATTAGGCTTGAAATTTTTCGTTTTAAAACTAAAAGCTTTAGGGTTTTCATCTCCAGGTTGAATTTCTAAAACACTAAAATCAATACTTTTAGCATCCACTCTTGGACAAGTTCCTGTTTTTAATCTTCCTACTTTTAAACCACTTTGTTTTAAGTAATCTCCCAAATTTACAGATGCAAGCTCACCTACCCTACCTGCTTGAAGTTTGGTTTCACCTATATGGATAAGTCCGTTTAAAAAAGTTCCTGTTGTAAGTATGATTTTTTTGGCAAAATATGTATTTTCTAAATTAGTTTTAACGCCCTTAACTTCATCATTTTCTATAAGTAAAGACAAAGCTTGCTCTTGAGAAATTTCTAAATTTTCAAGTTTTAAAAGCTTATTTCTAGCACAAATTCTATAAGCATCCATGTCAATTTGCGCTCTACTTCCGCGTACTGCAACACCTTTGCTTTCATTTAAAATTCTAAATTGAATTCCAGCCTCATCGGTAATTTGCCCCATAAGTCCACCCATAGCATCAAGCTCTTTTACCAAATGTCCTTTTGCTAAACCACCTATGGCAGGATTGCAACTTGCAGCACCAATTTGCTCGATTAAAGTGGTTAAAAGTAAAGTTTTTTTGCCCATTCTAGCAGCAGCAGCACTAGCCTCAACTCCAGCATGCCCGCCACCAATTACGATTATATCATACATATTTTGACCTCATTTTTATAAAAAGGCAAAAATTATATAATATTTTTTAAAATAAAACACTAAAAATATTTTTTGAAATTTAAAAGTTTTAGATAAAATCTCATAAAAATTAAAGGTATTGAATGTTTAATGGATTAATCCGCGAATTAGCCTTTGTCAAATCATATCAAAACAACACTTTAAGATTAAAAGCAAACTACAAACCAAAACTAGGCGATAGCATAGCAGTTAATGGCGCATGTTTGAGTGTTACAAAACTTTTTGATGATGGTTTTAATCTTGAACTTTCTTATGAAACAAGAACTCACATAGCTATTGAAAATTTAAAAGATTATGTACATATTGAACCTGCACTAGCTTATGGCGATAGAATAGATGGGCATTTAATGCAAGGGCATATTGATGGTATAGGTGAAATTACTAATATTTCTAAAAAAGAAAATGGAGTTGATTTTTATATTAAATGTCCTGATGATATACAAATTTATATGGCAAATAAAGCAAGTGTAGCTATAGATGGGGTGAGTTTAACTATCAATGAAGTTTTAAAAGATGGCATTCGCTTAACTATCATTCCTATAACCTTTAATGAAACCTTGTTTAAGGATTATACCATAGGAAGACGCGTTAATATAGAAAGTGATCTTTTAGCAAGATACATACATAGACAATTAAATTATAAAAAAGAAATTTCATGGCAGCAAATAGACAAAATTACATCACTTTATTAGAAAATGATTTTGCAAAAGCTTTTGTAGCCTTTGATCGAGATTATAATATTTTTAGAGCAAAAATTTGCAATAATATTTTCCCTTGGGAAAATTCAATAAAAAAATGTGTATTCTTAAATCAAATTCATTCTAATATCATCACTCATTATAATAAAGATTTCCATTTCAATGCCGATGGGATAATGAGTAATGAAAAAAATATAGCTTTGTGCATTTTAAGTGCTGATTGCTTGCCTTTGCTTTTATATGATGATAAAAATAAAGCCGTAACAGCTTTACATTCAGGTAGAAAAGGATGTTTTGAAAATATCTTAAAAGAAGCTGTTTTGAAAATGCAAAAAAACTTTAACACTCAAACAAAAAATTTAAAACTCATCATTTCAGCAGGAATTTGTGCTAAAAATTATGAAATTAATGGCGAGGTTTTAAACTACAGCAAAGAAAAATTTGCACCTTTTTTACATGAAAATAAGCTTGATTTAAAAGCATTGGTTAAATTTCAGGCAAAAGAATTAGGTATTAATGATATTTTTAATATTGACATTTGCACTTTTGATGATGAGAGATTTTTTTCTTATAGAAAAGATCAAACTCCAAAACGCATTGCTAGTGTGATTTATTTAAAGGATTAAAATGTATGAAGTAAAAAATCTACTTGCTTTAAAAATTTTACAAAAGGCTAGAGAATTTGGAGATAATGACTTAAGCAACGAAGTTTTAATCACTCAAATGCTAAATCATACCCCACAAACTCTAAATCAAAACGATACTCAAAATTTAAATAAATTTATCACAACACTTATAAATGCCAAAGAAAAGGCTAAAATGAGCAATAAATAATTTTAATTTTTCCAAGTTAAAATAAATTTTGTTCCTTTATTTAATTCACTTTCTACTTTTATATTAATATTATGATCTTTGCAAATTTTATCAACCAAAGAAAGCCCTATACCAAAACCACCTTGATTTTCATTAAATCTTGAATAACGTTCAAAAATATTAGCCAAATTTTCCTTTGCTATGCCACAGCCACTATCTTCTATTATAAGCCTTTGCTCTAAAAGTATTATTTTAATATGGCCGCTTTTTACATTATATTTTATAGCATTATTAACAAGATTATCAAACATTTTAAAAAACTGTTCCTTGTTAGCATAAATTTTTCCATCATCTTTCAAGATAAGCTCTAGGTTAATATTTTTTTGCTCCAAAAATATCTTAAAATATTCCATTCTTTCTTTGATTAAATCTTTTAAAAATACCCAATCTTTTTTAGCCTTATAAGCTTGAGAAAAATTTAAAAAAGTTAAATCTGAATACAAGTGACTCAAAGTTAAAGCTGCTATTTTTACACGCTTTAAAGCCTTGATTTCTTCAAAATTATTTTTTCTTTCCAAACTTTCTACACTCATTAATATTGCACTAATTGGAGTATTAATCTCATGGGTGGTATCTTTTATAAAATTATTTAAAAACCTTATCCTCATTTCTAAAGGTTTGAGTGCAAAATTAAGTATTAAATACCCCGTTATACTTACAAAAATCAAAGAAAAAACCATAGCTAAAGCTACTTTGAATCTTATAAATCCAAGTTCCTTAGAAATATCATTACCTTGTATTAAAACCCTCAAACGATTAACATCACCTAAAACCTCTAAAGCATTTTGACCTTGAGTGTTTGCAAGCAATAAATTATTTAAATTCACATCAGCTATATAAATTAAAGTATTATTATTATAAATATTTGCATTATTAAGCTCAAAAAAAGTTGTTTGAGCAGGCAAGTCAAGATTAGAAAAATAAACTTTTGTTCTATCAAATATTGCAAATTTTATATTAGAAATTTGAGCAATTTGTCTAGCACCTTTTTCTATAGGTTCAAAACGTAATTTTTCCATTTGCAAAATTACAAAACGGTGCTCTTGTCTTAATTTTATACTATGCTCAGTTACTAACTCCTCTATTAACTTTGCATACCATATGCCAAAAAGCACTATGAGGACACTTCCTATGCTTACCAAGTATAAAGAAAGAATTTGCCATGCAACACGCTTGGCTTCATACATAACAATATCCTCTTCCCCTTTGATTAACAATACTATCTTTACCTAAAATTTTTCGTAAATTTTTCACATAAGCCCTTAGACTAAGTTCGCTTGGCTCTTGATCATACTCCCAAATTTCTTCAAAAATGCAAGCAGTATCTATAAATTTACCTTTATTTTTTAAAAGCAAAGCTAAAAGCTTTAATTCTTTTAAAGGCAAAGTCAAAGGCTTATCATCTTGATATAAAGTTTGCGAAACAAAAGCGAATTTAAAACCATTTCCCAAATCTTCATAGTCTTCATTTTTATGAGCAAAAGAACGCTTTAAAATAGCGTTAATTCTTATTTTTAGCTCCTGTAATTCAAAGGGCTTTTTAATATAATCATCGCAACCACTTTCAAAACCCTTTTGTAAATCCATAGTAGTATTTAGCGAAGTCATAAAAATAGCCGGTGTGTATTTACCGGCTTCTCTTAAATTTTTAAGCACACTAAAACCATCTCCTAAAGGAACTTTTACATCTAAAATCCATAAATCAAAATTTTTCTCATAAGCTTTATCTTGTGCATCTTGAGCATTATCCACCAAGGTAACTACAAAACCTTCTTCTTCTAAAAATTCACTAACAATTTCTCCTAAATTAATATCATCTTCTAATAAAAGAATTTGTGTAGCCATTTTTATAACCTTTATTATATTTTTTTAAAACATTATATTTTTTTTATGTAAATTGAGCGTGAATTTAGCGTATTTAAAGCCAAGTATTTATAAAATATTAACTGTTTTATAATTTACACTTAGGATTTATTATGTTACCTCAATGGGATCAAAAATATAGTATCAATAATACAAAAATTGATGCCCAGCACCAAAAACTCTTCGAACTTGCCGCTAGGGTTGAAGAAATTTCTGATAGACCAATCTACCAAGTAGAACTCAAAAAACTCATTGCTGAATTTTTTAATTATATTAAAATTCATTTCCAAGATGAAGAAAAATATATGGCGGAAATCAATTATCCTTATTTAAACCAACACAAGCTCATGCATAAACAAATCACTAGCTCAATGATCAAACTTATACAAAGTATAAAAAGTACGAACGACTTAAAAGAAAAACTATATATAGTAGTTAACTCATGGCTTATAGAGCATATCATCCAACATGATATGATGATAGAACACTGGAGACAAAGCACACAAGTAAAAAATTCATCAGAAAGTTTTGAAGAGGAAAAGCCGAAACCAAAAAAATTTTTATATCAATGTCAATGTGAAGGAAAAACCCATAAAGTTCCTTATGATATTCATCTAAAAATACAATATTCTAAAGTACAATTTAAATGTAAAGAGTGCTCTGCTAATTTAATTTTATGCAAAGAAAAAACAGAAATTTAATAAAAATTAACCATATTTTAAAATACTGTAAACTATAATTCTTGCAAAACTCTGTCAAATAAAAAGGGATTAGTATGTTACCAAAATGGTGCGACAAATATAGTATTCACAACAAAGAGATAGATAGACAACACCAAAAACTTTTTGAGCTTGCCGCTAATGTTGAGATGATATCAGATAAGCCTATCCATAAGGGTCAGATCAAATTTTTACTTGCAGATTTTTTTAACTATATGAAAGAGCATTTTGCCGAAGAAGAAAAATATATGGCAAAAATAGGCTATCCTGAACTTGCTAATCATCAAAAAATTCACAAAAGCATTATTCAATCTATGATTGATTTAATTCAAAATATCAAAAGCACTAATGATTTAAAAGAAAAACTTAATATCATCGCATCAAAATGGCTTTTAGAGCATATTTTAAGAGAAGATATGAAAATAGAAAAATGGCACCAAGCACAATTAAACAAAAAAGACAATGAAACAACTTCAGAAGATTTACAAGAATTTTATGAGTATGTTTGCTCATGTACTGATAAAATCCATAAGGTACCTTGCGAAATTCATCAAAAAATTCAAAAAACCAACACAAGTTATAAATGTAAAACTTGCCAAGAAGCAATAAGACTAAAATAAAGGCTATATGATGAATAAAAGATATACTTTAACCCTTTCAGAAGAACTTTATGAACGTTTAAGTCAAACTGCAAAGTTTTCTAAAAAGAAAAAAGCTGAAATTTTACGCAATGCTTTAGAAAACTATCTTGATGAAATGGAAGATTTTGCTCCAGCTATAGAAGCTTTAGAAAATCTAAAATATGGGGATAGTGAAAAATTAGATAGTATTATCAAAAAATTAAAATGTTAACTTCCTCAGTTTCCAAACATTAACTATCAAAGAGCATAATTACATTTGTAAAAGCAAACATTCATAGATAACTCCTTAGTTTTTAAAGATCTAGTTTTAAACTAGATCTTTAAAGATATATCTACTTTTAATACATAGTCTTTGAACATATTTATATTGTTTTTATTTACTTTAAGAATTCTTATATAAAACTATGCTATAATACAAGCCATAGTTTTAATTTTAATAAGGAGAATTCTCATGAAACTAGTTAAACTTAGTTTAGTAGCAGCTTTAGCTGCAGGTGCTTTTTCAGCAGCTAATGCTGTTTCACTTGAAGAAGCTATAAAAGATATTGAAGTATCAGGAATGATGAGATACAGATTTGAATCTGCTAGATTAGAACAAGGAAACACTGTTTCTAATGGCTACAACGGTGCTAAAGAAAACAGACATAGATTTAAATCGCAAATCAACTTTAAAGCAGCTTTAGATGATAACTTCAAAGCTTTCGTTCAATTCCAATATGACAATACAGGTGAGTTAGGTTTTAATAGCCCAACTGCTAAAGCTGAAACAAACACAGCTCAAGGTTTTGATGTTGAACAAGCATACTTAGAATATACTAATGAAGCTTATGCTACAAGCGTAATTTTCGGTAAAATGGAAGTTGGTTCAATTTGGACTGATGATGCTATCGGTACAGGAGCTAAAATCATCAATAACTCTATTGAAGGTTTAACTTTTGCTGGTTATTGGTTTGACAGCTTTAACGTTACAGATGATGGCGATTTCACTGGTTTAGGTATAGCTGATGCTTCTTTATATGGTGCTGCTGTATTAGGTGATTTTGATCCATTTGCTTTCCAACTATGGGCTGCTTATTCAAACAACTGGGCATTTTTATATGCTGTAGATGCTAGCTATAAATTTAGCTTCAATGATGTAGCTAACTTCAAAATCCAAGGTCAATACTTAGGAAATAGCTTAGATAGCGACAAAGAAAAATTAGGTCTTGATAATGGTAATTTCTATGCTGCTCAATTACAAGGCCAAATTTCAGCATTTGATTTCCAAGCAGGTATTGTTGGTTATGGTGAAAAAGATAAAGCTACTATAGTAACATTAGAAGATCTAGGTAAAATAATTAAAGCAGGTGAAAGAATTTATTATTCTCAAGGTAGTGATGTAAGAGGTGATACTGGTGAAAACTTCTTCTATTTTGCAGGCTTAGGTTACACTTTTGCTGAAACTGTAAGAGTAGGATTTGACTATGTAGGTGGTAAATCTGAACAAGTTGGTTATGATATAGATAAAAATGAATATATTGCAAGATTATCTTATAAATACAGCCCAAAACTTACATTTAGTGGCTTCTATTCTTACCTAACTGAAGATTTCAATCAGCAAGGTGTTGATGATAAAGATAATCAACACATCAGACTTGAAGCTCTATACAAATTCTAATTATAAAAGCTAAGCCAAAAGGCTTAGCTTACTATATCTAAAATTATCTCTTCTTTTAATCCTTGTATTTTAATTTCTTTTATTTTTAATTCATTAGGTAGATTTTCAAGCAAAGCTTCTTTGCTATGTATATTTTTACTTGCTAATATTCTTAGTATTTTACCCCTATAAGCTTTTGCAAAATGACTTAAAGTTTTGGAATTTTTTAAAAAAGTGAGAGTGGAGTGAAATTGTTTATTTTTTTTAGATATAATCGAGATTTATCTATATTAAAAAGGCATATTTATGTTACGCTTGTTTATTGTAAGTATTTTATTTATCAATTCACTATTAGCTTTTAATGTAAAATCTTTATTTACTTATACTTTTAATGATAATATTAGTTATGACTTAGAAAAAGCTAAAGAAATATATTTTAAAAACAAATGCAATACTTGCCATGGAGAAAATGGAGAAAAAAATTCTTATGGTAAAAGAGCTATTAAAGACTTAAGCCCAGAAGAAATCAAAGGCACTTTAAAAGACTATGCTAATGGATATTTCAAAAATCAATCAAGTGATAACATTCAAATGAGTTTGTATACTAAAAAACTAAGCGGGAGTGATATGGATCACATTATAGCTTACCTAAAGGGGCAAAATTTTTCTATAGAGCTTAATCAAAAAGACCTTTTAGAAGAAGAACCTGCACCAAAAACCAAGCATAATACATTTTTAAAATAACAAAAAAGGAGTTTTCATGAAAAAAAATCTACTGCTAGCTAGCTTACTTTGTGCTAGTTCAATTTATGCCGCAGAAGTAAAAATAGGCATTGTTTTACCACTCACTGGCACTTTAGCAGCCTATGGTAATGATGTATATGAGGGTATTAAACTAGCTAATACTTTAAATCCAAATTTAAAAAATGGAGATAGCGTTAAAATCATAGCTATTGATACAAAAGGCGATAAAATAGAAGCAGCAAATGCTGCTACTAGACTTATCTCTCAAGATAAAGTTTTAGGCCTTATAGGTGAAGCTGTTACACCCAATACTATGCAAGTTTTATCTATAGCCGAAGAAAGAAAAATTCCTGCTATAGCTCCGGTTGCTTCAGGTGATAAACTTTTAGACAAAAAAAGCTACGCTAGTAGAGTTTGTTTTATGGATAGTTTTCAAGGAGATAAATTTGCTAATTATGCTTATAAAGATTTAAATCTAAAAAGCGTGGTTGTGATAGTTGATCAAAGCAATGTATATTCATTAGGTTTAGCAAAAGCTTTTGAAAAAGAATTTAAACAAAATGGTGGAAAAGTACTTAAAAAGCTAACCATTTCTTCAGGCGATAAGGACTTTAAAGCTATTGTTTCTCAACTTAAAAGTATCAACCCTGATTTTGTTTATATGCCAATTTACCACCCAGAAGCTGCTTTAATAGCAAGACAAGCAAAAGCAGTTGGCTTTAATAAGCTTTTAAGTGCAGGTGATGGGGTAAATAATAAAACATTTATTGAACTTGGCGGTGATGCTGTAAATGGAGTAATCTTTACCGATAGTTTTGATTACAACAACCCACCAACAACTCTTTCTAAAAAATTTATTGAAGCTTATGAAAAAAATCACGGCACTAAAGAACTTCCAGCATTTTCTGCTATGGGAGCTGATGCTTATTATGTAATGTTAAATGCAATGAATGAATGCGCTAGCAATCTTAACACTCAATGTATTAATGAAAAAATTCATTCAACTAATAATTTTGAAGGTGTAGGTGGGGTCATAAGTATAGACTCTAGTGGCAATGCAAGTCGTTCTGTAGTTATAAAAGAAATACAAGAACAAAAACAAGTTTATAAAACTATTATCAATCCTTGAAAGGTTAAACTATGAAAAAAATTAGTATAGTTATATTATCTATCATAGCTAGCAATATTATACAAGCAAAAGAAATTAATATTGGCGTAGTTTTACCTCTAACAGGCTCTACTGCAGCTTATGGGCAAAGTGCCTTGGATGGTATAAAAATAGCAAATTCTATGAAAAACATTTTAAACAATGGAGATAAAGTAAATTTAGTTGTAGTAGATACAAAAGGAGATAAAATAGAAAGTGCAAATGCTAGCACAAGATTGGTTTCACAAAATAAAGCCTATGCGCTAATTGGAGAAATGTTAACAGCTAACACCTTACAAGTGATAAGAATTGGTGAAGAAAAAAAGATCCCAGTGGTTGCTCCTGCAGCTACTGCAGATAAAATTTTAAATAAAAAATTATACGCTAGTAGAGTTTGTTTTATGGATAGCTTTCAAGGTTCATCTTTGGCTACTTATGTAAAAAATAAACTAAATTACACCAAAGCTGTAATTGTTAGTGATCAAAGTGCGGATTATTCTTTAGGTTTAACTAGAGCCTTTGAAAAAGAATTTAACAAACAAGGTGGAAAAATTTTAGATAAATTTAGAATTACAGCAGGCGATAAAGACTTCAAAGCTATTCTTTCGCAAATTAAAAATTTAAAACCTGATTTTATCTACATTCCAGTGTATTACACAGAAGCTTCTTTATTTGCACGCCAAGCAAAATCAATGGGTATAAATATCCCTATGGGTTCAGCAGATGGAGTGGCTGATGAAACTTTTATTAATCTAGCTCAAGATGCAGCAGAAGGATATTTATTTACCGATAGCTTTGATTATAATAACCCACCAACGCAACTTTCTAAAGACTTTATATTAGCTTATGAAAAAGAAAAACAAAGCAAAGAAGTTCCAAATTTCACGGCTATGGGTGCAGATGCATATTTTGTGATTTTTGAAGCTATGCAAAAATGTATTAATGATTTTAACAGCGAATGTATCAATAACAATATTCACACTACTTCAAAATTTGAAGGTGTTAGCGGAGTAATTAGCATTGACAAAACAGGCAATGCTACACGTTCAATTGTTATAAAATCAATAGAAAATCAAAAACAAGTCTATAAAGATACGATTATTCCGTAAATAAAATTTTAAGAGGTTCGATGGATAGTTCTTTAATTTTACAGCAGATTATAAATGGTTTTAGCTTAGGTAGTATGTATGCACTTATCGCCATAGGTTATACAATGGTTTACGGTGTTTTAAGATTGATCAATTTTGCACATGGTGACATTATGATGGTAGGTGCATATTCAGCTTTATTTTGTGTTACAAGTATGAATGTGCCTTTTTTGGGCGCTCTTTCTTTAGCTATGTTGTTTGCAGCAGCTTTAGGTATAGCTATTGATAGGGTAGCTTATAAACCTTTAAGAAAAGCGCCTAGAATTTCTTTACTTATCACAGCTATAGGTATAAGCTTTTTAATACAAAATGTATTTAATGTCTTATTTGGTTCAACACCAAAATATTTTCCTGTGCCAAGTTATCTTGAAACAGTGATTAATTTCAATAATATTAATATTAGTGTTAATAGTATTTTAGTACCTATTTTGACATTTTTTATACTATTAGTGGTTTTACTCATACTTTATAAAAGCAAATATGGCATTGCTATTAGAGCTTTAGCTTTTGATATACATACTGTAAATTTAATGGGAATTGATGCAAATCGTATTATAGCTATTGTATTTGCACTAGGTTCAGCTCTAGCTGCTATTGGTGGTATTTTTTGGGCTGTTAGTTATCCTTCTGTTGAACCTAGCATGGGAACCCTTATAGGACTTAAAGCCTTTGGTGCTGCTGTTTTAGGTGGTATTGGTTCGGTTGCTGGAGCAGTTTTAGGCGGCTTGATTATAGGATTTACAGAAGTTGTTGTAGTTGCTATTTTCCCTGATCTTTCTGGTTTTAAAGATGCTTTTGCATTTATCTTTTTAGTGTTGATTTTACTTTTTAAGCCAACTGGAATTTTGGGTATTAATTTTGAAAAAAGTAGGTTTTAAGATGGTTGCAAGAAAAATTACACATTTAAGTTTTTTTATTATAGCACTTGCTTTTCTTTTTATATCTCCTTATTTTTTCAATGATTATAAAATAGGAATTTTAAGCAATATTGCTATTTTTGTAATCTTAGCAGTAAGTTATAATCTTATCAATGGAGTTACAGGACAATTTTCACTAGAACCAAATGGTTTTGTGGCTATAGGAGCCTATGTTGCAGCTTTAGTTTTACTCACAAGCGAAAGTAAAATCGATCAGTTTTCTTTAGAAGATCCAAATGGCTTTATTTTGATGATTCATTCGCCAAGTTTTATTGTGGCTTTACTCGCTGCTGGACTTTGTGCTATGCTTTTGTCTTTAGTTTTAGCTTTTGCAGTATTTAGAGTTAGAGGGGATTATTTAGCTATTGTAACATTAGGTTTTGGGATTATTATTAAACTAATGGCAATTAACTTTGCTTCTATTACAAATGGCTCTTTAGGTTTAAATGATATTCCTAAGCATACTACCTTATACTGGAGTGGCGGGATTGCTATTTTTTCTGTTATTATCATATTAAATATTGTTAGTTCAAAATTTGGTAGAGCTATGAAAGCTGTAAGAGATGATGAGGATGCGGCATTAGCAATGGGTATAAATACCTTTAATATTAAAACCTTAGCTTTTAGCACTTCAGCGTTTTTGGAAGGTGTTGGCGGTGGCTTATTAGCCTGTGCACTAGCCTCAGTTTCACCTGAGCAATTTGACTTTTTATTTACTTTCCAGCTTTTAATTATCATTGTTTTGGGTGGTTTAGGTTCAACTACCGGTGCTATCATCGGGGCTATTTTAGTAATAGGTGGAAGTGAGTATTTAAGATTTTTAGATGAGAGTATGAATATTTTTGGCTATGAAACTCCTGCTATGCCTGGTCTTAGAATGGTTGTATTTTCTGTTATATTGATTTTAGTAATGCTTTTTGCAAGAAGAGGGATAATGGGTGATAAAGAATTAACGGATATTTTATTTAAGTTTTCTAGAAGGAAGAAAAAATGATTTTAGAGCTTAAAGAAATTCATAAAAATTTTGGTGGAGTTAATGCTATAACAAATACTTCTTTTACTATTAAAGAAAGTGAAATTTTTGGACTTATAGGCCCAAACGGTGCAGGTAAAACCACTCTATTTAATATTATCACAGGAAATTATAAGCCAAGTAGTGGGGAAGTCTTTTTTCTGGGAAACAAAATTGATCATTTAAAACCACATAAGATAGTTCATCTAGGTATCGCAAGAACTTTCCAAAATATCAGACTTTTTTCTAGCATGAGCGTTTTAGAAAATGTATTGATTGGCTTTGATAAGAGTATTAAATATAATATTTTTGAAGCCTTTTTGCATTTGGGAAGATTTTCTAAAGCAGAAAAAAATGTAAAAAAAGCAGCTTATGAAATTTTAGAACAGCTCAATATCGCTCATTTGGCCGATGAAAAAGCTACTAGTTTAAGTTATGGTCAGCAAAGAAAAGTTGAAATAGCAAGGGCTTTGGCAACAAATCCTAAGCTTTTATTGCTAGATGAGCCAGCAGCAGGTATGAATTCTACAGAAAGTGATGATTTAGCTGAGTTGATTTTTAACATAAGAGATAATAAAAAAATTAGTATTTTACTTATCGAGCATGATATGAAATTTGTTAATAAACTTTGCGATAGAGTTATGGTACTTGATTATGGTAGAACCATTTTTGAGGGAAAACCAAACGATGCAGTACAAAACCCTGAAGTAATTAGCGCATATTTGGGAGATTTTAATGCTAGTAGTTAAAGATTTACATGTTTATTATGGTTTAATAGAAGCTGTTAAAGGTATTGATTTTACTATAAAAACAGGAAGTATAGTTAGTTTAATAGGCTCAAATGGCGCAGGTAAGACTTCGACGCTTAATGCAATGCTAAATTGCGTAAAAAAAACCGGCGATGTAACCTTTTTAGGTTATGATACTCAAAGGCACTTGCCGCATACTCTAGTTCAAAAAGGTATTGCTTTGGTACCTGAAGGAAGAAGAGTTTTTATAAATCTCACCATAGAAGAAAATTTAAAAATCGGTGCTTTTAATAATGCAGAAAACTATGAGCATTTAAAAAATCAAATGTATAAACTTTTCCCAAGATTAAAAGATAAAAAAAATGCGTTAGCAGGAACTCTAAGTGGTGGAGAAGCTCAAATGCTAGCTATCTCAAGAGCACTTATGAGTGAGCCAAAACTTTTAATGCTTGATGAGCCTTCGTTAGGTCTTGCTCCAAAAATAGTCGGAGAAGTTTTTGATATTATAGTTAAATTAAAAGAAGAAGGAATTACTATTTTATTAGTGGAACAAAATGCATTTTCAGCTTTAAAAATTAGCGACTATGCATATGTTTTAGAAAATGGCAAAATCGCTATGCACTCGCCTGCAAAAGATCTTATTGGCAACGATGAGATTAGAAAAAAATATCTTGGAGCTTAAATCATGAAGAAACAACTTTTAGTTTTTGGTGATATAAAAATTTCTATTTTTTTATTTTTAATTTTTGCCCTATTTTGCGCTCTAGCTACTTTTATAGAAAGCGCTTATAATACTTCGACCGCTTGGGCAATGATTTATGGTACTTCCTGGTTTGGTTTTATACAACTCATACTAGGAATCAATCTTTTAGTGGCTCTTTTTAAATATAAAATGTTTAATAAGAAAAAAATACCACTTTTAATCTTTCATATCTCGTTTTTATTTATTCTACTAGGTTCAGCTATGACTAGATATATGGGATTTGAAGGAAATTTACATATTAGAGAAAATGAAAAAAACAACATTATTGAAACTTCAAAAAGCTATATTTACATAGCAACTTTAAAAGATGATAAAGTGTATAGTGCTTCAAAATCTGAGTATATAGCAACTCTACCTTTTGTCAATGATTTTTCATTTGACTTAATCTTACCCGATGAAAAAGCTCAAGTTACATATGACAATTTAATCTTAGATGCTAAAGAAATTTATATTGATGACAATAGCTCTGATCCTCTTTTGTCTTTAATGCTTTCACAAAATAACGAATCGAAAGAATTACTTTTTCAAGCAGGAGATATAGAAAATATTAATGGTGTTAATATAGCATTTTTAAATGACTCTGTTCCAAGTCCTTATATAAAAATCGATAAAGACCTAAAACTTAGTGCTGATTTTGATTTAAAATACATGTCAATGAGCGATGGAAAAGAAAATACTTTAAAAGCAAATCAAAAAGCTCAAGCCAAAGATTTAAGATTATACTCTTTTAATGATATTAACCTAGTAGTTAAATTTGCCTCATTGCATGGCAAAAAAACCTTAGAAGGTATCAACCAAGCTCAAGATGAAAGCTTTTTTACTTGGTTTGCTAATAGCTGGATAGAACTAGGACGCAATGCTTTGATTTCTTTATTTGGAGATGCAAAATACTGGAATAATTCCCTATTAAATAGTTTTAAAGATTTTGCACAAAGCACTAAATATATGCCAACTCAACTCTCAGAAAATGCTATCAATGCCTTAAAATTAAAACTAAGCTACAAAGGAGAATCCAAAGAAGTTTTCCTAGTAGAATACAACTCACCTATTCGTATTGATGTAGCAGGCCAACCTTTCTTTTTAAGATGGGGTCCTAAAGGAATAGAAATGCCATTTGAAATGTACTTAAAAGACTTTGAATTAGAACGTTATCCTGGCTCAATGTCACCTATGTCTTACGCAAGTTATGTGGAAATTGACAATGCCGATAAGAAGCTAGAATATAAAATTTTCATGAATAATGTTTTAGATTATCAAGGCTATAGATTTTACCAAAGTTCATACGATCAAGATGAACTTGGTACCATACTTTCAGTTAATAAGGATCCAGGTAAAATTCCTACATATATAGGATATTTTTTACTCACACTAGGAATGTTTTTAAATATTTTAAATCCTTATTCAAGATTTAGAACTTTAGCTAAATTAATCAATCAAGACACCCTAAAAAAATCAAGTGCTATTTTAGTATTTATACTAGTATTTTCTATAACTCAAAATAGTTATGCAAATGAACCTATCAAAGTAGATGAGACACATGCTAAAGAACTAGCTTCATTAGTAGTACAAAAACCCGATGGAAGGATGGTTCCTTTTAATACTTTAGCCATGGAAGTTTTAGAAAAAATATATAAAAAGACAACATTCCAAAATCAAAGCGCAGAAGCAACAATCATATCAATGATTTTTGATGGGAGTGCATGGTATGATAAAGACATCATTTTCATGCCAAGCAGTCGCTTGGTTAATGAAGAAATTTCTAAAATTTTAGAAATTGAACCTAAAGCTTATGCTAGCTTTAAAGATTTTTTTACTACAGATTCATATAAACTACAAAAATATGTAGAAAATGCTAATAGAAAAAATCCAAATCGAAGAAGTGTTTTTGATAAAGAGATCATCAAGCTTGATGAAAGAGTTAATATTGTAAATTTAATCTTCTCAGGTGATATTTTTAGATTTATCCCTTTACAAAATAGCACCAACAATCAATGGGTAGCACCACGCGAAGCCTATATAGGCTTAAAAGGTGCAGAAGGTGCAGAAGTTAAAAGTATTTTAGAAAATTATTTTAATGCGGTTAGTAATTCTATTGCACATGATAATTGGGATGAAGCAACTAAAAATTTAAATATCATCAAGAGCTATCAAGATAAATATGGCCATGAAGTTATGCCAAGTGCTAAAAAAATTAGCACAGAAATATTTTTCAATAAAAGTCAAATTTTTGTAAATCTTGCTCCGCTTTATTTATGTGCTGGATTTTTGCTTTTAATTATAGTTTTTGTCAAAATGCTACTGCCAAAAATCCGCATTGATTTTATTTTTAAATGTGTTTATGTATTTAACATTGTGGCATTTTTCACCCATACTTTAGGTTTGGCTCTGCGTTGGTATATAGCAGGTCGTGCACCATGGAGTAATGCTTATGAGAGTATGGTTTATATAGCTTGGGCTTTATCATTATCTGGAATTTTCTTTTCAAGAAAAAGCCCTATTGCACTTTCTTTAACTTCTATTTTAGCGGGTGTCACTTTAGGCGTAGCTCATCTTAGTCAAATGGATCCACAAATTACCAACTTAGTTCCTGTGTTGCAATCATATTGGCTCACTATACATGTTTCAGTTATTACTGCTAGCTATGGATTCTTAGGATTATGCGCATTATTGGGTATATTTGTACTTGTTTTACTATGTATGCTAAAAATTAATAGCAAACATAATGAAAATATTTTAAGAAATATTACAGAGGCTACAAGAATTAATGAAATGGCTATGATTTTAGGACTTTGCTTGCTTACAGTTGGAAATTTCTTAGGTGCTATATGGGCAAATGAAAGCTGGGGAAGATATTGGAGTTGGGACTCTAAAGAAACTTGGGCTTTAATTAGTATTTTAGTTTATGCAGCTATTTTACACATTAGATTGGTGTCAAAATGGGCAAATCAATATATTTTTGCAGTGTGTTCTATGTTCGCATATTGGGTGATTATTATGACTTATTTTGGAGTAAATTACTTTTTAACTGGTATGCACTCTTATGCAGCAGGAGATTCTGTAAAAATTCCTGATTATGTGTATTGGGGATTTTTATTTATGGTTGCATTAAGTTTAACAAGTTATTTTAAAAGATCTTACGCAAGAAAGCTATAGGAAAGTATTTTAATGAACAATTCTCTTTTTATATTTTTAATAATAGCTTTAGTTGTTGTTATTATACTTGGCATTCTTTTAGTGTTATTTTTTACTCACAAAGACAAGCAACCAAATAAAACTAGCACAATTAAAGCTACGCAAATAAGCAATATAGAAGATTTTATATCTAAAGCTAATGGGGCAAAAAATTCTCAAGAAATTCAAGCTTTAATTTTACAATTTCTAAACTCACAAAAATTTGGCTCAAACCCAAAAGACAGCGCAACCAAAAGAAAACTTGATTTTATTAGTGCTATTTCAGCTAACGCTAACGCCACTCCGAAAAACATCTCATTTTTAAACAATGAATTAAAAAAGCGTTATAAGGCTTTAAAAAAAGAAATAGATGCTTATGAGCAAATAGGTCTAGCAAAAAGAAAAATGAGACAATCTTAAGGGTTTTTGAATGAAAAATATTAGAAATTTCTCTATCATAGCTCATATTGACCACGGAAAAAGCACGCTAGCTGATAGAATTATTAGTGAATGTGGTGCAATTAGTGACAGACAAATGAGCGCCCAAGTAATGGATACTATGGATATAGAAAAAGAACGTGGCATAACCATAAAAGCTCAATCTGTGCGTTTAAATTACAAATTCAATAATGAAGAATATGTATTAAATTTGATAGACACTCCAGGTCATGTTGATTTTTCTTATGAAGTAAGTCGCTCTTTAGCAAGTTGCGAAGGAGCTTTGCTTGTTGTTGATGCTTCACAAGGAGTAGAAGCTCAAACTATAGCCAATGTTTACATAGCTTTAGAAAATGATCTTGAAATCATACCAGTGATCAATAAAATTGATCTTCCTTCGGCTGATATAGAAAAAGTTAAACACGAAATAGAACATATTATAGGAATTGATTGCTCTAATGCAATTTGCGTTAGCGCAAAAACGGGTGTGGGTATAAAAGAACTCATAGAAACTATCATCACAAAAATTCCTGCGCCAAAAACTGATGATGAAGCGCCCACCAAAGCTTTAATTTATGATTCTTGGTTTGATAATTATCTTGGAGCTTTGGCTTTAGTTAGAATTTATGAGGGAAATATTGCTAAAAATGATGAAGTTTTAGTTATGAGTACAGATAAAAAACATCTCGTACAAGATCTTTTTTATCCTCATCCATTAAGCCCTATAAAAACTAAAAAATTAGAATCAGGTGAAGTAGGCGTTATCGTGCTTGGACTTAAAAATGTTGCTGATGTTCAAGTGGGCGATACTATAACACTAACTAAAAATAAAGCAAAAGAAGCTATCGGTGGTTTTGAAAAGGCCAAAGCTTTTGTTTTTGCAGGATTATACCCTATAGAAACAGACAAGTTTGAAGATTTAAGAGATGCTTTAGATAAATTAAAACTTAATGATAGTTCTATTACCTATGAGCCTGAAACATCCCTTGCTTTAGGATTTGGTTTTAGAGTTGGATTTTTAGGGCTTTTACACATGGAGGTTATTAAAGAAAGACTTGAGCGTGAGTTTAACCTTGATTTAATTGCTACTGCCCCAACTGTTACTTATGAAATTTATCAAACCGATGGAAATGTTTTAAAAATTCAAAATCCAAGTGAACTGCCTCCGGTAAATAAAATCGATCATATAAAAGAGCCTTATGTAAAGGCAACCATCATAACCCCAAGTGAATATTTAGGAAATTTAATCACTCTTTTAAATCGCAAACGTGGTATGCAAGTTAAGATGGATTATATCACTCCTGAGCGTGTTTTGCTTGAGTATGATATACCTTTAAACGAAATCGTGATGGACTTTTACGATAAACTCAAATCACTCACTAAAGGCTATGCTAGTTTTGATTATGAGCCTATTGAATTTAGAGTGGGCGATCTTGTAAAACTTGACATAAAAGTAGCTGGTGAAAATGTCGATGCGCTAAGCATTATAGTGCCAAATGAAAAAGCACTAAGTAAAGGCAGAGAATTGGTAAAAGCGATGAAAGAAATTGTCCCAAGACAGCTTTTTGAAGTTGCTATTCAAGCAAGCATAGGCAATAAAATTATTGCAAGAGAAAATGTAAAATCTATGGGTAAAAATGTAACCGCAAAATGCTATGGCGGGGATATCACTAGAAAAAGAAAACTTCTTGAAAAGCAAAAAGAAGGTAAAAAAAGAATGAAAGCTATCGGTAAAGTACATTTACCTCAAGAAGCATTTTTAAGTGTTTTAAAAATAGACTAATACCTCTAGTTTATACAACTAGAGGTATAAATTTATGCATTGATATCTAAAGAATTTCCACCCATTTCATTGATTTTTTGAGTTACTTTTTCAATAGCCTTATCAATTGTTTCATAGCTGATATCAGGAAGTTTGCCACCCCACATTTTTTCTGCTTGCGCAAATCCTGCTTTTAGACCTTCTAAACCTTTTTGAAGTTTTTCCATATCTTCACCAGCTCCGTTAATAACAAAATCAGCCAATCTTTGAGATGTTTTTGCTACACCAAAATACCCATCTTCCCCAATAAGCTCTTTTGCCTCATCAGCATTTAAACTAAGTATATCTTTACCTTCATATCCTATGGCTTTAAAATCCACATTTGATAAAATAGCTGTTAAAGAATCCTTAGATTGAGTTCCTTGAAAAATTCCCGCTTGAGATAGACCATTAGAGGAACTCATACTAAATACTTGCTGCATAAAACTCATAGCATAAAGTTCGGTTATGCCTTTTCCTCCTATACTAGCAAGCTTGTTAAGCTTATTCTCGTCAATATCTTTTATACTATTAGCACTTTTAGTATTGGCATCTTCAAGTTTTGTATTCGAATCAGCCTTCCTATTGCTAATCTGCGACTCCACTGCCACACGAGAATACGAATTTATTTGCATCCTTGCTCCTTTATTTTGTGGGTTTGTGAAAATCGGATAAAAAAAAATAAAATGAACATTAAGCCAAAAATAAAGACTTTTATAATATAATATTTATACTATATCAATGATAGGATTTTTAAAATTTAGGTAACTTATGTTTTTCAAAGATTATTTTATTGAAATTTCAGATCCATATTTTAAAGATACTATAGAAGGTATTGAATCTCTTTATTAGCTTTATTTTATTTATACAATAACCAAATAAGATAATAAAATAAATACTAATAAGGAAAACTATGTCATTGCATAATCTTTATACTAATACAAATGCTACTATATTATTTTACAAGTGTGCCCTGCCTAATATGGCAAGTGCTGCATTTATATATCTTTATGTTATCATTGATGGAATTTTTGTTGGAAGATACCTAGGATCAGATGCTCTTGCTGCTATGAATTTAGTAATGCCCTTTATCATGATAAGCTTTGCCTTAGCGGACATGATAGCTATAGGTTCATCAGTGCAAATAGCAATTAACTTGGGCAAAGGAAAAATTGAAAAAGCAAGAGCTATTTTTTCATTTTGTATCATTCTTATTTTTATCATCTCTTGCATAATGGGAATATTAGGATTTTTATTGGCAAAACCTTTAAGTGCTCTCATGGGCGCTGATGAAAACATACAAAATTTATCTACCGAATATATGCAAATTTTTGCTCTTTTTGCACCTTTTACTATGTTAGCTTTTGCTATGGATAATTATTTAAGAATATGCGGTAAAACATTTTATAGTATGGTAGTTAATATCACAGTAGCTCTAAGCAATATAGTTTTAGATTGGCTTTTTATAGTTATTTTTGAATGGAGCTTGTTTTCAGCTGCTCTAGCAACCTGCTTAGGGATGCTTTTAGGTACTATTTTAGGTTTTATGCCTTTTATTTTTAAAAATTTAACTTTAAAATTTAAAAAACCTATGATTAGTTTAAAAATACTCAAGAATATCATCTATAATGGCTCGTCTGAATTTTTTTCAAATATATCAAGTTCTATTTATACTATACTAGCTAATGCTATATTATTAAAAATAGCAGGAAATCAAGCATTAGCTGCATTTTCTATTATACTATATTTAAGCACCTTTATCTTTGCTTTGATTTTATCAATGTGCGAAGCTATGCAACCTGCTATAAGTTACAACTATGGATATAAAAACATATTAAGAATTCAAGCTATTTTTAAAAGAATGTTTATAGCATCTAGTATATTCGGAATATCTGTGTTTTTGCTTACATTTTTTTTCAACGAAATTATAATTTCTTTCTTTAATAAAAACAATGATATTAATTTTGCAAATCTAGCACAAAATGCACTTGTATTGTTTTCTTTTTCTTTTTTATTAAGCTGGCTTGGGAAACTTTGTGCATCTTTTTTTACCGCCCTAGATAAACCTATGCTTTCTTTAGCTATATCCATCATACAAAGTTTGGTATTACCTTTTATCTTTATACAGGCATTATCATATTATCTTGGCTTAAATGGAGTTTGGCTTGCCTCTTTTGCAAGTGAGGTTCTTATGGTGTTTATTGCTTCTTGTTTATTATATAAAACTTTTAAAGATCTAAACTCTTAGCTAATTTCAAACAAGAGTTTAGATCTTGCTCTTTAGATATATATAAATTGTTAAAATCTTGAAGTTTTAAAGCCGTACTTTGACCTATCACTACAACTTTATCTTCTTTTTCTAATGTAAAAAATTTCAAAAATTGTTCTATGCTTGAAGGAGCACTAAAAATAAAAACACTAGGATGATGTATTTTTAGCTCATCTTTTTTAGGCTCTATGGCTATATTTTCATAAACGATTAATTGTTTTAAAGGGATATTTTCTTTTAACAAATACTCATCAAGTCCTGAGCTAATTTTCTTCGCTCTTAGATAAAGACAATTTTTATTTTTAAACTCAAATAAAAACTCACTAGCTAAATTTTTACCATAAGCCTTGCTAGGATATTTGACATTTTTAAAACCAAGCTCTTTTGCAAAATCAGCACTTTTTTGCCCCACAGCATAAAGTTTAATATCAAAATCAATTTTGTTTCCACTTAACATTAATGCTTTTAATGCATTCTTAGAGCTAATGATTAAACAATCAAACTCTTTTAAATTAACTTCGAAATCAAGAAATTTAATTTCATTTAATCTTATAGTCTTAACACTATCAAATTCTTTATCACCTATAAAATAAATCATTATTTTCCTATAAAAGTTTTATCAAAATTTGATCTTAAATTTAAAGTTGCCATATAAGGATCATTTGCCTGCATTATCGCTCTAACCACAGCTATACCTTGTATATTACAATCTTTAAGCAAATTTAAATTAATCTCATCTATCCCACCTATAGCTACAACAGGTAAAGAACTTAAACTGGTAATTTCTTTTAACCCATCTATACCAAGCACAATACAATCTTGCTTGCTAGGCGTAGCAAAAACAGCACCTACTCCAAGATAAGTAGCTCCTTGAGCATTAGCAAGTTCACTTTTATGATTGATCGTAAGTCCTATGATTTTATCTTCGCCCAAAAGTTCCCTTGCTTTTTTTAAAGGCATATCCTTTTGTCCTATATGTACTCCATTTGCATTCACAGCCATGGCTATATCAATTCTATCGTTTATCACAAAAGGTGTGTTGTATTTTTCACATAAAGCTTTAACTTTTAAAGCAAGATTATAAAATTCTAAAGTACTAAGATTTTTTTCCCTAAGTTGCAAAATATCAATCTTAGCTTTCAAAGAAGCTTCTAAAATATTTAAAAACTCACTTTCGCTTTTCTCACCCTTGCTTGCAACAAGATAAATTTTAAATGATTTCATATTTAGCTCTTTTTTTAATTTCTTCATCATTTAAATTACTTAAAGCATCAATTAAATTCATTCTAAAACTACCACTTCCACTAGAAAGCTCTTGGGCGATTTCACTAGCTATACCAAAACTAAGTAAAGCATATAAACTAGCTTGAAATTTATCTTCTAATGCTCCTGCAAAAACCCCGCACAAGGAAGCACACATACAACCTGCACCAGTTATTTTAGTAGCCATAATAGAGCCATTATAAACTTTTGCAATGCATTCTTGGTTTATAATATAATCAATTTTTCCAGTTATAGTCAAAACACGCTTAGTTTTATATGAGTACTCTCTAGCTTTTTCTAAAAACTCATCATTAATCACAAAAGTACTATCAACCCCTCTTGCTTTACCATCTAAACCTATAACACTAGCCATTTCAGACGCATTTGCTTTAACAATACTAATGCCTTTTAGATTAAGCAATTCAAAATTAATCCCATCTCTTGCTTTACTCACTCCCAAAGCAACAGGATCAAAAACTATAGGTTTATTTAATAAAGCATATTCTTTGGTTGCTTTCAGCATAGAATTTGCTACAAGCTGATTAATTGTGCCTGTATTTAATACTAAAGCTGAGCTTATTTTAGCAAAATCAACTTGCTCTTCATAAAAATCAGCCATAGCAGCACTTGCTCCCATTGCTATAGTTACATTCGCACAATCATTGGCTGTAACATAATTAGTAATATGATGGATCAAAGGATTTTTTTCTCTTGTTATCTTGATAATCATTTTTACTCCTTATCAAATTGGAAAAAGTGATTAGTCGGGCCACAACCTTTACCAAGTGCTAAAGAATTTAATATAGCTCCATATACATAATCTTTAGCAAGTTTTATAGCTTCGTGTTTTTCTTTACCTAAAGCAAGGTTGCTAGCTATAGCCGAACTTAAAGTACAACCTGTGCCATGTGTGTTTTTTGTATTAATTTTTTCTGCTTTGAAAATACTAAATTCATTTCCATCATAAAAAACATCGTTTGTGTTATCTTTACTATGCCCACCTTTAATCAAAACACTTTTTGCACCTTCTTTGTGAAGCTTTATAGCAGCTTTTTTCATATCCTCTTCATTAAATATTTTAAAATCACATAAAAATTCAGCTTCAGGTATATTTGGAGTAAGTATATCAGCTAAAGATAAAATTTCATCTTTAAAAAACTGACAATTTTCTAAAGGCATTAAAGCATAGCCATTTTTTGCGAACATCACAGGATCTATCACTACATTTTTAGCCTTAAAGCGTAATAAATTTTCTTTTACACAAATTATAATCTCTTTTGAGCCTAGCATTCCAATTTTCACAGCAGCTGGTTCTATGTCTTCATAAACAGCTAACATTTGCTCATTTATTATCTTAGTTGGCATATCAAAACAAGAAATCACCCTTGCAGTGTTTTCAGCTACAACGCTTAAAATTACACTCATACCAAATAAATTATGCGCACTAAAGGTTTTTAAATCAGCTTGTATGCCAGCTCCACCGCTACAATCACTTCCTGCTATAGTTAAGATAGGAATTTTAGTTTTTGTTTTTGCTTGTATCATTATTATCCTTTTTTATAAAAAAGGAAAGTTTTTGCAAGAATTCAAAGTTTGCATTACCAAACTTCTCAAGGGTCGAAGTCTAACTTCCTCTCAGCAAAAGCTCCCCGTTAAAAAATTATATCTTAGTTTTAATTAATCTTAAAAAATATTTTAAAATACTGCTATAATTTTGAAAAAAAATACACAACTTTTGAGGAAAAAATGACTAAGATTATTTTTGTTTGCTTAGGGAATATCTGTCGTTCCCCTATGGCTGAATTTATTATGAAAGATCTTTTAATAAAAGCAAATTTAAACGATAGATTTGTTGTTTCTAGCGCAGGCACTTCAGGTTATCATGACGGAGAGGATATGCACTATAAAACCAAATCCATATTAAATAGCAAAAATATCAACTCAAAACCATTTTGTAGTCAAAAATTAAGCTTAAAAATGTGCGAAGAAAACGATCTTATCATTGTTATGGATAATTCTAATTATAATGATGTAATTAAAAATTTTCCAAATTTTAAACACAAAATTCACAAAATCACTTCTTATGCTTTAGAATTAGGATACGATGAAGTTCCTGATCCATGGTATAGTGGAAATTTTGATGAGACTTATAAAATACTATCTACAGCATGCTCTAATTTAATCTTTTCTATTAAAAATAATTAATTTTATTTTTGCTATAATTAGAAAATATTTTGCTTTCAAATTAAAAAATCAAAAAAGGAGTTTTATTGAAAAGTATTAAATTAAAATTATCGCTTATTGCGAATATTATGGCTATATTCTGTCTAATAGTTCTAGGTGTTATTAGTTTTATTTTTACAAAAAAGGCTTTAAACTACGAAGTTATCAAAGCTGAAACAAATTATGTTAGAGCTGCTGAAAAATCTATGAGAGATTTTAAAAATACAAACATAAATTCTCTAGAGAGATTATCTCAAGCTATTGCAAGATTTTCCTATACAGAGTTAGATACACAAGAAAAACTAATGCATAATACAGGAAAACTTTTAAAATCTTTTCGAGATGCAGGTAATTACCTAGCTGTTTATATTGCTCAACCTAATGGTGAATTAATTGTAAGTGATCCAGATAGCGATAGTAAAGGTTTAGAGTATGGAACTTATGGCAAAGCGGATAATTATGATGCTACAACAAGAGAATTTTACATAGAGGCAAAGAAAAAAAATGGTTTATATATCACCGCAGCTTATATTGATGCAACAACAGGTTTACCATGTTTTACCTATGCAATGCCTTTAATTAAAGATGGAAAATTTATCGGGGTGCTAGCTATTGATGTGCTAGTAAAAGACTTACAAACCGAATTTAGCGAACTTCCTGGAAGGACATTTGTATTTGACCACGAATTCAATGTATTTGCAGCAACAGATGAAACACTAGTAAGCAAGGAAAAAAATCCAGACATTATTACAGTTGCAAAAGCTTATGAGCAAGCTGGAGATTATAATATTTTCAATTATACTACACAAAAAGGCAAAGATAGATTTGGCATATGTGTAAAAATTGATAGTTATACAACATGTGCAGGAGAAGATATAGAAGTCATAGAAACCCCAGCCTTGAAAATAGCCTATATCCAAACATCTATTGTTGTTTTCACAAGTGTAGCTAGTATCATTCTGCTTTATTTTATCATTTCCTATTATCTCTCTCCACTTCAAGCCATTCAAACTGGTCTTAACTCTTTCTTTGATTTTATCAATCATAAAACAAAAGACTCAGCTATGATTAATGTTAAAACTAATGATGAACTTGGTGCTATGGCTAAAGCCATCAATGAAAACATCACTAAAACTAAAAATGCATTAGAACAAGATGCTAAAGCAGTAGAACAATCAGTTGAGACAGTAAGAGAAGTTGAAAGTGGTAATCTAACAGCAAGAATAACAGCAATTCCTGCTAATCCTCAACTCCTTGAACTTAAAAATTATCTCAATGAAATGCTTAGTGTTTTAGAACAAAAAGTAGGTTCTAATATGAATGAAATTAATCGTGTATTTGATAGCTATAAAGCATTAGACTTTACTACTGAAGTTAAAAACGCTAAAGGTGGAGTTGAAGTAACCGCTAATGTATTAGGTCAAGAAATAGTAGCTATGCTAAGACAATCATCTGAATTTGCTTCCTTATTAGCAGATGAGAGTGGAAAATTACAAAGCGCTGTTAAAGACTTAACAGATTCATCATCTAGCCAAGCTTCTTCTTTAGAAGAAACAGCAGCAGCATTAGAAGAGATTACTTCTTCTATGCAAAATGTATCTCATAAAACTAGTGAAGTAATTGCTCAAAGTGAAGAGATTAAAAATGTTACTTCTATTATAGGAGATATTGCTGATCAAATTAATCTACTTGCATTAAATGCTGCTATTGAAGCTGCGCGTGCAGGTGAACATGGTAGAGGTTTTGCTGTTGTTGCTGATGAAGTTAGAAATCTAGCAGAAAGAACTCAAAAGTCTTTAGGTGAGATTGAAGCAAATACTAATATCTTGGTTCAATCTATTAATGAAATGGGTGAGAGTATTAAAGAACAAACTACAGGTATTACTCAAATTAATGATGCTGTAGCTCAAATTGATCATGTAACCCAAGAGAACTTAAAAATAGCAAAAGATAGTGCTACTATATCTGATAATGTAAATAAAATAGCTAATGATATCTTAGAAGATGCTAGGAAGAAGAAGTTTTAAGAGAAGTTAAACCCATTAAGGGTTTAACTTTGTCTGATGTGAGATTTTAAGCAAACTCCATCTACGCTTAATTCGTATGCTTTTTTCAGATTATTTTCCAAATTATCCAGTAAAAATAAAATTTTAGAGTCAAACATATAAAACTCAGCCATTTTTGAAGCAATTTTTGCCAAATTCTCATCTTCTATTAAAATATATTTTGCCCCTAAAGCATTAGAAAGCAAAACCTCATCATCGTTTTTAACATATATGGCAAAATCTACCTTTTCCTCTTTTGCGCTTTTTATATTTTGTTCATTATAATCAAAACAGTTCACATTGGTTTTAATAAAAATATTTTTGTAATGACTAAATTTTTGCATATTTATCAAAGGATGTCCAAAAATTAACATAGCTTTTCCTTTACTTTTAAAAGACAATAATTTCTAAAACCACAGTTGAAAATTTTATAATCTTTCATTCCTTGCAGTTCATCATAAACCTCACTACCTTTATAAAGTAAAAATAAAGTTTTTTTATCATAAAAGCCATTTGAAATTTCAATCAAAGGTTTTATATCCATCAAAGCTCTTGAAGTGATTAAATCTACTTTAAAGGGATGGTGGTTTTGTAATTTTTCTTTTATAATATTTACATTTATCAAATTAAGCTCAGTTTTAACCACCCTTAAAAATGAAGCTTTTTTAGCACTAGGCTCAAAAAGAAAAAATTCACTTTCTTGTAAAATACAAGCTAAAAATATCGCTGGAAATCCTGCTCCACTTCCGATGTCTGCAATATTTTTTTTAGCACTTAAATCATAAAAGTCTAAAATTTTAACACTATCAATAATATTTTCATCTATGTTTTCAAGATGAGTTAAATTATGCACAGCATTAAATTTTTTCAGTATTTTTTTATAGAGCGTAATTTTTTTGAAAAAATCATCTTTATTGAAATTTTGCAAAAAATTTAATTGCTCTTCATATTTTTTCAATTTAAATGCCCCATTTGTGTATGTTTAATTTCTAAATAATCTTTATTAAAGCGATTTGCTTCTATTAAAATAGGGATTCTTAAATTTACTTTTCCTTTTAAAGAACTAAGTTTTTCAGGATTGTTAGTCAAAAGATTAATTTTAGAAATCTTATAATATTTGAGTATAAAATCTACTATTTCATAACTACGCTCATCTGCTTTAAATCCTAATTGATGATTAGCCTCTATAGTGTTAAAACCCTTATCTTGTAAAGCATAAGCATTAATTTTATTAAAAAGCCCTATACCTCTGCCTTCTTGTCTTAAATAAACTACCATACCACCATGTTCTTGAATGTATTTTAAAGAAAAATCAAGCTGCTCTCCACAATCACATTTTAAACTTCCCAAAACATCGCCCGTTAAACATTCCGAATGGATTCTAATATTAACTTCTTTTTCTAATTTTCCTTTAAAAATACAAAGATGTTCTTTATCATTTTCTTTAAAACTTTGTATATTAAATTCTCCAAAACGAGTGGGAAGTTTTGCTATTTCAGAAATTTGAATAGTCATTATTTTACTTTACCTTTTTATAAAAAATATGCTAGAATTTAAACAATTTTAACAAACAAAAAGGAAATTTATGTTTAAACGCTTTAGAAGATTAAGACTTAATGAGAATATTAGAAGCCTAGTAAAAGAAAATACCTTATATTTAGACGATTTAATTTATCCCCTTTTTGTCGTAAATGGCACTAATATTAAAAATGAAATCACATCTATGCCAGGTGTGTTTCAAATGAGCTTAGATGAAATTTTAAAAGAATGTGAAGAGCTAATTAATCTTGGTATTAAAGCTATTATTTTATTTGGTGTGCTAGAAAGTTCTAAAAAAGATAGCTGTGGAAGTGATGCATTAAGCAATGATGGTTTGATTGCTACAAGTCTAAGAACTATTAAGGCAAAATTTCCTGATTTAGTAGTGATTACTGATCTTTGTTTTTGTGAATATACCGATCATGGTCATTGTGGCATTATTGATCCAAAAAGCAAAAGCGTAGATAATGATTTAACCTTAGAAATTTCAGCCAAACAAGCCCTAATTCATGCAAAAAATGGTGCTGATATGATAGCACCAAGCGGTATGATGGATGGTATTATTGAAACTTTAAGAAAAACCTTAGATGAAAATGGTTTTGAAAATTTACCTATCATGGCCTATTCTACTAAATTTGCCTCAGCTTATTATGGGCCTTTTAGAGATGTGGCTGATTCTGCACCAAGTTATGGAGATAGAAAAACCTATCAAATGGATTTTGCTAATGGTAAAGAAGCCTTATGTGAGAGCTTAGAAGATGAAAAACAAGGTGCTGATATTTTGATGGTCAAACCAGCACTTGCATATTTAGATGTAGTTAAAGATATAGCAAACCACTCTAAACTTCCACTTTGTGTGTATAATGTAAGTGGCGAATATGCTTTATTAAAAGCAGGTCAGAAAGCAGGTGTGATTGATTATGAAAAAATAGTGCTTGAAACCATGCTTGCTTTTAAAAGAGCCGGAGCTAAGCTTATCATAACTTATCACGCAAAAGAAATTGCAAAATTATTAAACAAATAAGGAGCAAGATTGAGTAGTCTAAGTAAAAAAAGTTCTCAAGATATTATCAACGAATTATCAAGCCATTTAGGTATAGAAAAACACAATCAAACTATATTTCATCTAACTCATATCAACGAAAAAGAAAAAAAATTAAGTCTAAAAAATGGACATGAATTAGCACCCGAACCATGGTTTATAGTAGATGAAAATGATGATGTTAAAACCATGTTTTCTGTAAAAACCTTAATTGAGTTTTTACAAAATGCCAAAGAAATGCAAAAAGATAATTTTGAACTTAAACTAGAAAAGGCTATTTATCAACAAATTCCTATTGATTTTAACGATGTTTGGACAGTTGCTATGGACGAGATTAAACATCAAGTTGCTAAAGGTATAAAAGAAGTAAATATTGATTTAGATCAATTAATTAGCAATATTCATATAAAACATCCTAATTTATTTATTGATATGAAAGAAATGATGCAAAAGGTAAAACAAAATGAAAGATTATAAAAGCTTTATTAAATACTCTAAAGCGGGCCCAAGATATACATCCTATCCTACCGCAGTGGAGTTTAATACTCAATTTAAATATGAAGATTATATACAAATTTTAAAAGAACAAAAAGCACAATTATCTTTGTACTTTCATTTGCCTTTTTGCAGAAGTGCTTGTTATTTTTGTGGTTGTAATGTAATATATACTGCTAAAGAAGAAAGCAAAGAAAGATATCTGAACTATCTTTTTAAAGAGCTTGATCTTTTAGCAAATATCATCAACACTCAAAGAGAAGTAACTCAAATGCATTTTGGTGGTGGTACACCTACATTCTTTTGCGCTAAACAATTACAAAGTTTGATTTTAAAAATAAAAAGTATTTTTCCTAATTTTACTCAAGATAGCGAAGTAAGCTGTGAAATTGATCCTAGATTTTTAAATGAAGATCAAGCTGATGTTTTAATCCAAAATGGTTTTAATCGTATTAGTTTTGGTGTGCAAGATTTTGATGAAAAGGTTCAAAAGGAAATTCATAGAATTCAACCTTTTGAGTTAACCAAAAATGCAGTAGATATGGTAAGAAAAAAGGGAATTAATTCGGTAAATATGGATTTAATCTATGGTCTTCCTTATCAAAGCCTAGAAAGTTTTAAGCAAACTTTAGAAAAAGCACTACTAATCAATCCTGATCGTTTTGCTATTTTTAACTATGCACATGTGCCTTGGCTTAAAAAAAATATGAGAAAATTTGATGAAAGTACATTGCCAAGTCCTGATGTAAAACTTCAGATTTTAGAATACTGTGAAAAATTTTTAACTCAAAATGGTTATAAAATGATAGGAATGGATCATTTTGCAAAACCACAAGATGAACTTTTTAAAGCTTTAGAAAATGGTAGCTTGCATAGAAATTTCCAAGGCTATACTACAAAAGGTGGAACAGATTTAATTGGCATTGGCTTAACAAGTATAGGTGAAGGACAAAGACATTATATGCAAAATTTCAAAGACATGCCAAGTTATGAAAAAGCTATTGATGAGGGTAGATTACCTTGTGAAAAAGGTATTATGCTTGATGATGATGATGAATTAAGAAAAGCTGTTATTATGGAACTTATGAGTAATTTTGCACTTAATATAAAAAATATAGAAGATAAATTTAAGATTGATTTTTTTGAATATTTTCAACAAGATTTAAAAGAACTTGAAGAACTTAACGAATTTGTTACTATAGATGAAAATTATATCAAAGTTAATGAAACAGGAGTACTTTTAATACGTAATATTGCTATGTGTTTTGATAAATATTTAAAACGCATTAGTGAAGATAAAAAAGTATTTTCTAAAACGGTTTAATATGCTAAATATTAATGAAATTTCTAATGCTTGCGTAAAATGTGGCAAATGCATACCAGTTTGTACTATACATGAGATAAACCGCGATGAGAGTACTTCTCCTCGTGGTTTTTTGGATTTAATTAGTGCTTATAAAAACCAAGAACTAGAACTTGATAAAAATCTTAAAAAAACTTTTGAATCATGTTTTTTATGCACAAATTGCGTTGAAGTTTGTCCAAGTCATTTAAGAGTAGATAGTGCTATTGAAAAAGTGCGTTTCGATATAGCTCAAAAATTTGGCATAGCATGGTATAAAAAGCTTGCTTTCTTTTTTCTAAGACACAGAAAGATTTTAGATATTTTAGCAAGATTAGGCTATGTTTTTCAAAGTTGTGCTTTTAGTCTGCAACACAAAAATTTGGGAATGAAAGCCAAAATTAACTTACCTTTAGTTAAAAAAGATCGTTTGCTTCCTTCTTTAGCTAAAAAAAGTTTTTTAGCCTCTAATCCTGATTTTATAAGCAATCAAGGTGAAAAAACCATAGGACTTTTTATAGGTTGTTTGTCTAATTATTCTTATACTAATACAGGTTTTGCTTTACTTGAAATTTGCAAACATCTTAAAGTCAATGTTGATTTATTAAAAGATCAATCATGTTGTGGTGCTCCTCATTATTTTACCGGAGATTTTAACAGTGTAGAAAAATTAGCTAAAAAAAATATCATTTATTTTGAGGAAAAATTAAAAAGACTAGATTATATTATTATCCCAGAAGCGACCTGTTCTGCGATGATTAATATAGATTATGAACATTTTTTTCATATGCAAAATGATAAAGAATGGGCGATAAGAGCTAAAAATATTTCTAGTAAAATATTACTTGCAACAAAATATTTTTATGAATACACTAATTTAGAAGAACTCTTAAAAACAAAGAAAAAAATAAATACAAAAATTGCATATCATGATCCTTGCCATGCAAGAAAAATGCAAGGAGTTTTTAAAGAGCCAAGAGCTTTACTAAAGCAAAATTATATCTTTAAAGAACTTATCAAGTCAAATGAGTGCTGTGGTTTTGGTGGAGTTAGCATGCAAACTGATCATTATGAAAAAGCTTTGCAAGTTGGCATAAAAAAAGCTCAAAACATACAAAAAAGTGATGTAGAGATCATTAGCGCAGAATGCTCAGCTTGTAGAATGCAAATTTCAAATGTGCTAGAGCATGAAAAAATTTCTACGCAATTCTTACACCCTTTAGAATTAATAGCAAAGTTACTTCGAGATTAATTTTTATTAATCTTGATTTTTTATATCTTCAATTTTTGATCTATTTTTTTCTATCAAAATTCTATTTTGTTCTATATTTTCGCTATTTTTTTTACACTCATTTTTTAAGATTTCTATATTCTTATATAAAATTTTCATTTTTCTTTCATAACGGTTAATCAGCAAAAACACTATGAATAAAAATAAAATCAAAATAGCCCAATTTAAAAATGCCATATTTCACCTTTCTAAAGATATATTAGTATTTTTTATCTTAAATTACAATTCTTTTTAAATTTGGAGAAAGTTTGACTAAAATTTCATAATTAATTGTATTAAAAAAATTAGCCATAATATTTGCATCATTCATAACACAAATTACATCACCACTATTTTCACAAGAAAAACTATCCATAGACATTTTTCCAAGTATTTTTTTTCCATTAGGAAGAAAAAAATCTTTTTTTCCATCATAACGTAAAAGTCCATCTGCATAACCTAAATCATAAGTTGCTATTGCAAGATCTTCTTTTGCATTATATACACCACCATAACCAACACTTTGACCTTTTTTTAACACTCTTTGGCTTAACTTTTCAGCCCATAAACTCAAAACCTTACGTAAGTTTTTGTTAAAATATGCGTAACCAAATTGCACGAGCCCTACTCTACAATACTCATCATCCTTTAGCATACTCGTTCTAAACAAAGCTTCAGAATTGTGAGAGTGAAACACTAAATTTTTAGCTTCTTCCTGCAATAAATTATAGATTATTTTTTTAGCATGTTGGAATTTTTGCTTTTGCACAAAGTAACTTGCATCTATTTCATCACTTCCTGCAAAATGCATCATTACTCCATGAAGTTGCAAACTATGATTTTTAAACTCATGCAAAGTTTCTTGAATTTCTTCAGGTAAAATTCCATTCCTATGCATATTTGTATCTATAGATAAATGAATTTTAGTATTTTTTTTAATTTTTTTTATATCATTTTTGTCATTTAAAACATAGATAAATTTTTCATTTTCATCACCATGTGGATGATGAGATAAAATTAAAATATTATCAAAAAATCTATCTAACTCTTTTGCTTCAGCTTCATTTTTTACTGCTATAAAATTTATACCTTTTGCTCTAGCTATAGGAGCTAAAAGCTTAGCTCCATGCCCATAAGCATTGTCTTTAAAAACACAAATTACTTTTTCATAACCTCCAGCCTTAGAGGCTATTAAATCAAGATTATACTCATAAGCTAAGCGATCGATTTTTATATAAGCCATTATTGTTCAGCTAAAATTCGCATTTTATCTTCAACTAGCTTAACATAAAGAACTTTTTCCCCTTTGAATTTATAATTAGTACTACGATAGTCTTCATAAAATCCTATTCTAAAAATCTTTTCATTTTTTTCATTTGGATAAGGACTTATGCTAATATCTGAAAATTTAATAGTTTTTTCTTCTTTTTTGGCAAAAATTCTTTCTTTATTTTTTGCAAACTGTTCATAGGTAAATTTATTTTGATGTTTAAATATTTTTTGATCATAAAAAGATAAATATCTATTGATATCACTTTTTTGCCAACTATCTCTCCAAGCAAATAAATTTGCTAACAAAGTAGCTACTTCTTCATGATTTGTCCTGACTTTATTTTTCTCTTCTGTCATTGCATAAGTTTTTCTATCAGCCACTAATTTATTAAAATCTTCTAGCAAATCATTTTGCACAGCAATACAACCTCTAGTCTTATAAGTATCCAAACGCGTTCCATCTAAAGGATAACCATGAATCCAAATTCCACCACCTGTTTTTCCTAAAGTTTTATCAAGTATATTTGGATAAGTCGTTGCAAAAGCAAACGGTCCATAATATGGATCTCCAGGGTAAAATTTCTTTCCAAGCTCATAAAAACCTATAGGAGTTTTTAAATCCCCTTCTATTTCTTTATCTCCAGCTAAACCAGTTAAAACTTCTTTTTGAATAAATTTCTTTTCTACTTTGCCATTGTTATAATGATAAACTCTAATGATTTTATCGCTTTTATTAGTTAAAACAATAGCAACATTTTCTTCATAATAACCAAGACTAACATTTTTATCTTTTATTTCATTAAGCCAAAAATCTTTTTTACTTAATTCTTGTTCTAGCACCTTTTCAACTGCACCAATACCTTGATTTAAATAAATTTTTGCAAGATTATTTGCATTTGCAAATATAGTTAAACTGAATAATGCCAATATAATTTTAAACAATTTTCACCTTTCTACCAAAATTTTAAAACAACAAAGAAGTAATTATAATATTTTTACAATAAATATATTTTTAATTTTTTCCGTGTATAATGTTTATAATTGATTAAAAAATAATAAAGGTAAAATAATGAAAAAATTACTTAGCTTAACCATATTAAGTGCTTTTGCTATTGCAAATGAAATTACCATAAATGCTCCTTATGTAAGACAAACTCCACCAAATTCTAAAACCACAGCATTTTTTTTAGAGCTTAAAAATAACTCTGATAAAGATATAAAACTAATAAAAGCTCAAAGCTCACTAAGTGATACAACTGAAATTCACGATCATATCATGGAAAATGGTAAAAAAATGATGGTACAAATCCCTCAAATTACCATAAAAGCTAATTCAAGCACTGAACTTAAACCAGGTGGTAAGCATATTATGGTATTAAATCTCAAAGAAAATATCACACCACAAACCAAAGCTAATCTGACGCTTTATTTTGATGATAACAGCACGATTGAACTAAAAGATATCGAGTCAAGAAGTATTAAAAAATAATGAAAAATCTACTTATTTTTACTCTAGCTATAGTTTTTGCTATATGCGGGGCTTATGTTTATACTAATTCATCAAATACTGGAAAAAAAAGAGAATTAATCACCACTTTAACACCCTTAGTATGCGATCTAAATATCCAAGAATGTGTGTATAACTATAAAGATAAAAAAATCTTAGTAAATTTGAATCCAAAGCCTATTGCTACATTAAATGAGCTTGATTTAAATATCACTAATTTGGGTGAATTTAAAAAACTAAATGCTAGAGTTTATGGACTTAATATGTATATGGGAGATATTGTTCCGCAATTTAAAAAAATCAACAACACTTACCATGCTAAATTAGTTTTAAGTTCTTGCACACTAGATGTAATGCGTTTTAGAATAGAACTTTTTGATGATGAAGCTCCACTAGGTTTTTATTTTGACTTTGATGTAAAAAGGTGAAATATGAAAAAAATAAATATTTTTTTGCTAATTGTAGTAATTTTTGGGGTATTTTTTATATCAGTGCAATATTTTGAAAATAACAAATACAATTTTCACTTAAATTCTGAAAAAGGCATGCTTAGTTTAAAAAACTTTATCGGTAAAAAATTAATTGTATATTTTGGCTATACATATTGTCCTGATGTTTGTCCTAGCGAACTTGCGCTAATTGCTAATGTTTTAGAAAAAATGCCAAATAAAGAAAAAGCTCATGTGGTATTTATCTCACTAGATCCAGCAAGAGATAGCAATCTAACTCAAACTAGTCAATGGGTAAAATATTTTTATCCAAATTCTACAGCTTTGGTTGCTAAAGATGAAAAAGAATTAGAAAAAGTTACTAAAAATTATGGTGTGATATATGAAAAAATCAATCTTAAAGATTCTGCTATGGGATATTCTATAGCACATAGTGGCGAATTTTATCTGATTGATGAGAATGGAAAATTTATTAAAACCATAAAAGATATCAGTTATGAAAACTTTTTCAATGAAATTCAAAAATTCTTAAACGAATAAATTCTTACAATTTATTCGTTTCTTAAAGTATCTAAAATATCTACTTGCGTTGCTTTTTTGGCAGGATAATAAGAAGATAAACTCACTATCACAATAGCACCAAAAAGCGTAGCACAAAAATCAATAAAAGAAAGCTCTAATGGCAATTTACTCATACCATAAACATCACTTGGCAATGAAATGATGTCAAAATTTCCAAGCACCCACAAAGCTATAGCTGCAAGAATCACACCTGCTATAATGCCACTTCCACCTATTAAAAACCCTAAAGAAAAAAAGGTTTTTTTAATCTCTAATTTACTAGCTCCTAAGGAAAGCAATAAAGCTATTTCACTACGCCTATTCATCACTATCATCAATAAAGAGCTTACTATATTTAAACTTGCGACCAAAATAATCAACATCAACACAATAAACAACGCCCTTTTTTCTAAAGCTAATGCTGCAAAGAAATTTCCATTTTGCTCCCACCAACCTATGCTAGCATACCTTGCACCCAAAAAAGCTTCAATTTGTTTAATATCCTCAAAAGGTTTATTTGAATATACATGTACTCCATCATAATTTCCTTGGGGATATGATAAAATTTTAGCTAAGGCTTTAGCATCTGTATACATATAAGCTTTATCATAAGCTAATAATCCTGAAGAAAAATCAGCCTTAACATCAAATCTTTTAACCTGCGGGATAAGTGAAAGTCCACTAGCATTAAGATTAGAAAAAATTAGAGTTATTTTTTCATTATAATCAAGCCCAAATTCATCCTTTAAACCCTTGCCAATTAAAATATCAAAATTGTCTAATTTTTTATTTTCTAAAGCTTGTGCTACAACTTCATTAATTTTTTTTTCATCTTCAAAATTAACACCAAAAAGCATACCACCTTCTAATTTTAAATCATTTCTTGCTATAACCTGAGTAGCAATATAAGGACTAAATAATAAATTTGGAAATTTAACTCTTAATTCTTGCAATAACTTATCATCCATACTTGCTCCAAAACGTGGCAATATAGTTATAGGATAATTCATCGTAAAAAGTTTTCTCTCAAATTCTTTATCAAAACCATTCATAATAGCCATTGCAACTAAAAGCACACAAAGCCCTATACTCACACCTAAAAAAGCTAAAATTTTCGAAAGCATGATAAAGGGTTGATCTTTATCAAAACGCAAATATTTAAATAGTAAATAACGAGGGATACTTTTTTGCATTTTCTACTCTTAATATTTTTTTAAGTATTTTAGCTTGATTTTTATAAAAGCTAGCTTTGTATTTATTTAAGATAATATACAAAGGCGCTATTATTGTGAAATTCAACTATAAATCTTAAAGGCAAAATTCTCACATAAGTTTCACTTTGTGCGCTTGCTTGCTCGCTTTTTACAAAGTCTTTTACATCTATTTTTGAATTAAAAAAACAATCAATTAAATCATTTTTATGAGCATTTAAAAAGCTAAATTTATCTAACTTTGTCATTTTCTCTTCATCTATCATACCAAAATCATTGCGCACTAAAGACTTCAAGTCACTTGGTGTATAAACCAACTCACAAGCATATTCTAAATTTTTATTTTTACTTTTAGTCATAGCCATAGAAATAGTTTCATTTTGATGATAGAGGATAAAATTTTTATTAGAGAGTTCTGCCCAAAATATAAATTCATCTTGGGCAGTGGCATTGAAAAATATAAGGATTAATAAGCAAACAATTCTTTCCACTTGTCAGCATCGATTTTAAGTTCTACATTTACTCTATAAAGACCATCTTTAAAGTCTTGATCAACTACACTTGCATTTTTAATCAAACCATTTACCTGTGCTGTGATGGTTGAACTTTTAAGCATTGCGTCTTTTACTGTATCTTTACCATTAACTCTTACACCATATAACTTACTAGCTAATTGTCTATAAGCATCAGTGATTGCTGCTCTTTTAGCTAAAGCCAAAGCTTGACCAACTGAAACTGTATTTAAAGGAGCAATACCTTCACCTACTGCCGTAAAAGTTAGATCATTGTCTGTACTTGTATCATTTGCAAGCATTTTTTCTTCTCTAATGATATTACGCACATCATCTTTATCAACCTTTTGAATCACAACATCAGAATTTGCAGCTTGAGCAGCTTGAGTTTGATTTGGATTCACACCTCTTTGATCTAGCGCACATGCACTAAAACCCAAAGCCAAACAAAACATAAAAACAACTTTTTTCATTTTTTACACCTTCAATTTATTTGATTTTATTAAAATAGCAAAAAGCATTCCAAAAATTTTACTATTCTAAATTTAAATCCATATTAGTTTCAACATCTAATTCCTCATCTTCTTCTTTAGGACATTTAGCGATACTTACAACCTCATCATTTTCAACATTAACAACAATTACACCGCTTGTATTTCTACCTGCTTTCCTAATGCTTTGCATATCAACACGTATCATCTTACCGCTGCTTGTTAATGCCATTAAATCCATACTTTCATCAACTATAACTATACCAATTAAATCTTTTGTTTTAGCAGTAAGTTTCATACAAATAACACCCTTGCCACCTCTACTTTGAAGTCTGTATTCTCCAGCATCAGTACGCTTACCTATGCCTTTAGCACTTACGCTTAAAATTTCTTGAGCATCATTTTCTATAACAACAGCACCTACAACCTCATCATCTTTTTCTTTAAATTTAATCGCAGTTACCCCTCTACTTACACGACCAATCTCTCTAACTTTAGCAAGCGGGAATTTAATACACATGCCTTTTTTAGTTACCGCAAAAAGCATTTTACCACTAGTAATATTTTCTAATTCTTCACTATTTTCACTGCTTTCATTTTCTAGATTTTCATCTATTTCTAAATTCTCATTTGCATTTACATTTACGATTTCATTTTCATCTCTTGCTACAATGATTGCAGTAACGAGCTCATCATTCTCATCTAGATTAATTGCCTTTACACCTACACTTCTAATGTTTTGATATTCACTTAAATTTGTGCGTTTTACGATACCATTTTTCGTAAAGAAACACAATGATTTACTTTCATCAAAATCAGTTGTTGGGATAATTGCCATGATTTTTTCATCTGCTTGTAGGTTAATAAGATTAACCACAGCTTTACCTTTAGCAGTTCTACTTCCTTCAGGAATTTTATAAACTTTAAGCCAGTAAAGTTGTCCACGATCAGTAACAAACATCAAGGTATCATGTGTGTTTGCTGTAAAGAAGCTTTCTATAAAATCATCATCATAAGTAGTAACTGCAACCTTGCCTTTGCCACCACGTTTTTGTTTTTCATATTGCTTACTTGGAACACGTTTAATATAACCACGATGGGTAATAGTAACTACCATGTTTTCATTTGGTATTAAATCTTCTATATCAATATCATCATAATCATCTTCAATTTGGGTGATTCTTGGCACATCAAATTTAGTTCTAATTTCTTTTAACTCATCTTTAATTAAATTTTCAAGTAAAGTCTCACTTTTTAAAATTTGATCAAGTCTTTCAATTTCTGCTAATAACTCTCTTAATTCATTGTCAATTTTTTCTCTCTCAAGTCCTGTTAAACGACCTAATTTCATATCTAAAATCGCGTTTGATTGAAGCTCGCTTAAGCCAAATTTTTCCATCAATAAATTTTTAGCTGTTGGATTATCAGGAGAATTTTTAATCAAAGCTATCACTTCATCGATATTATCTAGTGCAATTTTCAAACCTTCTAAAATATGCGCCCTAGCTCTAGCTTTTTGCAATTCATAAATCGTTCTTCTAATAATTACAGTTTTTCTATGATTTAAGAACAAATTTAAAAGCTCGATTAAAGAAAAAACTTTTGGTTCTTTATTATGTATAGCAAGCATAATCACGCCAAAAGTGCTTTCCATAGTGGTAGATTTAAAAAGATTATTCAACACAATCTCACTCATGGCATCGCGTTTTAGCTCAATCACCACACGAATTCCTTCTCTATCACTCTCATCTCTAACTTCAGCAATACCTTCGATTTGTTTTTCTTTAGCAAGCTCAGCAATTTGCTCTATCAATCTTGCTTTATTGGTTTGATAAGGAAGTTCATCTATAACGATAATATCTTTATTGGCTCTTTTTTCTATATGAGTTTTTGCTCTTACTTTTACCCTACCACGACCTGTGCGGTAAGCTTCTATAATACCTTTTTTACCAAAAATAATACCACCTGTTGGAAAATCAGGGCCTTTGATAAATTGCATTATTTCTTCTAAGCTTGCATTTTTATTATCAATTAAATAAAGCAAACCATCAATAAGCTCATTTAAGCTATGCGGAGGAATATTAGTAGCCATACCTACTGCAATACCACTTGAACCATTAAGTAATAAATTTGGCACCCTAGCAGGTAAAACATCAGGTTCACTCATAGAATCATCATAATTTGGTATAAAATCAACTGTGTCTTTTTCTATATCACGCAAAAGTTCTTCAGCTAAAATCGTCATCCTAGCTTCAGTATAACGCATCGCAGCAGCACCATCACCATCAATAGAACCAAAGTTTCCTTGTCCGTCTACACTTGGATAACGCATAGAAAAATCTTGTGCCATTCTTACTAAAGCATCATATACAGCTGTATCACCGTGTGGATGATATTTACCGATTACATCGCCCACTATACGTGCTGATTTTTTGTATGCACTACGACTTCCAACACCTAAATCATTCATAGCATATAAAATTCTTCTATGAACAGGTTTAAGCCCATCTCTAGCATCAGGTAAGGCACGGCCTATAATAACACTCATAGAATAATCTAAATAACTACTTTTTATAGAACTTTCTATATCTATATTCTCAATATCTGAATCTTTAGTAAAAATATTTTCCATAAAAATCCTTAAAATTAATACCTATATTGTATCAAATTTTGCATTAGCTAAAACTAAAGCAAAAAGCACTTCGATATTATTTTTTTCTAAAAACTCTTTTGCTTCAAGCAAACTTAAACCCGTAGTTACCACATCATCTACTAAAATTACAGGGTATTTTGGACGCTTTAAAAGCTTATAAGTTCTTTTATTATCTTTACGAAATTGCAAACTTTTTCCACTATATTTATGCTGCGAACTAGCTTGTAAAGTATGATACATAGGCTTTATAAATTGAGTTTTTAAATGTTTGGTTAAAATAGCAGTATGAGAGTAGTTTTTATATGTTTTATCATCTAAGGCTATGGCATTAATTTTACAAGAAGGTTGAAAAAAATCTTTAAATTTAGCAAAGCTTAATTTTGCAAGCGCATTTAAAACAAAATATCCTTGAAATTTGTGTTTAAAATAAATTAGATGTTTAATTTGTTCATATTGATAAAAATAATAAACTTTAAAATTTCCCTCAAGTTCTCTTATACCCAAAGAATATTCTAAAAGCTCTTCCTTGCAAGCTGGACAAAAGCTCGCAAAGGAAAATCCATGGCAATTAAAACACCTCACAAAGAACTGATAATATCTGCAGATTTATTAGCTACTTGTTTAATAAGAAGCTGAGTGAAGAAAGGCAGATCTTTAATATTATAAAAACCTTTAACTTCCTGTTTGGTTTTGATATTTATAGTTTTATTGGTATTAATATCTTTTAATGTTAACTGACTAGCAATAATTGAAAATAAAGAATTAGAATCAAATTTTGAATAAAAATCGTTAAAACTTAAATCCACTCTTAAAACATAAGGAGAATCTTGTGTATTTTCGACCACCACTATACCTCTATTTTCTAATTCTTCTTTTAAAAACACATAAAAATAATAGTTAAAATTTTCATTAATATAATAATTATATCCATTAGAAGAAGCATATTTCAAATTCTCATTTAAATCATACACTCTGTGAATATATACTTTTTTCAAAGAAACACTTTTGTCTATTGTTCTTTTGTTGCCACAATATTTTAGCCCAACATCGCTAATATATAAAAGACCTTTTATTTTTGCCTCATAGGCCTTAGAATTAGAAGGTTCATAGCACTCTGCTTGAACTTTTATAACCTCATTAACTCTTGCAATACTTTGATTTTTTGAATTTATGGCACAAGCACTAAAAAACAAAGCCAAGATAAATACAAATAATTTTTTAAACATCTTATTTCCTTTAGGAATTATCTCTTAATTTTTTAAAACAGCAAAAATTATACCAAAAACATATAAAATTTACTAAAACTTACTTTTTTTCACACAAGAAGAATTTTATATAAAAAAAATTATATAAAAATTGACATTTAAATGAAAATTCATTTAGAATATGTTACAAAACTACAATATTTTAAAGGAGTTGTTAAATGAGTTCAAATACAAAAACACTCATAGTCATTGCTGATTTGGTGTTATTTATCGCTTTACTTTATTTTTCCCCTTTTGGTGAAACCAAAGTAAATCAAGGCTTATCTTTATTAATCTTTATCGCCGTTTTATGGCTTAGCGAGGCTTTGCATGTTACTATTACAGCTATTTTAGTACCTGTTTTAGCAGCTATTTTAGGATTATTGCCTACCGCTAAAGCTTTAACCGGTTTTGCTGATTCAAATATCTTTTTATTTTTTGGTGGTTTTGCTCTAGCAGCAGCTATGCATCATCAAAAATTAGACAAACTGATCGCACATAAAATTTTAACCCTAGCAAAAGGACATTTAGGTTTATCAAGCTTGTATATTTTTATTACTACTGCATTTTTATCTATGTGGATGAGTAATACTGCAACCGCAGCTATGATGCTTCCACTTGCTATAGGTATGCTAGCTTCACTTGATCCGCAAAAAGATAGAAATACTTATGTTTTTATCCTTTTAGGTATAGCTTTTAGTGCAAGCATAGGTGGTATAGGCACCATAGTAGGAACACCGCCAAATGCTATTGTTGCTACCCAATTACACATTAGTTTTGCACAGTGGTTAAAATATGGTATTCCTATTGTTTTAATCTTCTTACCTGCAATGATTTTAATTTTGTATTTTATGTTTAAACCTAAATTTAATCTACAAGTTGATTTACATACCGAAAATATAGAACTTACAAGACCTAGAATTATCACTTTAGTAATCTTTTTGGTGGTTGCATTGTCTTGGATTTTTAGTGGCAATATAGGTCCTATCATTACAAGTATTTTTGGACATAAAATAGCAAATCTTGATGCGATTATCGCTCTACTTGCAGCTGTTTTAGTATGTGCTTTTAAGGTGATTGATTGGAAAAATATACAAAAAAATACCGATTGGGGTGTATTAATGCTCTTTGGTGGAGGTATTACTCTAAGTGTGGTACTAAAAGATTCAGGTGCTAGCAAGGTTATGGCTGATACTATTATTTCATTTATAGAAAATGGACATTTATTTGTTATAGGCTTAATCGTAGCCTTTTTTATAGTATTTTTAACAGAATTTACCTCAAACACCGCTTCAGCAGCCTTGCTTGTACCTTTATTTATCTCTATAGCAGATACTTTAGGTGTTCCTGCTTTAGGACTTGCTTTAATCATCGCTATCGGTGCTTCTTGTGCTTTCATGCTACCAGTTGCTACACCACCAAATGCTATAGTTTTTGGTACAGGACATATTAAACAACAAGAAATGGTAAGAGTAGGAATTATACTAAATATATTCTGCTCAATTAGCCTTGCAATAATTGCTTATTTCTTCTGGTTATAATCTTTTAGTCCTTTTGGACTAAAAGATCTTTACATCTTAAAATATATTTTTTTACATTTTCGCTTTTATACAAAGCTTCTCTTATACATATACCTGCTAAATTTAAATCTTTTAAGTAGTTTATAGTTTGAGTATTTATGCCACCTATGGCATAAATGGGTATTTTTGAAACTTCTAATAAATCTTTTAAATTCTTTATACCTTTTGGAGCTAAATCAGTCTTACAAGAGCTTTTAAACACATGCCCAAAAAAAGCATGACTTACTTTAAGCTTATAAGCTAAATCTAATTCTTCTTTAGAATGGATGGAAGTACCCAAAAGCTCAAATTTTTTATAGCTTTGTGGGTAATTTTGTAAAACAAATAAAGGAGCATGAAAAAATTGATGATTTAATTTTAAACAAGCTTCATAATGATAATGCAAAAAGCAAATCTTTTGAGTTTTATTAAAAATTTTTAATACTTCTTTGGCTAATTTAGCATATTCTAACTCATCTAAATGTTTTTCTCTAAGTACCAAAGCATCAATACTACTTTGACTTAGTTTTTCAATAAAATTTAAAAAATCTCCTTGCGTATTTTGACTATCACTAATAGCAATAATTTTTTTATCCCACATAAATACTATCGCTCATTATAGCTTGCAAATTTGCATTTTTTAGCATAGCTAAAACCTCATCAACACTACGCATATCACTAATTTGAAACTGATCATCGCCTTTTTTATCGCCTTGATGCTCACCCACTCCCACGCTCACACCTGCACTCATTTTAGTAGCTCCAAGTTTAATAACTCCGTCTCTAAATTCTACTCTTTCACGCGTAGAAATCGTAATACTTGCAAAAGGCAAAAACAATCTATAAGCACATAAAACTTGCAAAAGTCTTGTTTCGCTTACATCTTTTGGATGAATTTTTTTATTATTAATAATAGGTCTTAGTCTAGGGATAGACAAAGCTATTTCGGCATGAGGGTATTTTTGCTGTAAAAAATACGCATGTAAAGCCGTGGCAAAAGCATCTTTTCTAAAATCATCTATACCAAGTAAAGCTCCAAAAGCAACCCCTCTCATACCCGCTTTTAACGCTCGCTCTTGTGCATGAAAACGATACTCAAATACACTTTTTTCACCTTCAATATGAATTTTAGAATAAGTTTTTTGATTATAAGTTTCTTGATAAACACTTACATATTCACAACCCTTTTCATGAAGCAGTGCATACTCATCTACATTCATAGGATAAACTTCAATCCCAACGACTTTAAAATACTCTTTTGCTATTTCACAAGCTTTGGCAAGATATTCTACGCTAGCATATTCCCTGCCCTCGCCTGTTAAGAGTAAAATTTCTTCCAAACCACTTTTTTTTAATTTCTTGCATTTCTTTGTAAATTTCAGCCTCATTTAGCTTAGCTCTTTTAATATTATTTCCTTTTTGAAATCCACAATAAGTACATTTACTATCGCAAAAATTAGAAAGATATAAAGGTGTAAAAAGCAAAATGGAATTTCCAAAATATTTTTTAGTAATCTTGCTTGATTTTTGTGCTAAATCTTCTATGAAATCTTCTGCTGCACCTGAAAGCAAGGCTTTTAAATCTTCTATGTTAAGATAATCTTTAGCTAAAGCTTGTTTTACATCAAAAGCGCTAAATTTACTTTCATCAAAATTTTCAACTTCTTTTAAAACCTTAGTTAAAATCTCACTTTCAATACTTTGCATATGAGGATATTTTTGCATTTTAATCTCTTAAAAAACCACTCAAAGGCGAGCTTGCACTTGGCAAGCTTTCATTTGCTATGCCTGCTAAATACGCATTATATCCTGCATCTATAGCCAAAGCAAAAGCCTTTGCCATTTTTGCTACATCTTTAGCTTGGGCTATGGCAGTATTTGCCATCACTGCACTTACTCCCATTTGCATAGCTTCGCAAGCTTGTGCAGGATTTCCTATACCTGCATCTACTATAATAGGCAAGCTAATTTCATTAAGTAAAATTTGTATAAATTCTTTAGTTTTTAAGCCTTTATTGCTTCCTATAGGAGCTCCAAGAGGCATTATAGCAGCAGCTCCTGCACTTGCCATAGCACGCGCTGCGTATAAATCAGGGTACATACAAACTAAAGGTGTAAAACCCTCATTTGCTAAAAGTTCAACTGCTTTTATACTTTCATAATTATCCGGTAATAAATATTTACTATCGCTAATTACTTCAACCTTAATCATATCTCCACAGCCAAGCTCTTTTGCAAGTCTTGCTATACGCAATGCTTCATTAGCATTTCTTGCACCTGAAGTATTTGGTAAAAGCTTAATATGCCTTGGGATAAAATCAAGTATATTTTCTATGCCTTTATCATTTACCCTACGCAAAGCTAAGGTAATAATCTCAACTTTTGCTTCTTCAATGGCTGATTTTATAAGCTCAAAAGAAAATTTCCCAGAACCTAAAATAAACCTAGAATTAAACTCATATTTTCCTATTTTTAATTTTTCCATTACTCACTTGCTAAAAGTTCTAAAACTAAATTTGCTTGATGTCCTGCGCAAATATTTACACGTGGTGCCATAAGTCCATTGCCTACTTTTGCCTCATTTTTTAAATCACCACAAACATAAAAGTTTTTTGCGATTTTTCTTGTTTGTATGCTGTTGCTATCGCCATATCCTGCTAAACCAGAAGCACAAATTAATGTTTTTTGAGGATAGTATTGGTGAAAATTTTGCGCCAAAAGGGCTTTGTATTTTGCACTATCAAAGGCCTCACAAACTATATCATCATTTGTAAAAAGTTCGGCTATATTTTCTTTTTCTATTTTTAAAACTTGTGCAAATACTTCTATAAAAGGATTAATTTTAGCGATTTGATCTTTTAAAGCTTCAGCCTTAAATTTACCTAAATCTTCCACCATATAAGCTTGGCGATTAAGGTTACTTGGCTCAACTACATCAAAATCAATCAAATGAAGCCTACCAACCCCACTTCTTGCTAAATTTATAGCTATATGCGAACCAAGTCCACCAAGCCCACACACTGCTACACTTGCCTTTTTAAGTTTATTATGAAGCTTTGGAGTGTGTCTTGCCCTCATCATCGCATCAAGAGCTTCATATGGTGGTAAAGTATTTTTTTCTATACAAAAAAGCTCATCATTTTCTTTTAACTCCAAACTTTCTTTTGTCGCAAAACCATTGATTATCCATACATCATTTTCATTTTTACTCACACTTTGAAAAAAATCCAAAGTATTTTTAAAATGCGTGTCTATCACACTACCATTAAATTTAATTCTCATCAACCACCACCTACAAAAGTAACAATCTCTGCTTTATCATTTTCTTTTAAAATTAAATTTTTAAATTTATCTCTTGGGATAATTTCTCCGTTTAATTCTAAGGCGATAAACTCTATTTTTAATTGCTTTTCTTTAACATAATCCATAAACCTTAGCTCTTTTAACTCAAGCTTTTGTCCATTAATAATCATGTTTTCCTAGTTAAAATTCTTTAATAAGTCTTTAAAAACTAAATACAATTTTTCAAGCTCCTCTATACTCACTCTTTCATCAATAGCATGAATTCTATCATTACACACACCAAATTCTACTACCTTCACACCAAACTCAGCAAAATATCTTGCATCGCTTGTGCCACCTTTGGTGTTAAGTTCTGGCACTACTTGAGTGATTTTTTGCACACTTTCATTTAGTTTTTGTACGATTTTAGAGTCACTTTGTGTTAAAAAAGGCTTTGAGCTTTGATTTATGCTTAATTCATAATCAAGCCCTTCGCAAGTCTTTTCTATATAAGCTTTTACATCTTCTAAGCTAGTTTGTGGAGAATTTCTTACATTAAACATCAATTTTAAATCATTTGGAGTTACATTACACACTTCCATACCACCGCGTATATCGGTAATAACGATTTTAGATGGTGCAAATGCCTCATCACCTGGATCAAGATCAAATCCTGCTAAAAATTTCAAAGCAGAAGCAAAATTATGCACAGGATTTATGCATTTTTGTGGGTATGCCACATGACCTTGCTTACCTTTGATAAGTAATTTTGCATTGATAGAACCACGACGCCCTATTTTAATACTATCTCCAAATTTTTTATCACAAGTTGGCTCAGCAACCACAGCAAAATCAGGCAACATATCTTTTTCTTGCATAAATTTAAGTACTTCAAGCGTGCCAAATTTAGCCTCACCTTCTTCATCACTTGTTAAAATCAGTGAAATTCTTCCTTTGAAATTTTCTACTTCTTTAACCGCACACATAAAAGCAGCCACACCACTTTTCATATCTTGTGCGCCCCTTACATAAATAAACCCATCTTTTTCTAAAGGCTCAAAAGGATCACTACTCCAACCCTCTCCCGCAGGTACTACATCTACATGCCCGCCAAAAGCTAAATGCTCGCCATCATCACTAAATTTTTTAGTCAGCAAAAGATTTTTCACACCTTCTTTTTCTATAAAAAAAGCTTCAAAATCACTTAACTCCACTGCGATATAATTTAACGCTCCATCATCATCTGGGGTGATGGATTTAAATTTACTTAGTTCTTTAAAAATTTCAACTACTTGCATGTTTTATCCTATAAAAGCTTTATACAGCATAGAAAGAGCAAAATACTCTAAAATAAATGCTGAAAAAAGATTAATGTAAAATATATGTTTATTTTTCACAAGGGCTTTGAATTTAGACACAAAAAACGATAGAGTAAAAATCCAAAACACAATAAAACCTACCAAACCAAAAAGCAAGGCAAAAGAGTTTTTACTCTGCATACTAAGTCCTGCTACACTCACCCAAAAACCTATAACATAAGGATTTGTAACATTTAAGAAAAATCCTTTGCTAAAACCCTTTAAAGGATGTGTTTTATTTACCTTGTTAAGATCGACTTTTCTTGTTTTTCTTAGCATTAAAAACACCATAAAACTCAAAAAGAAAAAGCCAAAAACTGCTAGTATTTTATAAAAAAATTCATTATTTGCAAAGCTTAAAAGCCCAAGATTAATCAAAATCAAAAAAAGTATATCAGCACTTAAAGCACCAAGTCCAACACAAAAAGCATTTTTAAAAGAAGACAAAGCAGTATTTAAGATCAAAATATTTACGGGTCCAAAAGGCACAGCAACACCCATACCTAAAACTATACCTTGTAAGATTACTTCTAACATTTTTCTTCCAAGAAATTTTCTATATCGATTTTGATTTTATCAATGGCTGTGCAAACATCTTCTATATAAACTTTAGTAAAATTGCTTTCTAAATATTTATCCTCATCAAGATTGTTTAATATGCTTTGCTTACATACTCTTGCATACTCTCCCACGGGTAAAACCTGCCCACTTGTGCCTATACATACAAATAAATCACAATTTTGTAATTTTTCATATAAAATTTTATAATTTGGTGCCATTTCTTCAAACATCACGATATTGTGCCTTACACTTTTGCTTTGACATTTAGGACAAATTTTATCATCACTATTTTCATAGCCTATGTTAAAAATATTTTCACACTCTAAACACCTAAGTTCGGGTAAAAAGCCATGTAAATGCACTACTTCTTCACAGCCTGCTCGCTCTAATAAATCATCTACATTTTGTGTTAAAATGCTAATTTGTTTTGGAAATTTTTGTTTTAATAAAGCGATGATTTTATGCGCATAATTTGGCTTAACACTAGCTAGTTCTTTTCTTCTTTTATTATAAAATTCTAAAACTTTTTTAGGATTTTTTCTAAAGCCAGTTGCAGAGCAAACTTCCATCACATCATGCTCTTCCCATAACCCACCACTAGCTCTAAAAGTCTTTATACCACTTGGAGCAGACAAACCTGCTCCACTTAAAATCATCACTTGTTTCATTTAATAAACCTCATTATTATTTTAAAGGTTTTACTATAATTCTACTTAAAGCTTAACCACCTTAGCGCCAAAACCACCTTGATTAATTGGCGCATCATTAAAGCTTTTTACACTTTTGTGAGCTTTTAAAAACTCTTTTACCGCAAAAGCTAATTTTCCTGTGCCTATACCATGATAAACTATCACCTCATCAAAACCCACTATCAAAGCATCAGAGATAAATTTATCAAGTCTTTCAAGCGCCTCATCGCTTCTTAAGCCGTGTAAATCTAAAGTCATATTTAAAGCACTTGGGCGAGTTATACTAACACTTGATTTTACCTTTTGTGTTGGGGTTTGATTGCTTTTTTTAAGAAGCTTTAAAGACACACGCAAACTCAAACCATCACTTTGAATCATCGCATCATTTTTTGAAATTGCAGTGATTTTACCTTTGATTTTTTCATATTTTACAAAATCCCCAACTCTAAGTTCTTCATTTTGCTCCATACTTGGTAAAGCAATGCTTTTTTTAAGCTCATTGGCTTTGTTTAAACTTCTTTGTTTTTCTTTGATATCTTTTAGATTTATCGTTTTTTTAGCTTCTTCTATGGCTTTGTGATATTTAAATTCTAAATTAGAAATAAGCTTTTTAAATTCTTGATCGTTTTTTTCTTTTTGATCTTTGAGTGAAAGTAAAATTTCATCTACTTTGGCTTCTTTTTTCTCAAGTTCTTGATTTTTCTTACGTAAAGAAAGTTCAAGATTGATATTTTTACTTACCATTTCTTCTAAATTTTCTTTATCTTCGCCATATAGCTTTTTAGCATTTTGCACTAAATTTGCACTTATGCCATATCTTAAAGCCGTTTCAAATGCATAAGATTTACCTATAGTGCCTTTTAAAAACTCATATTTTGGGCGCGATAATTCCTCATCATACAAAGCAGCGATGAGTTCAACTTGTGAATTTTTGGCCAAAAGCATAGCAAGGCGTTTGTGGTGGGTTGTGATGATGATTTTATTATCTTGCTCTAAAAGCTTAGAAATAAGCTCAGTATATAAACACGCAGCTTCCTCAAAATCTGTCCCAAGCTCTATCTCATCAACTCCTAATAAAACATTTTTCTTACCCAAAAGCTTAGAAAAATGCAACATTCTTCCTGCAAAAGTAGAAATATCGTTTTTTACATTTTGTGGATCTTCTAAAATCGCATCAAATTCTTTGAAATTGCCTATTTGGCTTTTTTGTGCATTAATCTTCATAGGAAGCAAATGCTTTGCAAGTAAAGCTGCACTTAAAATTCCTTTTAAAAGCATAGACTTACCACCCGCATTTACACCTGTAATGATTAAAACTTTTTTATTAAACTCTATATTAACGCTTTTTGCATTTTTTAAAGCCGGATGTGCGAAGTTGTATAAACTTAAATTATTAGAACTATCAGCTAAAACAAACTCATAATCATGTTTTTTAGCCATCAAAACTCTAGCGCTATAATGATCAAATAAATCAAAAGCATTATTGATAAATTTCAAAAACATCAAATTTTTATAAAAAATCAAGCTGATTTTTTTAGCATATTCATAAAAAATTTCTTCTTTGGTATCTTTGATTTCATCTATTTGACTTTGGATTTTTTCTACACTCAAAGGCACCACATAAAATCCACCACCACTACTTCTACCTATGATTTTTGCTTTTAAGACATGATTAAACCCACCGCGTAAAAGCAAAGCTTCCATACCATTGATAAGATGGATTTGAGTATCGATTAAATACGCACTAAGACTTTTAGTATAGGTAAGTTTTTTAAACTCAGCTACCAAGCTTTCTTTTTTCATTTTTAGAGCTAAATTTAGATTAACAAGTCTTTCATCAACACTTTCTTTAATCTCACCCTTTTCATCAAAATACTCAAAAAGTTCTAAAATAGCCTGTGGAATTTCTATTTTTAAAAGCCATTCTTTTAAGCTTTCTTCAAATTTTAAGCCCTTTAAGTATCTAAAATACATACAGATTTTAATAAATTCAAAGCTTTGACTTAAATGTAAAATTCCTTGCTTGCTAAGATGAGTTAAAGCACTATTTAACTCTTCTGTCATAGGCGGAGGATTAAAATCAATCAGCGAAAGCTCGTTAATCCTTTTATAATGAAGCTTGCTATCACCTTGTAAAAAAATTTCTTTATCTCTTGCAAAAAGTCCCCTAAAGTCTTCTATATAGCCATCTAAATCTAGCTTTTTAAAAAATTGCTCTTGCATTATTTATTTACCTTGCAATCTTTTATATCAAAAACATAGGCTTTAAATTGTTTGTTTTTGCCATTTGAAATAAAACTTTGTGTTCCATGCTCAAAGTTAAAATACTCTTTAGTGACATTAACATCTTTGCAAATTAAACTTTGTCCTTGTAAAAATGCATTGAGTGTTTCTTTTTTTAAAACCCCACTTCTTGTGGCACTTAACTCAAATTTAATCGCAAAAGCAATCATTAAAATCAATACTAATATCAAAAGATAATTACTAATCTTGCCTATTTTTTTACGTAAAAAAACAAAAAAAAGTAAAATCGCAAAAAAAGCTAAGATATACAAAAAAATCTTAAACATACTTACCCCTAAGCTTTGTGCTTATATCTCCCGCACCAAAGCCAATTACTAAGCCATTTTCAATCAACTCATCATCAAGATAAATAGCACTTTCTTCTCTTTTAATTTCTTTTATAAATTTGGCTTTTGGAAAGTATTTTTGCATATTAATTTCTATTTTAGTTTCCCCTGCTGCATACACAGGTAAAATATAAAGCTCATCAACATTTGCTAAAACTTTACTAAAATACTCTATATTTGCGCTTAAACGTGTATAACGATGAGGCTCAAAAATAGCTATGATTTTTTTATATCCAGCTAGCCTTGCATACTCACTTGCTGCTTTAAGTGTTGTTTTGATTTCTGTTGGATGGTGTCCATAATCATCAATCAAAGCCATATTTTCATTTGCAAATAAAATATCAAATCTTTTTTTAATCCCTTGATATTTTAAAAGCTTAGTTTTTAGCTCTTCTATATTTACAAATTCACTCGCAGCCAAAATAGCCAAAGCAGCGTCCATCGCTACATGCTCACCCATACCAAAAACACTAAATTCACCTAAATCTTTAAGCGTAAAATAGGTTTTTGGCTTAAAATTTTCTACTTTCATATAAATATTTGTGATATCTTTACTTGGGTAAAGCTTTTTAGCGTTATTTAAATTTAAACTTGATAAAAACTCATCTTCAGCATTAATCACTTGAATTTTAGACAAATGCAAAAAGTCTTCATAAGCTTTATGTAATCTTGCAAGATCGTTTCCATAATGATCTAAATGTTCTGCTTCAACATTAGTCACTATAGCTAAATAAGGATTTGAATTTAAAAAAGAACTATCGCTCTCATCAGCTTCAAAGATGAGATTTTCACTTTCTTTATAAAGCATATTAGTGCCACTTTCTTTTAACACTGCACCAATAATCACAGAAGCTTCTATCAAGCTTGCTAAAATGCTTGAAGTCGTGCTTTTACCATGAGCTCCCGCAACTGCAAAAACTCTTTTGTCTTTTAAAATCATAGGTAAGGCTTCTTTTCTTGAAAGTGTTGTGATGTTTTGTTTTTTTGCGCTGATTAATTCTTCATTGTCTTCTTTGATAGCAGCTGAATACACCACTAAATCCACATCTTTGACATTGTCTTTATAATGAGGAATTTTTATATCTATATCTTCTTTTTCTAATTCTTTTGTGATTTTACTTTCTTTGATATCAGAACCACTGATTTTAAAGCCTTGCTCTTTTAAAAATCTCGCCAAAGCTGAAATTCCAATACCACCTATACCTATAAAATGAATTTTTTGCATTCTTGCCTCAAATTTTTTGAAAATTTAAGGCAAAATTCTATCATTTATTTACTAAAAATAAAATATAAAAAGCCCTTAGAGATAAAATCTAATCACTATCATTTGATATTTTGAGATTGACTAGTCTATAATTTAATTGCTTTTGAAATAACTCTTTATATTTTTTTGAAAAATTTTTATGATATAAATCTAACTCAAAAGCTTTATTTGTATCTTTTATGCTAGTATTATTTTCAAAATAATAACCATTATTTCCATCATACACTCCATTTTGATCAATCCAAACAAGCTCATTAAAACCAAATTCTAATTTTTCATTTTTTATAGGTGCTAACATATTTCTTCCACCTAGGCTTAAATACTTTGTGTTGCTAAGAGTAAGATTATAAAGTGTTGGAAAAATATCCTTATGCGAACCCACACGATTTTTATCATAATAAATATCATTTTTCAAAGACTTTGGAAGATACAAATAAAAAGGCACGCTATAAGCAAAAGCTTTTTGGGATTTTATATCCATTTTAATATCTCTAAATCTATGATCACCTGTAGCAGCAACAATAATATTTTCCCTAAAACTACTTTCTTTTATGCAATCTAAAAATTTTCCAAATTCATCATTTGCATACGCATAAGCATTTAAAGCACCTATAGAATCACTGATAATAAATTGATTTAATACCTTTTCATTTAAAGCATTCTCGTTAATAAGTTGTGTTTTGCTTTTGTGTATATAAGGTCTATGAGTGGAAATACTAAGAGAAATAACAAGCGTAGGATTTGTAGCATTTTCAAAAATAGAATATATTTTTTTATACATAAACTCATCAGCTATACCATATTTATGTTTTGTTTTTTTAGCTTGTGGAAAATCTTGCATAAGTGTATTTTCATCTATAACTTCATCTACGCCTTGATTTTTAAAATAATTTCCAAGATTATACCAAGAAGCATTACCACTATAAACAAAAACTATTTTATACCCTGCATTTTTATAAATTTGCAAAGGTGTAAAGGCTAATTTTTCTTTTTGATACAATCCATTTGAAATAATATTTGGGCTTAAAAAAATTAAACGATTAAAACTTTCTATGGTATTGTTTGCACTAGATAAAAATCTAGCAAAAACAATATCTTGCTCAAAGTGCTTTTTTAAATTTCCCAAAAGATTAGTATTTTCAGTGCTAAACTCAGCTAAATTTAAACCAAAGCTTTCCATGATATTAATATAAATATGATTTTTAGCATGATTTTGATGTGTCAAAGTAGTATCAAACATAGGAAAAAGTTTTTCTTCTAGTTGATTTAGCTGTTTTATATCTACGCTTTTAATTTCTTGTTGATTTTTATACTCTTTATATGCCCATGAAAAAGCCATTAAAGGATTTGTAGAAATTTCATTAAAAGCTTTTATAGTGCTAAATTCATAGCTTGAAGCTCTTAATGCATTATAAGTAAAATGTCCTCTTAGCGCTACAATATAAGCATAAATTAGCAAAATGTTTATAAAACAAAAAAATACTAGTCTTACTTTAATAGTCTCTAGTTTTAAGCTAAGAATTTTAATATTAAGATAAAAACAAAATATACTAAAAATTACAGCCAATAATAATGCTTTTACAATGGGATAATCAGAAAAAACTATAGAAAATATCGCCTTAGTATTATCATCTTTTAAGCCAAAAACAAAAATATCAATTTTACTCGCATAAAGTTGAAAGTAATAATAATGTATAAACGCAGAAATTAAAACAACAAAAGCTATAAAAGCTACATAAAAACTAGAAAGATAAATATAAAATTTAGCGATTACCCCCCCCCGTGGTATGATATTTTCTATCTTTAAAAACCAAACTTACATAAGAAAACAAACCACACAGAAATAAAGGTAAAAAAATAGTACTAAAGGTTCTCATATCATGACCTAGTCCATATACATATACCATTAAGGTGTTTTCACTTTCATTAGTTAAATTTTTTATCATCAAAAACCTAACTAAAGCAAAAATTCCCATAAAAATAAAACTAAAAGAAAAAATTTGTAATAAAATTTTTCTCATTATACTCCTTTAAATAATATTTTCTTGCTAAAAAGATTATTCTTCGTAATTTTTTATAAGCTTATCAAAGCCCCATAAATTTCTAGCTTCATTTGCTTTACTAACTTCCACTACAAGCATTTCTTCTTGATCACCGAGTTGCTCTTGCACTTCCCCAAAAGCATTAATAAAAAAGCTATCTCCATAAAATTTCCAATCATTTTCTTGCTTTAAATTGCCTATGCGATTAACTCTTAAAATACTTGTTGAGTTTAAAAAAGCTCTTGTTTTTAAAAGTTCTAGCCATCTTTGATTGCTTTCAAAAGTACTAGCTGTGGGAATGATGACTAAATCTATCTTTTTTTTCATAATCATTTGCCAAAAGATATCAAAATGTGCTTCAAAACCAAAAAGCAAAGCACATTTTAAGTCCTCATACGTAAAAGCAAAAAGTTTAAGCTTATCAGTTTTTTTATTGCTAAAAAATTTTTCTTCATTCCAGTGTGTATAAGGCATTAAAATTTGTTGCTCATAAACTTTTACATTTTGTGGGCTTACTTTTAAACATAATTTTTTTAAGCCATCATTTTCTACGCTTATAAAAGGCGCAATGATATTTAATTCATACTTTTTAGCAAGTTTTATCAAGCTTGCTTTTTTGCTTTGACTTTGTTCTTTAATCATACTTTTTGGCATAGTTTTAAGCTCACTAAAAAAGCTATTTAAAACATACTCGCCTAAAACCACCAAATTCGCGCCACTTTCCTTAGCGGCTTTTAGATAATAATCAAGCCTTGATTCACTCAAAGCCAAAGTTGGAAATTGTAAAGCTACAACACTACTCATCTACTTGCTCGATTTCTAATTTAGCATTTTCAAGCATAATTCTTGCTTGTTTGATACTTTTTAAGCCTTCTTTGTAAATTTCTACGCAGGTTTTAAGGTCCAAATCTTTATCATTAAGTTTTTCCAAAGAAAGCTCAGCTTGTTTGATGTGATCTTCAAATTCCATTAATTACTTACCTTGTAATTTGGTGCTTCAGCAGTGATAGTTACATCATGCACATGGCTTTCCTTTAACCCTGCTGCGGTAATTTCTACAAATTCAGCTCTTTCTTGAAAAGCTTTGATATCTACTGCACCTACATAACCCATAGAAGATCTAAGCCCGCCTAAAAGTTGATGCACTACACTTTTTATACTTCCCACATAAGGCACCCTACCTTCAATACCTTCTGGCACAAGTTTATCTTGAGCTGTACCTTCTTGGAAGTATCTATCTGAACTACCTTTTTGCATAGCACCCAAACTTCCCATACCACGATAACTCTTATATTGTCTTCCTTGATAAGTAAATAACTCACCTGGGCTCTCATCAGTTCCTGCTAAAAGTGAACCTATCATCACACTACTTGCTCCTGCTGCAATAGCTTTTGCTATATCACCTGAGTATTTTATACCCCCATCAGCGATTACTGGCACACCGTATTTACTTGCTTCTATCGCACATTCATCTATAGCTGAAATTTGAGGCACACCCACACCTGAAACAATGCGTGTAGTACAAATACTACCAGGTCCTATACCTATTTTAATCGCATCTGCGCCTGCCTCACACAGATCTTTAACCGCTTTAGCACTTGCAACATTTCCTACTATCACATCTACATTAAATTCAGCCTTAATTGCTTTTAATGTATCAATAATCCCTTTAGAATGCCCATGCGCACTATCCATTACTATAACATCAACTTCAGCTTCCACTAAAGCCTTTACACGATCAAGCTGACCCACACCCACAGCTGCAGCCACTCTTAATCTTCCATATGCATCTTTATTTGAATTTGGATATTCTTTACGTTTTTTTAAATCTTTTATAGTGATTAAGCCCTCTAAGTGGTTATTTTCATCCACAATAGGAAGTTTTTCTACTTTATTGGTGGAAAAAATCCTTTCTGCATCATCTAAAGTAGAGCCCTTTTTAGCAGTAATCAAAGGCATTTTTGTCATTACATTTTCCACTAGATTATCAAAATTAGTTTCAAATCTCAAATCGCGATTAGTTAAAATTCCTATTAGAGTTTTATTCTCATCTACCACAGGAACTCCTGAAATTCTATATTCAGCCATAAGATCTAATGCTTCTTTCACACTTGCTTTAGGTCCTATATAAATAGGATCCATAATCACGCCACTTTCACTTTTTTTAACTCTTTTTATCTCTCTAACTTGCGAAGCTACATCCATATTTTTATGGATTACCCCTATGCCACCAAGTCTTGCCATCATGATAGCTGCTCTATGCTCAGTAACCGTATCCATAGCAGCTGAAATTAAAGGCATATTCAAAGTAATATTTTTTGTAAGCCTTGTTTTGATATCTACTTCCTTAGGTAAAACCTCAGAATATTGAGGAACCAGCAAAACATCTTCAAAAGTTAAAGCGCGTTTGATGATTTTCATAATTTTTCCTTTATTTGTTTTTGATCATTTCTTCCAAGCTTAAAGCACCATCTAATAAAGTTTGTTCATCATAAGCCTTGCAAATAAGTTGAGCAGAAATGTTAAGTCCGTTTTCATTTTTTGCCACTGGCACACTAATACCACCAAGTCCTGCTAAATTCACTGAAATAGTAAATACATCTTCTAAATACATTTGCACTGGGGTTTTAATATCATTAAAACCAAAAGCAACGCTTGGAGCAACAGGCATAAAAATCAAATCACAATCATTTAAAATTTCTTCATATTTTTGCTTGATAAATCTTCTAGCCTTTTGTGCTTTGATATAGTATGCATCATAATACCCACTACTTAAAACAAAGGTTCCTAGTAAAATTCTTCTTTTTACTTCCTCTCCAAAACCCTCACTTCTACTATTTACATACATTTGACTAAGATTATCACATTTTTCGCTTCTTCTGCCATATCTTACACCATCATAACGACTTAAATTTGCACTTGCTTCAGCTGCTGCTATGATATAATAAGCTGCAACATCAAATGTAGAATCCATTAAGTCTTTATAAACAATCTCATGGCCATTTGCCTTTAGCATATCTATGGTTTTTAATAAGGCTTGTTTTACATCATCATTGGTTTGCTCTACATAGTTTTTAATAACAGCTATTTTTAGCTTTTTATTTGCATTTAGCTTTGGCGCGGTTGGTTCAAAAACTATGTTTGCACTTGTGCTATCTTTTTCATCATAACCTGCAATAGCATCATATAAAATTGCAGCATCTTCAACATTTTGTGTTAAAACTCCAATTTGATCAAGACTTGAAGAATACGCTGCTAAACCATACCTACTAACTCTTCCATAGCTTGGTTTAAACCCAACACAACCACAAAAAGCAGCAGGCTGTCTTACCGAACCACCCGTATCTGAACCTAAACTTGCCAAAGCTATCCCAGCAGCAACAGCAGTAGCACTTCCACCGCTACTTCCACCTGGGACTTTAGCATTATCAAGCGGATTTAAAGTCTTACCATAAAAAGAAGTCGCACTCGTACTTCCCATAGCAAACTCATCCATATTACATCTTCCAAATGGAGCAAAATTATTTTTGCGTAAATTTACAATAGCACTTGCATCATAAGGAGCTACATAGCCTTGTAAAATTTTAGAACCACAAGTCAATTCCCAATCTTTTACACTGATATTATCTTTTATAGCTACTGGTACACCAACACCTGAAGTGTTTAAGTCTTTATTTAAAAACTGCTCTACATAAGCACCTAAATGCTTTTGCTGATATGCTTTTTCATTTAATTCTTTTTTTAGATTTTCTAATTCTTCATTTGAAAATTTTAAAGCTTCTTTTAAAGTTACCATTATTTATCCTTAAATTTTTTAACCAAATAAAACAAAAAAAGCGTGATAAATAAAAAGCCTAATAAAGTAATCACTACCACGCTAAAAGGTAAAGCTTGCTCAAACATTTTTTGTTTTTTCCACACTATTACATCTTGGACATAAACATTCTTCTTCTTTTGCTAAAAACTTCCAGCATCTTGGACACTTGTGCAATGAAGAACACACAATTTTAAAACTATGATCATCTATTTTAAACTCACTCAAAGCTTCTTTATCATCTAAGCTTTCTACCGAGCTTACCATAAACCAATCAGCTACTTCCTCAATATCTTCACTCAAAAGCTCATTTGCACTTGTTTGCAAACTTAACTCTAGGGTTGATTTGATGATTTTGTCTTTTTTTAATACATCAACAAGCTCAAAGAATTTTTCTCTTGATTTTATAAATAATTCATCCTCGATTTTATATTCATAATCAAATCCATTTTTTAACACCAAATCAAACACATCTTTAGCATTTTCTTTAATAGCTACATTTGCATGCTCTAATGCTTCATCTATGGTATAAGTTAAACTTGGAGCTAAAAGCGCAAAAAGTTTTCTAGTTATTAGCACCATAGCACTTTGCGCGCTTACTCTTTTTATATCATCTTTTGCATTACAATATAATCTATCCTTGCACACATCTAAGTAAATTCCACTTAAATCTGCACTTAAGAAATTTAAAAGCACACTAAAGCCTTTTGCAAATTCATATTTTTCAAAAGCAGCTTCACATGCTTCAAAAGCAACTTTTGCACGCATTAAAATCCACTTATCTAAAAGTGTGAAATTTTTTGTTTCTAAAAATTCCATATCATTAGTATTTGCAAGTAAAAATCTTATAGTATTTCTTATCTTTCTATACTGCTCGCTTACTTGTTTTAAGATATTATCAGAAATTTTTAAGTCCGTTGAATAATCACTAAGCATTATCCAAAGTCTTAAAATTTCTACCCCATAATTTTTAGCTACATTTTGAGGTAAGATCACATTGCCTTTTGATTTACTCATTTTTTGACCTTTCTCATCTACGGTAAAGCCATGAGTAAGTATGTTTTTATATGGGGTTTTGTGATTAATCGCAGTGGAAATTAAAAGCGAGCTTTGAAACCATCCACGGTGCTGGTCACTTCCTTCAAGATACATTGAAGCTTGATATTCTCCTGCGTCATATCTAGCCGAGTTTAACACTGCTTCCCAAGTACTACCACTATCAAACCAAACATCTAAAATATCATAAACTTTTTCTAAATTATTTGGATCATATTTGCTATTTGGCGGTAATAAATCTTTTATTTCTAAATCCCACCACGCATCAGCTCCATTTGCTTCAAAAATTCCCACTAAATGATCTAAAACATCATCATCAAAAATCACTTCTTTGGTGTTCTTATCTCTAAAAAACGCTATAGGCACACCCCAATCTCTTTGTCTTGATATACACCAATCAGGGCGATTTTCTATCATGGAACTAAGTCTTTTTACTCCACTTTCTGGGTAAAATTTCACATTATTTAATTGTTCTAGTGCTAGCTCTCTTAAAGATTTTCCATCTAACTTTTTCTCATCCATTAAGATAAACCATTGTTTTGTAGCTCTATAAATAACCGGTTTATGCGTTCTCCAGCAAAATGGATAAGAATGTGTAAATTTAGAACTCTCAAGCAAAGCTTCACCAAGCAATTCTAAAATACGCTCATTTGCTTTAAAAATATGAAGTCCTATAAACTCATTTAACAAGTGTTCTGACAAAAGCCCTTTAGCTCTTAGTGTTTCATCATAACACCCACCATCATCTACTGGCATAATCACTTCAATGCCATATTTTAAGCACACATAATAATCATCTTCACCATGGCCTGGTGCAGTATGTACAAGCCCTGTGCCACCTTCCATTAAAACATGATCGCCTAGAATAAGAGTAGATTTTCTTTGATTGAGTGGATTAATAGCACTTAAATTTTCAAATTCAGAACCTAAAAGTTCTTTTTGAATTTTTCCTTGAGTAAAGTTTTTATTGATCATATTTTCAAGCAAAGCTTTAGCAAAAATATAACCCTCTTCAGTGATAACATATTTTTCATTTGGATTTAAAGATATAGCTTGATTTGCTGGTAAAGTCCAAGGTGTGGTAGTCCAAATGACTGCTTTTGCTTTTTCAACTCCTAATTTTTCAACCGAAGTTTTATCAAGCTCAAATGCTACAAAAATAGAATAATCTTCTTTATCTTCATACTCTACTTCAGCTTCTGCTAACGCACTCTTAGCAGCCCAGCTCCAAAAAACAGGTTTGCTTCTTTCTAACAAAAGTCCTTTTTTAGCGATTTTACATAAAGCTTTGTAAATATCTGCCTCAAAAGCATTTTTCATAGTCAAGTATGGCTCATCCCAATCAGCAATCACACCCAAAGACTTAAATTCATCTCTTTGTATATTTACAAATTCTCTCGCATGCTCTCTACAAAACTCACGAATTTCTTTTTTGCTTAAACTTTGCTTTTTATCTTTAAGTTTAACTTCAACTTGCTGTTCTATCGGTAAACCATGACAATCCCAACCCGGAGTAAAACGCACTTTTTTACCTTGAAAATAATGCATTTTTATGATGATATCTTTTAAAATTTTATTTAAAGCATGGCCAATGTGCAAATGTCCATTAGCATAAGGAGGGCCATCATGCAAGGTAAAACTCTCACTTACCCCTTGTCTTTTTTGTTTCATTTTTTCATAAGCATAGTTGTTTTCAAACCACTTGCTAAAACGCTTAGGCTCAAGTTCTGCTAAATTTGCACGCATTGCAAAAGTAGTATTTGGAAGCAATAGCGTATCTTTATAATCCATATAATCCACCTTGAAAAATTTAAAAATAGTAAATTCTACTTAAAATACTTTTAATTTGCACTTATTTTTTTGTTATAATCGCAAGAAAAAAAGGAAAATCATGAAACATCTTATCGTCATCATAGGTAGCGAAATCATCGTTAATGAAAATTATATGCATTATATACAAGAAGAATACAAAAAACAGTTTTTAGAACTTCATGAGCTAAAATTTATAAACAAACCTGATAAAGAGCTTCCTTTTTTACTTGAAAAACTTTCTAAAGAATATGATTATATAACCATTTTTAGTATTAGCGAATACTATACAACTATAGCTAAAATCATAGCAACCTTAAATGATGATGTTTTAATCTTAGAAAATGATACTTTAGTACCTTCGAAAGCTTTGCGTGAAAAAAATTCCTTTTTAAGCTCTTTTGAACAATGCCATATTAATTTATTGAATATAAATATAGAGCAAAAATTGCCTTTGATTTTGCAAAACCCTGAGCTTGATTATGCATATTTTTGTCTTTTAGATATAGATGAAATGAGTGCAAATATTTTACTTAGCACGCTTACTACTTCGTTTGAAATTCAAACTAGCTCAAGTGCCTTGCTAGATAATCTCATTTGCATTAGAGCAAGCGCTAGTCAATATGGCAAACTAGAAGGCTTTTTAAAAGGAGTGTTTAAACTTTTTACGGGTAAAGTATTTTTAGGAAATGATCCTATTAAATTTATAGCTAAAAAACTTTTAGAAAAAAACTTAAAAATTTCCTTTGCAGAAAGTTGCACAGCTGGACTTTGCGCTTCAAAATTAGCCGAAAATTCAGGAATTTCTAGCGTATTTGAAGGTTCTTTGGTAACTTATTCTAATCGTTTAAAAAATTCTTGGCTTGGAGTGAGTAATGATACCTTAGAAAGTGTTGGAGAATATTCTGATCGTTGTATTTATTTTATGCTAAAAGGGATTTTTAAAACCACAAATTGTGATTTTGCTTTAGCACTTAGTGGTGTAGCTGGTGAAGAAGATGATAAAAATACCAAAGCAGGTACCATCTATATAGGAGCTATGTATAAAGATGGAACATTTTTACAAGAATGCATTCACATACAAGGGGCAAGAAACTACACAAGAGAACAAGCTAGTTTAGCTGCATATTGTTTAATGCTTAGATTAAAACCTGAAATTTTCTTTGGGGTTTAATCCCTAACCACCAAAGTATATTTTTTAAGTGGTGGTTAAAAATACACCCCACCACTTAAATATAATTTCATTCTATGATCATCATCATATTTGTATTGATGAACTGCTCTTGCTGCATCAAGCTTTATATAATATGCATTATTCTTATTATAAAGTATTTGCAAACCTACTGCATCTAAAAAATGCTCATCTGCTAATCTACTTCCTGAAGCTTTTTCATACCAAGCATAACCTACATCATAAAAAGGAGTAAAATAAAAATTCGTATTTGGTATATTTATTCTTATACCAAAGTTAGCTACTATGGTATTATCTCCATCACCCTCTCCATTATCATAAGCTCTTACTCCATAAGCTCCACCTAAAGATGAACTCTCAGAAGAATCTAATTCAAAATTCCCTAATACCTTTTGATAGTTTATATTTAAAGTATGCGTAATGTATTCATTAATACTATAATAATTATTCACACTAGCATTGAGTTTTCTAAACCAGCCAAAGCCATTACCATCACTTTTAGATGTATTTCCAAATATAGTAGTGCCATCATCATTAACCTTACCTACACTTACCTTAGCACTATAACTTAAAGTATTATTCTCAAAGCCTCTAAATAAACCTTCTAAACCTACACTACCTACATTAGAATGTTTATCTATACTATAATCATCAAATATATTTGAAAAAGGTTCATCTTTTAATATCTTATGATAAATACTAGAAGTAAAATATAAAGAGGAATTTGTATTAATCCATACAGGATAAGAAAAATCAACACCAATATTTCTAGAAGTACCACTAAAGCCAACTTCTTTATAATCTCCACCTAAAGAATAAGATCCTTGAGATATGCTTGGAGTAATTTTTAAATTTCCTAAAAAGAAAGTATAACTTGCTCCATAGTTGATTTGTCTTTCATCACTAGATTGTAAGTAAAAATTATAATAATCTCCCATATTAAATATAGAATTAAATCCCATACTAATACCAGCTCTATATTCCCCTGCACTTTTAATACCATAATTATCAGTATATAATAATACATTAGCCTTAGTATCAGGCACTACTTCTATAACTACATCAGTTTCTCCTACATTCTCTCCTGCTTGTAAACCTGCTAGGGTTTGTACTCCATACATTTCATTGACTTTATACACACTATCTTCTATGAGTTTAGTAGAGATGATTTTACCTTTGATTCTTTCATTAAGCTTATTTTCTATAAAATGATCTTTTATAGTAGTTTTATTCTTTATTATATACTTACCTAGTGTTCCTAAGGCTATGTTTATTTGCACACTATCTTCAAATTCTTGTTGGGGTACATAAGCTGTTGCTGCAGGATAGCCATTAACTTGGAAATAATAAGCAATGATATTAGATATATCTTGTAAATCTTGCAAGCTAAATTTTCTAGTGCTAAACTCACTAATAAGTAATTGTAAATCCTCTTCTTTAATACCTAGTTTTTTAAAGCTAGTGTTTTCATTAGTGATAACAAATTTATATTTGGTTATTACTTTTTTAGTGGTAGTGTTAGTTTGATTGCTTGAGTTAGTAGAGTTAGTGTTAGAACTATTATTAGTTTGATTATTTATATTGTTTGTATTATTGCTAGTTGAGTTGGAATTATTAGCTTCATCATTTACACTAGTATTTGCTTTATCATTGTTTGTATTAGTGCTTTGATTATTAGCTTCATCTTCTTGATTTAGTTTTTCTTTTAAAGCTTTCTTTTTTTCTTCAAAGTCTTTTTTGGCTTCTTGGCTTTTTATATAATCATCTTTGGTTTTTAGATTTTCTTTGATAGCTTTGTTTTGAGGGAGGTTTCTATCAGGGGATAATTCTATAACCTTTTCTATATCATTTTTAGCTATGATAATGCTTCCATTATTAGCATAGACTAAAGAGCTAAGTGCTACAACGCAAAGAGAGAGTTTTTTCATAATGGTTTTTCCTTAATTTTTTTATTTTTATTTATTTTTTTTCTTAATTTGGCTTTTATATTTGTATTGATTAATCACAATATTGTTTAATGCAAGTATTTATTCATACTATTATTATTGCTAGGATAGTTATATCCTAGCAAAGTGTTTTATAATCCTCCAACCACACAAGGATTCATAGTTCTATAATTATCGCTTACTATACAAGCTTTATTTTTTTGATTTAATGAAGCTTCTTCTATTTCTTCTTGTTCTTCCTCATCATCTATAGCCTCATCACCTATAGAGTTAAAAGTAGAACTTTGTTCAAAGCTTAAAGAAAAATCTGGTTTATTATCTATTGGTGGCTCAATTGGATCAATAGGTTTATCTGGTATATCAGGTTTATCAATAGGATCTTTGATATTTATTTTATCTATATCAACTAAACTATTATTTGGATTAGGCAATGTTCCACTAATAATAAAACCACCAAGTAATTTAAAATTATCTTGCTTATTTGCTTTATCTTTTAGAGTATTAAATTTTCCTATAGCATTGTTAGCAAGTTCATATTTTTCATTTGTTTGTTGATAAAGATCTAAAATATCTTTTTTTAATTGTTCTAACTTAGCTATTTTTTCCATTTGTTCTTGGATGCTCATATCTTTGTTTTCAAGATCATTAACTATACTTTCATAATCTTTCATCCAAGAGTTTAGTTTATTAAAATAATCTTGATCTTTAATAAACTTATCATATTCTTTTTTTTGTTCGTTTGCATTTTTAACTAATGTTTCTAATTCGCTCATAAAATGCTCTAACCCCTTATCATTTTCTAATTTATCTAATTGTTCATTGATTATTTTTCTTATATCTTTTAAAGCACTAATATCATCAAATCTATGTTCATTGTTTTCATTCAATATACCATTATCTTTATAAGCTAAAAGAAAATCTATACTTTGCATAAACTCTTCTTTATCTATAACATTAGTATCTTCTAACATTGAATATAAGAACAAAGATAAAAATTTAGCTTTTTCTTCTTTATTATCATTGTTTATATCTTTATAAGCTTTATAAGCTTGAAGTATTTGTTTGAGTTTTTCTTTATCATTAATATTAATGATATAGTTATTTTTAATACTAGTTATGATTTTTTCAAGAACATCTTCATATAAATCATCACTACCTAAAACAACATCAGAATCATTTGGGTTATCAGGGTTGGTTGGTGGGGTTGGTTTTTCTATAGTATTTGCCCTAGATAAAAATTCTTCATATGCACCATTTTGAGTAGAGTTATTATAAGTGTGAATGTTTATTTTATCTGAAACATAACCATTTTTATTAAAATCATTCCAGTAAGCTTGATCATTAGTTGCATTGGTTAAATCGTTTTCGTGGTGGTAGATGTGGATGTTGTTAAAAGTATATTCTGCCCTATCATTCAGTTTTTCAAAAAATTTACCTGTCAATTGAGAATTAGGTGTTTCATTAAAATATATATTTATATTTGAAAAATCAATTGATATTTTTCCATTTTTACCAAAACGCGGATCTGGATTTATCTCACCTATAAAAGCACCAAAACTATATGGATTAAAAATTCCTTTATTAATCTCTATTGCTATATTTTTAAAATATATTGGTAGGCCATTGTAATCATCTAATGCTGTTATAGTTCCTATAAAACCTCCTTGGCCACCTATACGTGCTTTATCTGATTGAATACTTCCTATTTCTAATTTTATATTAAAAATATTAGAAGAATCAGACGATATAAGTTGTTGGCCTATAAATCCACCTATATATCCTCTATCTGGATATTGATCCATATAAATATCTCCAACATTTACAAATATATTATCTAACACTCCTTCATAAGCAAGGGCTGCAAATCCTCCTATACTTGTTTCTGCCATAACATAATTAGAAAACTTATTATATTGACTAATATTTGTTATATTTTTCACTATTATATCTGTATATACTCCTTCATAAAGTATACCAGTAAAACCACCAGTAAGGTTCTCATTACCGCTCGATAAAGTACTTTTAATACTATTTATATTTTCCACATAAACATTAGATATTTTCCCCCCAAAAGCACCAGCAAAACCACCAATATAGTGTCTACCTTTACCATTTATATCAATTTTTGATATATTTTTTAATGTTATATTACATACATCGCTAGATAACCATGTCCTACCTATAAATCCTCCAATATAAACACTATTTGAGACACTACTATCGTATTTTATCCCACCACCCATATAATCAACATTGATATTTTTAAAACTTGCTCCATCAGTGATATCTCCAAAAATTCCCACATTAAGTATTTTATTATAATTTAACTCATCTATATCTATATTAATATTTTTAAGTGTATATCCTTGTCCATCAAAAGTTTTAGCAAATTGACCACGCCCATTGCCCACTATCATACTAGTAAATTCATTATCTTGTTTTACACCATCACCGTTCAAGTCCACCCAATAATTTGCATAGTTTTGACCACTGCATACTCCATTTTTACAATTAGCCCCAAAATCTATATCATCTACTAGTTTATAGGTATCGAAAAAAACCCTCATATTATTTTTATTTTCATTCCACCCTTTAGCAAAATGCCACCAATCTATATCAGAACCTATAGTTGCGTGTTTTTCAAATTTATCTTTAGTTACTAATTTTTTATTACCTAAATTTGTTTTATCTATGTTGTCATATTCTTGAGTAATAAAGTTAAGTTTGCCTATATTATTGTCATAGTTATAATAAGATGTAGTAGATTGCTGTAGTGATCCTTTTACATAAGCACTAGCTATAATAGAATCTGATTTAATTCCATCTACTAATATATTGACTTCATTCCCCACCAAATGAATTTTATCAGCTGTATTACCACTTGGATTTTTTAAAGCATCATCACCAACACCTTCATTATGCTTACCATGGATATTACCACCATCTATACTTACCTTATTTCCTATAAGTAATACATCATTAGCATTAATATTACCCATATTTACTACATTACCTGCTTTATGTGATTTAAATATAGGGGAAAAAGAAGCACCTTGTGCTTTAAATTCCTCAAAATGTTGTGCTTGTAAAGAAGTAGTCGAAGCCACAAAGCGATTAGCATTGATAGTTCCCGTTTTAGTAATGATTACCCCATTAGGATTAATTAAAAAGACATTATTACCACCTGCATTTAATACACCTTCTATGGTAGATTTATCTGTACCATGAGCAATGTTTAGGTAGTTTTGCCCACTTTGTCCTTTTCCAAAATTAACTTGAGCTTTATTACCTATACTAAAGCCACCACCCCATTGTATGACATGGTTTCCACCTTGTGTTTTACCTGTGATATCAATAGTGTTTTTACCAGTATTTTTATCAAAGTATGGACCAGATATAGTCCCACTAGTCCCATGAGTAAATTTACCTCCACTAGGTAGTTTGTTTGGATCAATTGCCATTAGTGGAGAAAATAACATTGATACCGTTACACCTGAGAGTATGATATGATTTGCTAACTTTTTCATAATTAATCCTTTTTAGTTTTATCTTTGTTGTTTAATTTAAATTCACTACTATGCTTTTTCCGTCTTTACTTACACTTAGAGTGTATTTAGCCTTTTGAACTTTTGCTTTGATGTTTTTATGTAAGCTTTGATTGTTTTTAGTGATAGTTTCTAATAAGCTTTGTAAGTCTTTTTGATTTAGTTGTTTATTGTTTGCATCTACAAAGCCTTTTTCACTTTGCATTAAAATAAAACTTTTATTTTTTATATTATTGTTTGTATATACATTAATAGAACTATCTTTAGAAAGATTAATAGCTTCTTTAGCACTTAAATAAGTTTTAGTATCATCTTTTAAGATAAAGCTATAATGATCAAAGTTATTAATAGTATTTGCTTTTATACTTGTATTTAATACTAAATGATTATTAGTATTATTTTTATGCTCTAGAGCTTTTGATACAAAGCTAGTGTTTTCTTTAGTTTGTAAAAAGCTACCTGCTAATACATCTATATTGGTATTATTAAAAATATTAGTATTACCACTTAGATATAAGGTATTATTATAGCTTTTATCATTTTCACTATATACACCAGAAGCTGCTATGATGATAGTAGAATTATCTTTATACTCATCTATATTTAAATTAGCTATATGAGTATAATTATCATGAGTATTTTTAGCTATACCTGCACTAATTACTATTTCCCCTTCTCTTTTATCAGAAGCTGTTCCTAGGGCTAGATTATCAAAGATAAAAGTATTATTAGCACTTTCAGTATTAGCATTAATAACATAAACATTAGAACTAGCTGCACTTGAATAATCTTTAATATTTAAAGTATTATCTAAAGCACTTTCATTAGCTCTTAAAATGATTTTAGAACCTTTATCTATATTAGAAGCATTAGATAAAGATTGCACCATATTATATTTTATAGTGTTTTTTTCTAAATTATCTGCTTCTATAATAGCAGTGAGATTTCTACCTGATTTTACATTATCTAAAACTATACTATTAGCATTAGCACTACTTGCATAATAATCTTTATCATTTAAACTAACCTTGCTTACTCCATATAAGTATAAAGGCATAGCAATGTTTGAGTTTTTAATATTAATGCTATTGTTATTTGCTTTAGAACTTAGAGTTTGTGCTGCTATGATTTGAATTTTATCTTGATGGTTTTCAACAGTAATGCCTTGGGTTAAATCCCCATTGATATGAATACTATTTCTATTAGCTCCTTTAGTAGCTACCCCACCATAAAGATTAAACTCATTTTTACCTGTAAAATTAGAATTAATCTCAAATGGTTTTTTTAGATTAATGCTAATACTATTATCATTAGCTATACCATTATTAGTAATACCTGCATAAAAGTCTAAAAGAGCTTTTACTTCTACATTAGTATTTAATGCTAATAAGGTTTGTAAGTCTTTTATATCTATAGTGTTTTTATAAGCATTACCTTGTATGATTTTACCCCCATAGATTTCCCCTACTAAGATAGCATTATAAGCTAATGGGGTATTTTTAGTATCTACTCTTAAATCTAGTTTTAAATCATTGATTAATACACTATTATTACTTACTTCATAGCTTTGATTATTATTAACATCCACAAAAGCTCCTCCTAAGTGAGTAGCAGCTGATGTTGAATAAGCTCCACTTGGACCATGTACTAATAAAGAAGCTCCATCTATGATAACTTTATTATTTTTAGCATTAGCATTATAAGTAATGGCTCCTGTTACATGAGTCATTCTCTCATCAAAGATATTATTCCCTAAAGCACTTTGTCTATAAGGGGTAGTATGAAAGTCTATCTTTACGCCTTTATTTAATACAACTGTATTATTATTAGCATTAGCATCCACACCAAAAGCACCTAAGATATAAGGAGCACCATTTAAAGGTAAGGTGTAGGTGTTTTCAACACCCATATTGACATAGGCATCTTTTAAGAAATTTAAAGTATTATTACTTACTTCACCTTTTCTAGCTATGGCTGGAGTGATTAAAAAATTATATTTATTATCCAAACCAGTAGCTTTAGGATTAATCACTTCTTTATCAGTAGGTTTTAGATAATATACTGAAGATAATTCTCCTGCTTTTAATACTAAGGTATTATTATTAGCTTTTGCATTAAAGGTATAAGCAGAAACTAAAAAAGGTATATAGCTAGTTTGATTAATGGTGGTATTGTCTGAATTAGAACTATGAAAACCATTTACTACAAAAATATCTTCTTTAATACTTGGAGTAAGTATGTCTTGTTTAAAGTATAAATCATTCATTTTTACATGAGCTTTATCTTTAGGATTATCATAGATTAAAGTGATATTTGAAAGGTTTTTATTAGTAGCCATTTGACCATAGAAGTTTTTACCACTTAAGAATTTATAAGTATCAAGATTATAATCATAAACATCATTGTTCTCATAATGGTGTTTTTTAATTATATAAGCATTAGAAGTTTTATCATAATTTGCCTGGGTAGCAGCTTCTAAAGAACTTAGTGAAAAAATGGTAAGTAAAGAAAGTTTTAAAAGATTGGAGTTTTTATAGCGTTTTAAAGAGTGTGAGTTAAAACGAAAATTATCGTATCCCCCCCCCGTGAGGCGTTTTTTAGCTGTGTTTATATACATTGAAAAAGTCCTTTCAAAAAATGATTAATGTGTTTGATTGATTATTGTTTTTTAGTAATGAAATGTTTTTTTTTAATTACATTACTAATGTATTAATAATAATTTGGAAATGTTAATACTATATTTATAAATTTAAGCTTAAAGATATTTAAGATAAAATACATCTGAAATATAACAATATTAATATTTTTAATAATAACTATTGTAAAAATTTAATCTTATTTTCTAAAACACTTTTTGGGGTAAGTCCGATGAATTTTTCATTTATTTTACCTTTTTCATCATAAAAAACTATCACAGGCACACCATAAATTCCACCCACAGCTTTAGATAAAAATGAGCTTGCTTTAGCTTCATATAAAAGTGGTAAATCTAATTTTTTTTCTAAAAGAATTTTTTGAGCTTCTTCTTTTGACTTTACTCCATTTAACACCGCCAAAATAGGAAAATTTCTTTCTTTGTAAAGCTCATTAAGCATAGGAATTTGCGCATTACACGCACCACAATCTTGCGTGAAAAAAAATAAAGCATAAGCTTGATTTATATTTTGTGTTTTTAAGGTTTTTTCAAAACCATCATATTTGAAAGTATAGTTTTGACTTGAATTTAATGTTTGAAATTCACTATTTGAACATGCACTAAAGAAAAAAATGCTTATCAAAGCCAAGAAGCAATAGAAGCTTTTAAATACGACCATGGTTTTTCCCCTATAATTTTATCTTGAACCACTCCATCTTTTATTATAAAGGTTGTTGGTACCGCAAAAACACTAAATCTTTGCCACGATATATCTAAATCATCTTGCAAAAATGTAATATTTTTATAGTTGTATTTTGTAGCAAATTCTTCAAAATCTTTACCCTTATCTATAGAATCAAGTGCTAAAATAGTCATTTTTTTAGGGTATTCATTAGCTAGTTTTTCCAAAAGCGGTAAGTCTTTTAAACAAGAAGCACAACCTTGCTCTACAAAAGTTAAAATAATGAGATTGTCAAAATCAGCTAATTTAATTTTCTCACCTTCTAAATTTTTAGCTGCTATTTCTGGTGTTTTTAACCCTATTTTACCACCATTTTTGTTGTTGTTTTCAAAACATGCACTTAAAAAAATCAAACACAAACAAGCTAAGATTATACTTTTAATTTTCACTTTTCATTACTCCATGGCTTAAAATGATAGTTCTATCAGCAAAGGTGGCTAAGTCTGGATTGTGAGTGATTAAAACTATAGTTTTGCCATCTTGTTTTAATTTACAAAAAAGCTCTAAAATGTTTTTTTCATTTGCCTCATCTAAATTTCCAGTTGGCTCATCTGCTAATAAAATTTCAGGATCATTCACTAAAGCCCTTGCTATACATAGTCTTTGTTGCTCACCACCGCTTAACTGACTAGGTAAATGCGTAAGTCTGTGCGAAAGTCCTACTTTTTCTATTGCCATTATAGCATCTTTTTGTTCTATACTTGAATGATAAAACTGTGCTAGCATAACATTTTCTAAGGCATTTAAATAAGGTATTAAATGAAATTGTTGAAAAATCAAACCTATTTTTTCCCTTCTAATTACGCTTTTTTCTTCTTCGCTTAAATTTCCAACTTCCTTATCATCTAAAAAATACTCCCCGCTACTTTGAGTATCCATTAAAGAAAGTATATTTAAAAGCGTTGATTTACCTGAACCTGATGGACCCATAATGGCTATCCATTCACCTTTCTTTACTTCTAAGTTGATATTTTGTAAAGCCTTAACTTCATTAAAATTACGATTTAAATTTGAAATTTTTATAATACTTTTCATTACTCACCCTTTAAATTTTCACAAACACTGATTTTTAAAGCTTTTTTTAGTGGTAAAATACTTGCAAAAAAAGCAAATATTAAAGAAACAAACACCGCAAAAAACACTGAAAGCAATCTAAAATCTATGTTTGCATTAAAAATCAAATATCCAAAAATATTTGCTAAAAAATATCCACAAAAAGCACCAAGCAAACTCGCACTTAAGCTTAAAATAAACACTTCAGCTCCAAAAAGTTTGATGATTTCCTTATGCTTAGCTCCTAGTGCAAGGTGTAAGGCTATTTCTTTTTTTCTTGAAAAAATCACTGCGCTAAGAGTGGTATTTACACTCAAAGAGCTAATGAGTAAAATCGTTAAGCTAATCAAAGCCATCAAAGCTTTGATCTTTTCTAAAATCACACCTTCGCTAATAGATACTGAAGTTATAACTTTAGCTTCTACATTGCCCTTACTAAGTTCTTTTGCTTTTTGATCTAAACTTTCATAATCACCTAGCAAAATAGCTTGAGCATAATTAATCGCTTCTTTAGCCACTAACTCTTGAGCTTTTTTTAAAGAAATGATCAAAACCCCATCTTGTTCATCATTGCTTCTTAAAATAGCTTTGATTTTTACTTTGACTATTCTAGAAATGCTTGGATTATAAATTTGTAATTCTTGTCCTATTTTAAGCTCTAATTGTTTTGCCAAATCAGCCCCTACAAAGGCACTATCTTCACTAAAATCACTCAAAGAAAAACTTCCCTTTAAAACCTCCATAAAAGGCTTGGTAAGTTTTAAATTAGCAAAATCAACACCAACCACTACCGCACTTGAACTTTCAAGATTATAAAAACCATATAAAAATGGAGTTAAAGCTTTTGCTTTTAAGCTTTCTTTGACTTGATTAAACTCATCCATGCTTAAAAACTCATCATCTTTTGGCGTGATGATAAAATTAGCCCCATAAGCTTTTAATTCTTTAGATAATTTTGTATCAATATCAAAATAAATATTAAAAAATGAAGCACTAACCATAGCACCCATAAACACAGCTATAAAAATAACACAAACTCTTTTATAAGAAAAAATAAGAGATTTAAAAACCTCTTGTATAAAAAAATTATTTGCCATATAAAACCTCTGAAGTAGAAAGTTTAGAAATTCCTTTGATAGAAAATAAACATCCTAAAAAAACTATAAGCACCGCAAAAAATAAGCAAATTGGTAAAATAATCCAAGATATAGCAATAGTATGATCAAATATACTTAGAGCAATAACTTCTGAAACCCCAACGCCAAAAGCAAAACCAAAAACTGCTCCAACTAAAGCTACCACAACCCCTTCTAGTACAAAAATCATATAAATTTGCAAAGTGCTAGCACCCAAAGCTTTTAAAAGTCCTATTTCGCTTTTTCTTCTAAAAATATCTGCACTCATTAAAGATGATATAGCTATGGAAGCTACGATTAAACATATAATGCTAACTACCGCCATTAAAGATTGAATTTTAGATACTATCAAACTTTCTGCATCTGAAATCGCACTTACTACTTTTGTGCTAGCACCTTTAAAATCTTCTGCGATTTGATAAGCAATAGAGCTTACATAAGCAGTACAATACCACTGATCATACTCAAGCTGATTAAGACTATCTACATCACGTCTTGCTTTTTGTGCTAAATCATTTTCAGGTATAGTCAAAGCTGAAACTTCTGCTTTAGCAAATAAACCTTCTTTTTTAGAAAGTTTTTGTGCTAAAAGTAAAGAAGTAATGATTTTATTTGAAAAGGCTTGAGTTAAGTCTATAATACCAACAACTTTTGTTTTAAAAATTTGATCATTTTGCACAAGGGTGATTTCATCATCTATTTTTAAATCATACTTTTGTGCTAAGTCTTTTCCTAGCATTATTTCATCTAAACTATCATCTTTTGGGTAGCTTCCTTTGATTTGACTATATTTGTATAATTCTTTAATACCTGCATAAAAATCATCATCATCTTGCACCTTTATAGCTTTATCAAAATAAGTTCCCACTAAAGAGATATTTTCATAATTTGCACTTGGGGTTTGAATTTTTACCTGGGTGTCTAAAAATGGCGCAAAGGCGTTGATATTATTTCTCCAAAAAATTTCTTTTATAGTATGGAGTTTGCTTTCTTCTAAAAAATTTTGATTTTTCAAAGGCTCATAGATTTTATTACCTACTTCTACACTCAAACTTGCGCCTTTAGGTAAAACTAAAATATTTGATCCATAACTTCTTAATTCTTTTGTGATTTCATTACCTATACCCAAAGTAAGATTTAACATAGTAGCCATAAGTAAAGTAGCTAAAAAAATCGTTAGTAAGGCTAGAGATTTTTGAATTTTATTTTGGAAAATAGAATTTTTTATGATCTTAATTTGCATAGTCATTTCCTAATAAATTATGAATTCTATATTTTGAAGTTTTATTCATATCGATGTATTTTAAAGGATCGTTTTTAAACTCTTCATAGTTTTTTTCATTAGCAAAAAAATATGTTCTTCCTTTATAAACATAAGATCTTGGTGCTTTTAAATTAATTAATTCAGTGCTATCGATAGGATCATAAACTTTCTTTTCCACTACCTGAGTGAAAAAATTCACCCCGTCTAAAATTTCTGAAAAAGGTATGATAACTTTGCCATTTTCAAATTTGTATTTCATAGGGATAGGATTACACCCACCTGCCTTACCTACACTTGGTAAGAAAATCCTAACATTACATGAAATACAAATTAACTCTCCGCCTTTTTTAACATATCCCATATCCCCACATATACTACAAGCATCAAAAACCGCTACTGGCGAGTCTTTATCTTCTCTTTTATTTATTAAGAAAAATCTCACTACCTTACCCTCATCGCTAATATAAGCAAAGCGGTGTAAGTTATTATCTCTTAAAATAGCTACATCAAAGACAAATTCATCATTTTCATTTGGCTCTACATAGGTTGGCTCGTCTATGGTTATCGGTCTTGAAGCATGCAAGTCATAAAAAAGAAAAACACAAAGACTTAAAATCATAGCACTAAAAATACTTGCGCTAAAATTAGTTATAGTTAAATTTTTTGCTTGATTTTTTCTAAATTCTATATCAAAATCTTTTTTCTTAGTATTTTTACTTACTCTTTGCTTTAGAGCCAAAACTATAAAAAGCCCTAATAACACAAACCATACATAAGTATAAAATTTAGCATAATACACACTTTTTGCCACATAGCTTAAATACAAGCTTTCTGTTTCTATCACACCTTCTCTCATAAGGTGTAATAAAATTTGAGCTAAAGCTTCATTTAGATAAAAAACCACGATAATAAATAAAAATAAATTTAAAAACTTAAATTTAAATTCTCTTAGCCATCTTGTAAAAAGATAAGCTCCAAAACACATAATAAAAGCAAGTAAAATAAGCCCAAAAGAGCTAATGGCTAAAGAATCCAAAAAATTAGTGCTTAATATAGGAAAATCTATAGAAATATGTAAGTATTTTACACCAAAAGCAAAAGATAATAAAAAAAGCAATATTGCTTGAATTTTTTCTTTTAAAAAATTATTTTTCATAAAAGAAAAAACGATAATACTCAAAAACAATAAAACAAATAAAATATCATTAGAAAAATATAACAAATCATAACTTAGTGTTTTAGCACTAATAAAAAAAGCAAAATAAGAAAAAACAAAACCCACAAAAGCAAGTTTAAACACTAAAGAATTTTTTAGATTATAAAAAAATAAAGCACTCAAAAGCGCATAAGAAAAAAATACTCCAAAAAAATGTACAAAATAAATCGACATAGGCTCTTCTTTGATAGAATTTATTTATAAAATCAATAATTTCATAAATAAACCCTAGCAAAAAGCTAGGGAAAAAATCACTTAGGTTTTCCTGTGTATTTGAAGTTATATTTAACTGAAAATGGCTCAAACCACTTACCAACACCTGTTTCTTTATCAACATGGCGTCCAAAACCTTGTTTTTCTGGACTTTCTATTAAAAATACTAACTCATAGTTTCCTATGCCTGTATCCATTTTTAAATTCGCACCATAGTGAGGACCATCATCTGCTACCATAGGCATAAGAGTTCCTGTTTTTACTTTACCATTGTCAAGATTAGTTAGTTTATAAGCTATAGTTAGATATGGTATCCAAAAGCCTTCTGGAAAACCGTTTTTATTGCCCTTTAATGCATGAATATCTGCTTCAAGGTGAATATCTGCTAAACTTGCTGCAAGATCAATCCCTCTTGGCTCCATTTCGATTGGTTGTAAATAAACCGCTGCTATTTCCATACCATTTAACTCATAAGGATCACCAATTGGCACCTCTGCTGCAAAAACTGAACTAGCTAAAATACTAGCTGCTGCGCCTAAACTTAATAAAGTTTTTTTCATATTTTTTCCCTTTTATTTGAAATTTGCTTTGTTATAAAAATACCCATAATGAGTAAGATTAAAACCATAAACTGAGGTATGATGCTCTCATAGTAAGGATAAATTCCAAGCCATAAAATTCCTTCAAAATCAAAAGGAAGTAAGCTTGGTGTAATAACCTTAGCTTCTATGAGCTCACCAATGCCTTTGCCTGTAAAGACAAAGACCATGTAAAAAATAATGTATGAAGTTATATAGAAAAATTGTTTTACTGGTATTTTTAAAGCACCAGCTTTTAATAAATAATAAAGTATGATAAGTATAATTAATCCACTAGCTAATCCTATAAATATAAAACTATAATCAGTACTTGTTTTTGCATCAAATAATAAAGCCTGATAAAAAAGAATAGTTTCAGCACCTTCTCTATATACAGCTAAAAACACACTAAACCATAAGGTTTTTGCTGAATTATTTGATATAGCTTCAACCGCTTGAGTTTTTACATAATTTGCCCATTTTTTATTTTGCGCATTTGATAAAAGCCAAAAACCCACATAAAACAATAATGCAACAGCCACAAGCATAGTAATACCTTCTAAAAACTCTCTGCTTTGTCCTGCTTGCTCTTTAAAAATCCATGAAATAAAAAATGCCGTTACAAAACTTAAAAACACCCCGCTCCAAAGTGCTGAATATACTATATTCAAACGCTTTTTATTACCACTTTGAACTAGGTATGAAACTATAGCTACAATGATGATTAAAGCCTCCAAACCCTCTCTTAAAATAATGCCCAAAGCCCATATAAATAAAGACATAGGCGAGGATTCTTGAATTTTATCCAAAGAGCCTTCTACCAAGGCACTAAGCTCGTCAAAATTTTGTTTTAATTCTTCTTTAGAAGCGCTTGCTTTAATAAGTGCAACACCTTTTGAAAAATAACTTTCGATTTTTAATTTTAAAGCACTATCAATAGCTCCAATTTTACTTTCCATACCACTTGCTTCGAAAATATCCAAATACACATTTTGCAAAGCATCAATGCTATTTAAACTAAATCCCTCATAATTTTGCAAAATATCATTAAGCGCAATTTTCATATCATCATATACTTTAGTATAGTTCTTAGTACCCATAGCACTCTCATTAAAGCCTTTAACCTGAAGTAAAGCTAATTCTTCTTTAGGTAAAGCTAAAAACGCTTCATATAATAAATCTGATATATTTGAAATTTCATCTCTGATAGTTTTTTCATCTAAAGTATTAGCATTGATTTTTCTTATAATAGTTCTAAGTTTGGTTTGAATTTTTTTATCCATCCCCGCTTTAGTGTATCTTGCTACTAAAACTTCTACTTTTGAGTTTCTATAATCCTCAAACAATGCTGATTGGATTAGATCTTTAGCTTTTTGATAGTCTTTATTTACAAAAGCCAATGCTGCTTGATCAAGCTTTGAAATCATTGAATCCATTAAAAATTGCAATCTTACATCCAAAGCCGAAGCTTCTTGCAAGGCTAGCAATGTTTCATCTTTTTGAGCTTCTTGTTCTTGAGCAACCAAATTTTGAGTTGAGTTTTGCGGAGCTTGCTCTTTAATATCTTCTCCAAGTAAAGCTGCAAACATCGCTTCAGCTTGAGCTTGACGCTCTTTTTCTGCTTTTAAAGATAAACTTTCAGCTACTTTTTTATCATAATTTACATCACTAGCCTCAGCTTTAAGCTGAAAGCCTTTTTCTAAAATAGGAACTATTTCATCTAAATCAAAATACAAACTACTAACTAAAGCTTCTATTTTAGAAAATTCTTCTTTATCTTTATATAGCTTTCTTAAATTAACAAATTTACGCTCCATGACAATGGCTTTTCTGCCAACATTACGCCCAATAGATCCTTCCATTGTTTCAAAATGCTGAAAATAAGCATCTTCTGCTTTTTTCTTTGCTTCTAAATTTTTATTTTCTTTATATAAAATCATACTTTCATTTAAAATTTGCTTGATTGCTTGAGCTTCTTTTTGATAATCAATCTCTCTTGCATAAATAATAGAACAAAATAAAAAGATTATTAATAAACTTATTTTTCTGAACACTTATTTTCTCCAAAAATGATATTCATTTTTAAAATCATAGTCGCAAGTATAATACCAGCTTTCTTAAATTTAGATAAACATTATCATTATTTATTTCATAATAAATCAGATAAAAATACTATAAAATGCTACTTTTATATACAAAATACACTAAAAAATTCTTATTTTCAAGAATATTGTTTATTTTTTATTTATTTTAATCATAAAAATAAGTTTTTCTTTGCTAGTATGTGTCGTTTTTAAATTATAAAGGAGTTTTTGTGATAGTAATTACCCATGAAAAACCAAGTAAAGTCAAAAAAATATTAAAAAATTTAGGTTTTTGGGTAATCATAGGAATAATAGCTGGCATTAGCCTTGGTTTGTTAGATAAAGAACTTGCATTAGCTAGTAAAATCGGGGTAGATTATTTTATACAAGCTTTAAAATTTTTAATAGGGCCTATTATATTTTTAACTATTGTTTTAGGAGTTGTTAGTCTTGAGAGTTTAAAGCAAGTTGGAAGTATAGGCGCTAAAGCTTTACTTTACTTTGAAGTAGTAAGCACCTTTGCTTTAGCTATAGGAATTTTTATGGCAAATATCATGGGACCTGGAAAAGGAATGAACCTTGATCCAAGTACCTTAGATAAAGATAGCGTAGCTCAATTTGTTAATAAAAACATAGAAATAAGTGCGCAAAATGAGATTTTACATATTTTAAAAGATGCTATACCTACTGATATTATCACTGCTTTTAGCGAAGGAAAGACATTACAAATCTTAGTTATAGCCCTAGCTTGTGCTTTTATTGTTTCACTTATGAGGGTTGATGAGAGAAAAGCTATACAAAAAACCTTAGAAATAATGCAAAGCTTTGTTTTTAAAATTCTAGAAATTATTATGTATTTTTCTCCTATTGCTGCTTTTTCTGCGATGGCATTTTTAGTAGCAAAATATGGGCTTGATTCTTTATTAAATTTAGGATATTTGCTTATTGTTATGCTATTTGCTTCTTTGCTTTTTATCTTTGGAGTTTTAGGACTTATTTGTTTTATTGCTAAAGTTAATATTTTTAAATTTATGCGTTTTATTTCAAGAGAAGTTTTGATAGTTTTTGCTACAAGCTCTAGCGAATCAGCATTAGCTCCACTTATGAGAAAACTTGAAAAAGCAGGAATTTCAAAGGCCACTGTGGGTTTAGTATTGCCGACTGGGTATAGTTTTAATCTTGATTGTACTAATATTTATTTAGCTATGAGTTTGATTTTTCTTGCACAAGCTTTTAATGTGGAACTTTCTTTGATGCATGAAATTAGCATTTTAATCGTACTAATGATAGCCTCAAAAGGTGCTGTTGGTGTAACTGGTTCAGGTTTTATCATACTAGGAAGTACGCTGGCGGCTTTATCTAATATGCATATAGCAGAAGCTAATAATGGCTTAGGGGCAAGCTTGGGAGAGGTTTTACCTGTGGCTGCTATTTCTATACTTTTGGGCGTGGATAAATTTATGTCTGAAATTCGTGCAGTAGGAAATTTATGTGGTAACAGCGTAGCAGCTTTAATCGTAGCTATTTGGGATAAACAAATAGACTGGGAAAAATTCCGCTACGCTCTTGATAATCCTAAAGAATTTACAAATGCAGGTTTTGATTAAAAAACCTCTTTTTGAATTTTTTCTACATATTTTTCTCTTAGCTTTTGGGTATAAAAGCCTACTTTACCGTCATTAATTACCTTACTATCTGCTTTTATAACACCCAAAATCAAAAAAGTAGCTGCGGAAATAAATACCTCATCAGCTTCATACACTTCTTTCATACTAAAAGCTCTTTGATCTACTTTAAGATCAAGTTCTTTTGCAAATTTTAATATATTTTTACGGCGAATTCCTGGTAAGATTTCGTTAGAAAACGGCTTGGTAATTAAAGTTTTATCTTTAATAATAAAAGCTGAACTACTAGAAGCTTCTGTTACTAAAGCATTTTCTACCATAAAAGCTTCAAAAACCTTAGCTTTAATAGCTTCTTCTTTTGCAAGACATTGAGCTAGTAAAGAAATAGATTTTATATCCCTTCTTTTCCATCTTAAATCAGCAGTTGAAATAACGCTTACCCCGTTTTTAGCATGCTCATGCTCAATCACTTTACATTCAAAAGCAAAAGCCATAATAGTAGGTTTTAACTCCTTTAAAAGAGCAAAATTTCTACTAGCAACCCCTCTAGTAACTTGCATATAAAGTCCGCCTTCTTTAAGAGAGTTTTTAATGATTAATTGTTCTAAAATATTTTCAAATTCTTCTTTTGCATAAGGAATTTCTAATTCAATTTGAGCCAAACTACGCTCAAAACGCTCCCAAAATTCTTCCTTATCGGCTATTTTTGCGTTTACCACAGGAACTACTTCATAAATTCCATCTCCAAAGATAAAACCTCTATCAAAAACACTCACTTTAGCTTCACTAGCTTTTACAAACTCATCATTTAAAAATACTATTTCCATTTCTTGCATAAGTCCTCCTTTAATCGAATAAATCAACAATATCTTTTGGCAAATCAAGCTGATTAGAATAATAAAAATACTTAGCTAAAACTAAAATTCCTATATAAAATTCTATTTTTTCATCTAAAAATTGCTCTATGTAAGCATGGGCATTTTGTATGATTTCCTTTGCTCTATGTGGATTAGCTAAATAATAATCAAGTAAAGTTTCTACATTTTCATAATCATCATCAATCAAAGCAAAATGCTCATTTGGAACTAGCTTTCCTTCCATAAACCAAGTTTCATAACGCATTTTTGATGCTAAAACTAAAGAATTTGTTTTCATAGCCCACTTTAAGTTACTTGCTACATCATTACCCTCTAATGAAAGTAAAAATTTAAATTGGGTTTGATAGGCTCTACTAATTTTAAAATTTAAATTTTTAATCCATTTTTCAGCTTGAATTTTTCTACCGCCAACATGAGCAATATCACAACGAGGATTATCAAAATACTTTTCAAAAAATTTAATACGATGAGGCTGATAAATCGCGCCTCTAAAAAAAAGCAAGTCTTTTTTATCTTCAAATTGATTTTTATCTTGTATAAAATCAAAATGTCTGTTTTTATCTAATTTTAAAATGATGTTATTAAAACCATTTTTAACTGGTCTTGATTTAGCTATGCTTGGATATTTAAGATTATAACTAATATCCCCAAAACCCTTAATCCATAAAAAATCATCATTAAAATACTTGCTAATTGCATAAGCATCATAAGCATAGGAAGTTTTTTTAAAAGGAAATTTTCCTATTTTTTCGTAATTTTCAAATTTTTTTATATCAAAAAAATCATTTTGCAGATTGTAATAATTTAAACGAGTAGTTATATTATCTATATTTTTTGAATTTAAAATTTCTTTTAAAATATTTTGTAATTGATTTTGATAAATTTTTCTAGATATAAAACTTTTAGCTATACCTTTTACATTCATCATAAATCTAGAATCTGCCATTTTTCTTCCGTTTTGATATTAAAATAATATAAATTTTATCACAAGATTTCATTTACAAGACTTAAAATTTTAGTTTATTTAAAAACAAAAATGTTAAAATCACAAAAATCACAAACTAACTGGGTAAAAAATGAAAATACAAGAATTTATTTTAAACTTTATTTTTAAAGTTTCAAACCAACCTGTTAATTTAAAGGATTTACTAGAAGCAAATGCTTTACTTAATGAAGGCATGATGATAGATCCTGCGAAATTAAATTTTAAATTTAAGGTGTTTAATTCTTATCTTATTTATGCATTTTTTTGTGCTTTAATTATCATTCCTCTAATTTTAATTACACATTATTTTTTAACAATTATTGATTTTCATATTAGTATTTTAAGTGCTATTTTTGTCACTGCTTGTGTTTTTATTGGCTATGATATTTTTAAAATTTATACTAGGAAAATCATTAGCAAAAGATTATTAAAAAAAGCTTGGGCTTTGCATTTTCCATACTTTGCTTATGAAAAATACTCAAAAATAGCAGAAAATATTTATAATCAAGCTATTAAAGAAGAAATTCCAAAAAATCAACTCGAGCAATATGTTTTAGAAAAAATCATTCAAACACAAGATTAATCTAAAAAGTCTAAAACTTGATTTTGAAAATACAGCGCTTCAAGCTGCCTTTTAAGCTCTTTATTTTCTTCGTCTAAAACAAGCTCTTGTGATCTTAAATCTGCTATATCTCTACTTACATAATAAATTTGATTTCTGATGTAAATTTGGGGGAAAAATATCAATAAAGCAAATGCTATCATCAAACCTGCATATAATAAATTCTTAGGACTTAAATTTTTATTTTCCTCGCTTACTATGCTGTCTAAAAGCTCGTATTTATCCTCTTGATTATATTCTTGGTTTTCTTCAAATCTTACTTTTTCTTCTAAAATTTTTTGTTCTTGTTTAGCTAATTTTTCTTTTTCTTTTAATTCTTCTTGAGCTTTTCTTATTTTTTCTTGTTCGATTTTTTTTTGTTCTTTTAATTCTTGCTTGAGTTTAGCCTTTTCTTTTCTTTTTTCTTTTAAATCTTGAAATTTTGAAGCGACAAAAACATTGCTTTGAGTAAGAATTTTAGATATTTGAATAGAATCTTTATTTTCTTGCTTTTTTTCTGTTTTTTTTACTTCTTGTGGTGATTTGCTACTTTTAAGCGTTTTAGAATTTGCAATATTTTTTTTATCAAATTTTTCTTTTTGTTTTTTGAGAAAATTAAGTTGAAGCTTGAAAGGCTTTTTTTCTTCTAATTTAACATTAATCAAATCCTCTTTTAAATAAATAGCGGATTGTTTTTTGGGTTTTTCTTCATATTCTTCATCAAAATCTGTAAATTTAGGTCTTTTCTTACGCTGTATTCTATTTTTTAATATACGATCACTTTCATTAAAATTTTGCTCATATTCTTCATAAGGCCTACCTTCTTTTATAGCCCTAGAATATTTCAACATTTTTTCACGTATATTTTGTTTTTCTTTCAGAAAATCATCTTCAACCATTATTTACCTAAAATAAAAAATTCTCATTTTTGCACAACTTGATCTACTATTATAACCTATTTCTTCTTTAGAGGCACTTATAGCTTTTTTACTTAAAATTTTCCCAAGACTATGATTTTTGCCACATTCACATTTTATAGCTCTTTCATCACAAATACAGTCTTTTTCCCATCTTTTAAAAGTATTTTTTACCATTCTATCTTCTAAAGAATGGAAACTAATAATAACTAATTTGCAATCTTTTAATTTTGCTTTTTCTATATTTTCAAGCAAGGATTTTAACTCGCCAAGTTCGTTATTTACTTCTATACGCAATGCCTGAAACACAAGCAAAGCCAAAGACACATTGCGCCCTTTTAATTTAGCACTTCCTATAATTTGACTTAATTCTTTTGCACTTGTAATCTCTTTTTGACTTCTTGTATTGATGATTTTTTGAGCAAGCATTGAAGCAACAGGTGCTAAATCTCCATAGTCTTTAAAAATTTGCTCCAAAGCTTCCTTACTATAAGAATTCACCACTTCTTTAGCGCTTAAAGGATTATTTTGATCCATTCTCATATCTAAAAAATCAGAATTTAGTGAAAAACCTCTATCATTTTTATCAAGCTGTAAAGAAGACACGCCAATATCAGCTAAAATTCCTCTTAAGTTTTGCGTTGGAATTTGAGTTAATATATCTTTAAAACCTATATGGTTAAAACTTACCCTATCTTGAAAATTTTTTAAAAATTCTTTAGAAAAATTTAAAGCTTCTAAATCCTTATCGCAAGCAATTAGTCTTAGTTTCTCATGAGCTTGTAATAATGCTTTAGAATGTCCTCCATAACCCAAAGTACAATCTAAAAAATCTCCAGTATCAAAATCATCAAAAGCATCTAAAACTTCTTGCAATAAAACAGGAATATGTGGACTTTGCAAAATGAACCTTTAAAATATTTTTTAGTATAATATCTTAGTTAAGTTTAAAACAAGGTTTTTGATGAATAAAGAAAATATCATTTCTCAAATTAAAATACTTTCTACTTCAATGTTTAAAAAAAATTTTTTTGGAATTTGTCACGGCTCTGTTTCAGCTAAATTATCTCAAGGATCATTTATTATCAATAAAAACAATGCGTTTTTAAATCAACTAGATGAAAAAAATCTAAGTATTTTAAAATTTGCAAAAGATTATAGCTGGGATGAAGCTAGCAGTGATTCTGAAATCCATAAAAGTATATATGAAAACATACCTGAAGCTAAATTTATATGTTTTGCCTGTCCAGCTTATACCTTATCCATGAGTTTAAATCATGATTTTATAACACCTCAAGATTATTTTGGTGAAATTTTTTTAGAAGAAATTCGTGTTTATAATCCTAAAAGCTATGAAGACTGGGAGGATAGATCGCAAACTGAAATTTATCGCTATATGTTAGAGCAAAAACAAAATTTTGTTGTTGTAAAAGGTTATGGTATCTTTGCTTATGGTAGAACAAGTTATGAATTAGGCAAAATTATAGATTTAATTGAAAATTCTTGTAAAATTATCCATTTAGCTGAAACAAATTTATCATAATCTTTTAAAATTAATTTTTTATTAATCACAAATTACCTATAATTTATGGTTTAATTTATTTAATTATGGATTGGGGTTAAAATGCTCACTTGGATGCAGCATCATAAAAAATATTTAGTTGTAACTATTTGGATTAGTGTTATTGCTTTTGTTGGAGCAGGTTTTGTTGGTTGGGGAAGTTATGATTTTAACACCGATAGATCAAATTCTGTTGCAAAAGTAGGCGATGAAAAAATCAGTTATGATGAGTTTAATCTTAAATATTCTCAACTATTTGGCTATTATTCTCAGCTAAACAATGGCAATTACACACAAGAACAGGCACAAAAAGATGGCTTAGACATCCAAGCTATCAATGAGCTTATACAAGAAAAACTATTACTTTCTTATGCTAAAACCTTAGGTTTGAATGTAAGCGAGGAAGAGATTGCTTATGATTTAGCACATCAAAAAATCTTTCATAATGCTTCAGGTGTTTTTGACAAAAATTTATACTATAATCTGCTTGCAAGAAACAACTATACACCAAAAACTTATGAAAAAATCATTCACGATGAGTTATTACTTAAAAAAATCAATGCTATTTTAAATTTACAAATCAAACCAAATGAACTTGATATGTTTGGTGCAAGTTTTTTAATGCAAGATAGTTTAAAAGTTCAAGCTATAAAACTTGACAATAAAAACATAACAATTGATGAAAAAGAGTTAAAACAAACTTGGGAGAAAAATAAAGAGCTTTATAAAACACAAAAAAGCTACGAACTTGCAACTTATTTTTTAAACCCAGATATAATTAAAGTTGATGACAAAGAAATCCAAGCTTACTATGAAGAAAATAAAAATGATTATAAAGATTTTGCGGGGAAAATTCTAAGCTTAGAACAAAGCAAAGATAAAGTTATCAAAGACTTAAAACTTTCTAAACTTAAACTTAAAGCCAATGAAAGCTATGTAGCTTTAAGAAAAAATGAGCTTAGTTTTGATAAAAATATCACAATCGGCGATGCTGATATTTATTATCCTTTGGAAAATATACAAAAAGCTAAAGAAAATGATTTTATTAAGCCTTTTAAATTTGAAAATGGCTATATGGTTGCAAAAGTTATAAAAATAAATCCTATACAAACTATGACTTTTGAGCAGGCTAAAAACGAGGTAAGTAAACTTTATCTCAAAGAAAAAACCAAAACCTTATTAGAAGAAAAAGCAAAACTTGCCTTAGATAATTTCCAAGGTATAGACATAGGAACTTATAGTCGCGATTCAAACAAAAATACAAAAGTAGGTGATATGATGAATGATACTGAATTTAGCGAGTTTTTAATGCATGTATTTGACTCAAACAAAGCTAAATCTTATGTATTGTTTGATGATAAAGCAATAGTTTATGAAATTACAAAGCAAACTTTAGAAAATAAAAATAAGGAAGAAATTTACAAATTTATCATAGAGCAAAGCGCTAAACAAACCAAACAAGCTTTGCTTAAGGAAGAGTTATTAAAAAAACTTATAGAATTATATCCAATTCAACGCTATTACAAAGGAAATACAAATTGAATATTTTAGGAATTGATTTAGGCTCAATACAAACTTGTGCCATATTAGCACAAAAAAGCGAAGAAGGACTCAAAATCATTGGTTTTGGAAAATCAAAATCAAATGGTATAAAAAAAGGAGCAATTACTAATATAGAACTTGCTTCGAAATCCATAGAAGAAGCAGTAGCCGATGCACAAATGATGTCAGGCGTGCATTATGATAAAGTAATTGTATCAATTTCAGGTGCTTATGCAAAAAGTGTGGATAGTATAGGTGTAGTTAATATACCAAATCATGAAATAGGTATTAAAGAAATTCACAGAGCAGTGAGTACAGCAAAGCATACTGCAAATATTCCTAGTGGTTATGAAATCATTCATGTATTGCCTTATAATTTCAAAGTCAATGATCTTGAACATGTAGAAGATCCTTTAGGAATGAGCGGAAATCGCCTTGAAGTTTCAACACATATTGTAATCTCACAAGAAGTGCATATAAAAAATCTAAAAAAAGCAGTTGAGCTTGCTGATCTTAGAGTAGATAATATCGTTCTTTCAGGTTATGCTTCTTCTATTGCATGTTTTGATGATAGCGAAAAAGAATTAGGTGCTATTTTAATCGATATGGGTGGAGCAGTTTGTGATATGGTCATTCATGCGGGTAATTCTATACGCTATAATGAATGCCTACAAATTGGATCAGTAAATATCACTAATGACTTATCTATAGCTTTACATACTCCACCAAAAGAAGCAGAAAAATTAAAACTAAACTACGCTTCTTTAGCGCAAAATGAAAATTCTATCATACAAATACCATATATGGGTGATGAAAAAAGAAAAAATGAAGTTTCAGTAGAAGTTATATCTAATGTTATTTATGCAAGAATTGAAGAAACTATTATTATTTTAGCTAAAATGCTAAGTGATAATGCTTGTGCAAATCAAGCAGGAGCAGGTATAGTATTAACAGGTGGAATGACAAAATTTGCAGGACTTGACAAACTTGCTTCAGCTTATTTTGATAATAAAGCTGTTAGAATAGCGACCGCAAAAAAAGATACTATGGATGGCTTTAAAGAAATTTTTGAAGATGCGGAAAATAGCTGTGCTATAGGTCTTTGCTTATATGGTGGTGGACATTTTACTCCTTATGAATTAGACTCTAATGAGAAACTAAGATACAAAGGAGAACCTGAATTTATCAATAAGCAGATAAAACAAAATCTCACCATAGAAGAGCACGAAGAAGAAAATAAAGATTTTGAAGAAATTTTCCAAGATCAAAAAGACTTTGAAGAGGAAAAAACAGAATTAGCAAAAGCTGAAACCAAAAAAGATAAAAAATCAGGTTTTATGCATAAATTTTGGAATAAATTAATAAACCAGTTCTAATAGGAGACACAATGAGCGAATATCTAGTAGAAGAAATGCAACACGCAAAAGGTGCAAAAATAAAAGTCATAGGTTGCGGTGGCGGTGGCGGTAATATGATAGATCATATGGTAAATATGGGTTTACATGATCTTGATCTTATTTCAGCAAATACTGATGCACAAGCCATAGCTAAATCTTTAGCAAAAACTAGAATTCAACTAGGTGAGAAAAAAACCAAAGGTTTAGGTGCTGGAATGCAACCAGAAATTGGAGCAGAAAGCGCAAGAGAAAGTTTCGAAGAAGTAAAAGCTGCTTTAAGTCAAAGCGATATAGTATTTATTTCAGCAGGACTTGGCGGTGGAACTGGCACAGGTGCAGCTCCTGTTGTAGCACAAGCTGCTAAAGAAGTAGGTGCATTAACTGTTTCAGTTGTGACCATGCCTTTTGCATTTGAAGGAAAACAAAGAAAAAAATTAGCCGAAGCTGGCTTGGCTGAATTAAAAAAAGAAAGTGATTCTATCATTGTAATCCAAAATGAAAAACTTCTTAGCATACTTCCAAAAAAAGCAGGTATAAAAGAAGCATTTAAACTAGTAGATGATATCTTAGCTAGAGCTGTTAGGGGTATGGTGTCTATCCTTTTAGAAGATGGCGATATTAATGTTGACTTTGCTGATGTTAGAACTGTTATGAGCCATAGAGGTTTAGCTTTAATGGGCGTAGGTCATGGAGAAGGCGAAAATGCCATTATGGATGCACTATCAAGTGCTATAGAATCTCCATTATTAGATGGTATGACTATGAAAGGCGTTAAAGGCGTAATTATCCATTATAAAATTGGTCCTGAATGCTCATTGATAGAAATTTCACAAGCTACTCAAAGCATTAGCGATATAGCAGATGAAAATGCAAAAGTAATCTTTGGTGCAACTACTGATGAAAGTATGGGGGATCGCGTTGAAGTTACTATCATTGCTACAGGTTTTGAAGATAAAGCTGAAATAGAAAGTGCTAAAGAACAAGAAGAAAGTAAAAAAAATAGCTATATGAATTTACGCAAAGCTAGCGGTGGATTTGATGAGGAAGTAATTTCTCAGCTTGATGTTCCTGCTTTCTTACGTCGCCAAATGGATTAATTTTTAGTAAAAATCCTTATATGAATTCTTCATTATTATGTGATTTTTACGAACTAAGTATGGCTTATGCTTATTTTAAACAAAATATGCATAAGCAAATTGTTTATTTTGAAGTTTTTTTTAGAAAAGCTCCTGATAATGCTTCTTATGCTGTTTTTTGTGGATTAGAACAAATTATAAATCATATTAACCATTTTTCTTTCTCTAAAGATGACATAGATTTTTTGAAAAATACTCAAAAATTTGATGATGATTTTTTAAACTATCTTTCAACTTTAAATTTTAGCGGGGATATACTAAGTGTCCAAGAAGGTGAATGTGTTTTTGCTAATACACCTTTAATGATCATAAAAGCACCTATAATTGAGGCTTTATTATTAGAAACTTTCATACTTTTAACCCTAAATCATCAATGCTTAATTGCTACTAAAGCCAGCAGAATTACTCAAACTGCAAAAGAAAAATTGCTTTTAGAATTTGGCTCTCGTAGAGCTCATGGGGAAAGCGCAGCTTTAAATGGTGCTAGAGCTGCTTTTATAGGTGGTTTTCATGCAAGTGCTTGTACTTTAGCTGGAAAAAAATTCAATATTCCTATTAGCGGAACCATGTCTCATGCTTGGGTACAAATGTTTGATGATGAGCTAAGTGCTTTTAGAGCATATTGTCAAATTTATAAAGATAATATAAGTCTTTTGATTGATACATATGGTTATAAAAAAGGTATTGAAAATGCTATTTTAGTTTTTAATGAGTTAAATGCGCAAGATTCTATGTTTAATTATTCCATCCGTATTGACTCAGGAGATTTGCTTAAAATATCTAAATATATTAGAAAAAAACTAGATCTTGCTGGCTTAAAAAAATGCAAAATCATAGCTAGTAATGCCTTAGATGAGTTCATCTTAGAAAAATTACTAAAAAACAAAGCCCCAATCGATGCTTTTGGTGTTGGAGAAAAGCTTATTACTTCGGCAAGCTCACCTGTTTTTGGAGCTGTTTATAAGCTCGTTGCATTAGAAAAAAACAACCAAATCATCCCTAAAATAAAAATCAGTGCAAGCTCAAGTAAAACAACCTTACCACATGTTAAAAAACTTATAAGGTATTATAAAGAAAATAAAGCAAGTTTTGATGTTTTATACACACATGACGAAAATATCAAAAATTATCAAGGCTATACATATAAAAATTTACATGAGATTATTTTTAAAGATGGGAAATTAGTTTATGAGCTTCCTAATTTGAAAAATATTAAAAAGTATCATAAAAAAAGTCTTGATAGTTTAAATTTTAAGTTAAAAAAGCTTCAAAATTCAAGTATTTATAAAGTAAAAATTTCTAAAAAATTACAAAATGCGCAAAAAACTTACTTAGAAAAAAATTAATCTTTTTTTCTAAGTTTTACTTCATCTTCTACTTCAAGTAAAAATCTATCCACAAGCTCATCTTCTTTTAATTTTGCCACTACTTCGCCATGTCTTATAACTAAACCTTGATTTTTTCCAAAAGCAATCGCCACATCAGCACCCTTAGCCTCGCCCAAGGCATTTACAACACAACCCATAACACTTATATTTAATGGCTCTTTTATATGCTTAGTTTTTTCTTCTACTATTTTAATCGCTTTAATCAAATCACTTTGAATTCTTCCACAAGTTGGACATGAGATGATATTAACCCCGCTTTTTTGCACTCCACTATCTTGTAAAATAGCCCTTGCTACTTTAATCTCTTCTTCAAGCTCCCCTGTCATAGAAACTCTCATTGTATCGCCTATACCTTTTAAAAGCAAATTTCCCAAGGCAATCGAGCTTTTAACCGTACTGTGGAATTTAGTTCCTGCCTCAGTAACCCCTAAATGAAACGGATAATCACAAAGTGGTCTTAGAGCTTCATAAGCTTTTATGGTATTTTGCACATCTGAAGTTTTCATAGAGATTTTAATATCAAAAAAGTCTAAATCTTCTAGTAATTTTATATTATATAAAGCGCTCTTGAGCATAGCTTCTATATTATAACCATATTTATCGCTAAATTGCTTTTCTATAGAACCATGATTTACCCCTATTCTAATAGGAATTTTTCTTTGTTTACAAGCTTGCACCACTTCTTTGATATTTTCTTTTGATCCTATATTTCCTGGATTAATTCTCACCCCATCGATAAATTCAGCACAAAAAACTGCTAATTTATGATTAAAATGTATATCCACTATTAAAGGTAAGGGGCTTTTTGCTTTAATTTCTTTTAAAGCCCTTGCATCTGCCATATCCAAACAGGCTAAACGCACTATATTTGCACCAGCAAAATAAAGTCTGTTAAGCTGCTCTAAACAACCTTCAATATCTCTTGTTTTAGTAAAAAGCATAGATTGTACCGAAATAGGAGCATCACCACCTATTAAAACATTACCCACTTTTATTTGTCTTGTTTTGTATCTTTGATATCCCATCATAATCTCACTTTTTTATTTTATTGTATACTTTTTTGACTTTGTAAAAATTAAAATCAACTAAAATCAACTGGATCTATATCACAAGTAATATTTTTAAAGTTTAAAGCAAAATGCTCAAATTTCACAAGATCTTGATGGGTATTAGCACGTAATAATACATAAAAACGCCATTTTTTATTTAGCATTTCAATGCCACAAGTACCATGGCCTACTAATTGCACTTGTTTTAATTCTTGAACTTTATTAGCTATAAATTCACACAAATTTAAAGCTTTGTTTTTATCCTCATCTTCAACAATTAGTCTTAAAAGTCTTTTAAATGGGGGATAAAGCTCGTTTCTAGCATTTAATTCATCTTTTAAAAAACTATCATAATCTTGTATATATTTTTCAAAAAAAGATCTATTCTTAGTTTGCAAAAGCACCCTACCCTCACCCTTGCGACCTGCACGACCTGCTACTTGCATAGCAAGAGCCAAAGTCTCTTCTAAAGCTTTAAAATTAGGTCTAAATAAATACTCATCAAGCCCCAAAATCACACTCAAATCCACATTGTGATAATCATGACCTTTAGCAAGCATAGAAGTACCTACTAAAATATCAATTTTTTCTTGATTAAAATCTTTTAAAATCATATCAAGCTTTTTTACACTGCTAATCTCATCGCTATCAAATCTTTTTACGATAGGATTAAACTCAGCCAATTCTTTTTCTAAAAGTTCACAAAGCTCTGCTGTACCCATTTTTTTAGCTTCAAGCATAACTCCATTGCAAGTTGGGCAGGTTTGATCGATTTCTTTAGTAAAATTACAATAATGGCATTTTAATGCATTTTTATTTTTATGTAAACTCAAAGCAATAGAACAAAAAGGACATTTGATGGTATTAGCACATTCTTTACATAAAATTTGTCTAAAATTTGCCCTTGTAGGTAAAAATACCACGGATTGCTTTTTATTTCTTAAACTAATTTTTAATTCTAAAAGTAATTTTGATGAAATACTAAGCTCACTCTCATCATATAAAAACTGCTTTTTGCTTTCAAAAAAGGTCCCTTTAAGCCTAAAACAAGGATGTTTGTAAAAACTTACAACACTTGGAGTAGCTGAACCTAAAAGAACTTTTATATGCATTTTTTTTGCTATAAATAAAGCTAAATCTCTAGCATTAATTTTTGGGTTATTGGAAGCTTTATAAGAATTATCATGCTCTTCATCAATAATAATCAAACCCAAATTCTTAAAAGGTAAAAATAAAGCTGATCTAGCTCCCGCTACTAAAAGAGCTTTTGAATTTGCTAAATCTTGCAAGCATTCTTGCTTTTTTTTCTTAGTAATTTTAGAATGCCACAAGAAAAAATGCTCGCCAAAATACACTTTTAATCTTTTTTGCATTTGCGGAGTTAGAGCGATTTCTGGCATTAAAAGCAAAACTTGCTTTCCTTGCTCTAGATATTCTTTTATAAGGCTAATATAAATTTCAGTTTTGCCACTTCCTGTATCACCAAATAGCAAACTAATTTGTTTGGTTTTTATAAATTCTAAAGCCTCTTGTTGATTTTTACTTAAACCAGGTGCTTTTTCTATATGAATTTTTTCATTTTTATACTCTTTAATGCCTTCAAACATACCCAAAACAAAAGCTATTTTACTAGCATAATAATAAGCAATAAATTGAGCAAGTTCGTATTGGTATTGTGTTAGTTTAAAACCTGTTTTTTCTTTTATAGCTTGGGTTTTAAAATCAGGCTTTGAACATTTTTGTAAGATTATAGCTTTGAGATTTTTTTTCCTTGCAAGATCAACTATTACCTCATCTAAAATCTCAAATTCTTCCTCACTTTCATAGGTTAAGGTATCCAAATAATACCCTTTAATAGCAAGTTGATAAAAATTCAAAACCCATAATCCTTACAATTTAAACTCACACATTCTAAAAAAACTTTTTCACTATTATAAGAAAAATCTATGTAATTTTTAGTATTTATGAAAAATCTATATTGAGTGTTTGCTATTTTCATCCATGATTTTTTAGATGAAATGATTGGTTTTTCTAAAACACTGTAGATACATTGTTTTGTATTTTTATGATTTTGAGAATTAGAACATACAAATAATTTTTGATTTTCACTATTTATCAAAGCTTCATCTAAAATTGATGGAAAATCCTTACTTTCTTTAAACAAAAACTGATTTCTAAGTAAAGACAAAGAAGCATTGATAAGCTCCACCTCGCTTTTTACTTGAATGAGTTTAGCATCATTTTTTCCAAAAGAAAAATACGGATAAGCAATTACACTAAGAATAGCAATAATCATCATACAAAAAACAAGCTCTATTAAAGTAAAAGCTTTTTTTATTTGCATTTATTTTATTTCTTCATCGATAGTATTGATAAGTTTATTGAGTTCTTTTTTTAAGATATAGTTTTCGTAGCTAAGTTTTACAAAAGCATTAATGAAATTTGCAAGCTCTATCTTACCTGTACCTCCAGAAATTAAGGCAATCTCATCTTCAAGATGATTTGCAAATTCATTACTGCATGTTACAACAAAGTCTTTTGCATAGACATTAATTGTAACTTTTCTTTGATTATTGCTTGCCAAGAACTGCCTCTATTTTTTTGATCACATCTTCGCTTTCAATATTTTTATTTTTAAGCTCTTCTTCTAAACGCGTGATTTGATTATTTTTAGCTTCATTTTGTGCTTTTACACTTACTAATTCATTTCTTAGATTTTCATTTATTTCACATACTTCATTATATTTAGCCAAAAGCTCATTTACTTTATCTGTCATTGTGTTAATTATTCTTTCATCATACATATTTTATTGCCTTTATTGATTTTATATTTAGAGTATTTTAAACACATAATTGTAACAAAAAAAAATTTAATTTTGCATAGCTTTTTGTTTTAAAATTTAAATTTTTACAAAAAATTTTGTGTAAAATTAGCAAAAATACAAGTTAGGAAAATTTATGTTTGAACTTACTAGTGATTTTAAGCCAAGTCCTGATCAAAAACAAGCCATTGATGGTATAGTAAAAAGCATTCAAGCAGGCAATAAATACCAAACCTTGCTAGGTGTTACAGGTAGTGGAAAAACTTTCACTATGGCAAATATCATTAAAAACTTAAACATGCCCACTCTTATCATGAGTCACAATAAAAGCTTATGCGCGCAACTTTATAGCGAATTTAAAGGTTTTTTTGCAAATAATCATGTGGAGTATTTTATAAGCTACTATGATTATTATCAACCAGAAGCTTATATACCAAGAACGGATGTTTTTATAGAAAAAGATAGCTCTACTAATGAAGATTTAGAAAGATTAAGACTAAGCGCAAGTGCTTCGCTTTTAAGTTATGATGATGTTATTTGCATAGCTAGTGTTTCGGCAAATTATGGTTTGGGAAATCCAAGTGAGTATGTAGGTATGGTTTTAATTTTAGAGCTAAATATGCAAATTTCACAAAAAGAACTTTTAAAAAAACTTGTGGATATGGGATATAAACGCAATGATAATTTCTTTGATAGAGCTGATTTTAGAGTAAATGGAGATATAGTAGATATATATCCGGCTTATTATGAGGATGAAGCTATTAGACTTGAGTTTTTTGGCGATGAGCTTGAGGCGATGTATCATTATAATGTCTTAGAAAATAAAAAAGGTAAAGACTTAAAAAAATTCATACTTTACCCAACCAGTCAATTTAGTGTAGGTGAGACTAGGCTTAAAGAAGCTATTAAAGGCATAAAAGCTGAATTAAATGAACGCCTTGCTTATTTTGAAAATGAAAATAAACTCGTAGAAGCACAAAGGTTAAAACAAAGAGTAGAATTTGACCTTGAAATGCTTCAAAGCACTGGCATGTGTAAAGGAGTTGAAAATTACGCTTTGCATTTAACAGGACTTAAAAGCGGTGATACGCCTTATACTCTTTTTGATTATTTTGCCATTAAAAACCAAGATTTTTTAGTCATTGTAGATGAATCCCATGTATCTTTACCGCAATTTCGTGGAATGTTTGCAGGAGATAGAAGTAGAAAACAAACTTTAGTTGATTATGGTTTTCGCTTGCCAAGCGCCTTAGATAACAGACCTTTGATGTTTGATGAATTTATTAATAAAAATTGCAAATTTTTATTTGTTTCAGCCACGCCTGCACCTTTGGAACTAGAATTAAGCAAAAAAAACATTTTTTATCAAATTATGCGCCCAACAGGACTTTTAGATCCTAAAATAGAAGTCAAAGATAGTGATAATCAAGTTGAAATTTTATATGATGAAGCTAAAAAAGTTATAGAACGTAACGAAAGAGTTTTAATCACTGTTCTAACCAAAAAAATGGCTGAAGAGCTTAGTAAATACTACTTAGAGCTTGGCTTAAAAGTAAAATACATGCATTCAGAAATTGACGCAATTGAGCGTAATGAAATCATCCGTGGTTTAAGAAGTGGTGCTTTTGATATTTTAATAGGTATTAATCTTTTAAGAGAAGGGCTTGATTTACCTGAAGTTTCTCTCATAGCAATTATGGACGCAGACAAAGAAGGTTTTTTAAGAAGCACCACTGCGCTCATTCAAACCATGGGACGTGCGGCTAGAAATGTAAATGGCAAAGTATTGCTTTTTGCCAAAAAAATTACAAAATCTATGCAAGAAGCCATTGATACTACCAACGAAAGAAGAGTCTTGCAAGAATCTTATAATAAAAGATATAATATCACGCCAACTTCAGCAAAAAGGAATATAGAAGAGAGTTTAAAACAAGATCTTGAGCAAGGAGAAATTTATCGCAAAGGCAAAGAACTTGAAAAAATTCCTGCGAAAGAACGCGCTAAAATAGTAAAAGAACTAAGAAAACAAATGCTAGAAGCAGCTAAAAATCTTGAATTTGAAAAAGCAGCAATGCTTAGAGACGAGATTAATAAACTAAGAATTTTATAGGAGCAAAAATGAAAAAAATACTCACACAAATTGTTGTCTTTTATTTCTTATTTATAAGTATATTTTCTATTAATAGGCTTTTGATGCAAAATGGTTTTATTTCTCAAAAAATCATACAAAGTAATTTCTATGATATAGTAAAAATGTATTTTTACGGAATTTACCATGATATAAGATTTTTAAGTATTGCTTTTTTACCACTTTTAATTTGTGGATTTCTTGCCTTGATATTTTCCTATCTTAACTATAAAAAAGTAATATTTGCGGGGGGGGGTATATAGACTATATAGCGTTATCTCAAGTGTTTATATAACATTTATAGCTATTATAAGTGTTATTTTTTCTTTTGCAAAATATTACTACTATGAACTTTATAATGACAAATTTAATATTTTTTTATTTAGTATAAAAAATGATAATATTAGTACTATTTTAGATATTATCTATAATGATTACCCTGTCTTAAAAATTTTACTTTTAGCTTTATTTATTTCTCTATGTTGTGTATTTTTAAATTTAAAAATTTTATATTATAAAACCACCAAAAACAACTATAAAATTCATACTTTATTATTTTTAAATATCATTTTAATTTTTATATACATTTTAGCTCTTAGAGGACCATTTAAACATGTTGCTATTAATGTTCAAAATTATTCTTTTAGTGAATTCAAAGTTGTAAATGATATTATGCTAAATCCTATAATGGCTTTTGCTTGGGCTCATAAACAATACAAAGAAGAACAAAAAATACCCTCAATTGACGATAACACTGCAAAAGAAATTCAAAGCAAATTGTTTCCATATATGGACATAAGTCAAAATAATCCTATAGCAGATACTATAAAACCGAGTATCTTTTTAAATATAATGGAAAGTTTTGGTTTAGAAATTAATGAGTATAGTTCTAAAGAAATAAACTTTTTAGGTGAATTAAAACAACATTTTGAGGAAGATTTTTTATTTGAGAGATTTTTACCATCAAGCAATGGAACTATACCTAGTTTGACAAATTTATTATTTATAAGTCCATTTTCAAATATTTCAACTAGTAAATTTCAAACAATAAAACTGCCTCTTACTCCTATTGAAATTTATAAAAAAGCGGGTTATAAAGTTATTTTTATAAGTGCAGGAAATGGATCTTGGCAAAATATAAAAGAGTATTTAAAAACACAAGGAGTAGATGAAATTATAGATGAAAACAGCATAATTAATTCTTATCCTCAAGCCAAAACAACACAAAATGGCTATGGAATAGCTGATGAATTTTTATATAAAAAAGCATATGAGATATTACAAGATAATCCCCATAAAACATTAATCATTGCCCTAACAATATCAAATCATCCACCATATTTAGATTATAATATAAAAATCAATCACGATCAAATACCAAATGAGCTATTAAAACTTCTTCCATATAATCATAAAAAACAACTAGCTATATTAAAAGCATATATTTATGCAAACAATGAATTTGGAAAATTTTTAAGCAAAATAAAACAAAGTAAGTTAAAAGATAAAATCATTATAGCCGCTACAGGAGATCATAGGACAAGAGATTTAAAAAATAACCTATATAATACAAAAGCCTTTTCTTATGGTGTTCCTTTTTATTTATATATCCCAAAAGCACTACAATACAATATTAATTATAATAAAAATAGAGTAGGATCACATAAAGATGTATTTCCAACCTTATACAACATAAGCCTTAATAAGATAAAATACATTAGCATGGGTGGAAGAAATATGTTAGGCTTAACCGAAAATGAAAAACTAGAATTTGGAATAAACGATGTATTATGGATTGATAATCAAGGTGTATATACTGCAAACAAGGGATATTTTTTCGAAAGTAACACTTCAATCAAAAACACAAATCAAGAAATTATTTTAGATAAATACCACAAAAAATTTCAAGAATTATATTATAAGTTAAACTGGTGGCAACTTAATAAAAGATTAAACAATTAAATAAGCTAAGATAAACTTAGCTTATTTGTTTGCTCTTTCTATATATTCACCGCGTACAGTATCAACACGGATTACCTCTCCTTCTAATACATGGAAAGGAATTTGTACTACTGCACCTGTTTCCAAAGTAGCTGGTTTTTTATTCGACCCTTGAGTATCACCTTTGAAATTTGGTGCTGTTTCGATGATTTTTAGCTCCATTACTTGAGGTACTTCCACACCAATTGCTTTTCCATTATGGAATAAAACATCTACCATAGTTCCATCAAGCATCCATTTTTTAGCTTCACCCACATCTTCATCACTAATTGCAACTTGCTCGTAAGTTTGAGTATCCATAAATTGACAATTTTCACCATCATCATACAGATATTGCATTTGTTTTTCTTCTAAATTTGGAGATTCGCATTTATCTCCTGCATGGAAAGTTTTTTCCAAAACCTTACCATCAATAAAAGATTTAATTTTAATACGCACAAAAGCAGGACCTTTTCCTGGTTTTACATGTTGATATTCTACAATTTTAAAAGGAATACCATCAATTTCTATCTTTAAACCTTTTTTTAGATCTCCCATTCCATAAGAAGCCATATATTTTCCTTAATTTTAAAATTAAAAAATAATTGTAACAACTAAGGCTTATAAAAAGCCTTAAATTTCTGCATATTCTGCAAAAATACAAGCTTCAACTGCTCTTAATTCTTCAAGCAAAGCTTTTGAAATTTTTGTATCAAGCAAAATTACAGCTAAAGCTTTTCCAAAACCATTTCTACCGAGTCTAAAATCAGCTATATTGACATTATTTTTAGCCAAAATTCCACTAACATTAGCTATAACCCCTGGTATATCATTATTATTTAAAATAATCATCTTACCTTTAGGCTTAAAATCTACATCAAAACCATTTAATTCCACTATTCTTTGCTCATTTTCACCAAAAATAGTTCCTGAAATAGAAAGATTAGAGTTATCAGTAATTACTTTTATGGTAATTTTATTACTATAGCCACTACTTGGTAAAATACAAGAAGAAAGCTCAACACCTTTGTCTTTAGCTACAAAATGTGCGTTAATATAATTAATATTTTCACCTAAAATTCCTCTTAAAACACTCACTGTTGCAAAAGTTAGCAAAGATTCATTATACTCACCAATTTGCCCTTCACTTTCAAGTCTAATAGCCTTAATAGGGGTTTTATCAAGCTGAGCAGCCAAAAAACCCATTTTTGAAATAAGCTCTATATAAGGCTCTACAAAACTTGGTAAATCTTCAGTTTTAATCGGTAAATTTAAAGCATTTGGATAAGAAATTCCTCTTACAGCATTTAAAGCTTGCTCGCATGCTTGGATAGCTATATTTTCTTGACTTTCTAAAGTATTTGCACCAAGATGAGAAGTAACAGAAACATTTTCAAAGTCTAAAAATGGATGATTAATTGCGGGTTCTTTATTAAATACATCTATACCAAGCCAAGCTATTTTACCACTTTTTAACCCCTCACACAAAGCATCTTCATTATAAAGACCGCCTCTAGCACAATTTATCAATCTTACACCATCTTTCATTTTAGAAATTTCTTCAAAAGAAATCATATCTGTTGTTTCTTTTGTTTTTGGTGTATGTATAGTAATAAAATCACTTTGAGTTAAGATTACATCTAAAGAATTTACACATTCAATACCTAAATCAGTCATTTTAGAAGCTACCACATAAGGATCATAAGCAATAACTTTCATACCAAAAGCTTTTGCGCGTACAGCTACTCTTGAACCTATATTACCAAAACCTATAACCCCTAAAGTTTTGTTCATAAGTTCAACACCATACCACTTTTCTCTTTCCCATCTTCTTTGTATCTTTAAAAAATTATGAGCATTTACAAAAGATCTTGCAGAGCATAATAGATGATTCATAGTAAGTTCGACTGCTGCTATAGTATTAGCCGTTGGCACATTCATCACTATAATACCTTTTTTAGAGCATTCATCTATATCAACATTATCAACTCCAACGCCTGCTCTAACTAAAGCTTTTAAATTAGAACATGCATTGATAAATTTCAAATCCACATCCGTTGAACTTCTAGTAATAGCTACATCTACATCACTTAATTTTGTTAAAAGATCATCTTTAGATAAATGTGCCGCTTCAATAAGTTCTACATCATCAGCTTTTCTTAAAAGCTCCACGCCTTTGTCTAATATTGCATCACATACAATAATTTTTTTCATAACCAAACCTCCTTTAATTTTGCATTTATGTTGTAAATTTTTAATTTGTCAATCAGTGCGTTTAAAACTTTTTCGTTATTTGTATCTAAATAAATAGCCACCTCATCTTTACTTTGCGTTAAAGTGTATTTGATAAAAAAAGAATGCAAGGTTTGCTTTAAACAAAACATAGAATAAACATCGTTTTTATTTACATCAAGCATATAAAATTTTTGTTTTGGCTTTACTACAGAATCATCCATATTAAAACTCATATAAAATTCATTTGCTGCTGGAGAAAAATTATTAATTTTAAGATTTGAAAGTTTTTCTTGCCAAGTTTGCGGCAATTCTTTTTTTATCTCATCAAAAGAATATTTAACATTTTGTGAGATAGGTAAATTTCCAACACTTACATATCTCACCATAAAAACAAAAGCAACAATCAAAACTAGGCTTAAAAAGCCTAAAATACCATAAAGGGTATATTTTTTCATTTTTTATTATGAAAGTTGATCTTTGATAATATCACCTAAAGTTACTTTATCATTATCATTGATTTCGTTTAACGCTTCTCTTTCTTTCATTCTTGCAAGACTTTTTACGCTTAAACGAATTCTATTTTTCTTTTCATCAATAAAAACAATTAAAGCCTCTATTGTATCACCTACTTTTAAACTTGAAAAGTCAATATTGCCTAAATCTTCTTTGTGAATTAGTGCATCAACACCCTCTTCAAGTTCTACAAAAACTCCAAAATCTTTAATATCTCTAATTTTTCCTGAGATAATATCATTTACTTGATGTTTTTGCGCATAGACTTGCACAGGACTTTTTTGCAATTCTTTGGTGCTTAAAGAAATTTTTTGATTTTCTTTATCTAGTTTGGTGATTTTAACTTCTACAACATCACCAACCTTATACATATCTTTGCATTTATCGTTTCTATTCCACGAAGCATCTTCATTGTGCAATAAACCTTCTAAGTTTGCAATTTTTACAAAGGCACCAAAATTAGTCACAGAAGTAACACTACCTTTTACCACATCACCTACTTTATGTGATTTTAAAAATTCATCAAAAGGTTTTGTTAATAAATTTTTTAAAGAAACTCTAAGTCTTCTTTCTTTAGCATTAATCTCAATCACTTCCACATCAAGCTCTTGACCTTCACTAATATAATCTTTTGGATTTTTAGCATTTTTATCCCAAGAAATTTCACTTATATGCAAAAATCCTTCTATATCATTTCCCAAATCAACAAAAGCACCGTATGGTTCTATATTTGAAACTGTAACCTTAATGGTGTCACCAACCTCTAAACCATCTTTAATTTCATCCCAAGGATCAGGCATAGCAAGTTTGATAGATAAAGAAAGGTGTTTTTTATCTTTGTCATATTTAATCACTTTTACGGGAACCTTATCACCTTCGCTATATAAAGAACTAGGATTTACAGGTCCTTTATAAGAAATTTCACTATAATGAACCAAACCATCAACACCACCTACATCAACAAACATACCATAAGTAGTGATTTTTTTGACAATGCCTTCTATGATTTCTTCTTGATTTAACACATTTGAAATAATCTCTTTGCGTTTTTTTCTTTCTTCATCTACTATTTTTTTTCTAGAAATTACTATACTTTGAGCTTCTTTGTCTATTTTGATGATTTTAACTTTGAAAGTCTTATTGATGATATTGTTTGAATCTTTAAAGCTACTTTGTGATTTTGGTAAGAAAAACTCTACTCCATTTTCATCCACAGCTACAAAGCCACCTCTATTTTTACCAATGATTTTTACATCAAACATACTTTCATCATCTTTATAGTTATCAATAAATTCTTTAACTTTTTGCTTTCTTAAAGCTTTTTTATGAGAAAGTAAAGATCTGCCACCGCGAGAACCTACTATAGCAACTTCTAATGTATCGCCTTCTTTGAAGATAAAATCGCCTTTATCATTTTGAATTTCTTCTATTGCTAAAATACCTTCTGATTTTTGCCCTACATTTACAAATACCTCATCGCCTTTAATCGCGACAATTATACCCTGTGTAGTTGCCTCCTCATCAGACTTAAAAGACTCTTCAAGCATTTGCTCAAAATCTTCTTCTATGATAATATCCTCTAGTCTGTTTTGAACTTTTTTGTTCACCTCGCTCATCGTGGTCCTTTGTTTTAAATTTTAATTCTTGATTATAGTATTGTTTTCTTTAAACTTAGTTAATTTTGGTGTATTCTTTGATTTTTTCCAAAACCAAATCAATCACCCAATCAGGCGTAGAAGCACCCGCACTAATACCGCATTTTTTTTTACCATTAAACCACTCTTCTTGAATTTCTTTTTCATTTTCGATTAAATAACTATCTTCGCAGTAATTTTTTGCTATCAAAAAGAGCTGCTTAGTATTAGCTGAATTTTTTCCTCCAACTATTATCATCACATCGCTTTTTTTGGCAAGTTCATTAATTGCTTCTTGGTTTTTAAAAGTTGCATCACATATGGTATTAAAAACACGTACTTCCTTAACCCTAAGCATTAAAAAATTCACAATTTCCATAAATTTTTCTACTTTTTTTGTAGTTTGTGATACCACTGCAATTTTAGAAGGTAATTTAATATCGAGCAATTCTTTTTCATCAAGTATTACATAAGCCTTAGTACTTACATAACTTCTCACCCCTTTTACTTCAGGATGATTTTCATCTCCAAAAATCACAACTTCATAACCTTCATTACTCATTTGCTCACAAATTTTTTGAGGTTTAGTTACAAAAGGACAAGTTGCATCAAAAATTTCTATATCTTTTTGTTTTAAATTTTCTAAATCTTGCTTTGTAATACCATGAGTTCTGATGATGGCTTTTTTTTCCGTGCTTAATTCATTGATATCATTTAATGTTTTAACATTATAATTTTTCCAAAGTCTTGTGATTTCTTCATTATTATGAATTAAGGGACCTATAGTAGCTGCATCTTTAATCTGTTCAGCCTTTTTAATAGCTCTTTTTACCCCAAAACAAAATCCATAGCTTTTTGCTAGTTCAATCTCCAATTTTAGCTCCTATTTGATTTAAAATATCAATAAAATTTGGAAAAGAAGTTTTAATACATTCACTATCATCTACTTCCATTCCACATCTTAAACCTAAAATTAAAAAACTCATTGCAATTCTATGATCTCCAAAACTTTCTATTTTAGTACTTTTAGCTTCACCACCTTCTACTTCAAAACCATCCTCAAATTCTTTCACATTTAAGCCACATTTTTGCAAATTTAATACAATTGATTTGATTCTATCACTTTCTTTTACACGCAATTCTTTAGCATTTTTTATAGTGCTTTTTCCTTTTGCACAAGCAAAAGCTATGGCCAAAGCTGGAATTTCATCAATCAACCATGCGATATTTTCACTCACATTTACTGCCTTTAAAGGCGCACTTTCAACACAAATTTCTCCAATACTTTCAAAATCTTCATTAGTAATACTATAAGTGATTTTTACACCCATTTTTTCTAAAATTTTAAAAGCTTCAATACGTGTTTTGTTTAACAAAACATTTTTTAAAACTACTTTTGAATGAGGTAAAATACAAGCGGCTAAAGCAAAATAAAAGGCCGATGATGGATCATTTGGCACACACACCTCAAATGCTTTTAATTTTTCTTTTAAAGGATTTATTTTAATAAAAGTTTTTTCCTCATTTAAATATTCAATACAAGCTCCCATTTTATTAAGTATAATCTCGCTATGATCTCTTGAAAGCTCAATTTCTTTAAAATAACTATCTTTTTTAGCAAATAAAGCCGCTAAAATTAAAGCTGATTTTACCTGAGCTGAGGCAATGTTACTACTAAAGTCAAAACCATCCAACTTAGCTCCTTGTATACAAATAGGTGCTAAATTTGCATTAGCTCTTCCATAAATTTTAGCCCCTAAACTCATCAAAGGCTCACTCACGCGCTTCATCGGTCTAGCATTTAAATAACAATCCCCACTAAGTACAAAAATTTCATCTTCAATAGCACTTAAAAGACCTATTAAAAGTCTCATAGCTGTACCTGAATTTCCACAATCTAAAACACAATTTGGAGATTTTATATATTTTGGAGCTTTAATGCAAATTAATCCATCAATTTCTTCAACCCCCGCTCCCAAAGCTTGAATGATTGCTAGGGTATGTAAAGTATCTTGTGCTTTTAAATAATTTTTAATTTTGCAAGTTCCTTGAGTAAGCAAAGAAAAGATAGCAAAGCGATGAGATATAGACTTATCAGAAGCTATATCTTCAAGCTCTGCTGTAAAAGAACTAATAGGACTGATTTTCATCGAAGTTTTAAACCATGCTCATCATCTAAAGCTTTGATGATTTTATCAATATATTCAAGGATAATATTATCTTCTAAGGTTTTTTCAAAATCTCTAAATACTAAATTAATAGTCAAGCTATAAAAATCTCCTAAATTCTCATCTGTGTATAAATCTACCACTCTAAAACTTTCTAATCTTTCAATATCTAATTTAGCAATAGTGTGTTTGATTTTTTCATATTCAAAACCCTTAGGTATAACTATACTTAAATCCCTGCTCATAGATGGAAATTTAGAATAAGCTTTAGCAGTTTTAAAGTCTTGTTTTAAGCCTTCTAAATCAAGTTCACAAATATAAGTTTTAACCAAATCTCTTTCATTTTCTATACTCAAATGCACTCTACCTACAAAACCTATACGCTTGCCATTTTTATATACATTTGCTTGCTCATATGGACTTAAAAATGCATATTCTGATTTTTGCAAACTAAACTCGCCTATAATGCTTTTTAATTCTGCTAAAAAAGTATAAAAATCCACTAAAACAGGCTTGGCCTTATTTGTGATTTTAGCTTCTTCTTTGTAGCCACTAAAGATCATTGCAAATTTAGCATGCTCATTTGAAAACTCATCAAAAACACTACCACATTCAAAAAGTTTGATTTTCTTTTTTGAATTTCTTAGATTAAAGCTTGCTGCATTTAAAAGATGATTTATCAAAGTACTTCTTAAAGTATTAAGCTCATTGGTAATAGGATTGATAAGCTTATTTTTAATACATTTAAATCCTAATTGACTTAATTCTTCTTCATTATCTAAAACATAATGCACGCTTTCAAAATATCCATTGCTACTTGCTTTTAATCTTAAATTTTTAAGCTCTTGATAATCAAAATACACTTTATTTAAGCGATTTTTTTCTTTAAATTCTAAAGCTTTTGATGGGATATTATCAATGCCAATAATTCTTACTATCTCTTCACTAATATCAGCTATATTTGCTATATCACTACGATGAAGTGGGATTTTGATATTAAATTGCTCATCATTTATTACACTTATTTCAAAGCCTAATTTTTTAAGAATTTTTACTAAATTATTTTTATCTATAGGCATACCAATGATTTTATCAATCTCTGCACCAAAAATACCAATAATATTTGCTTCATTTTCTTTAAAAACTTGTTGACTTCCAGAAAAAACACTCATCGCGCTAATTTTCAAGCACTCATTAAATAAATACTCCATTCCCAAAGAAAGCTTAGGCTCACTACCTCTTAAAGAACGGTATATGGTGTCATTTTTCTTTTTATAAAAGGCTATTGCATTTGCTATAGTTTGAGGATGAGTATAACTTGCTTCTATAATGATGATTTTACTTTCATCATTGATTTTAAATTTATCTTCTTGCTCTATACCCGCTAAAGCAATTAATTCATCTTTGTAATAAACTCCATATTCTCCATGCTTTTGAGTTTTAATTTCTAAAACAATCTTTTCATCAATTTGACATTCTTTGCAAAGCTTATGAAAATCATAAGCACAAAAAATTACCCCACTTGCATGAGTCGCATAAGTTAAAAGATTTTCTATGTTATTATTTTTATACGCTTCAATCAAGGCAAGACGAATTTGTATCGTAATATTTAGCTTAAATTCTTCTTTAATCTCTAATGCTTTATAAACAAAAAACCCTTCAACATCACTTTGATTTTTAACACTTAGTATTCTTCCTATACCTACGCTATTTTCACTTTCTTTTAAAGGATTTAATTCTTTTAAATTTAAATCAAGTACTGCGCTTAAATCTCTAGCAACACCATATAAACTCAAACAATCCCCGCGATTTGGAGTAAGTTCTATTTCAATTAATTCATCATTAAATAAATCATATTCATTAAGAGCTTTTCCTAAAACTAACTCTCCCATACTTTCATCTAAAACCATAATGCCTTCATTGCTTTTTCCAAAACCAAGCTCACTAGAAGAGCAAATCATACCCACAGATTCAACCCCTCTAAGTTTAGCAGGTTTTATCTCAAGTCCATTTGGAAGTACTGCACCCACTAAAGATACAGCTACAAATTGATCTTTATTAACATTTTTTGCCCCACAAACAATCTGTAAAATTTCATTCCCAACATCTACTTTGCAAATATTTAATTTATCTGAATTTTCATGTTTAACTTTTTCTAAAACCTTACCTATTACAACTTTTTGAGGAGCTTTAACACTTTTGAAACTATCAACCTCTAATCCTATAGAATTTAAAGTCTTTACTATAGTTTGTGTTGATATTCCACTTAAATCAATCCATTCATTTAACCAATTTCTACTAATAATCATCTAAATTGCTCCAATAATCTTAAATCACCTTCAAACATAGAACGCAAATCAGGAATTTTGTGTAAAAGCATGGCAAAACGCTCCACACCCAAACCAAAAGCATAGCCACTTACATTTTTATAGCCAACAAATTTATAAACATTAGGATCAACAACACCACATCCTAAAACTTCAAGCCATCCTGTTTGCTTACAAACTCTACATCCACAACCTTTACAAAATACACAAGAAATATCTACCTCAGCAGATGGCTCTGTAAAAGGAAAAAAACTAGGCCTAAAACGCACTTTTACATCGCCAAACATATGTTTTAAAAAATGCTCTAGCATATCTTTTAAATTTGCAAAATTCACCTTATCGCCTTCTTCTACCACAAGTCCTTCTACTTGATGAAACATAGGCGTATGCGTAATATCAAAATCTCTTCTAAAAACTGCACCTGGTGCTATCATTCTAATAGGTGGTTTTTGAGATAACATAGTTCTAATTTGAACTGGAGAAGTTTGGGATCTAAGCAAGGTTTTATCTTCAAAATAAAAAGTATCTTGCATATCTCTTGCAGGGTGATTTTGCGGTAAATTTAATGCTTCAAAATTATGAAAATCATCCTCAATCAAAGGCCCTTTTTCTATGCTGAAATTTAAAGCTGTAAAATATTCTATGATTTTATCCATAGTTTGCATAATCGGGTGTAAAGCACCTGCATTTGAAGTTTCATCAAAAAAGCTAAAATCTTGCACATCTTGTTTCATTTTTTCATTTAAAGCTTTTTCTTCTAATTCTTTTAATTTTATTTGATAAGCTTCATTAAATTCATCTCTTGCTTTATTTAAACCATTAGCAAATTCTTTTTTTTCTTCACCTTGCAAATCTTTTAACTTTGCAAATTCTAAAGTCAAAATACCTTTTTTTCCCAAAACATTTACTTTTATATTTTCAAGTTCTGCTAAAGTATCTGCAGAAGCAATTTTTTCTATCATATCTTGCAATTTTAGCTCCAACTAAATTTTTTTTAAACATTCTAATGTAAAATTATTTAAAATTAGCAAAAATAATAAAAAAAGGACTACCAAATGAGAGAAAAAACTGTATTTGAACTAATAGTAGAAGGAAAAATTCCTGCTAATAAAGTTTTAGAAAGTGAAAAATTTTTAGCCTTTCATGATATCAACCCTAAAGCACCTATACATATTTTAATCATTCCAAAAGAACATTTTAAAAACTTTCAAGAATTAAGACCTGAGTTAATGAGCGAAATGACACAATTTATCCAAGAATTAGCCACTCTTTTAGGACTTGATAAAAGTGGGTATAGATTAATCACAAATTGTGGAAAAAATAGTGGACAAGAAGTTTTTCATTTACATTTTCATATGTTAGGTGGATTTGAGCTTCCAAAAAATAAAGAAACCCAAATTAACCCTGAATCACTATTCTAAAAAGAGCTTAACTCTTTTTAGATAGCAGGACCAGCTAATTTAAATTCTGCTCCTTCTTTCACATCTTCATAGCGTTTGAAATTTTCTATGAACATTTTAGCAAGCTTTAATTTGGTTTCTTCGTAAGCTTTTTTATTCTCCCAAGTATTAATAGGATTTAATAGCTTACTTTCTACACCTGCTAATTCTTTTGGAACTGCAAGATTAAATAAATCATAGTTTTCAAACTCACAATTTTGTATGCTACCATCTAAAATTGCATTAATGCAAGCTCTAGTAGCTTTAATACTCATTCTCTTGCCTACACCATAAGCTCCACCGCTCCAACCGGTATTGACTAGATAAACATTAACATTATGCTTGCTGATTTTTTCACCCAAAAGTTTTGCATAAACAGTTGGGTGTAATGGTAAAAATACTTCCCCAAAACAAGCTGAAAAAGTCGCAACAGGCTCAGTAATACCTCTTTCGGTTCCTGCTACTTTAGCAGTATAACCACTTAGAAAATAATACATTGCTTGTTCTTTACTAAGTTTACTAACTGGAGGTAAAACACCAAAAGCATCCGCTGAAAGGAAAATGATATTACTAGGATGACCTGCACTAAGGCTTGATTCGTGATTTAAAATATGTTCTATCGGGTAAGAAACTCTAGTATTTTCAGTTTTAGAACCATCATTAAAATCAACACTTAAATCATCTTTTAAAACTACATTTTCTAAAAGTGCATTTTGCTTTATAGCTCCATAAATTTCTGGCTCACTTTGAGGGTCAAGATTGATACATTTTGCATAACAACCTCCTTCAAAATTAAACACACCCTCATCATCCCAACCATGCTCATCATCGCCTATTAATTTTCTTTTTGGATCGGTTGAAAGAGTGGTTTTGCCTGTACCGCTAAGCCCAAAAAAAAGTGCCACATCGCCATTTTCTCCAACATTAGCACTACAATGCATAGAAAGTTTATTTTCTAGTGGAAGCCAATAATTCATCATAGAAAAAATTCCTTTTTTCATCTCTCCACCATACCAAGTTCCACCAATTACTGCTATATTTTTTTCTATGTTAAAAATGACAAAAACCTCTGAATTTAAACCATCTTTTTCATAGTCTTCATTTACACATTTACAAGCATTATACACCACAAAATCAGGTTTAAATTCACTAAGCTCTTCTTCTTTTGGACGAATAAACATATTTTTTACAAAATGCGCTTGCCAAGCAATTTGTGTTACAAAACGCACAGCTTTACGACTTTTCAACGAAGCACCGCAATATGCATCTTGGATATAAATATCACTATTACTAAGTTGCTTTTTAGCTTTTGCTAAAAGTTTTTCAAATAATTCCTCGCTAATAGGCTGATTAATCTTACCCCAAGCAATATATTTTTGCGAAGGATCTTGTTTTACAAAATATTTATCCTTAGGGCTTCTTCCGGTAAAAATTCCCGTATCCACACTAAAGGTACCATTTTTAGTACATACACCTTCATTATTGTTTTTTTCGTGTTTTAAAAGCTCATCATAACTAAGATTATGAAAAACTTGTCCGATATTTTCTAAACCTAAATTTTCTAAACCTATCATTTTTGCCTCCTTATTTATAAGTCATTAAAGCCTGGCCTTCACTTACACTCTCACCAGCATTTACTAAAAGTTCTGCAATCTTTCCATCTTTACTTGCACTAACTTCAATCTCCATTTTCATAGCTTCAAGTACAGCTACAACTTGCCCTGCTTTTACACTATCATTTTCTTTGACTAAAATTTTAAATACATTTGCATTCATACTCGCAACGATGGCATTAGCACTATCATCTACTTGTGCCTTTTTCACTTCTGTTTTGTCTGAATTTACCTTGACAGCACTTTTAACATTAACATCTCTATCAAAACCTGCACTTACTTCCACATGGTATTTATTACCATTAACTGAAACAGTAAATTGATTTTCATTAACAAGACTTGGTTTTAATTTGCTATTTTTTCTAACATTAACCTTAGCTTCGCCTTTTAAGAAAGCTATGCCTTTTTCTTTACAAGCTGCAACAATAAAAATATTTTCTTCACTTGTTTCTAAATTTTCTTTTTCCAATAATTTTTTAATATAAGCTATACTTTTACTCTCATCTGCATCAGCAATGTCTGTTGCTAATTTTGTAGTTGGTTCTAATTTTAATTGCTCGCTTGCAAGCTTAATTACCTCAAGATCTGGAGCAACAGGAGTTTTTCCAAAATATCCTAAAACCATTTTTCCATATCCATCTGCAATTTTTTTCCAAGGTCCAAACATTACATTATTAAAAGCTTGTTGAAAATAAAACTGCGATACAGGAGTAACCGAGGTACCGTAGCCACCTTTTTCTACCACTTCTTGCATAGCTTTTATAACTTGAGGAAATTTATCTAAAATATTGTTATCTCTCATCATTTGTGTATTAGCAGTTAGTGCTCCACCTGGCATAGGCGAAAAAGGTATTAAAGGATTTACCGCTGTTGCTTCAGGCGGCAAGAAATAATCTTTTAAACAATCTCTTAGCACTTCTTCATATTTTAAAATTTTTTCTTCATCCAAACCAAGATCAAAATTACTTCCTTTTAAAGCATGAAGCATGGTTAAAATGTCAGGTTGGGAAGTACCACCACTAACAGGAGCTGCAGCTAAATCTATACCATCAACACCTGCTTCTAAAGCTGCTAAATAGCATGCTATACTCACCCCTGCAGTTTCATGCGTATGTAATCTTATATGCATATTTTCAGGCAAGTTTTTTCTAGCCATTTTAATAATTTCATAAATTTTATTTGGATTTGAAGTTCCACTTGCATCTTTAAAACAAATACTATCAAAAGGAATTTGAGCTTGTAGAATTTCTTTTAAAATTCTTTCATAAAATGGTACATCATGAGCACCTTTACATTTTGGAGGTAAATCCATTAAAGTAATGGTAATTTCATGTTTTAAACCATGCTTAACTATACATTCTCCACTAAATTTTAAATTATTTACATCATTTAATGCATCAAAATTTCTTATGGTGGTTGTGCTATGTTTTGCAAACATTTTTGCATGTAAATCGATAATTTCTTTACTACCTGTATCAAGTGCTACGGTATTAACCCCTCTTGCAAGAGTTTGTAAATTTGCTTCTTTTCCAACAATGGCTCTAAATTTATCCATCATTTCAAAGGCATTTTCGTTTAAATAAAAAAATAGGCTTTGAAACCTAGCTCCACCGCCAAATTCAAAGTGTTTAATGTCTGCTTCTTTAGCTGCTTCTAAAGCAGGTAAAAAGTCATTCATTAAAACTCTAGCACCATAAACAGATTGAAAACCATCTCTAAATGTGGTGTCCATTACATCAATTAACTTTTTAGCCATAATTTTTCCTTATTTTTACATCTTTGCAATTATAACTCTACTTTCTTAAAAAATAAATTTATAAAATTTGATTTAACATAATGATAATAATTGCAATAGGTGCAACAAATCTGAGTAAAAAATACCATATTTCAAAAATACTTTTACTCATAAATTTAGAAAACAAATTATAGATTTTTATTTTATCTGCAAAAAATCCTACAAAAATAGCACTAGCAATAGCTCCAAGCGGGAGCATAAAATTAGAAGTTAATTTATCCAAAATATCAAAAAAACTTAGACCAAAAAAGCTAAAACTAGCCCCATAACTAGCACTAAAAGATAAAATACAACTCATTCCTAAAAGAAAAACCACAAAACCTATAAAAACCAAAGCCTTTTTTCTTGAAATTTTATATTCATTCACAAGATAAAAAGTAAAAGGTTCTATCATAGAAACTGCTGAAGTAATTCCTGCAAAAAATAAAGCCAAGAAAAAATAAAAGGCTAAAAAATGCCCAAAGATAGCACCTAAGTTAGAAAATAAAGTTGTTAAAGATATAAATACAAGTCCAGCACCTTCTGCGGGATTAGCATTAAATTTAAATATAAAAGTAAAAACAATAAGTCCCATCATTAAGCCTATACTGATATTTAAAAGCACAATTATAATTGAACTTGTAATTAAATTTGTGTCATCTTTTAATGAAGCTGCATAAGTGGTAATGCAACCTATACCCAAACATAAAGTAAAAAAAGCAAGACCCAAGGCCGTTAAAACCGAATTCAAACTAAGCTTGGTAAAATCAGGATAAAACAAATAAACAAAAGCTTCCTTAAAACCATCTTGAAAAAAACAATATACTAGCATTAAAACAAGCATAATAAATAAACTTGGCATAATCCAAACATTAAGTTTTTCTATGCCACTTTTAACCCCCCTTGAAACAACAAATAAAGTAAGAAAAAAAGCAATTAAAAAATATAAACTACTTTCTAAAATACTATTTTGTATTAAATTTCCAAATAAAGCTCCAGCTTCTTGGGTATTGCTAGGTAGATAATAAATAGAAGTTATCATGTATTTTAAAACCCAGCCCATAATAACAAGATAAAAAGATAATACAAAAATTCCACCGAGCATAAAAAATCCAGCAAATTTCCATTTTTGAGCATATTTAGTTGCCAAGCTTTTATAAGCATTAACAGGATCACTTTGACTTAATCTTCCCATAGCAATTTCAGCCAAAAATACACAAAATCCCACACTAATAGTCAAAAGCAAATATAAAAGCACAAAGGCAAAGCCTCCATTTTGGCCTACTAAAGTTGGAAATTTCCAAGCATTTCCAAGTCCTATAGCTCCGCCTGCAACAGCTAATACAAAACCTATTTTAGAAAATTTATCATTCATATTAATGCCTTAGAAAAAAAGCTGTCTAGCCATGATTAAAATCACTGCTAGTGGAGAAATATATCTTAAAAAGATATACCAAATCTCAAAATATATCCCGCGCATAAATGGTTGAAATAAAATTTGTAAAGCTTCTTTTTTAAGCACAAAACCCACAAAAAATGCTGTAATTAAAGCAGAAATTGGCATTAATAAATTTTGTATGAAAAAGTCTAAAATATCAAAAAAACTTTTTCCAAAGAAATTTAAACTTGGCGCACTTACATGATAAAAAGAAAGTATAGATAAACTTCCAATAAAATAAACAATCACACCTACAAAAATCAAAGCTTTTTTTCTTGAAATTTGATAACGATTTATAAGATAAAAAGTAAAAGGTTCTATCATGGAAATAGCCGAAGTAATTCCTGCAAAAAATAAAGCTATAAAAAAAGCTATAGCTAAAACATTTCCGAAAAATCCTAATTTTGCAAAAAGTGTAGTTAGTGATATAAATATAAGCCCTGGACCTTGTTGGGTAGGATCAGCTCCAAATTCAAATATAAAAGTAAATACAATAAGCCCCATCATTAAGCCAATGATAGTATTAATAATAATAATATTTAAAGCGCTACTTATAAAATTTGTTTTATCGGGCAAGCTTGCTGCATAAGTTAAAATCACACAAACACCCAAAGACATACTAAAAAATGCAAGCCCTAGCGCATCTAATATAGAATTAACACTTAATTTTGAAAAATCAGGCACAAACAAAAACTCACTCGCTTTAGAAAAACCATCCATGCTAAAAGAATATCCAAGCATTAAAATAAGTAGTATAAATAAACTTGGCATCATCCAAACATTGAGTTTTTCTATACCACTTTTAACACCTTTTGATACTACATAAAAAATCACTATAAATACAAAAGTAAAACATATAAATTGAGATAAAACATCATTAGAAAGTAAATTTCCAAAAATAGCGCCTGCTTCATTTGTATCTTTAGGTAGTTCAAAAAACCCAAAATAAGCATATTTTGCTATCCAACCTATAACAACACTATAAAAAGACACTAAAATAATAGCACCAAGCATAAAAAATCCCGCAAATGACCAAGCTTTTTTGTTCTTTGGTGCTAAAGTATGATAAGCATTTACAGGATCTTTTTCACTAAGTTTTCCTATGCTAAGTTCGGCTAAAAATATCACAAAAGCCACACCTAAGGTTAAAAGCAAATACACCACTACAAAAGCTGATCCGCCATTATTACCTACTAAAGTTGGAAATTTCCAAGCATTTCCAAGCCCAACAGCTGAACCTGCTACTGCTAATACAAAACCTATTTTAGAAAATTTTTCATTCATCTTTTAACCTTAAAAAAATAATTGTTTTACCATGATTAAAATCACCGCTAAAGGCGAAATATATCTTACAAAAAAATACCAACACTCAAAGTATTTACCCCTCATATAAGGATAAAATAAAGTTTGTAAAGCTTCTTTTTTAAGCACAAAACCTACAAAGATTGCACCGAATAATCCACCCAAAGGCATCATTAAATTTGAAGCTACAAAATCTAATATATCAAAAAAGCTTTTTCCAAAAAACTCTAAAGAATCTTTACTCCACTCAATCCCTGATAAAATACATAAACTTCCTAAAAAATATACAATGAAAGCTATAAAAATCAAAGCTTTTTTTCTTGTAAAATTATAAGAATTGATTAAGTAAAAAGTTAAAGGTTCTATCATGGAAACTGCTGAAGTAATCCCTGCAAAAAACAATGCAATGAAAAAAGCTACAGCTAAAATATTTCCTAAAGGTAAAAAACCGATTGGATCAATATTTGAAAACAAACTCATTAAAGATACAAAAATCAAACCTGGGCCTTGTTGAGCCGGATCTCCATTAAATTCAAATATAAAAGTAAATACAATAAGTCCCATCATGATACCAATGATTATGTTGATAATTATGATATTAATAGTACTTGTAATGAAATTTGTTTTATCCGATAAACTTGCAGAATAAGTTATAATCGAACCCACTCCAATAGACAAAGAAAAACAAGCAAGTCCTAATGCACTCAAAAAAGCCCCTACGCTAAGCTTAGAAAAGTCCGGAGAAAATAAAAACTCACTCGCTTTAGAAAAACCATCCATGCTAAAAGAATATCCAAGCATTAAAATAAGTAGTATAAATAAACTTGGCATCATCCAAACATTGAGTTTTTCTATACCACTTTTAACACCTTTTGATACTACATAAAAAATCACTATAAATACAAAAGTAAAACATATAAATTGAGATAAAACATCATTAGAAAGTAAATTTCCAAAAATAGCACCACTTTCTTCTATGCTTTTTGGTAAAGGAAAAAATCCAAAATAGGCATATTTAACAATCCATCCTATAATCACACTATAAAAAGAAACAATCAAAATAGCGCCTATTAAAGAAAAACCAACTATAGACCAAGCTCTTTTATACTTTGGTGCTAAGGTATAATAAGCATTCACTGGGTCTTTTTCACTAAGTTTTCCTATACTAAGTTCTGCTAAAAATATTACAAAACCTACACCTAAAGTCAAAAATAAATACAAAAGCACAAATGCTGAGCCTCCATTTTGTCCTACCAAAGTTGGGAATTTCCAAGCATTTCCAAGCCCAACAGCTGAACCTGCCACTGCTAATACAAAACCTATTTTAGAAAATTTTTCATTCATAAAAATAACCTTAAAATTTATAAAACTATAAAAAATTTTTAATGTAGCTAAAAAAAACTTTAATTTGTTTTAAAATAGATGTATTAATTTAAATTTCAATAATTTTAAAGCTATATTGATATATAATTTGGCTTTTATAAATCGCGAGTAGGGATACGCAATCCGAAAGGATTTAAATTTTTACAAGGAATAACTATGAAAAAAATCGTATTTTTGATGCTAGCTTTAAGTGGTTTTGCATTTGCAGCTGAAGGTTCTATGAACCAATGGTTAGCTTCTTTTTCTATCTTAGCAGCAGGCTTAGGACTTGGTGTTGCAGCTTTGGGTGGAGCTATCGGTATGGGTAACACTGCAGCAGCAACTATAGCAGGTACTGCTAGAAACCCTGGTCTTGGTGGTAAATTAATGACTACTATGTTTATTGCTTTGGCGATGATTGAAGCTCAAGTTATTTATGCACTTGTTATTGCTCTTATTGCTCTTTATGCTAATCCATTCCAAGCATTAGTAGCAGCTTGATTATAAAAGCCCTTTTAGGGCTTTATGCGGTTATGGTGGAATTGGTAGACACGCCATCTTGAGGGGGTGGTGCGCTCAGCGTGTGCGAGTTCAAATCTCGCTAACCGCACCATTTAAGGAATTTAAAAAATGGTTTTTTATCTCTTAATTAGTGCAATAGCTTTTTTGATTCTTTTTTTTGCTATTAAAAAATATACATTAAAATTAGATGAGCAAGCTTTACTTGAACCTATAAAAAATAATATTTACCCGGAATTTTGTGATCTCATTAATGAAGAAATAAGAAATATAAAAAATAATCTTTTGCAAAACACTTTTACACTGCAAAATGAAAATTACAAAGATATTTTTTTGGAAAATTTAAGCGACATGAGTAGAAAAATTAATCATATTCAAACTATGAATCTGAGTAAAAAAAGTAACGCATTATGGGAAGAAACTCTTTTTGATTTTTTAAAAGAACTTGAAAATCTTAATAAAAAATATCTAAATGATAGTGAAAAAATAAACGATAAAATAAGAAATTCTTTACATAAGAAATTCTCTAATTTAACAAAAAACTAATATAATTAAATTATTTATTTTAAAAAAAAGTTATATAATTATAAATTAAGTACTATAAAAATAACTAAGGAGTTATTGTGTTTACAAGTAAGAAAAAATTCAATGAACAAATTACTCAATTAGAGCAATCTAATCAAGCTTTTCAGGATATACTAAATGCTATCAGCAAAACTATGGCTATGATAGAATTTCAAACGGATGGGACTATTATTAGTGCTAATGAAAATTTTCTAAAAACCATGAATTACTCTCTAGATGAAATCAAAGGAAAGCATCATAGTATGTTTTGCTTGCCCGAAGTTGTAAAATCACAGCGTTATGTTGATTTTTGGAAAGATTTAAAAAGTGGTAAATCAAGAAATGGTCTTTTTAGACGTATTGCAAAAGGTGGAAAAGATATTTATCTTGAAGCTAATTATCTACCAATTATTAATCAAAATAATGAAGTATATAAAGTTATTAAATTTGCTAACGATATCACTCAAAGACACTATGAAATGCTTGATTTAAAAAATACCATAGATGCCGCTAATCGTTCTATGGCTATTATTGAATTTAACCCTTATGGAGAAATTCTAAATGCAAATGAAAACTTTACTCAAACCATGGGTTATTCGCTTAGTGAAATTAAAGGAAAACATCATAGTATGTTCTGTGAAGAAAAATTTAGAAATTCAAAAGAATATACAATTTTCTGGGAAGAGCTAAGAAGTGGTAAATTTCAATCAGGAAAATTCATACGATTTGGTAAAAACAATAAATTAATTCACCTTGAGGCAAGTTACAATCCTATCAAAAATGATGATGGCGAAATTTATAAGGTTATTAAATTTGCAACAGATATCACAGACCAAATAGTTAGAGATGAAGAGAAATTAAAACTCATCAGTGAATTAGCAGAACAAAATGATAATTTAACTCAAGAAGGTGATAGTGTTATAGAAAATACAGTTCAAAATATTCAAGGCATTGCTGATATGATGAACAATAGCAGCAATCTTGTATCATCATTAAATGAGCAATCAGAGGAAATAAAAAACATTATTCAAACCATTAGCGATATAGCAGATCAAACAAATCTTTTAGCGCTAAATGCAGCTATAGAAGCAGCTCGTGCAGGTGAACATGGTAGGGGATTTGCTGTGGTTGCTGATGAAGTTAGAAATCTAGCTGAAAGAACTGGACATTCAGTGAATGAAATCACAACTACGATCAATTCTATTAGAAATGTAACAGCTGAAGTAGTACAAAGTATCAAAGATGGCTTAAGTGGCGTAAATCAAAGTGTAGATTTAGCCAAAGAAGCTAGAGAGTGTATGGAAAAAATTAGAAATAGCTCTGCTCAAGTAGCACAAGCTATGCAAAATAAATAAAAGTTTTTAGCTTAAATGCTAAAAACTTTTCCTGCTATAAAGCTTTTTTCTACCTTGCCTTGCAAGATATCATTTATATATAAACCTTCTCCATTAAAAGAATAATTTTCATCAAACACAACCAAATCAGCATCAAAACCAGATTCTATTTTTCCTTTATTTAATCCTAAAAATTGCGCTTGATTATAACTTGTAAAATCACATAATTCTTTCCAAGTTAAAACATTTTCTTTTATTAAATACGTAAAGCATAAACTCATATACATAGCTATGGCATTAACTCCAAAATCTGCTTCATCAAAAGCTAGATCTTTTTTGCTAGGTGTATGTAATGATGTTAAAAAAGTAATCTTTCCTTTTTGAAGCATTTTTATAAGATATGAAAGTTCATTTTTGGATCTTAAAGGAGGTAGAATTTTTGCATAAGTATTAAAATTTTCACAAGAATTTTCATCTTTAATTAAATGGTGGATTGAAATTTCACTTTGATAATTCTCTAAAAGTTCAAAAGATTTTATAACACCTAAAGCACCAAAACAAGCATTATTTCCATAAAATTCTACTAACTCTTTCATTTTTGCTACTTCACTAGTTTCAGCTATATCACTAATTCCTATAAGTCCTAATTCAAAGCTCATCTTACTATCATTCATAACCCCATGGTCATCAAAACTCTCATCAAAGCATTTTAAGAATATAGGGCTTGACTTCATACTAGCATATTGCATACACTGTCTTAAATAATTTGCACCTAAAGTACTCGTAAGCTCTAAACCTTTTGCACCCATATCAATTAAGGTAGCAATATTTTTTAATTTTCCTATTTTATCTAATACATTAATAGTAGGTAAAACATTAATATCTAAAGATTTTAATTTATCATAATAAAGCGCATAGCCTTGAGTGTTAGCTTCTAAACTATCTTTTAAAACAATAGTCCCCACTCCACCTTTTAAACATGCTTTTTCAAGATTATATAATTTATCTATACTAAATTCATTATCAAGTAAACTAACATTTAAATCAATAAACGAAGGAAGTAAAGTCTTACCTTCTATATCAACAATATGCTCATCATCATTTAAATCATTAGCAATTTGAGTGATTTTTCCATCTTCTATTTTAAGATCAAGCTTTTGCTCACCATAAATTTTTGCATTTTTGATAATCATGATATTTCCTCCTTTGATGACATCAAATCTTTCAAAGATTCCCAAGCATTCTTACCCTCTAGCATTAAGACTACTTCGTTAACAATCGGGGTATAAATTTGAAATTGTTTTGATAAAGAATGTATAGCATAAGCAGTTTGCACTCCTTCAGCTACCTCGCCAAGTTCCATTAAAATATCTTTTATATTTTTACCACTAGCCAAACTTAAACCTACTCTATAATTTCTTGATAGATTGCTTGAAGCTGTTAAAAATAAATCTCCGGCCCCACTAAGTCCTAAAAAAGTTTCTTCTTTAGCGTTAAAAAATTGCCCAAAACGGTGCATTTCAACTAAGCCTCTTGAAACCAAAGAAGCTCTTGCATTATTACCTAAATTTAAACCATCGCAAACTCCACTTGCAATTGCTAAAACATTCTTATATGCACCACAAATCTCAACACCTTTAACATCAGAACTTGTATAAGTTTTAATATAATTTGGAAAAAAACTTGCAAATTGATTGCAAAGTGCTTGATTTTTACCGCTAACAACCAAAGCACAAGGTTTTTTTTCTAGCACTTCACTTGCAAAAGAAGGACCACTTAAAAAACAAAGTCTATCACTACTTATAAACTCGCTAAAAACCTCATCCATAAATTTTAAACTTTTACAATCAATGCCCTTAGAAGCTACAAGAATTTTTTGATTTAAATCTTTAAAATTATTTGCAAGCCACTCATGTATTCCTTGAGCATATAAAGCAAAAACTAAATATTCATATTCTAAAGCTTCTTTGGTGCTAACAAAATAAGAAAGATCTTTTTCATGAAAAGAAGTTATCACGCATTCATTTTTAACACTCAATGCATCATATAAAGCACTTCCCCATTTTCCTGCACCAACAACTGCTATTTTCATATTTAACCAAGTTTTGCTTTTAAAATTTCATTTACCTTAGCAGGATTAAATGCACCTTTACCTGCTTTCATTGCTTGACCAACAAAGAAACCAAAAAGTTTGTCTTTACCACTTTTATATTCAGTCACTTTATCTTCATTGTTTGCTAAAATTTCATCAATAATCTTTTCAATAGCGCCATCATCGCTTACTTGTTTTAAACCAAGTTTTTCAATAGTATCATCAATTTCAACTTCTGTATTTTCAAACACATAAGCTAAAATATCCTTACCTGCTTTAGCACTAATAACACCTTCTTCTATGCGTTTGATTAAAATAGCTAATTTTTCTTGTTTTACAGGTGAGTTTTCTATGGTCAATTCGCCTTTTAAAAGCCCCATTAACTCAGTCGTAAGCCAAGTAACACAAAGTTTTGGGTTTAATTTTTGATTTATTAGATACTCAAAATATCTACAAAGCTCTAATGAAGAAACAATCACTTCACTATCACTTTCTTTAATACCTAATTCACTAACAAATCTAGCTTTTTTCTCATCAGGAAGTTCTGGTATATCTTGACTTAGCATTTCATCATCTAAAATTACAGGTAAAAGATCAGGATCAGGGAAATATCTATATTCAGCAGAATCTTCTTTACCTCTCATACTTCTAGTAACTAAATTAACCGTATCAAATAATCTTGTCTCCTGTACAACTTCTTGGTCGTATTTTCCATCTTCCCAAGCTTCACTTTGGCGTTTTACTTCATACTCAATCGCCTTTTGGATAAAACGGAATGAATTTAAGTTTTTAATCTCCACTCTAGTATAAAGCTTATCATCACCCTTTGGACGAATACTAACATTAGCGTCACACCTAAAACTACCTTCTTGCATATTTGCATCTGAAATATCTAAAAATCTTATAATAGAATGTAACTTTTTCAAATAAGCCACTGCCTCATCAGAGCTTCTAAGTTCAGGTTCACTAACAATTTCAAGCAAAGGTGTACCTGCTCTATTTAAATCTACTTTTGAAAAATTACTCTCATGTATATTTTTCCCTGCATCTTCTTCTAAATGAGCTCTAGTAATACCTATACGTTTATTTTCTCCATTTACATTGATAAATAACTCACCATTTTCTACTATAGGAATATCAAATTGCGAAATTTGATAAGCTTTTGGCAAATCAGGATAAAAATAATTTTTTCTATTAAAAATACTTTTTTTATTTATAGTTGCATTAACTGCTTTTCCAAATGCTATAGCTTTTCTCACTGCTTCTTGATTTAATACAGGCAAAGCGCCTGGTAAAGCTAAACATGTTGGACATACATTAGTATTTGATTTTTCTCCAAAAGAAGTTGCACATGAGCAAAAGATTTTTGTTTTTGTATTTAATTGTGCATGAACTTCAAGTCCTATAACAACTTCAAACATTAAAATTTTCCTTAGAATTTTTTGATTATTCTAGCGTTTTTTATTTCAAAAAGAGTTTAAAAAAGAATAAAAGAGGAATATTAAAAAAGAAAAAAGCAAAAAAATATTTTTTGCTTTTTATAAATTAATGATGTTCATCAACTACAGTCGCACCTGCTAAATAAACATAAGTTAAAATCATAAAAATAAAAGATTGCAAAAATGCCATAAAAGTTAAAAGCATATAAGCAGGTAGTGGTGCAACCCAAGGCACAAGAGCTAAAATAACTGCTAAGAATAAATCATCTCCTTTAATATTACCAAATAAACGGAAAGATAAAGAAATAACTCTTGAAAAATGAGAAACCACTTCTATAGGAAACATTAAAGGCGCTAGAATTTTCACAGGTCCCATGAAATGTGCAAAATACTTAAAAAATCCTTGAGTTCTAATGCCTTCAAAATGATAATATACAAATACTATAATAGCCAAAGTTGCACTAAAATTTAAACTAGCACTTGGAGCTTCAAAACCTGGGATAATTCCTATAATATTACTAAAAAACACAATAAAACCTATAGTTGCAACCAAAGGTAAATATTTTCTAGCAGCCTCATCACTACCCATGGTATCTCTACCCATGCTTAAAATGCCTTCCATATAAGCTTCAGCTAAATTCTGACTACCTCTTGGGACAATTTGCATGGATCTTGTAGCAAGTTTTGCTAAAATCAAAGAAATCACAACCACTATACCCAAATGAAAAAAGTATGCAAAAGTGTGACTAGAATCTATAAAAGAACTAAATAAAAATAAATCTTTCATTAAAAATCCTTAGCAGAATAAATATTTCAAAGCTAATATTATAAAAAAAAATTGCTTATATTTTAATGAAAATTCATTTTATTAGCGCAAAAATATCCACCCAAAATCGCACCTGTAAAACCACCACCAGGAAATATAAAAGCATTAGCAAAATATAAATTTTCTATACTTTTGCTTTTATAATGTAATCTATATTTAATCCCTTCTTGATCTTGAGAAAATCCATAAATTGCACCCTCATAAGCTTTAGTATATCTTTGTATAGTTTTTGGAGTGGCTAATTCTTGATGGATTAAGTGTGAACTTAAATTTGGAAAAATCTCATCTAGTCTTTGTATTATAGCTTTTAACACTTCTTCTTTTTTAGTTTTATAATCTTGCTTATTTAAATCCCACTCACTATAATTTGAACTAAAAGCTACAACACCTATATATTTATTGCTAGCTAGGCCACTATCAATCTTAGAATAATTCACAAAAGCCATAGGTCTTTTTTTGATATCTAGTTTCAAAATATTAGTATTTTCATATGAACTATTTAAAAAATCATCTTCAAATATAAAATTACAATAATCCATATTTTCATAAATTTTAGAAATATCTTTATCATAAATAAAATAAGCACTTACCAAAGAACAAGCACGCTTTTTAGATTCTATTGTTTTAATTTCTTGGGTTAAATTTAAATCTTTAAGCAAGTCTTTATATACGATTAAAGGATCACAATTTGCAATGATATTTTGTGCATGGATGGTGTATTTTTTATTGTTTTGGATATATTCTACTCCATAAGCTTTTTGATCTTTTGTGAGTATTTTAATAACTTCAGCCTTAGCTAAAACCTGCCCTTGATTTTCTTTGATAACCTCAGCCAAAGCATCACTTAAAGCTTGCGAACCACCTTTAATATATACTCCGCCATCATAATAATGTTTTTGCGCCATAGCATGATAAGAAAAAATAAATTCTTTACTATCATGATGATAATAACTCATATTTGCATTTAAAATCTTTTTTAGCTTATCATTTTTAATATAAGCATTTAAAACATCATAAACTTTTTTATTAAACAATCTATTTTTAATAAATATCCAAGAAGTGCTAAATGGAAATAATAATAATTCACTTAATTTTAAATCCCAAGGAAATCTTCGAATAGCATAAGCTTGTAATCTTATAGCTTTAAAATACTTATTTATACCTTTAGTTTCTTTTGGAAATTCTTTTTTCAAAATCTCTTTTACTTTTTCTATACCATGAGGCAAAGTTAGATTATAATTTTTACTTTTAATACTCCAAGCACTTGGTAAAGGTAAAATTTCAATTTTATTTTTTATGCCAAGTTTTTCAAAAACCAAATGCTTCATGTCAGTTTTTGCTTCACCCCAATCCATCTCATGAAGCCCCGCATCAATCAAAGCGCCTTTTCTTTTAAAGCAAGTAGCACAACCACCTATTAAAGAATGCTGTTCTAAGACTAAAACACTTTTTTTATCTTTAGCTAAAAAAGCACCTGCACTTAAGCCTCCAAGACCTGAACCTATAATAATTACATCAAATTCTACATCCACTCTAAAACCTCACGCAACTCCTTGGCAACAAAACATTTTAAACCGAGATCTTCCATAGGTTTAACCGGCACTATGACATTTTTGAATTTTTGCATTTTAGCTTCTTTTAAACGCACATCAAGCGAAAATACTTCTTTGATCTCACCATTCAAACTAAGCTCACCGACAAAAACACTATCTTTGCTTAAAGGACGGTTTTTAAAACTTGAAATAATCGCTGCAACCACAGCTAAATCTGCCGCAGTTTCACTGATTTTCACCCCGCCACTTACATTAACAAAAACATCATAATGCCCCAAAGGAATTTCAAGCTTTCTCTCAAGTAAAGCTATGAGCATATCTAAACGATTTTTTTCATAGCCTGTTGCACTACGTTTTGGATAAACACTCTCACAAACTAAGGCTTGAATTTCTAGCACTAAAGCTCTGCTTCCTTCCATCACTACACTTAAAGCACTACCACTTACTGCCTTACCACGCGTAAAAAATCTATTAGCTATATCTTTAGCGCTAATTAAACCCTTAGAAGTCATTTCAAAAATACCAACTTCAGAAATATTTCCAAAACGATTTTTAAAACCTCTTAAAATTCTTATTTCTTTATTGGTATCACCTTCAAAATAAAGCACTACATCTACCATATGCTCTAAAATTCTAGGTCCAGCTATAGCCCCATCTTTAGTAATATGACCTATGATGAAAGTGCTAATATTATTAGCCTTAGAATAGCGCATTAACTCAAAAGTAATTTCTCTAACTTGAGTGATACTACCTGCTGCTGAAGTAATTTTATTAGAATATAAAGTTTGAATAGAATCAATAATTAAAATTTCATAATCTTTTTTAGAAAGCTCGCTTAAAATATCTTCCAAACAAAGCTCAGTAAGTAAAAATAAATTCTCACAATTTGCATTCAAGCGATCTGCACGCAGTTTGATTTGAGATTTACTTTCCTCTCCACTTACATAAAGTACTTTTTTACCACTTTTAGCTAAATTTGAAGCAATTTTTAATAAAAGTGTGGATTTTCCAACTCCAGGTGAACCCCCAATTAACACCAAAGAACCCACAACAAGCCCGCCACCTAAAACTAAATCAAGCTCATCATCATCAGTGCTAATGCGTGCGAAATTTTCTGCTATAACATCATTGATACACACTGCAGAACTTGGAGTGTTTGAGAGTGAATTTAACTCTTTTAAAACCTTAATTTGTTCTTGCTTTAACTCAACAAAACTATCCCAAGAACCACATTCAGGACATTTGCCTAGCCATTTACTTTGCTGATTTCCACAAGCTTGACATTCAAATAAAATATGTTTTTTAGCCATAAGTTATGCAAAAATCTCTTCAACTAAAGTTTTAACATATTCATTAGGGTTAAACTCATGAATTTGTCCTAGTTGTTCCCCTACTCCTACATATAAAATAGGAAGTTCAAGCTCTCTTGCTATGCTAAATAAAGCTCCACCTTTGGCAGTTCCATCAAGTTTTGTGATAATCACTCCATCTAGTTTTACTAAATCATTAAAAGCTTTTGCTTGTAAAATTCCTGCTACACCTTGAGTACCATCAAGCACAAGGATTTTTCTATGAGGAGCTCCTTGCATGGCTTTATTGCTTATGCGAACGATTTTTTCAAGCTCATTAGCAAGATTTTTTTGATTTTGCAAGCGTCCTGCTGTATCCAAAATAACCCTATCATAGTTTTTTGCTAAAGCTTTAGAAATAGCATCATAAGCAACTGCCGAAGGATCGTGTCCTTGTGAAGTAGCTATGATATCTATATCTAATTTTTGCGCCCATAATTTTAACTGCTCTATAGCTCCTGCCCTAAAAGTATCACAAGCTCCAAGTATAACTTTTTCACCATTTTCTTTATACAAATGCGCCATTTTAGCAATGCTTGTAGTCTTACCTACCCCATTTACACCTAAAATCAAATCCACAAAAGGCTTGGTATTAGCAAGCTCTGGTCTATCATAAATAAAATAAGTCCCCATAACACGCTCTAAGTCAGCCTTTTTAACCTCATCATTTGGAGGAAGATAATAAATAATCTCTTCAACTATTTCATACGCCACATCAGCTTCTAAAAGCATTTCTTCAAGCAAATCTTTAGTAATGATTTTATTTGAAGCCTTAACTAAATGAATACTTTCTAAGGTTTTTTTCAAACCATTTTTTAAAAATCCAAACATTACATTATCGCTTTTTGTATATCTATATCTAACATTTCTTCAGGGATTACCCCTAAATACTCTTTAATCTTTTCGCCTTTTGCATTAAATAATACCATTGTTGGAATAGAACTGACATTTAAAATCTTGGAAAAAACAAAATTATTCCCCCCTATAGCCACTGGAAATTTCATTTTTTCATCTTCTATAAAAGTTAATATTTCTTGTTCTTTATTTTCTTCTAAAAAAAGCGCTATTACTTCAAATTTGTCTTGATATTTTTTATTTAGATTATTTAAATGTGGAATTTGAGCCTTACAAGGTGCACACCAACTTGTAAAAAAAACAAACAACTTAGCTTTGGCTGTATCATCAAAATTGAATGCTTGCTCATGATATTTCACATACATTTTTCTACCATCTAAAAATTTCAAAGTAAAATCAGTGTTTTCACTTTGAGTCAAACTTGCATTATTTGTATTTTCAGCACTAGAATTTTCTTTATCGCTCGAGCATGAAATAAAAAATATCGCGATAAAAATTACTAAAAAAATTTTAAATTTCAATTCTTATCCTTATAATTTTTTAAGCTTAAAAGTATAACATAAAAAGTTAAAAACTTTAAGGAAAGCCTTGATAAAAAACAATTTTAGAATAAAACAAAAATCCAAAATGTATTTAAAATTAAAGTATCAATACAAAAGGGATTTTTTAGTTTTTCAAGAAATAATGAAAATTCTAAATTTATGCAAAAATTGCAAAAATATCCTCATATATATCCCTTTAAAATATGAAATTAATCTTTATAAATTCAGACATTTTTTAACAAAAAAATATCAAATTTTCGTCCCGTTTATGCAAGATAAAAGTTTAAAGGTAGTAAAATTAAGATTAGCTCTTGAAAAAAAGAGCTTTGGGGTATATGAACCAAAAGATTCTTTTTTGCAAACTCACATTGATGTTGCGATTATCCCTGTAATAGGTGTAGATGCAAAATTAGGAAGAATCGGTCATGGTCAGGGTTTTTACGATAGGTTTTTTGAAAGCATTTCTTATAAAAAACCTTTGGTTATTTTTACACAAATGATAGATGCAAAATCTGATCAATTTTTTAGCCAAGATCATGATATAAAAGGAAATTTTTATATAAACCCTTATAAAAAATACTTTAGGAAAGTTAAAAACAATGATAGAAATATTAGTCGCATTAATAGCCGTTTTTATAGGCGGAGGGATTGGGTATATAGTCGCCAAAAAGATTAATGATGCAAATTTCAATATCTTTTTAGAGCAAGCAAAAGCAAAAGCAAAAGCCATTGAATATGAAGCTGAACTAACACTTAAAGATGCTAAAAATTCAGTTACTGAAGCTGAATTTGCGGCAAAGAAAAAATTTGATGAAAAAATTCAAAAACTACAAAAAGAGCATTCTATTAAACTAGAAGAGCTTAATAAAAAAGAACAAAACCTTCATTATCAAGAAAAACTTCATGAGGAAAATAAAAACAAATTAGCAAAAGAGCAACAAGCTATAAAAGCTTTACATGAGGAAAATGAAAATTTAAAACAAAACTATGAAGCAAAGCTTAGTGAGGTATTAAAAATACTTGAACATTCAGCTGGTCTTACACAAGAAGAAGCAAAAAATATAGTTTTACAAAAAATAGAAGAAAACTCAAGAGCTGAGATTGCTCATATTGTTAGAAAATACGAAGAAGAAGCTAGAAATGAAGCAAAAAGAAAGGCTAATTTTATTTTAGCGCAGGCTACTTCAAGATTTGCAGGGGAATTTGCCGCTGAAAGATTAATCAATGTAGTAAATATCAAAAATGATGAGCTAAAAGGTCGTATTATAGGTAAAGAAGGAAGAAATGTTAAAACCTTAGAGATGGTTTTAGGTGTTGATATTATCATCGATGATACGCCTGGGGCAATTATAGTAAGTTGTTTTAATCTATATAGACGCGCCATTGCTACAAAAGTGATTGAACTTTTAGTTGAAGATGGCAGAATACAACCTGCAAAAATAGAAGAAATTCATGAAAAAGTTTGCAAAGAATTTGAAGATAATATCTTAGAAGAAGGTCAAACTATAGTAATGGATTTAGGACTTAATAATATCCATCCTGAAATTGTTAAATTAATAGGAAAATTAAGATATAGAGCAAGTTATGGCCAAAATGCTTTAGCGCATTCTTTAGAAGTGGCACATTTAGCTGGAATCATAGCAGCTGAGTGTGGCGGGGATGAAAAACTAGCAAGAAGAGCTGGGATTTTACACGATATAGGCAAGGCTTTAACGCATGAATTTGAAGGTTCTCACGTAGATTTAGGAGCTGAACTTTGCAAAAGATATAAAGAACATCCTGTTGTGATTAATGCAATTTATGCTCATCATGGGCATGAAGAAGCTATTAGCATAGAATCAGCTGCAGTTTGTACAGCAGATACACTAAGCGCTGCGCGTCCTGGTGCAAGACGTGAGGTTTTAGAAGCCTTCTTAAAAAGAGTGAGTGAGCTTGAAGATATAGCAAAGAGCAAAGAAGGGGTTAAAAAAGCTTATGCTATTAATGCTGGTAGGGAGATTAGAGTTATTGTTAATGCAAAATTAGTCAATGATGATGAATCTGTGCTTTTAGCTAAAGAAATAGCTGAAGAAATTCAAGAAAAAGTACAATATCCTGGTGAAATAAAAGTCAATGTCATCAGAGAACTTAGAGCTATTGATTTTGCAAGATAAGGTTTTTCATGCAAGAAATGATAGATAATCTAAGCACTTATGGCTATTTAATTTTATTTTTTTATTCCTTTGGTGGAGGTATGGTTGCTATACTTGCTGCAGGAGTACTTTGTGCAAGTTCTACTAAACTTGATTTGCATTTATGTATATTTTTAGCCTTTTTAGCTAATACCATAGGTTCAACCTTGTTGTTTATCTTGGGAAAATACTATAAAAAAGACATAATGCCTTATTTTAAAAATCATAGAAGAAAAATCGCTCTTGCTATGATGAAAATCAAAAAATACGGGGATTTGCTTTTAGTGGTGCAAAAATTTATCTATGGAGTAAAAACTATCATTCCTATAGCGGCAGGTCTTTGTAAATTTAGCTTTGTAAGATTTTTTATCATTAATACCTTAGCTAGTTTAATTTGGGCTGTTGTTTTAGGTTATGCTGGTTTTATTTTTGGAAATACCCTAAAAGAAACTTTTGAAGTATTTGCCAATTATCCTTATATAGCTCCTGCTTTTATAATCACTTTAATTTTTATTATATGGTTATATTTATCACGCTTTTCTAAGAAAAAATGAGTTTAAAATTCTCTATAAAAGAAACTTATAGAGAATTTTTTATTTTATTATTATGTTTTTTAGCGATTTTTAGTTTAAATCTCATCTATGAGTATAAAAAATATCAAAATTTTAAACTTAGTAAGCATTTATTACTTAAAGATAACATCATTTTATCTTCTTATGAAAAAACTAATAAAAAAGGTAAAAAATATCAAGTTTTAAAACTTAAAAATTCTGATTTTATTTTTTACACCACTAGTTTTAAAGATCTAAATTTAAGTAAAAATGATGTAATAAATCTTAGAATAATTACTAAAAATATTAACTTTAAAGATTATCTTAGCAAAAGTTTTTATGCACCAAGTTATGATTTTAACAAAACCAAAACACAAAAAGAAAATACCTTAATAAAGTATTTTTTAAATCAACATCAAAATGAAAAGATCAAAGAATTTTATGGAGCTTTATTTTTCGCCAAAAATGTATCAAGTGAGCTTAGAAATGATGTAAATTTTTATAATATCGCACATTTAATCGCTATTAGCGGGTATCATTTGGGCTTGTTATTGAGCTTTTGCTTTTTGATTTTTACTCCTTTATACGCTTTTTTTCATAAACGATATTTTCCTTATAGAAGTTTAAAACTTGATATTAGCATTTTTGCTTTCTTGCTTTTAATTTTGTATATATTTTTAATAGACTTTAGCCCTTCTTATACAAGAGCTTTATTAATGAGTCTTTTTGCTTTTTATTTATTTAGTAAAAATATTAAAATACTCAGTTTTAAATTTTTATTTTTAAGTATAGCATTTTGCATTAGCATTTTTCCAAAACTTCTTTTTAGCATTGGGTTTTTATTTTCTATTTTAGGAGTTTTTTATATTTATTTATATCTTAATCATTTTAAAGATCAATTTTCAAATTTTACTCATGTTTTTTTACTAAATATCTGGACTTTTTTAGCAATGATTATCCCTGTCTTATACTTTTTTCCTTTACTTAGTTTTCAGCAATTTTTAGCCATACCTTTAAGTTTAGCCTTTGTAGTATTTTATCCTTTGGTTTTGATCTTGCATATTTTTTCTTATGGAAATTTATTAGATTTATATTTAATGCATTTTTTTGAGTTTAAAATGCATGCGATTAATCTATCAATACCTTTTGTGTTTTATTGTATTTATTTAATTTTATCTTTAATCGCTATATTTAATAAATACTTAGCTCTTTTTGTAGTTTCTCTTGGGTTTATTCCCTTTATTTTCTTGATTTAAAAGCAAATAAGCCTTTAATCCCAAAAGATAAATAATCCAAGAAATGTAAATCCACAAAAAGAAAAATAATATTACAGAAAAAGAACCATATACATTTAAATAAGTTTTATTATATACAGCATAATATACAAAAATCATCTTAGAAATATACCAAATTACAGAAGCACCAAAAGAACTAATAAGTAAAGTTTTTAAATCACCTTTTTTGCTTACCGAACTTGAATAAGAAACAAAAAACAAAGCCCATATAATCACATAAGGTAAAATCTCAAAAAAATTTAAAGCAATATTAAAATCGTCTAAGGTTTTTTGTATAAAACCTGAAATATAAAAACTCACTCCAAGCCCAAGTGGGGTTAAGGTTGCTAAAGTCCAATAAGAACTTATACTGTGCCAAAGACTTTTAGAATCTTCATCTAAAAGCTTATTAATCACATAATCATAACCTGAAAAAAACGCCAAAGAAGTCAAAGCCATAGCAAAAAGCCCTATAAGTCCTAAATTTACGCTGTTTTTTAAAAATGTATTGATATACTGTATGATTAATTCTTGTTGAGTTGGGATTAAAAAAGTAAAAATTAAATTTTTAATTCTTTCTTGATAAATTTCAAAACTTGGAATTTGGGTAAAAACCCAAAAACACAAAAACAAAAGTGGTATTAAAGATAAGATGGTATAAAAGCTCAAAGCCGCAGCATAATTTAAAATTTCTTTATCTCTTAAAGCTAAAAGAATTTTAAATAAGTTTTTAAAACTCATCAAAGTCCCATTTTGAAAGGATTGAGTATATTATTTGGATCAAATGCTTTTTTGATATTTCTCATTAAGTTCATTTCAGCTTCACTAAAAGCAAGCTTCATAAAAGGAGCTTTTGAAATGCCTATGCCATGCTCTCCACTTAAAGTCCCACCTAAAGAGACCGTAAGCTTAAACACCTCTTCCACAGCTTCATAACCTTTTTTAACTAATTCAGGATTGTTTTTATCACTTACCATTACATTAGTATGTACATTCCCATCGCCAGTATGACCAAAACAAGGGATTTTAAAGCCATATTTTTTAGAAATTTCAGCTATGCCTTTTAAAAGCTCAGGTAGTTTTGAACGTGGCACTGTAATATCTTCATTAAGTTTTAAATTTCCATACATTGCTATGCTTTGAGAGCAATTTCTTCTAGCAAACCAAATATTAGCTGCTTCTTGCTCATCTTTTGCTATTTTAAACTCTCTTACACCAGATTCATAAAAACTTTCTTGCAAGATTTTTAAATCCGCTTCCAAAGCCTCTTCTACATTACCATCTACATCAGCGATTAAAATCGCACCCGCATCCATAGGCAAGCCTTTTTGGAATTTTTGCTCTAATGCTTGTATGCTTAGTTGATCTAAAAATTCCATAGATACAGGAGTTACACCTTTAGCTAAAGTTTTATAAACTGCATTCATCGCTTCATCAATACTATTAAAAATCCCCATAGCTGTCTTTTTAAACTTTGGCAAAGCTACTAGTTTTAAAGTAATCTCACTAAGCACAGCCAAAGATCCCTCACTTGCTATTAAAATTCCAGCTAGATTATAACCCGCTACATCTTTTATGGTTTTTTTACCTGCTCTAATGATTTCTCCATTAGGTAAAACTGCTCTTAAGGCCATTACATAATCTTTAGTTATACCATACTTAGCAGCCCTCATACCCCCTGCATTTTCGCTTACATTTCCCCCTAAAGAAGAATACTCCATACTAGCAGGATCAGGTGGATAAAATAAGCCATATTCTTTTACTTTTTCTTGTAAAGCCATATTTATCACACCAGGCTGCACTACTGCAACTAAATTTTCAAGATCGATTTCTAAAATTTTATTCATATGTTTTTCAAAGCTTAGCACCACTCCACCATTAATAGCCAAGCTTCCACCGGTAAATCCGCTACCTGAACCCCTAGGAATAACGATGATTTTATTTTCATTGCAATATTTTAGAATTTGACTAATATCATTTTCATCTCTTGGGAAAAGCACTCCATCGGGTAAGTAATGCTTTTTAGTAGCATCATAGCTATACGCTCTTTTATGGATAGGATCAAAATGTGCATTTTCAACCCCTAAAAGTTCTTGAAAGAATTTTTGATGAATTTCTTGCATTATTTTTCTCTAGTTAAGCTAATTAGTTTTTCATAATATACATAATAATTTCCAATTGCTTCATCATTTAAGCTAAAAATATCGCTTTTATAACCCGTAATTCTTGAATAAAATGGGATTTGCAAACTTTGAGCTTGAGGTATGTTAAATTCTTCAATCTTACCAAAATCTTGACAATCAACTATCTCAGCTTTCTTTTCCAAAGCTACCACCAAAAGTCCAACGGCATTTTTTGAGCAAAAAGATCTAAAATCTGATCTTCTTGGAGTTTGGCGGTATTCTTGTATCATATGAGCACCAAATAAATCAGGGTGTAAAAAATAAATTCCATTTAATTTTTGTGCGATAAAATCATACACACTTTTATCAGGTGCTATAATCAAAGCTCTATCGTATAAATAATTCAAAACTATTTTATCGCCTACTTGTGGCAATACATTTGGTAAAGGCATAGCATCTTGGGCTAGCATATCAAAAACTTTAAATTGTAATTTAACCAAACCATTTTCGCGCCCTATCACACTAGCTCTTGCAATGATAGATTTTTGTGTATCAATTTCATGTACAACTATACCACTTGAGTGCAATAAAATCCTAGGATCATCTTTTATATAACCATAAATATCATCTACTTTTTCAAGTTTTGTTTGTATTAAATCAAAATTTTTAGCTTGTAAAAATGCTAAAAAACAACAAAGCACTAAGATAATTCTTGACAATTTATACTCCTTAAAAAGTGTAAAAAATAAATTATATTGTTTTTTCCTTACAAAATTGTAAGAAAAATTAAGTAAAATACAAATTTATGTTTAAATTTTAGAAGGCTTTAGATTATCATGAAAAAAATTTTCATATCTTTACTTATATCCATAAAACTTTTTGCTATTTCAAGTGTTGAAGAACTTTCTTGGGAAAATGGCAAAACTTTACTTGATTTTTTACAAGATCATTCTATACCACTTAATTTATATTATAATCTTGACACCGAAGATAAAGAACTAAGCGCAGAAATTGCAAGTGGCATTAAATACCAAATGCTAAAAGATGAGCAAGGTGAACTTGAGCAAGTTTTAATCCCAATTAGTGATGATTTACAAATTCATATTTACAAAAATAATGAAAACAAATTCGTATTGAGTTTTACCCCTATTTCTTACACTAAAGAAAAAAGAACCATTCGCGTAGCTATTAACAACTCAGCTTATCAAGATGTTTATGATGAAAGTGGTAGTGTAACCTTAGCAAGAGCTATGGTGAGAGCTTTTAAAAATAGTGTTAATTTTAAAAATGTCAGAAAAGGCGATAGCGTAGTATTAATTTATGAGCAAAAAAGAAGACTAGGAAGACTTTTTGGCGACATTAACATCCAAGCAGCTTTAGCTAACATTAGAGGTAAAGAATATTCTGTGTTTTTATATAAAGATTCTTATTATAATGCTCAGGGAAAAGAACTTGAAAATTTCTTTTTAACCAAACCTGTTAAATACACAAGAATTTCAGATCGCTTTACTAGAGCAAGATATCATCCTATCTTAAAACGCTATAGAGCTCACTTAGGTATCGACTATGCAGCTCCAACGGGTACTCCAGTTAAGAGTGCAGGAGATGGAACGATTAGTTTTGTTGGGACAAAAGGTGGTTATGGCAAAGTTGTGCAAGTAAAACACGTATCAGGTTATATGACTTTATATGCTCATCTTAGTCGTTTTGCAAAAATCAAACGTGGTCAAAAAGTTAAACAAGGTCAAGTGATTGCTTATGTAGGCTCTACTGGTATGAGCACTGGGCCACATTTACATTTTGGACTTTACCTAAATAACAAAGCAATTAATCCTGAAACCATAGTGAAAATTCCAAAATCAAGCCTAAGTGGTAAAAACAAAGAAGAATTTTTAAAAATGGCAAAAGAGTATGAAAACCGCTTGCAAAGCATTGATGAAAACTATAAAAATCCACCAAAAGAACAAAATATAGAAAATTCTATGGAGCTTTGAGATGATGAATGATTTTTTAGAAGCACAAGAACTTTTAAAAAATATTCCCAAAGATCAAAGCACCTATGAAATTAATGAAGCTTTAAAAACTATCAAAAGATACAACGAAGAGCTTTATTTGCAAACTCTTAAATCTTTTGATACTTACACACTTGCAAATGTAGCTACTATAACGCCTGAACATATATTAGAAGATATTTTAGAACACCTAAGCATTATAAAGATCGCAAAAGCGGTAGAAGAGCTTGAAAGTGATGATGCAACTGACTTGATTAAGCGTTTTGAAGAACTAAATCTACAAAAAACCTTAGCTATTTTAAACCGCTTAAGTTCAGAAGATAAAGAAGAAATTTTACGCCTTAAAAACTATGATGAAAATACAGCTGGTGCTTATATGCAAACAGAAATTTTCACAGCTTCTATTGATGAGAGTATAGAAAAGGCTATTAAAAGATATAGAATTTTAAAACACTCAGGACAAGTGGATCAAATTTTTCAAGTTTATATCATAGATAATCAAGGAAAGCTTTGCAATGCTATCAACTTAAGCGATCTTTTGATTTGGGATTTTAAACTAAGTTTTGCAGATATTATAAAAAATGATAATGAAAAATATAAATGCTATAGCATTAAAGATCATGAAGATATACAAAAGGCTATCGATATAGTAGAAGATTATGATTTGAGTGTTTTAGCGGTTGTAAGTGATGATGGAGTGCTTTTAGGTAGAATTACTTATGATGATATTCATGATTTAATCCAAGAAAATGCAACAGAGCAAATTTACAACTTAGCCGGAGTTGATGAGGATGCTGAAGAAGAAAGTGCTTTTAAAGCAGCCAAAGCAAGAGCTTTTTGGCTTATGATCAACCTTACTACTTCATTAATCTCAGCTAATATCATTAGCCTTTTTTCAGGCGAAATAGAACAACTTGTAGCCTTAGCAGTACTTATGCCTATCGTAGCTTCTATGGGAGGCAATACAGGATCACAGGCTTTAGCAGTAACAGTTAGAAAACTTTCACTCAATGAAGTAGAATTTAAAGACGCTAAAAAAGTTATATTAAGAGAGAGTGGAATTTCTTTACTTAATGGGCTTATATTTGCTAGTATTATGAGTATCATAGCTTTTATATGGTTTAAAACAGCTCTTTTGGGGCTTGTTATAGCATTATCAATGTTAATTAATCTAGCTTTAGCAGGCTTTGTAGGATCTTTTGTACCTTTAACATTGAAAAAATTTAAAATTGATCCAGCAGTAGGCTCAAGTGTAGTAATTACTGCAATTACCGATGGTTTGGGATTTTTTAGTTTTTTACTTTTAGCAAAAATGATTTTATTATAAAAAAGGAAAATTATGGCAAGCATCACATATAAAAACCAAGAAATAGAACTCATAGGAGATCAGCTAGAAGTTGGTGATAATGCTCCAAGAATAACTCTAAGAACTAAAAATCTCGCCCCAGTAGAAATAGCACCCCCTGGAAAAACTCAAATTTTACTAACCTTTCCTAGTTTAGATACTCAAGTATGCTCAAAGCAAGCCAAAGAAACCAACAAAAGACTAACTTCAATGAAAAATATTGAGGTTATCACCATTAGCATGGATTTACCTTTTGCTATGGATCGTTTTTGCGCTACCGAAGGAGTTGATGATATTATTGTAGCAAGTGATTTTGCTTTTAAAGATTTTGGTATTAACTATGGAGTTTTAATAGGCGATAGTGTATTTGCAGGATTATTAGCAAGAGCAGCCTTTGTAGTCAAAGACGGAAAAATAGTATATAAGCAACTTGTGGAAGAATTAATGGGAAAAATTGATTTTAAGGATTTAGAGCTTTTTATGCATAAAAATTATGGTTACCCTTTGAATTAACCTTCAAAGTTTGTAACCACAAAATCTTCTTTTGGAGCTTCAATAAAGCAAGATTTTTCTTTTAAGAAGAGCAAATCCACATGCCCTACAGGACCATTTCTATTTTTACCTATAATAAGCTCAGCCTTTTCTTGCATAGGATTTGGCATAAATTTTCTCTCATAAGTTTTGCCTTCATTTTTTGCTTTATTTTCTCTTTCTTTTTCTTCTTGCTCTCTATAAACCTCATCTCTATATACAAACAAAATGGTATCTGCATCTTGTTCTATAGCACCACTTTCTCTTAAATCACTAAGCATAGGACGCTTATTTGCTCTACTTTCCAATGAACGATTAAGCTGAGATAAAGCGACCACAGGCATATTTAATTCTCTTGCTAAAAGTTTTAAACCTCTTGAAATTTCACTCACTTGCAAATGCCTATCATTAAAAGCTGAATTACTCATCATAAGACCGATGTAGTCAACTACGCAAAGTTCAATACTCTCATCTTGGGCTTTGATTTTGCGTAAAATTGAACGAATATCTGCTATGCTAGCATAACCGCTATCGTAAATATAAAGATTTTGTTGTGCATATTCATTACAAGCATCACCCACCCTACTCCACTCATCATCATTTAAATCTGCGATTAGAATTTTTTGCAAAGGAATAGAGGTTTTTGCGCTGATTAATCTTTGCATGATTTGTGTAGCAGGCATTTCTAGTGAAAACATCACAACGCCTTTATTTTGCCTTAGTGTTTTTTCTATAAAATTTAAACAAATCGTAGTTTTTCCCATACCAGGGCGTGCTGCGATGATTACAAGATCACCAGGTTTAAAGCCTTTTGTCATTTTATTAAGCTCACTAAAACCTGTATCAAGTCCCAAAATATCTTTGTTTTCTGCTTCTTTTTGCTTTTTAAACTCATCCATAAGTTCAGACATCACCATAGTCATATCCTTAATACTATTACTATTTACACGGTTGGTAAGATTAAAAATCTCTTTGCCTATTTCATCTGAAATTTGAGAAATGCTTTTATCTTCATTTACCCTTGTAGGTATAGTATAAGCAAAATTTAAAAGTTGGCGTCTAATGGACTTTTCCCTTAGTTCATAAGCGTATTTGCTCACATCTGCTATGGAGGTAGTGGCTAAAACTTCAGCTAAAATTTGCTCATCTACTTTTTTATGTTTTCTTATAAAACTTGCACTTATAGGCTCGCCTGCATTCACACAAGCTAAAATCGCTTTGTAAATATCTTGATGAGCTTTGAGTGAAAAATCATTAATCTCAATATCTGAAGAAATACTAAAAAAAGAATCCTCACTGAATATACAAGAACTTAAAATCGCCCTTTCAAGATCTAAATCAAAATGCTCATTATTGTAACTCATACATACTCCAAATTATAAATTTGCAAATAAATCAGTTGATAAATATCGCTCTGCTGTATCATTTAACATAGTTAAGACTTTTTTATCGGGATTTTCTAAAGCGATTTTTCTAGCCATATATATATTTGCACCACTTGAAATTCCTGCCATTATGCCGTTTTTACCAAGCTCTAAGGCTGTATTTATAGCATCTTCATTACTTACACAAACTATCTCATCTATAATTTTTTGATTTAAAATTTTAGGAATAAAATTTGCACCTATACCTTGAATTTTATGACTTGCAGCGGTATTTTGACTCAAAAGTGGTGAGGCTGCAGGTTCTAAAGCTATGATTTTGATATTAGGATTGTGTTCTTTTAAAATTTCTCCTACCCCACTTATAGTCCCACCTGTGCCAAAACCTGCTAAAAAAATATCAAGGTCAGGCAAAGCTTTTAAAATTTCTAAAGCAGTATTTTTTCTATGTGCGTTTTTGTTGTTGATATTTTCAAATTGACTTACCATAAACGAATTTGGAATTTCACTCAAAAGCTCATTAGCTCTATCAAGTGCTCCTTGCATACCCTTGCTTGTTTGAGTAAGCTCTAGCTTTGCACCAAAAAAACTCATCATTTTTCTACGCTCAATACTCATAGACTCAGGCATAGCTATGATAAGTTTAAGCTTTAAGCTTGCGCAAATCATTGCTAAAGCTATGCCAGTATTTCC